>CAZGSB010000026.1:0-38525 GCA_964528275.1 uncultured Anaerolinea sp. | reverse complement strand
CGCCCATGGACGGCTACTCCGACTGGCCCTTCCGCTCCATTTGCCGCGCGCTCGGTTCTGCAATGAGTTACACCGAGTTCGTCAAAGTGGAAAAGATCCTCAGCCGCTCGAAGGAACCCGCCAAGAGACTCTACTACGAGGAAGCCGAACGTCCCATCACGTTCCAGATCTATGGCGACGACCCGGATTTGATCCTCAAAGCTGCGCTGGTCGTCGAAAAGTGGAAGCCCGATATCATTGACCTCAACATGGGATGCCCCGCCAAGTCCATTGCGGATCGCGGCGCGGGTGTGGGGATGATGCCAAGCCCATTGAAGATCGCACGCACGTTTCGCAATTTGGTGAAGGCGTTGAACGTGCCGGTCACCGGCAAGATTCGTCTCGGCTGGGATAAAAACAAGAACTTCAAACTCATCGCCCGCATCGTGGAAGAGGAAGGCGGTGCTCTCATCGCGATTCACGGGCGGACGAAAGAACAGCGTTATGCGGGGAATGCCGATTGGGATGCGATCGCCGAGGTGAAATCGTCGGTCAAAATTCCGGTGATCGGCTCAGGCGATGTGCGAACGGTGGCGGACATCCAACGGATGAAAACACACACGCATTGTGACGCAGTCATGATCGGTCGCGGCGCGATCGCCAACCCGTGGATCTTCGCGGGCTACGACCGCGAGGAAGTCCCTGTTGAATTGGTCAAAGAAACCATTCACGAGCATTTGCAGAAGAGCATCCAGTTTTACGGCGAAGAGGACGGGCAGCGACTGTTCCGCAAGTATGCCGTGCAGTATCTTCTGCTGAAAACGCTCGACCGCGATTCGCGCAAGGAAATCTTGAAGGAACGTCCCTCGGGGGAGTTTTTGGCGATGTTGGATCAGGTCTACTCAGCAACAGCAAGTATTTAACCGCGAAGAAATTTCAAATTCTCAGCCACGGATACTTCGACACGGCTCAGTACAAGTTTCACGGATTCGCACAGATAAAAATTCGTGAAAATCCGTGTGAATCCGTGGCAAAATTTTTCATCCCAGCGCCACATCCAGAATCATCATGATCACAAAACCGAGCATCGCGCCGGAGGTGGCGAAGTCGGTGTTTTTGGCGAGTTGTGATTCGGGAATCAACTCCTCGACCACCACGAAGATCATCGCGCCGGCGGCAAAGGCGAGCGCGTACGGCAGGATGGGCCGCATGAACAGGACAGCCGCCGCGCCGAGCACGCCCGCAACCGGTTCGATCAGCGCGGAAGATTGCCCAAACCAGAAACTCCGAAATCGAGACAAGCCCTCGGAGCGCAGAGGAACAGACACTGCCACACCTTCAGGGAAGTTTTGAATCCCAATGCCTATGGCGAGCGCAACCGCCCCGGCGAGAGTCGCGGACGATACATCCGCCGCGACCGCGCCGAACGCGACTCCGACCGCCAATCCCTCCGGAAAATTATGCAAGGTAATCGCCAGCACGAGCAAAATGCTCCGTCTCCATTTTGTTGGGAGACCTTCGGCTTCACTGGCAGGAAACCCCAAGTGCAGGTGCGGCAGGAAGAAGTCGATCAAACGGATGAACGCGCCGCCCAGCAAGAATCCGAGCGCGGCAGGGAGCCAGACCGGCACATCATTGGTTTCACGCGTCATCTCGATGGCGGGCGCGAGCAACGACCAATAACTCGCCGCGATCATCACGCCGGCGGCGAAGCCGAGCATCCCATCCAATAATTTGCGATTGACTTGTTTGAAAAAGAAAACCGTCGCAGCGCCCAACGCCGTGACCAGCCACGTGAACGTTGTCGCGAGCAATGCCTGCCACACGGGGTTGAGGTGAACGAACCATTCGATCATAGAATTTTCTCCCATCAAATTTGGATATGAGTTCTCCGAATTTGATTGTTTTTTTGATCGTGTTTCCAGTATAGCAAATTAACCGCAAGGCGGCAAAAACAGAACATAAATTCTGTTATACTCGACCGCAAGATCACCCTCACCCCAGCCCTCTCCCTATCCCCTTCGGGGACGCTTCGCGGGGAGAGGGGGATGGTTTGAAATGGCAAAAACACAAACACGGTATGTCTGTCAGGAATGCGGGCGCGTTGCCGCGTCGTACATGGGTAAGTGCCCGCAATGCGGAAAATTCGACACGATGGTCGAGGAAGTCATCCACGATGAGCCGGTGACCAAGTCCACCGCGGTTCGCGGACTGACGGGTCGGTCTGCCCCGCGCTCCATCGGCGATATCTCCTCCGACGCGGAGGACCGCATCCGCGTGCCCATCGAAGAATTCGCGCGCGTGCTCGGCGGGGGAATCGTGCCCGGCTCCATCGTGCTGGTCGGCGGCGACCCCGGCATTGGCAAGTCCACGTTGATGTTGCAGATGGCGATGGAAATGGCTGGTCAAAAGCGCGTGTTGTACGTTTCAGGTGAAGAATCGGAACGACAGATCAAGATGCGCGCCACACGCTTGAACGGCAAAACGGATCTACCAAAAAATTTATTGCTCGTCACCGAAACCAATCTCGAAATCATCCTTAACCATATCAACGAAGTCAAGCCTGAATTGTTGATCGTGGACTCGATCCAAACGGTCTACCTCTCCCGCATGGACTCGTCCGCTGGCTCGGTGAGTCAGGTACGCGAGTGTTCGTCGCAGTTGCGCGAACTGGCAAAGACCAGCGGCATCTCGGTCTTTGTCATTGGGCACGTGACCAAGGAAGGGACGATCGCCGGTCCGCGCGTGCTGGAACACATCGTGGATACAGTTTTGTATCTTGAAGGGGATCGTTTTCAGGCTTACCGTTTGTTGCGTTCGGTGAAGAATCGCTTCGGCGCGACCTCCGAAGTCGGTGTATTCGAAATGCGCGAAGGCGGGCTGGTCGAGGTGACGAATCCTTCCGAGGCGTTTCTCGCAGAACGAATGGTGAATGCGGCGGGGTCTGCCATCGCCGTCACCATGGAGGGCACGCGTCCCATCCTTGTTGAGATTCAAGGGCTTACTTCGCCGACTCAATTCGGGAACGCGAGAAGGACTGCAAATGGAGTTGATTTCAATCGCTTGCTATTAACCTCGGCTGTTTTGACTCGCCGTGTTGGGTTGAAACTTTCGGAACAGGATATTTTCGTCAATGTGGTGGGGGGGTTGCAGATCGACGAACCCGCCGCCGACCTCGCTGTCGCCGCGGCGATTGCTTCCTCGTGGCGCGATGTCCCCGTCAAAGCGGACGCGGTGCTGATCGGTGAGATCGGTCTGGCGGGAGAATTGCGCATGCCCGGTCAGATGCAGGCGAGGTTGCGTGAGGCGCAAAAACTGGGGTTCAAAACGGCGATTGTGCCAAAAGCGATTCGCAAGAGCGAGGGGTATCCGAAGGGAATCGAGATCGTGGAGGTCCGGTCGTTGGATCAGGCGTTGAGTGCGGCGATGAAGAAATAATATAGATACAACGGGAGGAGAAAGCATGACGAATTTTATTTCCCCAACCCTTGCACACCTCAATCTGGAACACTTCATGCGCGAGGCGCTGACAGAAGCGGATGCCGCTGGGCAAGCGGGAGAACTTCCCATCGGGGCGATAGTCGTGTTGGACGGTGAAATTATTGCCCGCGGACGGGCGCGACATGGCGAGTTGAAGAGTCAATTGCGTCATGCGGAATTAAACGCCTTGCTATCCGGTGGCGATAAACTCTGGAGCGATTATCGTCGCGCAATTCTCTTCACCACCGTCGAACCCTGCCCCATGTGCCTCGGCGCGGTCGTCATGGCGGATGTGCCGCATGTCATTTATGCGTTACACGATGTTGTTGTGCAATCGAAGATCATCCTTGAATCAAATCCGTACATTCGGCGTCACATCAAAAGTTATTTCGGGGGCGTGCTGGAGGGCGAATCGGCGGCAGTCATCGGAAAATATAACCCGAGGATGTTGAGGTACATGCAGACGGGCATCGTCTGAATTGATGTACAGGGAACCCCTCGCGCGAGGGGTTTTCGTTTTGCAACCCATCTCCTTTTCCTCCGTATGATGGGCAGAAGGAGAGCCAAAATGAACGTAAAGATACTTTCAGTTATTCTTGTGCTTGCTTTAGCGAGCATGGCGTGCGGATTTAGCGTCGACCTCGGTCAGCCGAAAGCCGGACCGGATGTGACCGAGTCCATCCGTGTGGCAGGCTCACAGGAGGGAGATGCGGAAGTCCGTTTGGAATTCGGTGCGGGACACCTCACGTTATCCCCCGGCGCGAAAGATTTGGTGGAGGGGACGATCGTCTACAACTTTGACGATCTGAAGCCGGAGATACTCGAACGTGGTTCCGAGGTAACGATCCGTCAGGGGAATTTTGAAAGCCTGCCGCCTTTTGACGATCTGAAGAACGAATGGGATTTTGCCCTCGGCGACTCCCCCATGGATTTGACCATCGAGGCCGGCGCGTACGAAGGCACCCTCGAACTGGGCGGGCTTGCGCTCAAGACCCTGACGGTCAACGACGGCGCATCGGATGTGAACCTGTCTTTCTCCGCGCCGAACCTCGTCGAAATGTCCGCCTTGCGGTATTCCACCGGCGCGTCCAACGTGACCCTCGAAGGGTTGGCGAACGCCAACTTCAACACGTTGGTGTTCAACGCCGGCGCGGGGAACTACACGCTCGATTTTTCCGGCGACTTGCAACGCGATGCCACCGTGAGCATCGACAGCGGCTTTAGCGATATTGCGCTCGTCATTCCCGAGGGAGTGAACGCGGTCGTCACCGTGGATGGCGCGCTGGCAGATGTGGGTTTTGCAGATGGCTGGGTAAAAAATGGGAACACGTACACGCAGGCAGGCGAGGGTCCCACCCTGACGATCATCGTCAACATCGGGGCCGGAAATATCAACATCCGGAACTGATGCGCCGAACTCACCGACGAATCAAATTCCTCCCGGCGTATAATTGCCGGGAGGAATTTTTATTTCAATCAGGAGACGCATCATGTCCGGACCTCGAACTGTCCGCGCGCCCCGCGGGACTCAACTCACCTGTAAGAACTGGCTCAGCGAAGCCGCGTATCGCATGATTCAAAACAATCTCGATCCAGAGGTTGCTGAAAAACCCGAAGACCTCGTCGTCTATGGCGGACGCGGCAAAGCCGCGCGTGATTGGGAATCGTTCGATGCGATTCTCGCATCGCTCAAGAACCTCGAAGCGGACGAAACCCTGCTTGTGCAATCGGGCAAGCCGGTCGTCGTGTTCAAGAGTCACACAGACGCGCCGAAGGTGTTGATCGCCAACTCGAACCTCGTGCCGCACTGGGCGACGTGGGAAAAATTCGACGAACTCGCCGCACAGGGACTCATCATGTACGGGCAGATGACGGCGGGCTCGTGGATCTACATCGGCACACAGGGAATCCTTCAAGGCACCTACGAAACTTTCGGCGCGTTGGCAAAACTCAAAGGGTGGGATTCGTTGAGGGGGAAGTTCGTCCTCACGGCTGGCTTGGGCGGGATGGGCGGCGCGCAACCGTTGTCCATTACGATGAATGAAGGTGTGGGATTAATTGTTGAAGTGGACCCCGAACGCGCCGAACGCCGCCGCGCCATCGGCTACGTGGATATGGTGGTGGACAATCTCGAAGAAGCGATGACACTCGTGGAGGAGTTTAAAGACAAGCAGGTTCCCAAGTCCATTGGGCTGATCGGCAACGCGGCAGACGTGTACGACGAGTTGTTCAAGCGTGGAGTCGTTCCCGATGTGGTGACAGACCAAACGTCGGCACATGAGGCGTTGTTTTATGTCCCTAGCGGGTTATCGGTCACAGCCGCGGATGAGTTGCGAAAGTCGAATCCTGAAAAATATAAAACGATGGCAATGGACTCGATGTCGAAGCACGTGCAAGCGATGCTGAACTTTCAACGCGCCGGCGCGGAAGTGTTCGATTACGGAAATAATTTGCGACAACAGGCGTTCAACAACGGTGTGAGCGATGCGTTTGAGTTCCCCGGCTTTGTCCCCGCGTATATTCGTCCGCTGTTTTGCGAGGGCAAGGGACCGTTCCGTTGGGTGGCGCTCTCCGGCGATAAAGAAGATATTTATGTCACCGATCGAGCCATCATGGAGTTGTTCCCCGACGACGCGCATCTGCATCGCTGGTTGCAAATGGCGCGTGAGAAAGTTCCGTTCCAGGGCTTGCCCTCGCGCATCTGTTGGCTCGGTTATGGAGAACGCGCCAAAGCGGGTTTGATGTTCAATGAATTGGTTGCAACAGGCAAAGTCAAAGCGCCGATCGTGATCGGGCGCGATCATTTGGACTCGGGTTCGGTCGCTTCGCCCAACCGCGAAACGGAGGCGATGAAAGACGGTTCGGACGCCATTTCAGATTGGGCGATCCTCAACGCGCTGATCAACGCGGTCGGCGGGGCAACGTGGGTATCGTTCCATCACGGCGGCGGCGTGGGCATGGGGTACAGTCAACACGCGGGGCAGGTGATCGTCGCGGATGGCACACCGGAAGCGGCTCGCAGGTTGGAACGAGTCCTGACGACAGACCCAGGCATGGGCGTTGTCCGTCACGCCGACGCGGGGTATGAGATCGCGATCGATGCGGCAAAACGGCATGGCATCAAGATGCCGATGTTGAAATAACCCGGACGACATTCCCCGATATCACCACCCATCGGGGAATGTCGTTATTTAACGCCAGAACTGGGGGCTTGAATTTTGGTTTCTAAAGTTGTAGGATATTCTTGAATTAGTCGGGCCTGATTCCACAACAAGGGTGGTGGACAGGGAAACCAATCACAGAGGAGATATTCGATGAAACGGTTCCTGGTCATGATGTTACTTGCCTCGATTCTTTTGACAGCCTGCCAGTTAGGCGCGACGGAAGCGCCCACCGCCACGCCGGCGCCGCCGACGGATACGCCCCCGCCAACCGATACGCCGCTCCCAACCGATACGCCCACACCGGTATTTACGACTACCCCGGATGCCGCCGCGACCGCCGCCGCGCAAGCCACCGCCGGCGCTGCCGGTGTGCTCGATGAACTGGATAAATTGCTCTCGGATAGCGATGTGCCCTACAAGGATGGTCATCTTTTGTGGCAACAGACCGACCCCATTACGATTAACATGCAGGGACCTTCGGCAGACGACACTACAGCAGTCATTGACGATAGTTTGACCGCGAGCGATTTTGTTTTCAAATCCGATGTCACCTGGACTGCCTCGGGCTGGATGTTCTGCGGTGCGATCCTCCGCTCTGAAGCCAACCTGGATGAAGGCAAGCAATATCAGTTCTACTTCCTGCGGTTCTCGGGGTTGCCCGCCTGGTATATCGATGTGTTCGATGGCAGTTCATACCTGGGGAGCGTGACCGGCGACCAATACTCCGAAGTGATCGATGTGGGCAACAACGCCACCAATGAATTCGTTGTGGTGGGGCAGGGAAATGAATTCAGCGTGTACTTTAACGGCGTGGATCAGGGGCGGTATTTCGACAACAGCAAACAACGTAGTGAAGGCATCTTCGGCTTCATGGCGTGGCAGGAATCGGGCAAAGGGAGTTGTGAGTTCGAAAACTCGTGGATCTGGTCGCTCGACGAGTAAAGCGATCCCTGCAGGTGATGGCGCCGGTTCGTCGAACCGGCGCTTTTTATTTAAAGAGGCACTCCCTTTTCCCATTGCGAAAACCGCCATTGTCCAATAAGATTGACGCAACCATGATCCAAGGAGAAAGCATGAAATACAAAGTACTGGTTCTGTTTTTGTTGATTGCCGTGATCGCATCCTCGTGCAACCTGCCCGCGGCGACCCCGGAAGCCACTGCGACGAATCCTGCGACAGCCACGTCGGCGCTCCCCAGCGACACACCCGCGCCGACCATCACGCCCCTGCCCACCGATACGCCGCTCCCCACGTTGACCTTCACCCCCAGCGTGCCGACCGTCACCACCCGCGATCAACCGGTGAATTGTCGGATCGGTCCGAGCACGGCTTGGCTTGCCACAAGCGCGTTGAATCTCGGCGCGAGTTCGCAGATCGTCGGCAAGAATTCCGACGCCAGTTGGTGGCTCATTCAAGACCCGCTCAACCCCGGCCGGAATTGCTGGGTGGCGGCAAGCGTGACCAGCGCTTCGGGCAACCTCGCCAGCCTGCAAGTGGCGCAGACCCCCGCAGCGGCAGTGATCAATGTGACCTTGTCGCTCGACCCGAAGTTGATCGACCTCGCCTTGTTGTGTGTGGGTGTGGTCCCGCCGGTCAAGTTCAAGGGCGCCATCGAGACCAACGGTCCCACCACCGTCAAGTGGTATTTCGAAACCCAGCAGGGCGGCGCACAGCCGGTCAAAACCACCGAGTTTGAAACCTTCGGCGTGAAGGAAGTGTCCGGTGAATATACGCCGGTCCCGATCATCACACCCGGTGAGTACTGGGTGAGGCTGGTGGTGACCAGCCCGAATAGTCTGTTCGCAGAAGCAAAATACACCATCGACTGCACGTAGGGTTATGGAAAACGGGTGAGGCAACTCACCCGTTTTTTTACCCTTGACATACTGTATGGTATACAGTAATATACACCGCATGGTGATATATGGAAAACAGCAAAGAGATCGTTCAAAACATGGTGTTGGAACTGCGGCGCGGGATTCTTTCCATCGCGGTGCTTAGCCAGTTGGGCAGGGAACAGTATGGCTATTCCCTATTGAAAGCGCTGGCTGACAAGGGGTTGGAGATCGACCAAAGCACGCTCTACCCGTTGCTCCGCCGGCTCGAGTCGCAGGGACTGTTGCAGTCCGATTGGCGCATCGTGGATGAAGCCCGTCCGCGGCGTTATTACGTGATCAGCCCGGAAGGCAAGGCGGTGCTGGCTACCCTCAAAACCGAATGGTCGTCCATGACGGCGACCCTGCAGGCATTATTGAAATAAGCAAGGAGAAAAAATGAACCTGATCGACAAATATGTTGCCGAAGTCGGCAGACACCTGCCGCTCCTCAAGGGGTGGGAGGATATCGAGAAAGAGTTGAGATCCACACTGGAGGATATGCTCGAGGATAAAGCGGAGCAGGCGGGGCGTCCGCGCGATGAAGCGATGGAGATCGAACTGTTGCGGGAGTATGGGTCGCCGCAGAAGGTGGCATCCACGTACAATATGCACCCCTATCTGATCGGTCCGCGCATGTTCCCGTTCTTCCTCATGGTCTTGAAGATCGTCGTGGCGGTCGTGGTCGCGGTGATGTTGGGGCTTGCGGTGGTCAAAGCCGTCACCAGTTCCCCGGCGCTGGCGCCGGATTTCATGCAGATCGTCATGCAAGGGGTGGGGAACGCCGTTTCCGCCGCCATCGCCGCGTTCGGGAATGTGGTGCTGGTCTTCGCCATCCTCGAGCGGGTCCTGCCTGAAAAAGAGATCGGCAGTTTTTCGGATGCCGAGCAATGGGACCCCGCCTCGCTGGCGAAAGAACCCGACCCCGATATGGTAAAACGCGGCGACCTGATCGCGGAGATCGTATTCAACGTGCTTGGGCTGGCATTATTGAACGGGCTGTTTTTCAACCTACCCATCTTCACCGATGAATTTAATAAATTCATCCCGTGGTTTAATGCGGTCTTTGTCGCGGATATCATCCTGGGCGTTTACTTGCTTTTCCGTTCAAAGTGGAATGCACTTGGTCGGACTGCCAAAGTGGCCATCGAAGCGGCTGGGCTGGCGATCACGGTCATGCTCATCCGCACGCCGGACCTGACGATCTTCACCTCCGAGTCCATTGCCCGTTTTGCGGATATTTCTGAAAACATCGCCGGGCTGGTGACCATCGTCAACTATGCGGTTTCACTCGCGTTGATCGTGGCGCTCATCATCCAGGGCATCGAACTGGCAAAGGCGCTGTACGGGTTGTTGAGGATCAGGGTTGGAACCCGCTGATCGCGAAGAGCACTTGCAACGAAAAACTCCGGGAGCCCCCGGAGTTTTTCCTTGCAAGCAGGTACAATCGCCCCATGACATGGACTCGCGTTCCCGGCCGGCTCGCGCAAGGCTATCGCGTCGCTTCCGGACCTTCGGCTGATTACCCCTATGGGGCGCTCGACCGCCAGCGTCCGCTCTTCGCCGCGCGCGGACTCGACCTGCGCGGGTATTTCAACGGCACGCTCAACATCGATATTGCTCCGCGCCAGTTCAAACTCATCCACCCGCAATTTACATTCCATCACATCGCATGGACCGACCTTCACCCGCCGGAACACTTTTCGTTTTCACGTTGCAAAGTGATTTTCCGAGACGTTGAATACGATGGCTGGGTGTATTATCCGCACCCCGAGACGAAACTGCGCCACTTCCAGAACCCGTCCCTGCTCGAGGTGATCGCCATGCCAATCGCGGGAATCGCGTACGGCGATGCGCTGGAGGTGCGGCTCGACCCTGCGGAGATCGAAGTGTCGGGGTGACATGCGTACGATGAATCCACAACTCGAAACGGAGAAGAACGATGAATAAAACGGAAGGCAACCTCACCGTCGGACGAAGCGTCCGCATCAGCCTGATCGTCCTCGCTGTGTTTTTTGCATACGTGGTTTTCCTCCGCTTTTTTGTGGAGCCCCTGCCGCTCGCGCAGGATTCCGACCGCAGTACGCGTTCGTTCGAGATGCTCTCGGTGGTGCTGGGCTTGCTGGCGGGCGGGTGCATGGCGGGATATTTTTCGTTCGATTACAGCCGCATTCACATCCGCCACAAAAGCGGCGCCCTGTTAATCTCATGGATGTTCGTCAGCTCGATCTTCCTGCTGATCTTCCTCATCATGTACGCGTTGCGCCGCGCAGGCGCGTTGCAGATCGTGGATGCCTGGGCGTCGGTGTTGCTCTTCGTTGCCGCCTACGCTTTCCTCAACGGGTTGGTGCTTTTCGAACGTTGGAAGATGGGGCAGTTCCAGACGGACTGACCGTTTTCATCCCGCGTTAATTCTCACAAAGCGCACCTGGGTCCGCGCGCGGTCGTCGCTGTGAGGTTATGCTGGACTTACGCAAAACCATTCTTTTTGCTCAGAGGCGGTCTGTGACCGCCGTATTTTACAGAGAAGTCGCAGGGTCGCAGACCCTGTGGGAGCCCATTTTGCGTAAGTCCTATTAAAAAAGGCTCATACAAACCGTCGCTGAATCGTCCGCGTACCGTAGGGGTGACGTCCAGCACTCTCGGCAGACGGGTGATACAGTTGACTTTGTAAGACGCTTCTCTCCTCCTTTTGGAAACAGAAAGAGCCGGACCTGGAGCCCCGGCTCTTTCTGTTTAACCAACTGGCATCGACTTCCACCAGTCCCGCCCGGTCTTGTGCAACGACCCCAGACAAGTCGCTTTCCCCGAAGATGAGATTGCTTTGTTTGTTCCGCAGGAAGGGGAGAGGGTGTGTCCGTAGGGCAACGCTATTTCCGATAAAATCCATTATCTCGCCCTACGCTTCTTTGTCCGAAAGCCCAGCCTCTGCATTGCGTTCTCGTCGTCGCGCCAGTCTTTCAACGGCTCAACCAGTGGGTTGGCACCACTCAATGTAATTGCTCAAACTATTTTTGATTTCACTTTCGTTTATGCCCAATTCAGATAGGGCGCGGTTGATGCTGTAGTGTTCCCTTTCCCGCGGTGGGTGGGTCCTGGGTATGAATGGGGGTAATTCTTCCGAACCGAAACAATCCAGATAAACCCGCTTCATGGAAGATTCAAGGTCGTTTACAAATTCTGAAAACCGGATCACAGATCGCCGGCAGTCGGCTTCGCGGGTAAACCACTCCTGTTCGGCCTGGCTGTAAAAAACCTCCGTGAAGCTTAATGTTTTCGCCAACCAGGACCAGGGAACAGGTCCCAAGACCGGATCCGGCGGATTGACCCGCAGGTAATTGATTCCGCTCCGCAAGCGGGATAGAGGTTCCCGTGTAACGGTGATAAAACAAGCGTCTGGGTATTTCTCCCAGAGCCCCTGCGCGGCAAAAAGGAAATGACCTTTCAGGTAGAAACGTCGAGCCTTTCCTTCCTGTGAACCGCCTGAAAAATACACTGCTTTTCGCGCCAGCCGGTCAACAAGTTGAAGGAAATCTTTTTCCATGACGTGCTTTTCGTGGGGAGCAATCTTCGCCATGTTGAAATCTTCCCTGGCAACTTCGGGCCCAAGGTAGAGTGAGAAGCGGCGTAAATGGAAACTGAGGAAAGCGCCGTCGAATGTGTCCGCTTTAAAGGGGTCCATCTCATGTCGTTCCCATAATTCGGGCGGCATGGCGCTTCGGATCATGCGCCGGACTTTTTCGGGTGTGAGGATGCGACCAATCGTCTTTGGCGCCAACTGCCACAACCAGAGATAAGGGAACATGCATTGAAGGAGGCTTGGCGCAGCCAGCCTGTCATCTTCCTCGAGATACCGTGTGATCTGCGTGCTTCCGCTCCGCCCTGCGCTGATGACAAAGACAGGTTCACGCACGGCAATATTGTTCAGGATTCTCCCATACAGCAGTTCGTCCAACAACCAGGCGATCCCGCGCATTGGGGAACCGATATAGAAATCCAGGATGGACAAAGACAGCCAGATACGACCAACGATGGGAAGAGTGGGGTTTTCTGGAGAGACGGTCCATGCGTGCCTGACGTATCGAAATACTTGTTTGAGGTAGGGGACGTTCGGCGGGCGATACCACACAAGGCATCCAAGCCAGTAGATGGGCAGGAGAGGCACACTTACAATCGCTCGAATTACGATCAATATCAACTTGGGAATAACTCGAAGCGTGAATTGAGTAACCGATGGCTTGTCAATTTCGCGCTTGAAAATGCTTTTCTTTTCCATACTTGGTATTTATCTCCGCTTTTTTTTCTTACCCACGCGATAGCCCAGTCTCTGCATTGCGTTCTCATCGTCGCGCCAGTCTTTTAACACTTTCACGCGTAATTCCAAAAACACGGGGCGTCCGCCCATCGCTTCGATCTCTTTGCGCGCCGCACTGCCGATGGACTTTAACATGCTGCCGCCCTCGCCGATCACGATTCCCTTTTGCGAATCGCGCTCCACGAAGATCGTCGCGCCGATGTACAGCATCCCATTTTCGCGTTCCTTGAAATCGTCGATGCGCACGCCGACGCCGTGCGGTACTTCCTCGCGCAGTTTGTGCAAGCACGCCTCGCGGATCAAGTCCGCGGCGATGTCGCGCTCGTATGAATCGGTGACCTGCTCCTCGTCGAACTCCGGTGCGCGGAATGGGCTCAAGGAAACGAGCAACTCGATCAATTCATTCAGATTCCGATTCTGCGTGGCGGAAACGGCGACCGTCTTCGCTTCCCTCTTCAGGGACGTCTGATACGCTTCGAGATTGCTAGTCAACACCTCGGCGGGGACGAGGTCGAGTTTGTTCGCGGCAATCACAAGCGAGGTCCGACGCGGGAGTTTGTTGAGGAGCAGTCCAATCTGGGCATCCTCTTCGGTCGGCTTGGCGGACCCGTCCACGAGCCAGAGGATCACGTCCACACCTTCGATGGATTCTTCCGCCTCTTGATTCAAATACTTCCCCAGTTTATGGCGCGGACTGTGCATGCCCGGCGTATCCACAAACACGAGTTGATATTTCTCACTCGTGAGAATCCCCAACTGACGTTTGCGCGTGGTCTGCGGCTTGGGTGAAACCGCCGCGATCTTCTGCCCCAACAGCGCATTCACCAGCGTGGACTTGCCCACGTTGGGTTTGCCGAGGATGGCGATGTAACCGGTGCGGAAGTCGTTCATGGAATCCTCTCGTAGATGCGGATGGTGGGATTCGCAATCGCCACGCTCACGCGAGGCAGATACCACGGCAATTCATACTGAAATTCGGCGAGGAGCCGGTAATGGTCGCTCCCGCCTGCTTCGAGTTGCCCGAAAAACTTGCACTCGTTCGGGAGTTGCGCGCACACATGCGGGTCGTCGAAACGGCTGGCGGTGAAACTGTCCACGATCAGGTAATCGGTGCCGCGGTCGAGCAAGCCCTGCTCGGCTTGGTTAAACTCGTAGGGCTTGTCGGCGGGAGCCTGCGCGTCGATCGTCCCCATTTGAATATGCAAGGGATAGTTATGCTCACGCTCGAAGAATCCGTCGGGGTAGGATGGCGGATAGTTGGTATGTTCGAGCGATGTGCCGGGGCGCAGGGTTTGCATGAACTCGGTGGCAGGGATGCGCGCGTCCTTGAGGAACAACAAGGCAATGCTGGAGAGTCTCGCAAAAGAATACAGAACCAGCGCGCCGAAAGCGATGATCAGCGCTGTGGAGTAGATCGATTTGCCGAGTCTCTGGGCGCGGGTGTACAGGTCGTGCACAAAGAATCCTGCCAGCAAGGCGAGCATCGGCATGAAAGTCAGCACGTAGCGCGGCTGGTAATTGTACGAGATCATAATCGGCAAGTCGAGGATGAAGATGCCGATGAGTAAAATGCCGAAGAAACCCGCCTGTGAGGTTCGGCTGAGTTCGTTCGCGCGCCATTCGCGGATGACGCGGGTACATGCCCACAGGAAGGCGGCGAGGAAAAGAAGATACAGCGCCGTTCCGAGGCTTCCCTGCATCATCGGGAATTGACCGACGATGCCGCGCACACTGTCGTCGCGTTGACCCCATGTCGCCTGCCATTCGAGCGCGTCGAAGACCCGTTTGAAGAAGTACGCCATCCACGTCAATGCCTTGGGGGTGCCAAGGGCGAACCCTAAAAAGGCGAGCGCGCCGCTCACGAAGAGGGTCTCGCCGATGGTGAACCATTCCTTTTTGATGTTCTTGAATTGCAGGATGGCGTAGACCGCAAGCCACGCCGCAACGAGACTCGCCCCGGTGTATTTGCTCGATGCCGCCATGCCGACGACAAAAAACGACCCGTACAACCAGCCGCGATGATTCGTTTGTGTGTAGTTCACCATGAACAGGGTGGAGAGTGTAATGAAGTAGACCGTGTACGTGTCGTTGTGCGCGAACCGCCCATTATACGAGAGTTCGCTGACGCAGAGCAACAGCAACGCGCTGATCCCCGCCACGGTCGCACTCCCGCCGGCGCGGCGGGCAATGCCGTACGTGAGGGGAATCGTCGCGCCTGCCACCACAGCCGAAAGGACGCGCGAAGCGATCAGCACTTCCCTGTTCCAATATCCGAGCGCGAGGATGATTCTCCCCAGGTAATACATCACGTATTGCGGCAGGTCGGGGTAGTTGAAGTTGATCTCGCTGAACCGCCACTCGCCGTGCAACGCCTTGATCGAGCGGACGACGACCTCGTCGGGGTGCCAGATGTCCGGCGCGCCCCAGGCGATGCCCGGCAGGGTGAAGGCGAGGAAGAGCGCGAACAACCCCAGCGGGAGGAACGCCTCATATTTCTCGAGAAACGAATTCTTTGACATAAACCTGTTCACTTCAAGCGGATGCCTTCGCTTCTTCCGCCCTTTTGGCGGGTTTCCAGTTGACGACGACCAGACTCCCGACGATCAACAGTGAGCCGGCGATCAGTTGCCACGAAAGAGTCTCGTTCAAAAAGATCACGCCGAGAATCACACCGCCGACCGGGAAGAGATAGGTGACGAGCGAGGTGCGTGTGGGTCCAATCTCGTGGATCAGATACCACAGCATGATCACCGCCAGACCCGACCCGAGAATGCCCAACCAGAGAATTGCGATCCATGTGATGGGCAACGACGGAAACTCAAACGGTCTTTCCACAAGCGGACCGACGATCCACATGAAGAACGTGGAGGTGATGAGGAACATCGCGCCGCGCACGGTTCCTTCCACGTGCTGGGTCAGTTTGCGGCCCAAAACCCCGCTCCCCGCGTAAAAGAGGGATGCCAGAATCACAGCGGCTTGACCGATCAACGAATTGTGCGCGCCTGCGGTCAAATCCTTGCTCATCAAGATCACGACCCCGGCAAAACCGATCAGCAAGCCGAGCACTTTTTGCACGGTCATCTTGTCGTCCTGCAACAGGTAATGCGCTATGAAAATGGTGAACAGGGGAACCGTCGCGTTGAGGATGGCGGCGACCGCCGAATCGATCGTCTGTTCGCCCCATGAGATGAAGAAGATGGGGAGGGCGAGGCTGGTGGGTCCGAGAATGCCGAAGATGATCCACGTCCGCAGGTCGCGGGGCCACTCCACTTTTTGGTAAGCGCCGATGGCAACCGCCGTGATCGCGCCAAACAGCATACGGAAGGCGGTCAGCGCCATGGGACCGATCTCCTGCACCCCGATCTTGATCCACAGGAAGGACGAACTCCAGATCGCGCCGAGGGTGATGAATACGAGCCAGTGTTTTGCTTTCAAAATATCTCCTTCTGAAAAGTTTGAACAACCTACAAAACGATGGACTTAACCGGGAAATTATTACGAACATGCCTGAATTCTAATGATCCCGCTGTTTCTGCCGACCCGATTCTTGCTCTTTTCTAAGTAGTAACTGATGTTACGCAGTTCTGCTCAGAGGCGGTCTGCGACCGCCGTATTTACATGTTCTTTATCCCTTACTTGCCGTCCACAGGGTCATAGACCCTGTGGGAGCATATTGGTGCGTAACATCAGGTAGTAACGACTTTAGTCGTTTGCGACTGACCCGCAGGGCGCTTCGCGGAGTCGCAACTACAAAATTACGCGATGACCGCGCCTTCCATTTGCAACAACCATTCCTTGGTCTTGAGTCCCTGCCCGCCGCCGTAGCCGTGCAGTTTGCCGTCCATGCCGATCACGCGATGACAGGGAATCACCAGCGGCATCGGGTTCATGGCGTTCGCGCCGCCCACCGCGCGATACGCGTGCGGGCGGTTGATCTGCTCTGCGATTTCGAGATACGTCCGCGTTTCACCGTAGGGGATGCGGAACACCGCCTGCAAGGCTTCGCGCTGGAACGGGGTGAAGTGGGTCCAATCGACGGGGATGGTGAACGCATGCCGTTTGCCTTCGATGTATTCGGCAAGTTCCCTGGCGTACGGTTTGATCCGTTTCGCATCCTCCGCGATGGGATGCTTGAGCCGCGCGAGGTACGAATCAAACTGGGGCTGTAAAAACGCCCACTCCACGGCGACCAAGCCGAAATCGGAGGCGGCGATGCGGAAGTCGCCGAGGCGGGTGTCGTTGAGGTTGCCGATGTACAGCGGGTTTTTGGGCGGCTGATCTGTCTTCATTTTCAGTTGCCTCACGGTTGAAATTATAGTGTATTCCGCAAGGGAAAACATTTGTATTTTATAGACGCGGTGCTATACTGTTGTCAAAGGAGATTTTGAAATGGCAACTTTAAAAGAAATCGAAGGAATCGGCTCTGCCTATGCGGCAAAGTTGAACAAAGTGGGCGTCCGAGGCACAAGCGGGTTGCTGAAAATGGGTGGCACGAAAAAAGGGCGGCAGGAACTGGCGAAACAAACCGGCTTCAACGCAAAAACGATTCTCGGTTGGGTCAACCGCGCCGATCTGTTTCGCGTGAAGGGTATCGGCGCGCAGTATTCCGATTTGCTGGAAGCCGCAGGCGTGGATACCGTGGTGGAACTCGCAAACCGCCGCCCCGAAGCCTTGCTGGAAGCCATGACAAAGGCAAACAAGAAACTGAATAAGGTGAATCAGATGCCTGCCTTGAGCCTGGTAAAAGCGTGGGTCAAAAACGCCAAATCTTTGAAACGCGCGGTTGAATATTAGCCGATACATGCCTCACCTCACTTAATGATTCAGCCACGGATTACACTGATTCTCACGGATTTTAGGTTTTTCCCTCCGACACACAGGAGACGAAAGCCGACCAGTTGTCACTTGGTCGGCTTTTTTCGCGGAAATTCGTGAAACTTGTTCTGATCGAGTCAAAGTATCTGTGGCGAAATGCATTATAGATTATATTCGGGGTTAATCATGTTTCCCATTTCATCGCCTGATCGAGCGCGGTGATGGCTTTGTGCTCAAGGTCGTAGACCTGCAAAATATGGTCGCGCAGGTTTTCTTTGAAGGCGATTTCCTTTGCGTCTGTCAACGGAAATTTCTTCTCCATCGAAGCGCGGATTCTTTCCAGCCGCGCGTGGATCTTTTTGACTTCAGCGGATGCGCCGGCTCCCTTTTCGAGGAACGCGTCGCGTTTTTGGAGGAGTAGTTGGCGCGCTTCCTTGAATGGGGGAATCGAATCCGGTAGAAGGGCGAGGCATAACGCATCCCAGGCTGGGGCAACCGCACGGAAGTTCTTCGAAGCGTCGCGCAGGGCGGGTCGATTCAGAATGGCGGAGGCTTCATCCAAAAAGTCGGCAAACATCGGGCGCGAGGCTTGTCCGCCGGTGGCGAAGAGTTCGATGCGCTCAAAGGCGGAGGTCAATCCTGCGAACATGAATCGTCCCGCAGGGAAAATCTTGTTCCAACTTTGTTTGTCCTTGTCGTTGAAAAGCACATCTGCCCAGCGTTGGTAGGCGGCGAATCCAAAATTGGAGGCGTAGCCTTTGACCGGCGAGGTGAAGAACGATTTGATGCTGGCGCGAATCGCCGCGTCCACGTTCTGGGCGAGTTTGTCGAACGCGGGGACGGTGATTGTCATCAGTTTGTATTTTTCTTTTTTGACGCGCCCCCGCGCCTTCGTGAAATCCCTGACCGCGACTCTCAACGCCGCGCGCGATTGGTCGGCGATATGTACAAACTTTTCGTTCACGCCATAGACCACAACGGGAATCATCTCGTACATGTCGGGTCCGAGGGAGCCATCGTAGGTGGAATACTTCATTTCCATGCGATTCGCCAGCACGATGGCGGGTTGACCGGTATCGAGCGCGTCGAGCAAATTCTTTTCGGCTTTCTTCGGGTCGGTCGTCTGGCGGACGTTGCGCACCGCGCCGAGTCGGTTGAGCATCGTCTCGAACGGATTGAACGTGTTGCGCGTGAGCAGGGCAACGTGCGGGTCGAACCCTTGGTAGGCGAAACTGAAATACCCGAACGTGATTCCGCCGCTCAAGCCAAGCAATAACGCCTCGCTCGGCGCGGATTTGGTGTGCGGCATCTTTACGCCTTGATAAGCAAGCGCGTTGTGCACACTGCCGGTCTCGTAGTGGATTCCGTCGAAATGTTTGTAGTTGGGTAACGTGGTCATGGTCGGCTCCTTTGGTCAGTAGCCGCATTTTAAAACGGATTTTCAGGGGAACCTGAAAATAGAGATATAGTTTCTGGAATTTAGTCGGAGGGAACCCAGCACGCGTATCAACCGACCTCGTCATTCCGCCAGAACGAGCGGATTAAAACGAAATTGACGATCAGCGCGGTGAGGAGCATGGCGGGGACAAGGATGACCGGCATCAGCCAGCGTTCCGTCCATTTGTTGATCTGCGCAGTGTTTGGGTCGGCGGGGTCGTACAACACCGAAACTTGCTCGCCCACTTCGTAGGCAGGCGGGTACGAAGCCGTATCGCCATCGAAGGAATATCTCTGTCCGTTCGCTTCGAACTCGACGACCGGACTGTAGACGCAACAATCCCCGTCGCTGTCACTGCCTTCCTCGAGTTGGGTGACAATGCCGGTGGTCGCTTCTCCGTTCTGTTCCAATTTCCAACTGACATACCCGGCGTAGACTCCCCACAAACAAAAGCCCCCAAGGAAAAGGTTGGCGAAAACGATCCAACAGCCGATCTGGAAACGGTTGGCGACACCCGCCACTTTTTCCGCGGCGTTGATTGCTTTATCCACGTTCTTTTCGTAGTTGTCCATGATATTTGCCTTTTCTGTCAGTTGGGTTTATTTTATCCGCGCAAAGCAATCTGCATCCATTGCGGTTTGGAGATGCGAACGTAATCGTCGAGATTCATGAAGATGGATCGGTCCAGCCGACCGGCGTTGAACACAACTTCGGCATTTTCCTGCACCAGCGGATCAACCAACAAGTGCAATTGGTCACTGCCTGCCCCGATGGTTTCTGCGGGGAAGGTGAACGGGGGAATCGCCCCGACGACGCACCCGGTCAACGCTTCGGCTTTTTCGCGCGCCGCCATGCCGACGCCTTTGGCATCAAAGTGACGTTTGATCCCATCCAAGTCCACGCGGCAATCGCCGGGGACGTTAGCCAGGCAGTAGATATTTTCCTTCTTGCTCACCCGCACCTGCACCACCATGGACTTGATCGCCTGCTCGAGTCTATTCCCGCGAATGTTGGCAATGAGTTCCGTCCGTCCTTCGGGTTCGTGTTCGATCATACGGTAGACAGCGCCTTCTTTATCCAGCAATGCGCGGAGTTGCTCATGGACATCCGCCATGGGTTACAACATTTCCTCGCCGCGCTTCCACGCGCGCCAGCCCCAAATGTTGACGACGATCAGCGCGACGAATAAGCCCGCCACCGTACAAGAGGGAATCAACCAAAGCGGGAACGCGCTGTCCTCTATCTGTGCGATATCCGGATTGGAACGATCATAGCGAATGGTTACGATCTCGCCAAGTTCGAACCGCGGAGGACGGGAAGAAACATCATCAGTAAAATAATACGTTTGTCCATCTACATCATATGAAACAATTGCGCGTACCGTTCCGCCGTCGCGTTCCTCATACCTGACAACGGTTCCGTCGGTCGTTTCGCCGTTGGATTCCACTCGGAAGCCGACGAAGACTTGATAAAGCGACCAGCACAAAAAGAGCAGAACGAACAAATTCACTCCGATCCAAATGCAGCCGCGGTAGAGTTTGTCGAACGCGTTGAAGGCTTTTTCGGCTTTTTTCATGGTGGTTTCCTTGTGTGGTTTCGATACGTCCCGCGAAGAGCACGCGGGACTACTCAACCATCATTGCAATTATTTCATTGCATACACCGCATAGCCGCGCGGCGGAGCGTAGAACTGGGCGCGGCCGTCGCGGTCGGTGCGTTGGTCGATTGGGCGCGCCATGTCGCTTTTGGACCACCAAGCCACAGGTGCGAAAGAAGCGTTCGTCCATTGGGTGGTGATGAGTCGTCCGTTCCAATTGTCGCCGCGGTTGTTCAGCACATAGACCAGTCCGCGCTTGTCGGCGTGACCCGTGCGCTGCATGATGTAGAGGTTATCGTCCACGTACAACACATCCGTGCCGCCGCCCGCGTATTTCTCGTGCGCGGTGACGAGCGCGGCGATGCCGTTCGGCGAATCGGCGAGCGCAAGATTCAAATTGAAGTAGTCATGCCAGAACACACACGGATAACCTTCGTGGGTAAGGATGTACGAATACGCCAGCAATTTATCGTTGACGATGGGGCGACCCTCGTCGCGCAAGTCGTGGTTCTCGACGAACGTGACCGCGCTTTGATTCTGTTTTTGCAAAACCGTTTCCCAGGTGGTGAGGTTCTTCAAACTGAAACCAAATTGATCGCACAGCGCCTTCAACATTTCGCGCAACGGGAAGTCGAACGCGTCCACAGGGTTTGTATTCGAGAAATTCGCCGAGTTGATCCAGTTGACAGTGTTGGTGGTCGAGTCCCAATATTCTGCCACACCGTATGGCGCGAAATAATTTCCATCACGTGTGTAGCGGTACTCCTGCATCGCTTGGATCGTGGCGGCGTTGAATCCTTTCACAAAATCATAGCGGAAACCATCGAAGCCGATCTCTTCGATGAGCCAGCGCGCGAGGTTGATGAGTTCGTTGAACACATACGGGTTGCGATGCGAAAGGTCGGGCATATCGCCGAAGGTCATCTCGTCCCACGATTCGTATTTGCTCGGGTGGAAGCTTTCCCAGTTGCGCGGGAATTTTCCGCTTTTCGGGTTGAACAAAGTCCAGCGCATCTGGTTGAGGAGGGGATTCAACTCCTGCGCATCTGCCCCGGAGTTATGGTTGAAGACCATATCCGCGATCACGCTCAAGTTGTGGCTGTGCGCGGTTTGGATGAGGGATTCCAACTCGGCACGCGTGCCGAACCATGTGGGGACGCCTCCCTTTTGGTCGAACTCGCCGAGGTCGTAGTAATCATACGGGTCGTAACCCATCGAGGGACCGGCGAGGTTCGCGGCTTTGTGCGCAGGCGGCAGCCACAGCGCCGTGAACCCCGCCTTCGCCAGCGCAGGCACTTGCTCGCGGATCGTGTTCCACCATTGGAATTCCTTCCCGTCCACGCGCGGACAATCCCAGTAAAAAGTTTGCATCATGACGCCCATTGAAACAACTCCTGATACATCAAATATTTTCTTTTTTGGATTTTCTTTTTTTCTTTGTAATCAAATTTTCAAACTCCCCCTGAGCCACATCCGTCGCTGTGACGATTCGCTTCCTCGACAATTCACAATACTTCTCATCCACTTCGAGACCGATGCCCTTGCGCTGATTCACCGCCGCGGCAATGACTGTCGAACCGCTGCCGCTAAACGGGTCGAGCACCGTATCGCCGACGAAACTGAACAATTTGATGCACCGCCTCGGCAACTCGAGCGGGAACGGCGCGGGGTGCCCGATCTTCTTCTTGCTCTCGCCGTTGAACGTCCACACGCCATTGGTCCATTCCATGAACTCATCGCGCGTCACATCCGAGACCTTGCTTCCGCCGGTTTTCTTCCAACTCTTTTTGTACAGCACAAGGATCAATTCCACCGGCGCAATGACGAACGGCGCGCTGGCGCTCATCCACGAGCCCCACGCCGTGCGGCGCGAAATATTCCCCTCGTTCCAGATGATGGTCGAGTGATAGCCGAAACCGATTCGTTTTGCGATCGTGGTCAGGTCCGCGCCGACGCTCTGTTGCCCGCCCTTGTTTTTATCGAGCGGAATGTTCAGGCAAAAACGCCCATCGTCTTTCAACCATTCGTAACAACGCGTCATCCACTTCTGGCTGAACTCGAGATACTCCGCGTACGAGATATCGTCCTTGTGCGAGTTGTAGGCAATATCCACGTTGTACGGCGGCGAGGTGACGATCAAGTCCACGCTGGAATCCGCCACGCGATCCGTCGCGATGACGTCGTCGTGAATGATTCGAACCTGTTCGGTTTCAAAAAATGTCTTGGAGTCGGGCATGTCGTTTCGGTTTTTGGATTATAGCACGCCTCTTCCACCCATTCTTTTGCATCGCCCCTCATCAACAGTCTCAACTGAACAGCAGGTCAAACCCCACCACCCGTGCGGACTGTGCCCACTCGCTGAGCGACCCATCCGCCTCGCGTTCGTTGTATTTATCGGCTAGCAGGTTTCGCACCGGCATTTCTTCCGCTTCATCGTGGACGATCCGCGCGGTGGCAGTGAATGTGCGATCGTCAATCCGCACAGTGACCGCCGGATTCTTCTTCAAGTTCTTCACCCAGTCCGACTCCTCCCCGCCGCCGGACATCAAATAGATCGTGGAGTTGAGGATGCCGAACCAGATCTCGATCTCGTGCGGCTTGCCGGTCACGCGCCCGGTGGTGGTGAGGTAACAATATTCCACGCTGGCGAGGTTTGATAATTCACTCATTCGATTCATCCTCTTCATTGGAAAGGAAATACGTTTGCGCAGGCAGGAGCAGGTGCTTGCGCTTCCACGTGGCGTAGACGGTGGTGCAACGCGCGCGCGGCAGGCGTTTGATGCGCGAGGAGTCGTAGAGGAAGATCGAACGGTCGGTGATGGATTCGATCACCGTCCAATGGTCGTGATAGCCCTGCAAACCGAGGATGATGGCGCGCCCGGGCGTGCCGTCTAAAAATGACTGCATCGATTTCCAGAAGGTGGTCAGGTCGGGGTTGGGCACGCCGCGCCACGGTACGTTCACCGAGGAGATGCGTTGCTTGCCGACCACCTTGTCAAGGATGAGGAGCATCTGGGTGTGGATGATGCCCCCGATCAGGAGCTGGCTCAACAAGCCGCGCCGCGAGAGGAAGTGGATCAGGGCGTCGAACAACTGCTGGGTTTCGTCGTCGGAGGAGCGGTTGATGATCCGCTCGGCATTGATGATGCTGTACAGCCCGCACAACGAGTCGAGTCCGCCCTGCTGGAAGGGGAGCAAGCCGGAATGGGAGAACGAGGCGGGGGACATGCGTCCCATTTTAACCGGTCTCGAACACCCGAAGATTGAGGTTGCCTGTCATATTCGTGATTTTTATCCCTTACAAGAAAAGCGGGATGGGGGTAGGATGTCACTGCCATGATCCGAAGACAGGTCATCTCCCTGCGGGTCATCCGTACGTTGAACGGTCAGCCAGCCTGACGGGTTACTCGCGCACCTGTCAGGTTTTATTTTGCGGACGGAAGTCCGCGTTGCGGAGTTTTCATGCAAACACCCTGGGAATATCGCTATGCACACCGCACGCAACGGATGGGGAGTTCGGTCATCCGCGAACTGCTGAAACTGACCGAGCAACCGGAGATCATCTCGTTCGCCGGCGGGTTGCCCGCGCCGGAGGTCTTCCCCCTGAAGGAGTTCCGCGAGGCATGCAACGAAGTGCTTGACCATCACGGCGCGCAGTCGCTTCAATATTCGACCACAGAGGGTTACCGCCCATTACGCGAGATGATCGCGCGGCACACCTCGCGCTTCAGCGCAGAGGTCACCGCGGATAACATCCTCATCACCTCCGGCTCGCAACAGGCGCTCGATTTCATCGGGCGGCTGTTCATCAACCGCGGCGATTACATCGTGGTCGAATCGCCGACCTACCTCGGCGCGTTGCAGGCGTGGAACGCGTACGGCGCGCAGTACATCCCCGTGCGGGCGGACGAACATGGGATGGTCGTGGATGAACTGGAAGCGGCGCTTCGCATCGGACCCAAATTTATCTACGTCCTGCCGAATTTTCAAAACCCCAGCGGATCCACCCTCCGTTTCGAGCGGCGCGAACAACTCATCCGCATCGCCGACCGCTACGGCGTGCCCATCATCGAGGATGATCCGTACGGGCAACTGCGCTATGAAGGAGAACACATCCCAACGGTGGTATATCTCGATAGCAAATATCACGGTCAGAACGGCGAATATTATTCCGGCAATGTGATCTACCTGAGCACATTTTCGAAGTTGCTCGCGCCGGGTCTGCGGTTGGGATGGGTGATCGCGCCGCCGGAGGTCATCCGCAAACTGGTGATGACCAAACAAGCGGCGGACCTGCATACGCCGTCGTTCAATCAATACGTGGCGTATGCAGTGGCAAAAGGCGGGTTCCTCGACGAGCACGTCAAAGTGATTCGCGCCACGTACAAAGAACGCCGCGATGTGATGATCGAAATGATGGAGGAGATGTTCCCCGCCGGGGTGACGTGGCGCAAGCCGCAGGGCGGCATGTTCCTGTGGGGCATCCTGCCCGAAGGCATGGACGCGGCAGAGGTGCTCAAACGCGCCATCGAGAAAAAGGTGGCGTTCGTGCCGGGCGAATCGTTCCACCCGACCGGCGGGGGCAAGAACACCATGCGTCTGAATTTTTCGTATTCTTCGCCGGAAACAATCCGCGAGGGAATCACGAGGTTGGGGGCAACGTTGAAAGAATTGATCGCGGGCAATTAACCGTAGGGGCACGATATATCGTGCCCCTACGCACGAACGATCGTCATCAATTCATCGAACGAGCGGATCGTTTCACAATCGGCATCGGGGAAGAGACCGCCGGGGTCGTAGAGCACGGGCCGCAGACCCGCGCGGCGCGAGCCGACCACATCGGCGTAATAATTATCCCCCACATACAACGTTTCCTCCGCGCGCACGTCCGCCCGTTTGAGCGCGTGATGGAAGATCTCCGGTTCGGGCTTGTACGAGTCCACTTCGCCGCCGGCGAGTGAAAAATGGAAGAACTCAGTAAGCCCGTGTGAATCCAGTTCCTCTTGAAACGGCTTGTCGCGGTTCGAGATCACTGCCAGGATGTATCCCTGCTGTTTGAGTTGCGGCAAAACACGCTGCGCATCCTCGGGCACGATGCTCTTCGGGGTGTAATATTCGCCCATGTAGGCAGAGACCTTCGGCGCAAGTTCATCGGATATTTTTTTGGAAACGCCAAGCGCGCGCAAACGGCGCTGGCTATACTGAACCCAAAATTTCGCGTCATCGCCTGCGTACGTTTTCATATCGTCCAGCAGGTCTTGCGAACTCGCCCAATAGACGAGCTCCCAGCGCTGGGCGTTGACGCGGTCCGCTTCGGAAAAATCCACGCCGAGGGAGCGGATGTATTCCGTGGAAACCTCACCGCCCGAGGGGACGCTGTGTCGTAAGGTTCCGTCGAGGTCGAAGAAGATGGCTTTGATTCCGTTTGAGAACATGAAAACTCCGGGAGGTTTAAACACAAAGGTTGGAATGCCGATGAGTGAATAGCCTTTCCATAGATCTCCTTTGTATTCAGTTGAATTCTGTAATATTCCAACAACTCTTGCACAAAAAGAGACTACCCACGGAGACACCGAGTCGCGGAGTATTTCTTCTTGATCTTCTCCATGTCTGCATGTCTCCGTGGTTCAACGAAGTGAGCCGGGTGCTCCTGCCCAGTATAAAATTTGTGAAATTCGCGGCTAAAATTTCTAGATGTGAAAGCCCGAAACGAATCAATCCGTGCGCTCGTATCCTCCCACAATTAACACCGCGTTGCTCCCGCCAAAGGCGAACGAATTGCTCATGACAGTTTTCAACGGGACACTGCGATTCCCTTCGGTGACGTAATCGAGGTCGCACTCCGGGTCGGGGACTTTGTAGTTGATCGTCGGCGGCACAACCTGATCGCGCAGGGACAGAATGCACCCGATCAACTCCAGCGCGCCGCTCCCCGCGATGGAATGCCCGAACGCGGCTTTGTTACCGACGACCGGGAGTTCGTAGGCGCGCTCGCCAAACACTTCCTTGATGGCTTTGGTTTCGTTTTTGTCGTTCCATTCGGTGCCGGTGGCGTGCGCGTTGATGTAATCAATGTCTGCGATGGTCATGCCCGCATCGTTCAATGCGCGGCGCATCGCTTTGACGGGACCATCCTGGTTGGGCTGGGTGATGTGATGGCTGTCCGCGCTGGCGCCGTAGCCTTTGACCTCGGCAAGGATGGTTGCCCCGCGCTCCAGGGCGTGATGTTCCGATTCGAGCACGAGGATGCCAGCGCCCTCGCCCAGCACCATACCGTCGCGGTCCGCCGAGAATGGACGACATGCCTCCGCCGGGTTATCCTCGCGTGACGATACCGCGCGCAGGGCAACCCAAGCCGCCACAACGGCGGGCGAGAACGGGCAGTCCGCCGCGCCGGTCACGGCGATATCCAAACTGCCGTTGCGGATCATGTTGAAGGCGTTGCCGATGCTGTGCGCGGCGGTGGCGCATGCCGCATCCACATTCACCAGCGGACCCTGAAAGCCGTGTTTGATCGAAATATTGGCGGCGGGTCCCACATTCATCGAAACCGGTATCGTGAACGGGCTGAGCTTTTCACTCACAAAAAAAGATCGGAAAAACAGTTCCGAGCCGCTATAGCCGCCGATGGAACTGCCGACCAGGATGCCCACTTCCTGCCGGTTGATGTGACCGTTGAAATTCGATTGTGCGATCGCCTGTCGCGCCGCCATCAACCCCAATTGCGAAGACCGACTCATGCGCCGGGCTTCCCTCTCGTCGAAGGCGTCGCTGTTTTCAACGCCCTGCACCACCGCGCCGATGCGGGTCTGAAAGTTTGAAAACGGTCCTCCGGTTAACAATCCCACCCCCGACCTTCCCGCCAGCAAGCCATCCCAGAATTCCTGGAGGTCGCACCCCAACGGACTCGCCACACCCATGCCAGTGACCACGACGCGTTCCATGGTTCGATTCATTCACGACTCCTCTTGTCGTTGCGCGCGGAGGTTGACCGCAAAAATGCCGCAAAAATTCTGACTAAAGTCAGGAAATTCTATCATGTTTATCCCATTACAATTGAGCCATGAACCGCCCATATGTCGTGATCAACGTCGCCATGACCGCCGATGGCAAGATCGATACGGTTGCCCGCCAGGGCGCAACGATCTCGTCGCAACGCGATAAAGAACGCGTGGACAAACTGCGCGCCGAATCGGATGCGGTGCTGGTGGGTGGGCGCACCCTCCTCGACGAAGACCCGAAGTTGACCGTCAGGTCAAGCGCCTTGCGCGCCGAACGCGCGGCGCGCGGGCTTTCACCGAACCCGATCAAGGTGGGGATCGTCACGGAAGCCTCGCTCCCGCCTCATGCGAAATTCTTACACGAGGGCGCGGCGCGGGTCGTAATATTCACAACAAATCGCACATCTAAAGACAAACTCGAAACCCTGCGCGCGCAAGGCGCGGAAGTATTCGTCCATGCGGGTGAACGGGTGGATTTGCTCCAGGCGCTCCACACCCTGAAGGAACGTGGCGTGAACCGCTTGATGGTGGAAGGCGGCGCGACTCTCAATTTCGAGTTGCTCCGGCTGGGTTTGGTGGATGAAGTGACGGCGTATCTTGCGCCGATGATCTTCGGGGGCGAATCCGCTCCCACGTTGGCGGCAGGCTCAGGCTTGGAACGAAGCGATGCCATCCCGTTGACTCTGGCGGACGTCGAGCCATGGGAGGACGGCGGAATCCTGCTAAAATATTTTGTGAAGAGGTAGTTATGATTTCAAACCTGCATGAAAAATTCGAAACCCTGCTCCAAACGGAGGGGGATCATGAATGTGAGGGGATCGGAAAAAACAAGGTGTGTGTGCGCGTGGTCGCCATGGCGGAACTGCCGACGCGCTTCGGCGAGTTCCATATCATCGCATTCGAGAACAACCACGATGGCAAGGAGCACGTCGCCATCGTCAAGGGCGATGTGATCGGCGCGCGCGATGTGCCGGTGCGCCTGCACTCTGAGTGCCTGACCGGCGACGCGCTCGGCTCGCTGCGTTGTGATTGCCGCGACCAGCTCGAAGCCTCGCTCACCATGATCGGCGCGATGGAGCGCGGCATGGTGTTGTACCTGCGGCAGGAGGGACGCGGCATCGGGCTGATCAACAAGATCCGCGCCTACAGCCTGCAAGACCAGGGACTCGATACCGTTGAGGCGAACCACGCGCTCGGCTTCCGTGACGACGAACGCGATTACGCCGTCGCCGCGCACATGTTGATGTCGCTCAAGGTCGAGTCGGTGCAACTCATCACCAACAACCCGAAAAAGATCCAGCAACTTGTCGATTATGGCATCCGCGTCTCCGACCGCATCCCGCACATCATGGAGCCGAACGAGTACAATCGGTTTTACCTCGAAACGAAGGCGGCAAAATCGGGACACCTGATCGACTTCCACGGCAAGGAGCACCTGCCCGAACAAAGCGACCGCCCATTCATCAAGGGCATGAGCGAAGTGGAACTCGGCGTCTAACATGCACAAGGTCATCCTCATCACCGGTGCCACCGGCGCGCTGGGGAGAAAGACCGCGCAGGCATTTGCCGAACGCGGTCACTCGCTCGCCTTGCTCGACTTCGACCAGGCAAAATTGGATTCCCTTGCCCGCGACTTGAACCTGCCGGACGAGCGACTGTTCACCGCCATCGTCGACCTGCGCGATGCGGCGGCGGTTCACTCCGCCCGTGCGGCTGTGGACGCCAAATTCGGCGGGATCCACGGGTTGATACACCTCGTCGGCGGCTGGACCGGCGGCAAGACCATCCCCGAATCGAGCGCGGAGGATTTCACCTCCATGCTCGGTCAGCACGTGTGGACGACGTTCCACCTCTTCCAGTCCTTCATGCCCCTGCTCGAAAAGAACAAATGGGGTCGCGTGATCACCGTCTCACCTTCGACCGTTTCGAATCCCCCGCCCAAACGCGGAATCTACAACGCCGCCAAAGCCGCGCAGGAAAACCTCGTGCTTACCCTCGCTGCCGAACTCAAAGAATCCAATATCACGGCGAACATCGTTCAAGTCCGCGCGATCGACGTGGAAGGCAAGGGTACCGGCGCCACACCCGATGAGATCGTCGCGGCGATCCTCTACCTGTTTTCAGACGAAGCGGGGAAGATCACCGGCGCGCGGATACCGCTGTATTAAACGAAGACCTCCGAGTTTTCCAAAAACTCGGAGGTCTGTTTTTTACTGCTGAAACTGATTACGGTTCGCTGACCTTGAACCAATCCACTTCGAGGATGATCGGGAATACGTTCAACGATGAAATGTTGAACCCGACCAGACCCTCGCGGAAGGAGTAATCCTCCTCGACCCGCGTCTTGAGTTCCTTGCCGTTGACGAACAACGTGATCTCCTCGCCCACGCAGGACATGCCGTATTCGTTCACTTCCTTGCCCTGTTTGAGCGAAGCCGCCCCGCCGTTGTCGATGCGGTTATACACCGCCTGATCGTCTTCGTTGAATGTCACCGCGTATAAATACCACAACCCGCCGCCTTCGGTGCTGAACTCGTACCAGCCGTCTTCGCTGAAGCGGCACACCAGGCTGACGTTGTTGTTGTTCTTGCCGCGGTTCTCGGCGCGGATGTCGATGCGCACATCCTCGTACTTGTAATCCTCGAACATGTAATACGCGAAGATGCCGGTCTCCTCAAGGTCGAAGATCATCAAGCCATCGGTGAATTCGATGTTGATGAAATCCTCCTTGTCCTCCCCATCGGTCAGGAAGTACGCCCAACCTGGATCCTGGTCGAATTCCTCCGTGAAGTAGGGCGAGCCGGAAGGCTCATCGTTCGAGGGCGCCTGAGGCGCTTCCTCCTGCGGCTGGGACGGGGCATCCTGCTGGGGTTGTGCCGGAGTATCGGAGCCGCCGCCAGTCAACCCGCATGCCAGGCTGACCACCAGAAGCATCGTTGACAAAAACAAGTAAGGGCGAAGTGGGTTCATGGTCTCTCCTTTGCGAAAAATGGGTTCGTACGCGTAATCTAAAGAAACACTCCGAACCCGGCAGGAATTCGGAGTGTCTGGTTTCGCGGATGGGACGCTTACGGTTCGCTGACCTTGAGCCAGTCCATTTCGATGATGATCGGCAACACGTTGAACGAAGAAACGGAAATTCCGATCTGCCCGCTGCGCAACGAGTAGGTCCGCTCGGTGATGGTGTTCACCTCGTCGCCGTTGATGCTCAGGGACAGTTCATCGCCCTTGCAGGTGATGGAATATTCGTTCACATCCTTGCCTTGTTTGATGGCATTCGAACCGCCGTTGGTGATCAGGTTGTAGCCAATATCGCCATCGCTATCGATTTCGGCGTACAGGATGTTATACAGCCCGCCGTTGTCGATGTTGAACTCATACCAGCCTACATCCGGGTCGTAGCGGCAGATCAGGCTGACCGAGTTGGTGTTCCTGCCGCGGTTGTCGGCGCGCACTTCGACCGTCACATCTTCATAATCGAAGGCGTCATAGAACAGGTAGTAATACACCTGTTCGCTGTCGAAATTCCACACCAGTTTCCCATCCTCGGTCTCCACGGTTACCTTGTCCGGGTCTGCCGCATCGGAGCCGGTGACCGTCAGCACGGACCAGTCATTGGATAATGGAGAGTCGAATTCATCGGTGAAGAATTGCTCGCTGGCTGGCACCGGCGGCTCGGTCGGCTGGGCGGTGTCGGTTGCTTGAGGGGCGGGCGGTTGGGTTGGTTCTTGCTGGGGTGGTTGTTGGGGCGGGTTGGTGGGCTGTTGCGGCTGGGATGGCGTGTCACTCCCGCCGAGTGAGCAAGCCAGCCCGACGATCAGAACGAACGAAGTCAGGAAAAACAGGGGTCTGAAAGGTTTCATCGAATCCTCCAATTCGGGTTTGGCGCAAGTATACGCACCGGTCAAATAAAAAGCAACAACCTGAAGTTCCCATTTCGCCGCAAAAACTTCAATTGTGGTACAGTCGTGCCGTTATGTCTGTTTTTGCCATCGGGATTCTGCTCGTCAGCGCGGTGTTGCACACCGGCTGGAACCTGCTCATCAAACAAGCCGAGGATAAATACATCGCCACCTTCTGGCTGGTTACGTTCGGCGGGTTGTTCGCCATTGTGGCGTTGTTCTTCACGGGCTTGCCCCCGCGCGAGATGTGGATCTTTGCCATCATCAGCGTGTGCATCGAAGTGGTGTATTTCATCAGCCTGTCTTATGCGTATCACGACAACGACTTCTCGTTGATCTACCCCGTGGCGCGCGGCGCGGCGCCCGCGTTCATTGCCGTGTGGTCGTTCCTGTTCCTCCATGAAACGTTGACGACCGGGGGCATCCTCGGGCTCGCGCTCATCATCGGCGGGTTGCTGGTCATCGGTGTCAACGCGCTGACGCAGGCGCACGTGACGCATGTTCACTTCAAAGGCGTGGCGGTCGCGCTCTTCATTGCCTTTTTGATTTCGATCTATTCCGCCATCGACGGGTCTGCCGTCAAAAATGGATATGCCCTGCCGTACGTGATGGGCATGTTCGCGCTGGTGCCGTTCGTGATCTCCCCGTTCGTTTTTCGACAGTACGGCTGGGCGCGCATTAGGAATACACTGGTCAAACAACCAGTCCGCGTGCCGCTGGCGGGCGTGCTCGGCGTGCTGGCATACCTGCTGGCGGTGCTTGCGTATTCCATTGCCCCGCTCAGTTACGCCGGCGCGGTGCGCGAGGTGAGCGTAGTCTTCGGCGCGCTGACCGGTTGGTGGCTGTTGAACGAACGACTGGGGGCAGTGCGCGTCTTTGGCGCGTTCGTCATCTTTGCGGGGATCCTGGTGATCGCGGTGTATGGGTGAATTACCTCGCCTCTTTCTTCATCAAACTCCACAACTCTTCCACATGCTCGCGCTCCGTCAACAGCGACCCGATCGAGACGCGTACCATCCAGCGTCCGTCGAGGATGGCGGGGGTGAGGTATGCCTCGCCGGAGTTGTTGACGCGTTCCACCCAATCGAGGGTATGTTTGTCCAATGCCTCACTTTCGAGACCGGGCGGCTCGTGGCGGATGCACACAGTTTGTAAGTGAACGGGGTTCAGCACTTTCCACCCCACTGCCGATTGCACTTGTTCGGCGAGCCATTGCGCGTTCGCGAGGTCACGGCGCAAGCGGGCTTGTAGTTTTTCCACACCCTGTTCACGGATGAGACACCACAACTTCAACGCGCGGAAGCGGCGTCCCAGTGGGATGCCCCAATCGCGCAAATTTTTTACGTCCCCATCCACCGCGCTTTGCAGGTAACTCGGGTTGGTGCTCATCACGCGGATGAGGTGCTCGGGGTCGCGCACGAAATACAGCGAACAATCGAACGCCGCGCCCAGCCACTTGTGCGGGTTCATCACGATGGAGTCCGCGCCTTCGATTCCATCCCACATCCAACGACATTCGGGCAGGATCATCGCCGAGCCAGCCATGGCTGAATCCACGTGGAGCCAAATTTTGAAATCATGTGCAATCTCGACGATTGACTTGATCGGGTCGAGCGCGGTGGTGGTCGTGGTCCCTGTGGTGGCGACCACGGCGCAGGGTGTGAATCCAGCCGCAAGGTCGGTTTGAAGCGCGCGGAGGAGGGAATCAGGTTTCATGGCGTAGGAATCATCCACGTCAATGAATCGCAAATTCGCGCGTCCGAATCCCGCGAGCAGTGCCGCTTTTTCCACCGAGCTGTGACTGTGACTCGAAACGTACACGATGAGCGGCTTCTCTTCACCTTGCAGACCGCCGCGCACCAACGAATACTTCGAGGCGCGTTCACGGGCAGACATCAACGCGACGAGCGTGCATGTAGAGGCGGTATCCTGAATCACGCCGCTCCACGATTCGGAGAGCCCGGTCATCTGGCGCATCCAATCGGTGACGAGTTCCTCGAGTTCGGTGAGCGCGGGCGCCGACTGCCACGAAAGTCCGAGCGCGCCCAAGCCGGTGCTGAGGTAATCGCCGAGCACCGAGGAGAGTTCGCCGTTGGCGGGAAAGTAGCCGAAGAATTTTGGGGATTGAAAATGCGAAATGCCGGGCAAGATGAATTTTTCGAGATCGTTGAAGATCGCCTCGAACGGTTCGGGTCCGACGGGCGGCGTGCCCGGTAGTTGCGCGCGGATCTCGCCGGGTTGCACCTGCGACCGCACGGGGAATTGATCCACGCGGGTGCGGTAATCGGCGATCCAATCAATGAGGCGATGCCCGGCTTTGCGGAATTCTTCTGGGTTCATGGAGGTCTCTTTCTTTTTAAACACGAAGGCTTGCACTGCGACTGAAAGGAGTGTCGAAGTGACACAAAGGACACCAAGTTTTGAACTTTATGGTGAAGTGCCGCTCCTTGGATTTTCGCCCTGGTTGGCTCAGAATTAATCTTTGTGTACTTCGTGTCCCTTGTGGTTAAGAAGTTTTGTGATTACGATTTCGCCAACGTTGTTTGATTCCCCGCGGCTTTATTTTCCAACAATTCCAACACGAAACACAACGACGACAGGCGGTTCAAATATCGTTGCAGATCGGGGTTCAATACTTCCTGCTCGTCGTGCAATTCCACCACGCGACGTTCGGCGCGGCGGATGACCGCGCGTGCCAGCGAGAGCGCCGCGCCTGCCAGCGAATCGCCGGGCAAAATGAATTCCCTCGGCATTTCGACGATCTCACTCAAGACGTCGGTCTGCTGTTCGAGCCATGCCACACGCGAGCCATCAATGAAGTGAAACTTGTCCGCGTTCTCCGGCGTCGCCGCCACCTCCGCCATCAACTTGTACAGGTCGCGCTGCGTCTCGAGCAGTATCGACGCGGAACGCGGGTCGCGGCACTGCGCGCGCGCCAGTCCCAGCGCGGCGGTCGATTCATCCAGCGTGCCCACGGCTTCGATGCGCGCGTGATATTTCGTCACGCGCCCTTCGCCGAGCAGGTTCGTTGTGCCGTCGTCGCCTTTTGTGGTGTAAAAACTCATGCCGGCATTATACCGCCGTGCAGTTGAAAACCTTCAAACACGAAGGCGGCGCGTTGAGCTTGTCGAAACGACACGAAGTTCACAAAGGATTTCCCTGGCGATTCCGATTATCTTCGCGACCTTCGCGCCTTCGCGGTGAATCCCTTTTCACGCGTATAATCGGTCGAATGCTCACCGAATACCACATCGAGATCATGTTCGAATCCCTTGGCGATCACCTCGGCGCGCGCGCCGTCGGCGTGATGACCAAAGCCAACCTCCGCCAGGACCGTTTCACCGGGCAGTTCGGGCACGACGAGTTCCACTTCGATAACAACGCCTTCGACAAGACCTACCGCTATATCGAAGAGCAGCGCGAGACCGCGCGCAACTCGCTCAAAGAGAAAAATGTGATGTCAGCGTGGGCGGCGTTCGGGCGGCTGACGCACACGGTGCAGGATTTTTACGCCCACTCGAATTACGTGACGTTGTGGCTGGACCGCTTCACGGGACAAACGCCTCCTGCGCCCAGTGAGATTGACCCGCTTCACCCCGACTTGATCCACAGCCCCGACCTGCGCTCCGGCAAGACCTATCCGCCGCTGGAGTGGTTGTACTTTGTCAAAAGGCTCCGCCCGTATGTCCTGCCGCTCATCCCACGCGATTCGCACGCGTGGATGAACCTCGACTCCCCCGCGCAGGGACACAAATTCGAGCACGCCATGCAAGCCGCCATCAAACGGACTCGCATCGAATACGAGAAGACGGTGTCTGGGCTTTCGCGCGAATTGATTTCATTGTTCGTTGGATAAGGACCCGCCATGATCGAACCCTCCAACCTAACCTTTTTCATCCTCGCCGCGATTGCCCTGCTCATAGTGCCGGGACCGGCGGTGCTGTACATCACCGCGCGAAGCGCCAGCCAGGGACGCACCGCCGGGCTGGTCTCCGTCTTTGCCATCGAGACGGCGAATTTCATCCAGGCGGTCGCCGCCGCGCTCGGGCTTTCGGCGATCCTGCTCTCGTCCGCGCTGGTGTTCGACGTGGTGAAATATCTCGGCGCGGCTTACCTGATTTACCTTGGCGTTCGGAAATTATTCGTTTCGGAAAATGGAACGGAAGCGGAAATCAAAGTGGAGAGTCTCTCGCGCATCTACTGGCAGGGATTCGCGATCAACCTGCTCAACCCGAAGACCGCGCTGTTCTTCCTTGCCTTCCTGCCGCAGTTCGTGGACCCGATGCGCGGCAACGTCATCGCGCAAAATCTCCTGCTCGGCATGATCTTCGTCGGGCTGGCGATTGTCACGGATAGCATGTACGCGCTGGTCGTCAGTTCGTTTGCCGATCGGTTGAAGGGGAACCAACGATTCCAAACAGGCGGACGGTATTTTGCAGGGTTGGTGTATGTCGGGTTGGGAATCACGACCGCGTTGACCGGGGCGAGGAAATGAACGAAGGTTGTTGAGGACATTCGTACTGCCAGGTACTCCGGGGTACTTGGCAGTATTTTTTTGGCGGCTATAATTTTTCCATACCACTATGCGACTAAAACTCACCCTGTTCCTTCTCGTACTTGCTTCACTGGCGTGCAACCTCCCCGCAGGGACGGCAACCCCACTGGTGGTCGAGCCGACGGAGACGATTGCCACGCCCGCACCGTCAGCGACGTCCACACCGCTCCTTCCAACTGCCACAGTTGCTCCACCGTCGAATCTCTCCGAGTTTGTGGCGGATGTACGTGTGACTGCGTTCGACGATTTCACCACCGCCGATGGTTGGACTACCTACAACCTCGGCACCGGCGTTTTACAGGATGGGGTGTTCCAGATCACCGGGCAGGAGGATTGGAGTTCCGGGTTGGTGAGGAACACAACTTTTAGCGAAGGGCAGGGCGTGGTGTTGGATTTCAAATATTCCAAAGGCTCGGAATTCGAATTCATTTTGGAGGCGGGCGAATATCAGACCGAATCCTATCGGCGCTTCGGCGTGTTCGGCTTCGAGTTTCCGCAAGCCAACCTCACGCAGGGACCGAATGCGCTCGGGCATAAAAATTTGCAGGGGAACTTCCAGCCGCACCCGGATACCTGGTACAACTTCATGGTCGGCATCGGGTTCGATGGGAATTTCATCGCCGTGATCTGGGCGCCTTCCGACCCGTCCGATTTCATCATTTACAAAGAGAGCATCGGCGAAAAGTGGGATAACCTGACGTGGACGTTCACCGCCAAAGCGGCAGATACGGGTATGTCGTTGTATCTCGATAAGTTTGCGGAGATCGCGTTCAGCGCGATCAAGTAACCAAACATTCTTCTTCACAAAGTTGGCATGGAGGTTGCTTGGTCGGATGAATGCCTGCCTCGCAATGGCAGCATTCACGGGAGCTAAGATGACATTGTCGCCAAATCGTCGCCCTGACCTCGATTGGTTGCGTGCGCTAGGTGCGCTATTGCTCATCCCTTTCCACGCGGCGTTGATCTTCGTATCCCAGCCAGTTACCATCATGCACATCGAGGGTGTGATCAACAGCCCAACGCTCATGATAACTGCTGGCTTTATCCACATGTGGCATATGCCTATGCTGTTTATGATCTCTGGCGCAGCAACTTATTATGCTCTTGGCTTCCGCTCGGTAGGGCAATACATCCGTGAACGTTTTCTACGATTGTTTGTACCGCTCATCTTCGGCATTTTGACTTTTGTTCCGCTCACCATTTATATCCAACACAGCGATGCTCTTACGCTACAAGAAGGGTATCTTGGATTTTTCAGCATCAACCCAGAAGAGCAGGGTGCAATGAACGGAACATTTACACCCGCGCATCTGTGGTTCATTCTTTATTTGTTTGTCTATTCATTGGTTGGCTTGCCCATCTTTCTATGGTTCCGGTCCGAAAAGGGAAAAGGGGCGATCATTGGTTTAAGAACGCTGACTCGGACTCCGTTGGGTCTGATCGTGTTGGGCGTCCCGTTGACGCTTGCCGCCATGACGCGTATTCTTGGGGAGATGAATCCGCTTTATTACTTCATCATCTTCTTTTACGGATTTGTTATTTCGAATGACGCTCGCTTTCATGAAGTCAATGATAGGATGACATGGGTTGCCTTGGCGCTGGGTGTCTTCGCCGCAACGCTCAATGTGGTTGCGCCAATACAAAGCTACGTCGAAGGGATGACAGGACGGATAATTCTTGGCTTGATTTATCAATTGGGGCGCTGGATATTGACGCTGGCGGTGCTTGGGCTGGGACATCGTTATTTGTATCGCACGAATAATGCATTGCGGTATACGAGTGAAGCAGCGTTGCCGTTCTATTTATTACACATGACGTTTACCGTAGCGACCGGAAATTTTGTGATCCAAATTGATGCGCCCGTTGCAGTGAAATACACATTAATTGTTTTAACCGCCATTGTCTTAACGCTGTTTGCCTACGAGTTGGTGCGGAGATGGAATGTGTCGCGTTGACTATTTGGAATGAGGCTAATGAAAAAGGAAATATCCGGCGCATCTAATGCGAAACTTGAAAGTCAATCGTAGTGATGTTCACTTGCTCTTCGTGGTGGTACATTTCATTTCTAGTATAATCCTCCCCATGACAATCAAAACACAACTCAACGACTCCATGAAAGACGCTATGAAAAGCGGAGACGAGGTGCGCAAACGCACGGTGCGGATGGCGCTCGCCGCCGTGAAACAGGCGGAAGTGGATAAGCGAACCGAATTGGACGATATGGCGGTGATGAACTTGATCCAGAAGGAGGTCAAGAACCGCCGCGAGTCACTCGAAGAAGCAAAGAAAGCCGCCCGTGCGGACCTGATCGAAGCCAACGAGGCGGAGATCAAAGTGCTCGAAGCCTTCCTGCCGAAAGCCATGCCCGCCGAGGAACTGCGCGCGCTGGTGCAAGCCGCCATCGC
>CAZGSB010000025.1:0-42153 GCA_964528275.1 uncultured Anaerolinea sp. | reverse complement strand
GTGATTTTGACCGTAGACCACCGACCATTGACCATCGTCCATAGTCTATAGTCAATCGTCTGCCTCATCAGAACTCCGTAAGAATTTTCCCAATCCCCTTGACTTGACCTTGCAATCTAGGTAATATTGCCGTTAGCACTCAAGCGTGACGAGTGCTAATTTCTTGAATACTCTAAAATCCAATCAGGAGGCAGAATTATGGCAAGCAAATTGAAGTTGAAGCCCCTTGGCGGACGCGTGATCGTCGAACCGATCGAGCAGGAAGAGATGACCGCTGGCGGCATCATCCTTCCGGAAACCGCAAAGGAAAAACCGCAGGAAGGCAAGATCCTGGCGGCAGGTCCCGGTGACCGCGATGAGGACGGCAAGCGCATCGCCATGGACGTGAAAGTGGGGGACCGTGTGCTGTACGCAAAATATTCCGGCACCGAAGTGAAAGTGGATGGCAAGAAACTGCTCATCCTCAAAGAGAACGACATTTTAGCCATCGTTGAAGGCTAACATCATCGTGTCATTCTGAGCGGAGCGAAGAATCTCCGTCATTGTGAAGGAGACCCTTCGCCAAAGAACGGCTCAGGGTGACACAACGAAATATTCGGAGGAATGAAAAATGGCTGCTAAACAAATTGTCTTCTCAGAAGACGCCCGCCGCAAACTCAAGAACGGCATGAATGTTGTCGCCAACGCGGTTGGTGCCACCCTCGGACCGAAAGGTCGCAACGTGGCGGTGGACCGCAAGTTCGGCTCCCCGACCGTCACTCACGACGGCGTTTCGGTCGCGAAGGAGATCGAACTCGAAGATCCGTTCGAGAACATGGGCGCGCAACTGCTCAAAGAAGCCGCGTCGAAGACCAACGACATCGCCGGCGACGGCACGACCACATCCACCGTGCTGGCTCACGCCATCGTGAACGAAGGTCTCAAAGCCCTCGAAGCCGGTTACAACCCGATGCTTATCAAGCACGGTATTTCGATGGCGACCGCCACCGTGGTGGAAGAACTCCGCAAGATGTCGGTCAAGATTGACACCAAGTCGGATATCGCCTCGGTGGCGACCAACTCCGCCGCGGACGAAGAGATCGGCAACTTAATCGCCGATGTGATGGATAAAGTCGGCAAAGACGGCGTCATTACCGTCGAAGAATCAAAATCCATGCAGTTCGAACAGGAATTCGTCGAAGGCATGCAGTTCGATCGCGGTTACCTTTCACCCTACTTCATCACCAGCGCGGACAAGATGGAAGCCGTGATCTCTGACGCCTACGTGCTCATCAACGAGAAGAAGATCTCCGCCGCGCAGGATATTGTCCCGTTGCTCGAGAAACTCGTGCAGATTGGCAAGCGCGAACTCGTCATCATCGCTGAAGATGTTGACGGCGAAGCCCTCGCCACGCTTGTGCTCAACAAACTGCGCGGCATGTTGAACGTGCTCGCCATCAAAGCCCCCGGCTTCGGCGACCGCCGCAAAGCGATGTTGCAGGATATTGCCACCCTCACCGGCGGCACGGTCATTTCGGAAGAAGTGGGCCGCAAACTCGAAACCGCCACCTTGCAAGACCTCGGTCGCGCTGAGAAGGTTGTCTCCGACAAGGAGAATACCACCATCATCGGCGGCAAAGGCAAGAAGAGCGATATCGAAGGACGCATCAAGGAAATCCGCACTGAGATTGACAAGAGCACCAGCGACTACGACAAGGAAAAACTTCAGGAACGCCTTGCCAAGTTGAGCGGCGGCGTTGCCATCATCCGCGTGGGCGCCGCGACCGAAACCGAAATGAAAGAAAAGAAGCACCGCGTCGAAGATGCGCTCTCCGCCGCGCGCGCCGCGGTAGAGGAAGGCATCGTCCCTGGCGGCGAAATTTCGCTCATCAACGCTTCCGTCAAGCTCGATAAAATGCTGAAAGGCGAAGAAGAGGATGAGGAAATCCGCGTGGGTTTGAAGATCGTCAAGAACGCGCTCGAAGCCCCGATCCGCAAGCTCGCTTCCAACGCCGGGCAGGATGGGTCCGTCATCATCGATACCGTCCGCCGCACAGGCGCCGAGAAGAAGAACAAGAACATCGGCTACAACGTGCTCACCGGCAAATACGTGGATATGATCGAAGCCGGCGTCATCGACCCGGTCAAAGTGGTGCGCGGCGCGCTCGAAAACGCCGCCTCCATCGCTTCGATGATCCTCACCACCGACGTGCTGATCACCGACCTGCCCGAGAAGGACAAGCCCGCTCCCGCCATGCCGCCCGGTGGTATGGATTATTAAACCATCTGATGGTCGTAGGGGCAGGTCTCAGACCTGCCCCTACACATTTAATTTATAATGGGGGAACATGATTCATCATCGCCGCAACTTCATCTGGATTTTCCTCACCTTCGCATTCGGACTCTCCGCGTGCGCTTCGACTTCCTCACCCACACCTGTTTTCACACCCTCCGCGACGCTCACACCCGCGCCGCCCACCGCCACGCCGGAACCCACGGCATTGACCGTTAACGGCGAGGGCATCACCGTCGTCGAATTCAACGCGGAGGTGACGCGCTACATCAACGCGCAGGCTGTGCTGGGCAGGTCAGCCGACCCGGCGACTGCGACCGAAATCGTGACAGACAATTTCATCGCGCAACTGCTCCTCGCGCAAGCCGCGCGCGCGAACGGGTTCACCCTCGACGACGCGGCATTGCAGGCGCGCATCGATTCGCTGGCGGCGCAGATCGGCGGGGCGGAGGCGCTCGAAGCGTGGAAAATGAATCAGGGATACGACGATCGGACCTTTCGGTCGGCATTGAAGCGCGCGGCAGAATCCGCCTGGATGCGTGACAAAATCATTTCATCCGTACCTGCAACCGCCGAACAAGTGCACCTTCAGCAAATTCTGCTCTATAATGAAGAAACGGCTCGCAGTTTTTTGGTGCGTTTAAACGGCGGGGCGGACTTCGATACCCTTGCGTTCGACGCCGACCCGGTGACCCGCGGCGATCTCGGCTGGGTGCCGCGAGGCTACCTGCTCGATCAAACCATCGAGGATATTGCCTTCGGCTTGGAAGTGGATCAACATAGCGATGTGATCGCCACGGATGTCGGCTTTCATATTTTGCGGATTGAGGCGCGTGACCCCGCCCGCCCGCTTTCGCCGGATGCCTTATTGACGTTGCAGGAACTTGCGCTGAACCAATGGGTCGAGGAACAGCGTCAAACCGCGGTCGTGGTCACGCAGTAGTTCAATAGACCTCGTGCAAAAGTCGCTTCGCCATAGAGAACACAGAGAAAATGAATTTCTTTCAACGGTCTCAGTGGCTGAAAAGGGTTACTGATGCAAGAGATCAACATTACGGAGCGATTTAATGAGTGATGATTTTAATTTCGACGGCAGGCAATCAAGTACGCGCGGCAGGGGAGGGAGCCTCGAATTGTGGGATATTCTCTCGATCCTGATGCTGGTAGCGACTGTATGTCTCGCCGTTTATTTCGGCTTGATTTTCATCAACCCAAACTCGGAGTTGAACTTCCTGCCGCCCGGCGGGTTGGGACCCAAGACCGCCACTCCGACCGTCACCCCGCTTCAATTGGAAGCGACCTGGACTGCCAGCCCAACCATCGCGTTGACCCCCAGCGATACGCCTCGCCCGACCTTTACGCCGTTTTCCACGAATACACCGTTCTCGCTCATTCCGCCCACGCGCACGCCCAAGCCTCCCACGCCGACCCGCACACCCAAGGCTCCCTTCGGCGCGACAACCCAACAGGTGGAAAGCACCGTGGTGCATCCCGAATTTTCGTGCAATTGGGCGGGCATCGGCGGGACAGTGGTCGATACGAACAACAGCCACATCGTCGGTCAGGTGATCGTGTTGCGGGGCACTCTCGACGGCAAGACCATCGACCAGCAAACGGTCAGCGGCATCAACAAGGAATACGGTCCATCCGGGTTTGAGTTTGTGCTGGGAAGCGCTCCCCTTGCCTCGACCACGTTATACGTCCAGTTGGTTGATTTGAACGGCTTGCCGCTCTCCGATAAAATTTCCGTGCCAACATCCGCCGATTGTACAAAGAACCTTGTGCTGGTACGGTTCAAGAAGAATAATTAGCGGACAAAAAAACAGGAGACCGATCGGTCTCCTGTTTTCATTTAAACTGCCACATTCCAATGCTCGTATTTTGACATTCGTCCGCGCACGATATCTTCGTACAACGCGCGCAGTTGCGTGGCGACGGGACCCATCACGCCTCTTCCCACGGGACGGTGGTCCACCTTCGTGATCCCCGTCACACCTGCGGCGGTACCGGAGAAGAACATTTCCTCGGCGATGTACACTTCCGTTCGATCAATGGGGCGTTCGGCAACCTCAATGCCCAATTCGCGTCGCGCCAACTCGATGACTGTCTTGCGTGTGATGCCTTCAAGGATGTTATCGGTGACGGGCGGCGTGACCAAAACGCCATCGCGTACCATGAAGATATTCATCGCCGAACCTTCAGAGACGTGACCGTTCTGATCGAGCACCAGCGCTTCGTCGAAGCCTGATTGCACTGCGTCCGATTTGATGAGCGATGAGTTGACATACGCGCCCGCCACTTTCGCCCGCGCCGGGATGACGTTGTCGTCCACCCGCCTCCACGAGGAAAAGGTCACGTGCGCGTCGGTATCGTTCTTCACGTACTTTTCGTATGCCATGACGAAAATGCTGAACTCATCTTTGATGTCGTGCAAACGCACGCCGATGCCAAGGTCGGCTTTGTAGAAAGTGGGGCGGAAGTAAATATCCTGTTTCCAGTTGTCGGTGCGGAGCAGATCGAGGGTGACCTGGATCAAACTCTCCTCGTCGTACTTGGACGTCATGGACATCATGCGCGCCGAGTGCAACAAGCGGCGAAAATGATCGTAGGGGCGAAAAACGAAAAGTCGCTGTTTCTCTTCGTTCCAATAGGCTCTCATACCCCCGAACACCGAGGTGCCGTACAAAAAAGCGTGTGATGCTATGCTGACTTTTGCGTCCTCTAGCGGGACGATCTTTCCCTCAAAAAACGCGTGCTTCGAGAGATCCATCAAACGCCTCCAGGTATTTTTGTGATTGGGACCAACTCTTACGATCAAATTATACCTGAGGAGTCCAGTTCGCTTGATGGAGTTCTGCTTCCAATTTCGCAAGCCATAAAATTTGCCTGACAACTTATCGAATTCGAATCCTTGACGCCTCGCTGAATCCGTGTAAAATCTATTTCGATAGACATCGAATTAGATTGAGAGCAAAAAATGGACACCCACCCTGAGGTATTGGACTTTGTCAAAGCCATGGCGTCCGCCGAGCGGTTGCGCGTGATCGGCGTGTTGGCGCGCGGACGGGCAACGCAAGCCGAGATCGCCGAGCAGTTGCATATCCCGGTGCGCGATGCGTTCGATCATCTCTCTTTTTTGGTTCACGTGGGTGTTGTATCTGAAAACGACGGCGTCTTCGACTTGAACGAGAAAGCCATCGAGTCTCTGGCGCGCGGACAATTCGAGGGCAAACGTCCGATTTATGAAGCGAACGAGGATAAGCAGGAGGATGTCCGCAAGGTGTTGAAGGCATACCTCAATGCGGATGGATCGATCCGACAGATCCCGCACGAGGGGAAGAAATTGCTTGTCGTCCTGAATTATGTGGTGGATGCCTTTGCCTTCGACGCGTCGTACACCGAAAAGGAAGTGAATACCATCATCCGCCGTTTCCACGTGGATACTGCGTCCCTACGGCGGGCGTTCATCGATCATGGCATGCTGGCGCGCGAGAGCGATGGATCGAGGTATTGGCGTTGCCCCGACCCTGCCGAAGGAGAAACTCCTTAAACACAAAGGACACGAAGTACACAATGGTTTAACTCAAGGCATGCCCAAGGAGATCATCCAAGGAAAGACAACTTGCTTGACCTTTTACCCACCTTGGCGACCTTTGTGTCACTTCGATAAACTCAGTGCAAGCCTTCGTGGTAAAAAATGACAACCTCAAGCGAAACACTCGTCACTTTTTTCAAAGCCCTCGCCGACCCGAACCGGCTCAAGATCGTCGGCCTGCTGGCGGAAAAACCCTACAGCGTGGAGGAGCTTGCCGCGTTGTTGGATCTCAAACCGTCCACCGTGTCGCATCATCTGTCGCGGCTCGCTGAGGCGGAACTGGTTACTTCGCGTGGGGAAAGTTATTACACCGTGTATCAGTTGGACAGGAAACTACTGGAGGAAAAATCGCGGAGCATGTTCTCGCAGGGCGAACTTTCCACGGTGGCGGCAGAAGTGGATGCGGACGCGTACGATAAAAAGATCATCAAGGATTATTCCCGCCGCGACGGCAGTTTGAAGACGTTGCCTGCACAGCGGAAAAAAATTGACGCGATCCTGCGATATGTGGTTCAAGCGTTTGACATGGGGAAACGATACAGCGAAAAGCGCGTGAATGAAATCCTGTCGCAGTATCACGAGGATACAGCGACGTTACGGCGCGAACTGGTGGGGGCAGGGTTGATGAAGCGCGAAGGCGGCGGGGGAGAGTATTGGCGAGTGTGAAAAAATGATGGTCGAGTAGCCCCGCCGTTCTTTGCGGGGCGTATCGAGACCATCGTTAACCATTTGGAATCTTATTTGAAACTTGTGGTCTCGATACGGGCGAGAAAACCACTCGCCCTACTCGACCACCAATGAAAACCAATTACCGCCTCACCAAACCCTTTTGCCACGCGTACACCGCCACTTGTGTGCGATCGGCGAGGTGCAGTTTGCTGAGGATGTTGCTCACGTGTCCCTTCACGGTATTTTCGCTGATGACGAGTTTCTCGGCGATCTGGCTGTTGGTCATGCCGTTGGCGATCAGGCGCAACACATCGAGTTCGCGCTCGGTTAACTCGGTGAACAGCGGTTGCTCCTCGCCGTTCTCACTGCGGATGTTTTGCAGGACGCGTGCCGCGACGAGCGGATGAAGCGTCACCTCTTTTTGCGCGGCGCGGTGCAATGCCTCCACCAGTTTTTCCATTTTCATGTCTTTCAAAATGTACGAGATCGCGCCTGCCTTCAACGCGGGGAAGATATGCACATCCTCATGATAGGATGTCAACACGACGACTTGCGTGCGCGGGCTGATCTGCTTGATGCGCCGCGTGGTTTCCACACCGTCCATGCCCGGCATGATCAGATCGAGCAGGACAATATCGGGGATGTAATCCGAAATCAATGTCAAAGCCGCCTCACCCGAAGCCGCCTCGCCCACGACTTGAAAATCCTTCACCGTTTCGATATACGAACGGATACCATTGCGGACGACTTCATGATCGTCCACGATGATGACGCTGATGCGGTTGTGATGATTATTCTGTGCCATGGACCGCCTCCTTCTCAATTTTTGATTGGTGCCTGCACCAGGATGCGCGTCCCGTGCCCCGGCGCGCTCTGGATCTGTACCGTTCCGCGGATGCTGCTCACCCGCTCGCGAATGGATCGCAAACCCATGCCGTACGATTTTTTCTCCATGTCGAACCCGCACCCATCGTCTGCCAGCAGGAGTTGGACCGAATCGCGGTTGTACACCAGCGAAATATCCACCCGTTGCGCGCGGCTGTGACGCGCCACGTTTGCCAATGCCTCCTGGGCGACCCGGTAGAGGGCTTGTTCGGTGTCGAAGGGGAGGCGTTGCTCGCCACGATTGACCAGTTGTATGGTCGTGTCGTTGCGGTTTTCCCACTCGTAAATGTAATCACGCAGGGCGGCGGATAGTCCCTTTTCCTGCAGGGCGATCGGGTAGATTTCCTGCACGAGGAAGGTGAGTTCCTGGATCACATCGCTGACCAGGTTTTCCGCTTCGCCCAGATGAATGGATACCAGGTCGGCGTTGCCGTTCAACCGGCTGCGCACCGTTCCCAGTTGGGCAAGGGCGGCGAACGCTTTTTGTTTGGCTGAATCGTGCAGGTCGCGCGCGAGACGATTGCGTTCCTCCATCACGGCGAGGTCTTTGGTCTGCTCGAAGAGTTCCATGTTAGCGATCGAGATGGATGCCCGCTGGGTGAGCGCGGCGAACAGACGGGTGGTGTCGTCGCCGATCAGGTTGGGTGTGGTGAAGCCGATGTTGAACACGCCGACGATCTTGCGGTCCACCAGGATGGGGATGTGCGCGAACGATCGGATACCCTCCTCGATCAGCGCTTTACGGATGTCCGGTCGGAACTCGTTCAATTCGATCTGGCGCACTACGATGGGCTGACCCGTTTCGAGCACGTTGCCGATGATGCCTTCGCCTTTTTCAAATTCAAGCACGTTGAGCGTTTCCGGTTTGAAGCCTCGGCTGACGCGCGGGACGACGCGCGTTTGTTTTTCGTCCCAGGCAAAGACAACGCTTCGGTCGGCGTTGAGCATATCCACAGCCACATCGACCAGGGTTTGGAAAACCTGGTTCAGGCTGACGTTGCGCAAAATCCGTTCATCTGCCTGGTAGAGCGCTTCCATCTCGCGGTTTCTTTTTTCGAGCGCGAAGGTGCGCTCGGTCACCAGGCGTTCGAGGGCGCGGTTGCGGTCTTGAATGGATTTGGTGCGCAGGCGCACCCCGCCGGCCACCAGCGCGAGCATGCCCGCGCCCAAAAAGACGCGGAACCACAGGGTTTGCCAGAACGGCGGGATGACCGTCACGAGAACGCGGGTGGGGGTTTCGTTCCAGACGCCATCGCTGTTGGCGGCTTTGAGTAGGAGTGTGTAGGTTCCGCCGGGCAGGTTGGTGTAGCGTCCGTTCCGTTGGGTGCCGGTGAAGTGCCAGTTCGTATCGAATCCTTCGAGGGTGTAGGCGTATTGATTTTTATCGGGTTGGTTGAAACTGAGGGCGGCGAATTCGAATTCGAATGAGTTTTGCGGGTAGGCGATGGTGATTTCCCGCAACGTTTCCACGCTCGAATTGCCGATGAAGGACTGGTCTTCCTGCTTGAGCGAGGTCAGCGTAACGTTCGGTAGATATGTGTTGTCGGTGATCTCAAGCGGGTGGAAAACCGTCAAGCCGCTAATCCCGCCGAAATAAAATTCACCATCCAGTCCTTTGGCAAAGGCGCTGGAGTTGAATTCATTACTCTGCAAACCGTCGCCCATATCATAATTCCGGAACGTTTCGGTATCGGGGTCGAAGCGGGTGATGCCGAAATTAGTGCTCATCCACAACCGCCCTTGCTCGTCTTCCAGGATTCCGTAGACAAACCCGTTGGGCAAGCCGTCTTTTTCCACATAATGGGTGAATGAATCGGTCTCCGGGTGATACAGGTTCAACCCAGCCCCGGCGGTGCCGATCCATAACCGGTCCTTCGTATCGCGATAGATCGACAGGATCGAGTCGCCGCTCAGGCTGGTTTGATCGTTGGGATTGTGGTGATAACGTTTCACGAGGTTGGTGACCGGGTCCATGCGGTTCAAGCCCGCCTCGGCGGTGCCGATCCATAAATTTCCACGGGCGTCTTCCGTGATGGCTAACGGTTTGTTGCCGCTCAGCGTGGATTCGTCGGCCGGGTCTGAACGGAAATGCGTGAATACGCCGCTGGTCTTGTCGAAGCGGTCCAACCCACTGAAGGTGCCGACCCAAAGTTGGTTGCGGCTGTCCTCGAAGACCGTGTAGACGAAATTGGCGCTGATGCTTTCCGGGTTGGTGGGGTCGCGGCGGTAGTGTCGGAAAACCTCTTGCGATGGATCGTACCGGTCCAGCCCGTTGCTCGTGCCAAACCAGAGGATGCCCTCGCGGTCCTGGAGGATCGAAAGCACCGTATCCGAACTCAAACTGTTGGGGTCGTCGGGGTTGTTGAAATAGCGTGTGTTTAAACCCGTCTTCCAATGAAAACGGTTGAGGCCAGTCCCGGAAGTTCCAACCCATGCGTAGCCTTTGTTATCCACATGGATGGGGAAGATGAAGTTCCCGCTCAGGCTGGCTGGGTCTTCCGGGTTGTGACGGAAGTAGGCAAATTTGTCGCGCTCCCGGTCGTAGCGGTTGATGCCGCCGCCGTGAGTTCCAAACCACAGCACCCCGCCATGGTCTTCATAGATCGACAAGACCTGGTTGTTGCTCATGCTCCGAGGAAAAGATGGGTCGTTCTGATAATGAATGAAATGAGTGCGGTCTTCACTCAACCGGTCCAGCCCTGCCGAGGTGCCGATCCATAAATTTCCCGAGCGGTCCATTCGCAGGACGTTGATCGAATCGCTCACGAGCGAGGCGGGGTCGGCGTTGTTGTGCGTGAAGGCGGTGAATCGTTCGCCGACCGGGTCGAATACATTCAACCCGTTTTGCGTACCGATCCACAGACTGCCATCGGCATCCTCCGTGATCGAGGTCACCCGGCTGCTGCTGATACTGCCGGGGTAATCGGGCACCGGCAGGTAATGCGCGAAGCTATCTGTCTCGGGGTCGAAGCGGTTCAAGCCCCCGTCGAGGGTGCCAACCCAGATGCGGCCCGTCGAATCCTGGTACAACGCGCTGATATTTTTACTACTCAATTTTTGAGAGTGGACGATCGTTGTGGGTTCCCCCAGGTTCTTTTCTTCCGCAGAGGCATCGATATCCGGTGTGTTATTCACATCCTCCTCGGTGGAAGGTTGCGGCACGATAAAGGGAATATGACGAAAGGTTGCCGTTTCCTTCTCGAACCGGTCCAACCCGCTCAAGGTGCCGACCCAGAGTTGATTTTCATGATCGATAAGCAATGCCGTGACATGGTTGTCTGCCAGGCTGGCGGGATTGCCCTCGCTGTGTTGGAAATGCGTGAATGTGCCCGTGCGGGGATCGTAACGGTTCAAGCCGCCCAGACGTGTGCCCACCCATAGGAAGCCATCCCGGTCTTCGACGATATCGTTAATCCAGCCGTCGCTGATACTGTTCGGGTTGCCCGGGTCGCGTTTGAAGATCGTGAAATCATACCCGTCATACCGGTTCAATCCATCCTCGGTGCCGATCCAGAGGAATCCCTGCCGGTCCTGGAAGATGGCGCGGCCCGAACTTTGAGAGAGTCCCTGCTCGATCCCCAGCGAGTCGAATCGTGGGATGCAGTTGCAGATTTCCGGCAGGTCGGTGGGGGAGATGCGGTTCGGGACGGTGGTCGGGGTGGCGGAGGCAGGTTGAAGCGCGGTCGGAGGCGTACCCATTCCGGCGCAGGAGGTCTGCGCCAGCAGGAACACCAAGACCACCGCCGCCGGGAATTTTTTCATCCAAACCTTTCTCATGGCATTCATTATAGACCCGTATTCAGTATCATGTATGACGTTGATTTTATTCGGCTGGATACACCTTGCAATACCCCTCGGGGGAGGGGTTTTTCCAGGCGGTGTGTAACTGTGGAATACTCCTTTTTGTGCCTTCCGTGGGGGAACCCAAACCATTCATTCTGCGGAGGGGAAACACGCTTCAAGGCGGATGCTTGAATTTCCTCCCGTACGTATCATGGGCGCAGGTTAGCCATGCTAATCTGCTTTGCTTTCCACGATCTCCTCATACGAGAGCAAAACGACGGCGGCAGGCGGGACCCCGGTCTACGCAACCGGGTTTCCGCCTCGCTCGCTTTTTGAAAAGGAGGTGGCTCGAGACGACCGCTAACCATTATTCTGCACTTCAAAATTCACCCCAATCTTTTTAGGAGAGAAGAGCATGAAAAAAAACAGTTTGTTCCAAATCCTCAGCCTGTTTGTGATGTTGAGTATGGCGCTTGCCGCATGCGCGCCTCAACAAGCGACGGAGGTCGCCACGGAAGCCCCCGCCGCCGCAACGGAAGCGCCGGTTGCCACCGAAGCGCCCACCGAGGAAGCCGCCATGCCACACACCGAACGCCACGGCGGCTGGTTGGATGAGATCGTGTTTTCGGTGGTGGATGGCGACTCAGCCGTCTCGCAGATTCAGGCTGGGGCGATCGACTTCTTCTCGTTCGGTCTCGCTTCCGATAAGTACCCCGCGATCAAGGAAGCCGGCGTTTCAACCACCCAATCGTTTGGGAGTTACTACGGCATCAGTTTTAACCCGGCGGTTTTCACCGACACGACCAAATTGAACCCGTTCTCGAACCGCAAGATTCGCGAGGCGACGAACTGGCTGATCGACCGCAACTATATCAACCAGGAGATCTATGCCGGCGGATCGTTGCCGCGCCTGCTGCCGATCACCACCCAGTTGGTGGAATATACCAACCTGATCGAAACCGCCCGCGCTCTTGAAAGCAAGTATGCCTATAACGTCGAACGCGCCAAGGAGGTTGTCGATGCGGAGATGGTCGCCATGGGCGCCGAACTCGGAGCCGATGGAACGTGGCAATTCAACGGCGAGCCTGTCACGTTGATCTTCCTCATCCGCTCGGATGGCGACGGCACCCGCAAGCCGATCGGCGATTATTTCGCCAATCAATTGGAGAGTGTCGGCTTCACCGTGGACCGCCAATACAAGACCTCCTCGGAAGCCTTTCCGATCTGGTTGGGAACAACAGCCGCGGATGGGCAATGGAGCATGTATACCGCCGGTTATATCCCCTCGGGCTTTGCCTCGCTGCGTGATGAGAGCGGGAACATCCAGCAGAGTTATTTGAATACCAGCGTTCAGGCAAGCGAGCCGTTTATTTCCAACATCTCCGACCCTGAGTTCCAGAAACTTGGCGATGACCTTGCCCAGGGAAACTACGCCTCCAAGGAGGAACGCGATGCCATGATGGCGCGCGCACTCGAGCTTTCGCTGGAAGATTCACTCTTTGTGTGGATCGTTGACCAACAGACTTACTCTCCCTACAACAATAATGTTCAGGTGACCTTCGATCTCGCCACGGGTCCCGAAGCCACCAACGTCGGTCCTTACAACCTGCGCTTCAAGGATCAGGAGGGCGGCTCGATGAAGGTCGGCACGAACGACCTGTTCACCCAACCGTGGAATACTGTTGGCGGAAGCAACTGGGTGTGGGATTCGAATATCATGCGCTCGACCACCATGGGCACCTCGAACGCGGGGGGCGGCGGCGGTTTGATGGCTGATCCGTTTACCGGGCTTGCCTGGCCCCAGCGCATTGCCAGCGCCGAGCTGGTCTACAAAGAAGGCTTGAACATCAACCAGAACCTTGACTGGTTGACGGTCACCTCCGTGCCCCAGATCGATGTCCCGGCCGACGCGTGGATCGACTGGAACGCGACCGAACAACGCTGGATCACCGTTGGCGAAAAATTCCCCGATGGCTTGACCGCCAACGTGAAAAGTGTCGTCGTCTACCCCGACGATCTGTTCGAGACGGTGAAGTGGCATGACGGCAGCCCGCTTTCCGCCGGCGATTTTGTGATGGCGTTGATTCAGGGGATCGACCCGGGCAAACCCGAAAGCCCGATCTACGATGAATCGCTTGCCTTGAGCATCGATGCCGGGCTGGTCTCGTTCAAGGGCTATCGCATCACCTCCACCGATCCGCTGACGATCGAGTCGTACACCGATGCGTACGTTTCGGACGCCGAGTTGAACGTTGCTCCGCTGTGGCCCCAGTCGCCGTTCGGGCTGTCCGGCGAGAACAGTTGGCAGGTCTTCGCCATTTCAAACCTGGCGGAAGCCGGCGGCGAACTTGCCTATACCCAAACGAAAGCCGATGATGCCCAGATCGAAAACACCAGTTGGGTGGGCGGACCCAGCCTCGAAATCCTTGCCAAATATCTCGATCAGGCGGCGGCAGAATCCTATATTCCCTATGAGCCAACCCTCGGCCAGTACATCACCAAAGAAGAAGCCGACCTGCGTTATGCCAACCTGAAGAAATGGTACGAAGATCACGGTCACTTCTGGGTTGGGACGGGTCCCTACTATCTCGACCAGGTGTTCGTCACTGAAAAATCGCTCGTCCTCAAGAATAACAGCGAATTTGTCGACCTCGCCGACCGCTGGTCCATTTTCAGCGAAGCGAAGATCGCAACCACCGTTCTCGATGGGCCGGGACAGGTGAAGGTCGGTTCCGAGGAGACGTTCGATATCGCCATCAATTTCGGCGACCAGCCGTACCTCCTCTCGGATATCGCCCGTGTGAAGTACATCCTGTACGACGCGACCGGAACAGTGGTCTCGGTCGGCGATGCGACGCCGGTGGCGGACGGTCAGTATCAAGTGACGCTATCCGCCGAGGAAACCGGCAAACTGTCGACCGGTTCGGCGCGTCTCGAAGTGGCTGTGGTGCCGATCCCTGTGGCGGTCCCATCCTTTACTTCTTTCGATTTTGTAGCGGTCCCATAATGGGATTGCGAGTTTGATCAAACACAGGGACGAAGACGATCTTCGTCCCTGTGTCCTTCCTTGTGCGAGGTGATTCCATGGCAGTTGTCATTCAACCGGCTTCCGAGACCCCGGTTGCCCCAAAGCTCTCCGCGCGTAACGCGACTGTCCTGCGCGTTTCCCGATATGTCCTGGTCCGTTTGTTGACATTATTTTCAACCGTGGTAGTGGGCGTGTATCTGACGATCGTGATCGCGAACATGGGCGGGTTCGTCGATACGATCATGCGCGGCGAAATTCGCGACCGGGTCACGCAGGGCATTATTGCCAGCCCCGCGGCGAAGACCATGGCGCCGGAAGTACGTGAAAAATTGATCCAGGACACGATTGCCTCTGAGGAAGAACGGATGGGGCTGAACGTCCCGCTTGCAGTACGGAACTTCCGCTACCTCACGAATGCCCTGACGTTGAACCTTGGTCGCGCCTTCAACATGACGAGCGACGCCGGGTCGAAACAAGTGCGGCTGATCCTGCTGGAGCGACTGCCCGCCACCTTGTTGTTGATGGGCATCTCGCAATTATTCCTGTTTTTCTCCAGCATCCTGCTTGCCTTGAACCTTTCGCGCCGATACGGTAATTTTTGGGACAAACTTGTTGTAACACTCTCGCCGACCTCTGCTGTGCCGCCATGGTTTTATGGTATTTTCCTGATCTTGATCTTTGCCGCCTTGCTTAAAGTACTCCCGTTTGGTGGCATGGTCGATTCTCCGCCTCCCTCCAACCTGTTCGATTATTCACTGAGCCTGCTCAAGCACCTCGTGCTTCCGACGGCGTCATTGGTGCTGAGCTCCTTCTTTCTCAGCATCTATAATTACCGGACATTTTTTCTCATCTATTCCAGCGAAGATTACGTGGATATGGCGAAGGCAAAGGGGTTGACCGCGCGCGATGTGGAACGAAAATATATTTTGCGCCCCACCCTCCCCAACATCATCACCAACTTTGCCCTGCTCATCATCACCTTATGGACTGGCGCGACCATCACGGAAACCGTATTCCTCTGGCCTGGTTTAGGTCGCACGCTGTTCCAGGCAATCGGTTTGTACGATATCCCCATCATTGTCGGTTCGACGATCATCTATGCCTACCTGCTTGCGCTGACGGTCTTTCTGCTTGATTTCATCTACTCCCTCGTCGATCCGCGCGTAAAAGTCGGGAGTTAACATGGCGGGGTTGAAAAGCTCGTTACAAAAACTGCTCTACTACCCTTCGGCGGTGTTCGGTTTGATCACTGTGCTGGGGTTGGTCGCGCTGGCGATCTATGCCATGGTGAAGATCCCCTATAACGAAGCCATCCGTTTATGGCGCGGCGGCGAGGAGGTCTGGTACCAGAACCCCAAGTTTGCCGCCCCCGCATGGATCAATTACTTCTCTGCGAAAAAATACGCCGAATCGTTTTCCGTACGAACCACGGATGAGACCTTCTCGAATGAGTTCACCGCCGGCGCGGAAGGCACAGGCACCTTGATCGCCGCGTATCGGTTCGAATTCAATGCCGACACGTACCCCCAGGAAATGCTGTTGTATTTCACCTCTGAGTTTGCCGAAAAACAACCTTTTGTCTCGCTCGAATGGCAGACGCCCGATGGGCGCACGATACGGATCGCGAACATGGCGATCAGCAAACAGCAAACCTATCGATTTGGGCAGGATGAAAAACTCAAGACCAAACTGCGCACAGACGACATCATCGCCACGCTCTTTTCGGACCCTGAAACTGGTTCGCTTCTCAAGGGGCAGTATCAACTCCTCATCACCGGTACCACCTTTGAGCCCGACTCAAGGATCGACGCTGAATTTGTATTCCATGGGCAGGTCTATGGGCTGGCTGGCACCGACCAGGCGCGCCGCGATCTCGTCATCCCCTTGCTATGGGGCGCACCCGTTGCCCTGACCTTCGGGCTCGTCGCCTCCCTCGGCTCCTCGGTGTTGACCATGATCATAGCCGCCATCGGCACATGGTATGCCGGCTGGGTCGATGAACTGATCCAACGGATCACGGAAGTGAACCTGGTACTGCCGTTCCTGTCCATCCTCATCATGATCGGCACGTTCTACTCGCGCAGTCTGTGGGTCATTCTTGGTGCGACGATCGCCCTGAGCATCTTTACCGGCGCCATCAAGGGATTCCGCTCGATCTTCCTGCAAGTTAAAGAGTCCATGTACATCGAAGCGGCGCGCGCCTACGGCGCCAGCGGACCGCGCATTGTGTTCTTTTACCTCATTCCTCGCATGATTCCATTACTGATACCGGGGCTGGTCTCCTCGGTTCCCGCCTTCGTATTCCTTGAAGCCTCGCTGGCGGTGCTTGGACTGGGCGACCCCGTCCTGCCGACCTGGGGCAAGATCATTCAGGATGCAAACTCCAACGGGGCGTTATATCGAGGTTACTACTACTGGATTCTCGAACCCACCATCCTGCTCATGTTCACCGGATTGGGCTTTGCCATGCTCGGCTTTGCGCTGGATCGTATCTTCAACCCCAAATTGAGAGACGCATGAATCAGATAGCGACGCATAAACTCCTCCAGATCGAAAAGCTCGAATTGCATTTCAAGACTCGCGGCGGGACCGTGCAAGCCGTGGACGGCGTGAACTTCGATCTCGATTCGAATCGCGCCGTGGTCGTCCTGGGCGAATCGGGATGTGGAAAAAGCTCGCTGGCGAAAGCCATGCTGAGGCTTCTGCCCCGCAATGTCGATAAATATGAGGGCAGGGTTTACTTGCAAGGCGCAGACGTGATGAAGTTCGACGATGAAGAGTTCCGCAAGAACGTGCGCTGGCTGGGCATCTCGCTCGTCCCGCAAGCTGCGATGAACGCGCTCAACCCGGTCATCCGCGTGGGGGAGCAGGTTGCCGAGCCCGCCATCGTTCACCTGGGGTTGAGCAAGACCGAAGCGATGGGGCTGGTCTACAAAATGTTCCAGCATGTGGGCGTGCCGCAGGATTTTGTCAGCCGCTATCCCTTCGAGCTGAGCGGGGGGATGCGCCAGCGTGTGGCGTTAGCCATGGCGCTCGTCACCAGCCCCAGCCTGATCGTCCTCGACGAACCGACCTCCGCCCTCGACTTGCTCACGCAAGCCAACATCATGAATGTGTTGAAGCGTATCAAGCATGAACTCGGCACATCCTTCATCTTGATCACGCACGATATCGCCACCTCCAGCGAACTGGCGGACGAGGTCGCCATCATGTACGCCGGGCAGATCGTGGAGACCGGTCACGCGCGCGACTTTTTCCCCGCGCCGCTTCATCCCTATTCGCAGATGTTGATGGCGAGCGTGCCGCGCCTGCGCAGTGATTCAGACCCGATGTTCATCACCGGTCAACCGCCCAGTCTGGTCAACCCTCCGAAGGGATGCCGCTTCGCGGCGCGTTGCCCGTTCCGTTTTGATAAATGCGATGAAGAACCGCCCATGTTTGGAAGGAACGGGCGCAAAGTAAAGTGCTGGTTGCATCAATGATCACAGATCTACGTGAGGTTATGACGATGAACGGAAAGATCAACGAAGCCCAGCCCCTGCTATCCATTCGGGATTTGCACGTGTGGTACGAGTTGCGCCGCTTCGGGTTTGGTCATGCGGGCTACGTCAAGGCGGTGGACGGCGTCAGTTTCGACCTGGCAGAAGGGGAGACAGTGGCAGTCGTAGGGGAATCGGGATGCGGCAAGTCCAGCCTGATGAAGACCATCCTGGGGCTGAACACTCCCACCAACGGCGAGGTCATCTTCGATGATGAACATTTATCCGGGTTGAAAGGCAATGCCCTGCAGAAATATCGCTTCAAGATCGGCTACGTCCAGCAAGACCCGTACGGCGCATTACCGCCCTTCATGACCGTGCAGCAAATTCTCGAAGAGCCGCTCATCATCAGCGGGATGAAAAATAAAGAGGAGCGCTTGTCGCGCATCCACAAGGTGATGACGGAGGTCAAACTCCACCCGGTGGAGGATTTCCTCTCGAAATTTCCTCATATGCTGAGCGGCGGGCAACAGCAACGCATCGTCATCGCCCGCGCCATGTTGCGCGAACCGAAGTTGATCGTCGCCGACGAGCCCGTCTCGATGTTGGATGCCTCGGTGCGCGTCGAAATTCTCAAACTCATGCGCGCATTGCAAGAGTCGCACGGGCTTTCGGTCATCTACATCACGCACGATCTTTCGACGGTGAAATATTTTTCGCAACGCATCTTCGTGATGTACGCGGGCAACCTGATCGAAAAAGCGGACACGCGCCGCTTGCTCGAAAATCCGCTTCACCCATACACGCACGCCTTGCTCGCCGCCACCTCGGACCCTGACGCGCGCAACGCCGATTCGTTCAAGGAAGTGCCGCCCGGCGAGCCGCCGAGTCTGGTCAACCCGCCCAAGGGATGTCGCTTCCACCCACGCTGCGCGAAAGCCATTGCCGGTCTGTGCGATGAAAAAGAGCCGATGGATTTTGAACCCGAGCCGCATCATTTTGTAGCGTGCTGGTTATATCAACCGCAATGATCAATCCCCGCTTCCTCCTGACCTTGGGCGTGATTCTCATGCTGTTGGGAATCACCCTCCCGTTTTTGATGGTCATCCATTTATTGGAGTCTACGTTCTTTTTGAATTTTCTCGCGTGGGGCTCCTCGGTGACGGGATTAGCATTCGGCACGATTGGTTTTGCAATGTATTCAAAAACAAGCAAGCGCGATTAGCTTTCTTCCACCACCTTCAATGCTAGGTCATATGCTTCTTCAATTGTCAGCTTTTGACCTTCCACCCAGGCCATATTGAATGCAGATTCGTCTAGGTACTTGCGGGCTTGCGCGATGGCGTGATCTGAATCGCGGATGAAAAACGGATCCAAAGCTTCGTCAAGATTCTTGAGCCTGAGGTAGTTGTTAGCTGCACTGAGTACGCGAATTGAATTTTGTGGCTGTAAACTTTCATAAGTTTTTGAAAAAATTAACAATATACCGCATTTTGTATAATGCTCATCAACGATCTCTTCTCCGATCGACATGCTTTCTAGGAAACCCCTTTTCGCCCTTTGTAGGTTCCCTTGAAGAAACTCAACCTCTCCTAACAGTGCCAGCCGATATCCAATAACACTTCTGCTTCCGATTTCCTGCGCAATCTTTAGAGCTTCTTCGATATAGGATTGAGCCTCTTGAAAGTCGCCTTCATCCCTTGCTAGAATTCCAAGATTTACAATGGCAAGTGATTTTATACCCTTTTCACCGATGATGTCATATTGCTCTCTTACCTTTTCATACATAATTCTTGCTTGTTGATAATCATTCTTGAAATGTACCATCACCGCTTGGTAGTAAGAGCCCATACCGCCTCTATAGCCAATTTGGTTGTTGAGCGTTTCGGATTCTTTTAGATACGCTTCTGCTTTATCAAATTGGTGGTCATTCCATGCCCAGGTTGCCTGGTTAAACAAGATATTAGCAAGAAGTAGGCGTTCTCCCGCTTTACGCGCTAATTCCAAATCTTGTGAGTTTTTTTCCTTAAGCGATATCTTCCCTTTTCTTACAAGAATGTGTGAGAGCCGACGGTAGGTATTTGCCTCCCAGTAGGAATCTTTTAATTCGCGAAACTCAGCCAAGCATTGCTCAAATAAAGGACGTGCTTTTTCATTATCTTCTAGCCGATGGAAGGCGCATCCTACGTAAAATCTTGCGATTGCAATATCACGTTTGTCGATACCTTCCTGTGCCAAGGTAAAGCTTAAATTAGCAGAGGTCGTTATACGTTCGATGTCATCCAGCCCATCAGCAAGTTCAGCATTCTGATAAAGTGCTCGGACGCGGGCAGTTTTTTCTGACATGGTTAGGATTGATGATGATTTCGAAAGTGCGCTTTCTAACCACTTTGAGCCTTCTAGCCAATTACATTTTATTATCCAGAACGTTCCCAAAGCTGCACAGAGCCGCAATGAAGCTTCAGGCGATTCTTTGTTGTTCAACGCATAATCCAGCGCGGCGCGTATATTGTTCTGCTCCGCCTCCAATCGCACCAGCCATTCCAACTGCTCAGGCTTGAGCAAATTTGGTGCAGCAGTTTCAGCTAAATTGAGAAAATAATCGAGATGACTATCTTGCGTACGCTTCTCTCTTTCTGATCCTTCCAGTTTTTCATTTGCATATTGGCGGATCGTTTCCAGCAGATGATAACGTCTCTCATACCCTGCTTCCTGATTCGTCACAACCAGAGATTTTGCAACGAGTTGCGATATCAAGTCTGGTACTTGATTTTTTTCTAGTCCATTTTCACTGCAAACAATTTCAGCGGCTTCGAGAAACCAGCCGCCGGCGAAGACCGAGAGACGCCGCAGAAGAATCCGTTCTGAATCGGAGAGCAGATTCCAACTCCAATCAATGGAAGCGCGGATGGTCTGCTGGCGCGGCAAGGCAGTGCGACTCCCGCCGGTCAGTAAATTGAAACTTTCATTCAGCCGTGCGGCAATTTGCTCCGTAGAAAACATACTGACGTGTGCGGCGGCTAACTCTATTGCCAGGGGGATGCCGTCGAGACGGTGGCAAATTTGAGCGACGGATGAAGCGTTTTTCAGCGTCAGCAAAAAATCCATTTTAGCAAGTTGGGCACGCTCTTCAAACAAGCGTACCGACTCGTATTCCCTGAAGGTCTCCAGCAATTGCTCAAGATCGGGCAAGCCAAGCGAGGGAACGGGATAAGCCGATTCGCCGGTGACGCCTAAAGATTCACGGCTGGTGGCAAGGATTTTCAAGTTGGGACAACTTGTCAACAACGTGGCAGCCAATTGAGCGCAAGCATCCAGCAAATGTTCGCAGTTATCGAGGATGAGCAGTGTCGTTTTTGCGCGCAGGAAGTTGATCAGTATTTCTGTATGGGAAATATTAGATTGTGCCGCGATGCCAAACACAGCAGTGACTGATTGTGGAAGAAGGGTTGGATCGCTTAGTGAAGCCAGTTCCACTAACCAGACACCATTGGCATAGTCTCCCAAAACTTCTTCCCCGACTCTTATTGAAAGGCGGGTTTTGCCAACCCCGCCCGGACCTGTGAGTGTGATGAGGCGATATTTTCTGATGTGTTTGATGATCTTTGCCTGCTCTTTTTCACGACCGACGAAGGTGGTCAACGAAGCAGGTAAATTCGATAATGGTTGACCGATAAAAGAATCAACGGGTGAAATAGGAAGACTCGCAAGTCCACGCGCAAAGAGAATCCATTGGGGGCGCTCAAACTCGGGGATACCAAGTTTCTCCAGCAGAATAAGCGCCAGTTCTTTGGATGGTTTCAGCGCGTCGGCTTCGATGCGGCGCAAGGTGATGCGCGCGCAGCCAACTTGCCCAGCAAGAGTCTGCTGGGTCAAATCCAGCAGGCGGCGGCGCGAGCGAAGCCATGTTCCGAATGAGATTACTTCTGGCATGTTATTTCGTTTATATCACTTTTTGTATCCCTTTTGGCATTACGTGAAACCTGGCGTTCTGATTGAATTGCGCCAACTATTCAACCATACCAAAGGAGAAGAAAATGAACACACGTAATTTGCTTGTTTCAGTTTTGATGCTCGTAAGCGTATTACTCACTGCCTGTCAGGCACAGGCGACGTCAACTGCCGTCCCACCTGTCGCGGCATCAACGACGGTTCCACCGACCGCCGTCACTCTAACAACCAGGCGCTTCCATCTTTTTGAGCTTCCAATGAGCGTCAGTTTTGATGCTGAATGGTCAGTGTTGGAAACCTATAAAGATGTGTTCACGCTTAGAGGACATAATGTGGACCTTGCCTTCATCTATGTAAGGTATATAAAGATCGCGGGTCCTGACGCTTCCGCCGATGCTCCGTTATCGGAAGTGCCCTTCCCGGATGACTTCGTCACTTGGATTCAGTCACACGGTCTATTTCAGGTTGTGAAAACTCAGCCCGTTGTTGTTGGCGGATTTCAAGGAATCCAGATCAATACCAATGGCACCTCTGCCTGTGGTGCCGATAGAGTCTGGATATTCCTTCGAGATACTGGCTGGAGATGCAGACCTGGGGAGGATATCCGTTTCATCCTCCTGAATGATGTTTTCGGCGAGGGTGTCTTGATCATGACCGAAGGTCCCGCGTCTACCGAAGAATTTCTGTTGGGAGGGGCAGCATCTCAGAAAGTTCTGGATACGGTCGTATTTTCACAACCGTGATGTTGTTAAACAATCCAGACTTCCGAAGTCTTCGAGACTTCGGAAGTCTGAACCAAAGGAGAAAAATGAACACACGCAAAAAGAATGCTCGCAAAATGAACGCTCGTAAATCGCTCGTTTCAGTATTGATGCTCGCAAGTGTATTGTTCTCGGCTTGCGCGCCGGCAGCCACATCCATACCGACGGCAACGCCCGCGCCCGCTTCAACAAAGGCTAACAACGAATTTACTCTGGCGGGAGATCCAATCCCTGAGGAGTTCTTGAATGTTGACTACCATCTTGTGAGAGGAAATCCCCCGCATGTGCTGCGCTTCCGCGCCCCCGATGACCCGATCTGCATCGCACTGAATATCGAAGGCAACTGCTTCACATTTCTGCGAACCGATAACCCATCGGATCCGGGAGCGAGAGGCTCGGCCGCGCTCATTGACGGCCTTCTGGCGGTGAACTTCCAGCTGTGCCTCCATTGTAGCCAGGATGAGATCGGCAGTATTGAATACTTTGAGCCAAAGGAGGACGGCGGAGTTTTGTTCGTAGTCAAATGTGAAACCAAGACAGGCGCTGACTGTAATACTGATGTAGGAACTACTTGGGAGCCACAGACCCCATGGTCAAATTTCAAGCTTCCCATAAGCGTCAGTTTCGGTTCGGATTGGCATGTTGTGGATAATTTACCTCACCTTTTCACCATTTCAAACGGGCAGGTAGACATTGGTTTTAATATCGTTACAACTGCACGACTCGCCGATCCGGTTGATGGACGTTATATTCCCTTTCCTGATGATTTCGTATCCTGGATTAAGTCGAATCCCGACTTCACGACCGGTGAACCGACTCAGGTGACTGTCGGAGGAATCAGCGGCGTGCAGATTGATGCAATGCCCATTTGGGAATCAACGACAACTGACAAAAAGACTTTTTTGAATGTGATAGATACGCGGTGGAACATAGTCGTAAACGATGGAGAATGGCGCTTCATATTGCTGGACAACGTCAATGGAGAACGCATGCTCATCATGTTCCTTGCGGCTCCCGGCAAGACTCTAAATTCGGTTGTCCAGCCACAGGAAGCTCAAAGCATTCTTGACAGCGTAGTATTCACGAAATAACCAACAGACTTCCGAGGTCTTCAAGACCTCGGAAGTCTAAAATGCTATCTTGAAAATGTTGATGTATATTGCAAATCGTCAGACGGTTTTGCAGAAGGAGATTCTGATGGCTATCATGACTGATACTATCAAGGCAGAAATCAAAGGGACTGTAAGTAGCCAGGTCGCCGTCGGTAACTACATTCTGCAATTCGGTGATGTCAATGGCGGCATCGTCAATGTCGCTTCGCCGACAGCCCAGCCTATGATCGAACCGCGCGCTCGACCTGTAAATATGAAACCGCGTCCTTTTCCATCTCTGTTGGATCGAGCCGTGGAAACGGCAAGCATCAAGTCTGCGTTCGAAACGTCTGTGCCTGTGTCCATATTTGGTATGGGCGGAATGGGCAAGACCAGTCTTTTGCGCCGCGTGGCGCATCTCCCCAAAGCAAACAAATTTGCCGATGGCGTGGTTTATCTCTCCGCAAAAGACCAGGGGCTCGACGACCTGCTCCAATTGCTTTTTGATGCTTTTCATACCAGCCCTCCAAATACCAAGCCGACGGACGGACAGATTCGAAACGGCTTGCAGGATATCCAAGCGCTTATTCTGCTGGATGACATCTCTTTAGAGCGCGATTCAATCGAGTCGTTGCTCAACACTATGCCTGCAAGTATGTTTGTATTTGCATCCATGGATCGCAGTCTGTGGGGAGAGGGACAAATTGTCTCGTTGCATGGACTGCCGGAACATGAAGCCTTAATGCTCTTCGAGAAGGAATTGGGGCGATCTCTTTCGGACCTGGAAACTGCTGCCGTTAAAGAGATCTTATCCACGCTGGAAGATCAGCCTCTGCGCATTTTGCATATTGCGTCTTCGGTGCGCGAGACGGGACGATCCATTTCAGATATACGCGATCAACTTCAAGGCGTGGACTCCGACACGGCTGTTGTTCAATTCTCTCTCGCTTTATTAAGCGAATTCCAAAAGAAAATTTTGGCTGTGCTTGCGGCGGCTGACGCAGTCGTGCCGTTTCAACATGTTGCAAATCTTTCAGAAGTACATCAACCCAAGAAAATTTTGGACAGTCTGATGGTACTCGGCTTGGTGCAGGCGCACAGCCCGCGCTATAGCCTGACGGCCGTGACGGCAAGAACGCTTCCGAACTTGTGGGATCTAACCGCATGGGAAGATACGTTGATCAATTATTTTTCAAGTTGGATTATCCAACAGCCGAATCGTGGACTTATGGAAGATGCCATGGACGTTTTACTGGCTGTCATCCAAAAAGCGGACGATAAAAAACGCTGGCAGGATGTAATTCAACTTGGGTGCGCCATCGAAGGGTCCTTGGTATTTTTGAAACGCTGGCAGGCGTGGTCGGGGATTCTGTCCATGATACTGGCGGCGGCGCGCGTATCGGGAGAGCGCAAAGCGGAGGGCTGGGCGCTTCATCAACTGGGAAGCCGCGCTTTGTGCATTGGGATGAACGATCAAGCGCGTAAGATGTTGACGCAGGCGTTGGACATCCGTCAGGCTATCGGTGATAAGGCGGGAATGGCAATCACAAAACATAATTTAGATGTTATGAATAAAATACCCTCACCGCCAAAGACTCGAAAACGCGGAGGAACAGGGCGTTGGTTTGGCATTTTGGGCGGTATCGTATTTGCCGCGATCCTTGCTGGTGTGGGATACGCTTATGGCGACACTTGGAGATCGTCACCTATCCCAACGCAGACACTTAAGGCAATGTATTCTCCCACGCCCAATTGGTCTTCAACGCCCATTTATACACTCTCGCTTACGTCCACACCACCGCGAACTTTTACTCCGAGCCGAACTCCGACGATTACTCCAGTCTTTGCATGTACGGATGCTAACAGACTCACTCTCACTGCTTTGACAAATGCTAATTGCAGGAAAGGTCCTTCTACGGTATATCCGGTCGCGGGAACCCTCTTTGAAGGGCAGACCATTGATATCATAATGGTAAGTAAAAATGAGGTTAGTATATGGTTCCAAGTAAAGCTTCCCAACCCCAATGTTCGCGCGTGCTGGGTTTCCATTGGACCTGCCGTACAAACTCAAGGTGATTTGTCTTGCGTGGGTATCTTTGTGCCAGTGGATTCTGTTCCTAATGGCAGCGGAGGTCCTTCCCCGAAAATCATAACTTCAATTACCGAATCTGATTCGCCGCCTCCGCCATCGGGTTGTGAACAATATACTGATGAATTCAGTTGTAGTGCACATTCCCCGGATTGCGCATGGGCAGGCGCGTCTGATGGATTCTGTGGTGTTCCACCACCATAGCGGAGAAACCCATGAATAAAAAGAAAAACGGGCATACTTCAAGGAGCGACATCAATGTAACCATTGATGGCAATATCAGCGGACAAGTCGCTGTCGGGCAGAATATCAACCAAACCCAAACTGTGGTGCATTCTTCGGTCACCTCGCAAGAGATGGATGAATTGCGTGGACTGCTCGCGCAACTGCGAACAAAAGTTGAATCCGAAACGCCAGCGGAACAAAAAGATGCCGCGCTGGAACGCGTGGACGAGTTGGAGCTGGCAGTTACCGATAAGAAACCCGATCTTTCCACGATGGAATATGTCCGCAATTGGTTCGTCAAGAATTTGCCGGGAGTAGCGGGCGCGGTGGTGAGTATTGTGGTTCACCCCATTGTCGGCAAACTTGTAGAAGCGGCTGGCGACGCGCTCACATCAGATTTCAAGAAAAGGTTTGGCAGGGGGTAAATTCCGTCATTGGGAGCGAAGCGATGGAGCATCCGTGCCAATCGAAACATTGAACTTTGATGGCGCCGGGTCGTAAGACATCAGTAGAGGACCTGCAATTAGGTGCATCAGGCCAAATCTATTCTGGCTGGGAATCGGTTCAAATATTCGATCCGCAGGAAATAACATCAAGCCTGGCAGAGTTCAGGATTCTGTGTCAGTAAAATGGTGCGGTCATCTCCCATCTAGTTCAGGCATACGTCAAACCCTCATCACGCATGCCCTGATCGCATTGTTGTTTTCTGATTGAAATTCTTTGTTATAGCAAAAGAGCGATGCTTCGACAGCATCGCTCTTTTTTGTGAAACGCAAATTTACGGCTGAAGGGTGCGGACGAATGCGATCACCTGCCAAATCTGATCCTCGGTCAGGATGCCCGCCCACGGCGCCATGGATGTGCCGGGCTTGCCCGTGTTCACGCGCCAGAACAGGTAATCGTCACCGGCGAGCTGTTGCAGTGCGCCAAGGTTCTTCGGCTTGGGGTCGAGCACTTCACCCGCAGGACCGTCGCCGTGCCCGAGGGGACCATGGCACGATTCGCAGTTGGTTTTGAACACTGCCGCGCCGTCAGTCACCGCTTCCGCGCCAAAGGGGTTGGTTTTACCGGCAAATTCCGCGGGAACTGGTTCCAACGTGGCGACGGCTGCTTCACCGCCTCCACCACACGCCGCAAGGATCATGGTGGCAACCACGATCAGGGTGAGTAACGCTAATTTCTTCATCGATATGCCTCCGAAATGAATATGGATAAATTGTATGGGAATACCATTAATGAGACAGTGACATCCGTTACGTGGACGGCATGACCATTGTCTTTGATTGATGGGCGAAGAAAAAGCGGAAGGGAGGTATGCAAGCGTAATTCGGATAATAGAGTAATTTATCATATTAAGAGTTGAATTATCCAAATAGTGATTAATGTCACGGCATACCATATTCATTCATCACATTCTTTTTGATTTCACAAATGCTAACATATTGGAAATCAAATAAGGCTTATCGTGCCTTAAATGTCCCACCCGGAAGGAGAGTTCCATGTCCAAGAAAGAGAAGCAAGAGAACGAACCGATCGATCCGATGCAGAAAGTGTTCGACAATATGTGGCTGTTGTTCCTGTTATCTATTTTAATCAGCGGGGTGATCTATAACGCATGGGGGATCATGGATTTGCTGGGCGTTCCGCCGGCTCCGTAAGGCGAGCCACACCCTCGAAAGGAGAATGGAGACTATGTTAGCACCTGAACGAAACTGGTGGAAGCCGATGGGTCGCATGGAAAAAACCTGGCTGACCGTGGCATTAGTATGGTGTATCTTCCTAACCATCATGATGCCGCTCTGGTATTTTATGGGGAAGCAGAATGTGCCTGCCGAAACCTACCGCACCACCCCGCAGAAATATGCGGCAACGGTAAACGACTTTGTCGATCAATATCAAATTGGGGAGGAGAACGGCATCCCGGTGGTGGCGCCGCCGCCCGGCGCAGACGTGTACCTGCGAGCCAGCACCTGGCAGTGGTATCCCATCCTGCAACTCGAAAAAGGGCAGGAATACCGCCTGCATCTTTCATCGATGGATTTTAACCACGGCTTCTCGCTCCAGCCGGTCAACATCAACTTGCAAGTCCTGCCTGGCTATGATTACGTGGCAACCATCACGCCGACCTCCACCGGCGAATTCACCGTCGTTTGCAATGAATATTGTTTCCTGGGCCACCACACGATGGTCGGGAAAATCATCGTGAAATAGGAGGAAACATGGCAACCCTTGCACCCACCTTCCCCTGGGCAAAAGACGCGAAGGACGACTATCGCACCTGCCCCGTGCTCACCCTCAAAGTGGACATGCACACCGAACGCCTGATCATCGCCAACGCGGTGATGGCGGTCGTCACATTGACGCTCGGCGGCATCGCCGCGCTCCTGATCGCACTCACGCGCTGGCAGGCGGTTCATCTTCTCGATGCGACCTGGTTCTACCGACTGCTGACGCTTCACGGCATCGACATGCTCGTCGCATGGATCGTGTTTTTCGAGATGGCGGGCTTGCACTTTGGCTCCACCGTTCTGTTGAATGCGAGACACGCTTCGCCCAAACTCGCCTGGCTCGGTTTCATATTGATGACCGTCGGCGGGCTGATGGCGAACTTCGTGGTGTTGTTCGATACGAACAGCATTGTGGCGTTCACCGCCTACGTGCCGATGAAAGCGCACCCGCTGTTCTATCTCAGTTACATTCTGTTCGCGGTCGGCGCGTTGATCGCGACCATCACCTTTTTCATCAACATCGTCGTTGCGAAACGCGAGGGACGCATCGAAGGCTCGATGCCTCTCGTGGTGTTCGGCTTGATGACCGCCGCCATTCTGGCAGTCTTCACCCTGCTCGAAGGCGCGGCGGCGATCGTCCCGGCATTCCTCTGGTCGCTGGGCGTATTGCCGAATTTCGACCCGGGCATCTACCGCAACTTCTTCTGGGGTTTCGGTCACCCCGCGCAACAGGTGAATCTCGCCGCGATGGTCTCCATCTGGTACTCGCTCGCGCAGATGACCATCGGCGTGCGCCCGTTGAACGAGAAGTTCTCACGCTTCGCGTTTATCCTCTACCTGTTCTTCATCAACCTCGGCTCGGCGCATCACCTGCTCGTGGACCCCGGTCTCTCGTTCGCCTGGAAAATGGTCAACACCTCCTACGCGATGTACCTTGCCGTGCTCGGCTCGATGATGCACGCCTTCTCCATCCCCGCCGCCATGGAAGTAGCCCTCCGCGCCAAAGGCTACCGCAAAGGCTTGTTCGGCTGGCTTCGGAACGCCCCGTGGGGTGAACCGGGCTTTGCCGCGCTGGTCGTCTCGATGGTCCTCTTCGGCTGGATCGGCGGCATCACCGGTGTAACCATCGGCACCGAACAGATCAACATGCTCGCGCACAACACGCTCCGTTTGCCGGGTCACTTCCACGCCACCGTGGTCGGCGGCACGACGACTGCCTTCATGGGCTTCACGTACTATGTCATCCCGCTTATCTTCCGCAAGGAACTTAAACTCAAAAAGTGGGCGGTCTGGCAACCGTACGTGTTCGGCGGCGGCACTGCGCTCGTTTCGCTGGGCATGATCACCAGCGGTCTGCAGGGTGTCTCGCGCCGCAATTGGGATATCACCTTCTCCGGCGTCGTACCCGGCACGATCGATCTCACTCTTGCCATCTTCGGCATCGGCGCGCTCATCGCGGTCACCGGCGGCATCATGTACGTCACCATCGTGCTGACCTCGATCCTCACCGGTCCGCGGCTCGAAGCGAGCAACCTGCTCCTCGTCTCCGGCACGAACAACCCGGTGCTCGAATCCACCAAGCTCACCGACCACGACCTCGAGGACAAGCAGAACCAACCGCGCGGCACGCTCGTGCTGGTATTCGCCTTCCTCGTCTGGTTCGCGGTGTATTACCTCGCCAACTGGTGGCTGCTCGGCCGTACCTGGTTCATTCGATAAATTGAATCGCGAAAAACTTCGGAAGTCTTTCGAGGCTTCCGAAGTTTTTCTGAAGAAAATTAATACATTAACGATAGAAAATGTTGGCTTCATTGTTGCTCGGATTGCTGGGGAGTCTCGGTCACTGCGTGGGGATGTGCAGCGCCGTCGTCATCCTCTTCGACCGCCAGCCCGCATTCCAAAATAAATTTGCGTGGGCATTGGCACATGCCGGGCGCCTCACAACCTACGCCGCGCTCGGCGCGTTGTTCGGAGCGTTCGGGCAAAGCCTCTGGCAATTCGACACACTGCAAGCCGCGCTTTCGATCCTCTTTGCCATTCTCGCCTTTTACATGGCATCCGCCTTCATTGGATTAACTCCCTCCCCCGAGCTGATCTTCACCTCGTTGACTCACCGCTGGGGACGCGCCATCCGCGCCTTCAACACCGCTTCGCTCCCGACAGTCTACCTGCTCGGCCTCCTCTGGGGACTCCTCCCCTGCGGCTTGGTCCTCACCGCCCTCGTCACTGCGATTGCCTCCGCAAATATGTTCAGCGGCGCGTTGAACATGCTCATCTTCGGCGTTGCCACCCTCCCCAGCCTGTTCGCCGTCAAATGGCTGGCAAATAAATCTCAGACACGCCCATGGTCGCGCGGACTCGCCTCCCTTGTCATGATGCTCTTCGGCTTCCAATTCGCCATGCGCGGGTTTGCCGCGCTCGGTCTCGTCGGTCATTTGATGATCGGCGAGGTGATGTTTTGGTGAAATTGAAACTCTGTTGGTCGAGTAGTGGCGCCGAGCCTTAAACGGCGAGTGCGCCACGTATCGAGACCAACGATAACATGTGAACTTGAAATTTAATGTTGTGGTCTCGATACGTCCCGCGACGAGCACCGCGGGACTACTCGACCACCAATTGATACAAAAAGTTATGACCTCGTCATCACCACTACCGCCCGCACGCAACACTTAACTTCCAAACCATGCAACTAGCCAACTATCAAACGACCCAACTAACTTTCACCTGCTCCCTCTGCGGACTGACGACCCTGCATCCCCTTGCGAATGACCGGGGTGATGTGTTTTGCTGTCCCTCGTGCAGGGAGGTTGCCGTGTTGCTTGCCGAGTCTCCTGCGAAACCGGTGACTGTCGTTGCAAATTCAGAAAATGTTGAAAACATCACATTCACGCTCAGCGGGATGTGGTGTTCCTCCTGCGCGTGGCTGGTCAGTGAAAACCTGAAACGCACAAATGGTGTTGTGGACGCCGAAGTCAGTTTCATTCAAAGTCAAGCCACCATCACGTTCGACAACTCAATTACCAATGACGGATTACTAAAAAAGCGCGTTCGCTCCCTCGGCTATCGCGCCACCCTCCCCGATGAAAAACCCTACGACGAGGAAGATTCGTTTTTCACCCGCCTGCTTATCGGCGGCGTGATGGTCTTGCACGACATGATCGTCGGCGTGGGGATTTATGCCCGCGAAATTTTCGGCTGGGCAACGCCCGAGTCTCAGCCGCTCGTGGATTTCTTCCAGATAATGATGCTGGTGACCAGCCTCCCGGTGTTAATTCTTCTCGGCTTACCGATCCTACGCGCCGGGTTTGCCAGCCTCTTGCGTGGACAACCCAACATCCACACCCTCATCGCCATCGGCACATTTTCTGCGTTTGCCCTGTCGGTGCGGAATTTGATCGTCGGTCACGGTGGGCTGTACTTCGATACGGCAACGATGTTGATCTTCCTCATCTCGATCGGGCGCTGGCTTGAGATGCAGGCGCACAAAACCAGCAACACGGCAGTGGGAAACCTACTCGAACAGATTCCCGAAATCGCTGTCGTTGTGACAGATGATTCGGATAAATCCATTCCTGTTTCAGGACTCAAGCCCGGAATGCGCGTCAAAGTCCGCCCCGGTGATCGTTTCCCGGTGGACGGCCTAATCGCAGTGGGGGAGGGCGATGTGGATGAGTCTCTGCTGACCGGCGAACCCATGCCGGTGACTCATCGCGAGGGCGATGCCGTCAAAGCCGGGACGATCAACCTCGACGGCAGCTTCGAGGTTATCGCTTCGGCGGTCGGCGAATCAACGACTGCAGGGCAGATCGGGCGATTACTCCACGAGGCATTGTGGAATCGCTCTCCACTCGAACGGCTCGCCGACAAACTCTCCGCGTGGATGACGCCGATCGCGCTCGCGTTGGCAACCGTTGCCTTCCTGATCTGGAATTATCAATCTGGCTTTGAAAAGGGGATGCTAGTCGCGCTGTCCGTGTTGCTGATCGCCTGCCCGTGCGCGTTGGGGCTGGCGACTCCGCTCACGTTGTGGTTGTCGTTGGGGCGGGCGGCAGAGTCGGGAATCATCCTGCGAAGCACCGCCGCGCTCGAACGGCTGGCAAGCGTGGAGAAGGTCTTCTTCGATAAGACCGGCACGCTCACGCAATTGCCGATGAAAGTGCTGAATCCCCCTCTCCTTTCGGGAGAGGGGTTAGGGGTGAGGGAGGATGTGTTCCTCTCAATCATTGCCTCCATCGAAAACGAATCCGAACACCCATTGGCAAAAGCCATTGTCGAATACGCCAGGTCGCAGAACATCGAACTCGTCAAACCAACATCCTTCAAAGCCTTACCCGCCCTCGGCGTGTTGGGAACAATACGCAGTACGCAATACGAAGTACGTGCCTTCATCGGCTCCTCCCGCCTGATGTCCGCCGAGGGGTTGGCGATGCCAAACGAGATCGCGAGTCAAGCCTCCATGTGGAAAGATGCGGGGCAGGTCGTCGTGTACGCCGGTTGGGATGGAGGAGTCCGCGGCGCTATCGGTTTGGGTGAGACCGTCCGTGAAGAGGCGATGGATGTCATCCACGAGTTGAAGTCGCGTGGACTGAATCTCTGCGTGTTGACCGGCGACGATGCGCGCGCGGGCGAACGATGGGGTTCACTGCTGGATGTGCCGGTGCAGGCGGAGTTGCATCCCGATGAAAAAATGTCGCGGCTGGGCGCGAACACCGCGATGGTCGGTGACGGGATCAACGACGGACCCGCGCTTGCCGCCGCAACGGTGGGGCTGGCGATGAACCACGGCGCGGACGTGGCGCGCACCGCGTCGGATGTGGTGTTGATGCGCGACGATTTGCGCGCGGTGCCGTGGCTCTTCGATCTCTCGAAGACGACGATGCGCCGCGTGCGTGAAAACCTCGGCTGGGCGTTCGTGTACAACCTCGTCGGCGTGGGACTGGCGATGGCTGGCTTGATGCAGCCGGTCTTTGCCGCGCTGGCGATGGTGATGAGCAGTATCTTCGTCACCGCGAACGCGATGCGGATGAATAAATATCCGTTGTTGTACAACCCGGTGGTTGAGTAGCGAGTGGCGCTGTAGCGCCATAGCGAGCGTACACTTGCACCAGCACGCAAGTGCAGGTGTCGAAACCACCAGTGAGCAAAAAAATTCTTGTAACATGTCCGATCATGATACTTGTGGTTTCGACTGCTTGCGCTCAACCACCGCGTAAACCTAAAATATGAATACGGAAACCATCGATGATAAAAAAACTCTACACTGAACGAACCTTCCTGCGACGACTCGAAAGAATCGGCGTCACGATCGAAGGCGCGATCAACCGCTTTGCAAAGTCGGATTTCAACCCTCTGTATCACCTCGGCACGCTGACGATCTTCATGTTGCTCGTGTTGATCGTCACCGGCGTATATCTCACCCTGCTCTACCGCCCCGGCGCGGAGGTGGCGTATGCCACCGTGGAAAAAATAAGTTCCACATGGTATGGCTCGCTGATCCGCAGTGTGCATCGCTACGCGTCGGATGCGATGATCATCCTCATCATCCTGCACCTCGTGCGCATGTTCATCGGCGACCGCTTCTGGGGTTCGCGCTGGCTGGCGTGGACGAGCGGCTGGATCATGCTCGCGATGACGTGGCTGGCGGGCACCTTCGGCTACTGGCTGGTGTGGGACCAGCGCGCGCAGTGGATGACCGAATTCATGATGCAGACCATCGCGGGCGGTTCGGGTCTCACGTACATTTCCACCGACCTCGCCTCGCGCACATTTTCGAACTTCGTCATCCTCCTCTTTTTGCACGTGTTCGTCCCGATCATCACGTTTTTCTTCATCAACATTCACAGCCTGCGCCTCTCTCGCGCGCGCTGGTGGACTCCGCGCTGGGCGGCGATACAGTCGCTGGTGGGGCTGGTCATCCTCTCATTGTTCAAACCCGCCATGTCGTACGCGCCCGCAGACTTGGGCACGCTGGTGGACTCAGTCCCCATCGATAGCTTCTACCTCGCGCTTCTCCCGCTGACCGACATGTGGGGGAACATCATCTTTTGGGGACTGGCGGTTCTCACCGCGGGGAGCCTGTTCCTGCTCCCGTGGCTTGCCTCCGGTCGTGACGCGGGTCCAGCCATCGTCACTGACCCGCAGTGTACGGGGTGTGTCTTGTGTTACGCCGAATGTCCGTACGATGCCATTCGCATGGTGGAGCGGGACGACGACAGCGGCTACCAAAAACTGGCGATTATCAACGCGAGTCAATGCACGGCGTGCGGAATATGCGTCGGCTCATGCCCGGTGGATGCGATCCGTTTGAAGGGTGGATACAACGGCGAGCAGGTGTTTGGCGTGGTGAAGGGCGCGGTGAAACGCGAAACGAAAGAGGGACGCCCGGTCACGGTGATGTTCACCAATCAACGGACACACACGTTGGGTGGCTTGCCGGGGAAGTTGGGCGTGGGCGGAGACGAACGCCGGGTCGGCGTGGCAGGCTGGAATGGGGATGATGCGAAAGTCGTCATAGCGATGCTGCCGAGCATCGGCGCGGTCAACATCGATTGGATCAAGACGTTGCAAAGCGAAGACGCGCGTGACGTGGTGTTGTTATCGTCACCGTATGACGACAATCAGAACCGCGAGGATTCGTTTTCCATCCTGAACCGCTTGCATCTTCGCCCCGCGCTGGTGACGAAGGGATTGCACTGGCTCGAAGCGACGCCAAACGACCCGAAGCCCGTGGAAAAATTTTTGGATATGTTGCACACCGAGGAGTTTCAGAAAAACAAACCCACGCCTGTGTTGCCGCGTGTAAAAGAACGCAATCGGCTGGTGCCGTCGTTGGTGAGCGGCTTGCTCGGAACGGTCCTGTTGTTGGGCTTGTTTGCCATCGCTCTGCCGTTGGATATCCCCAGCGGCATGTCCGCCGCGGAGGAATCCGCGCTGCGGATCGCGGTGGATGCGAAAGGCAAAGTGGAGGTGGCGGATATTCCCGAAGGTGTTGTGTTGCCCGAAGGCGCCGACCCGGCAAAGATCTTCGGCGGCGAGCATTTCCCGATGAGCATCCGCGTGGTGATCGATGGCGAGACTGTGTTCGAAGATGTGTTCGAGCCGACGGGCGTGGGCGGCAATGGTCGCATCAACGCGCTGAAATTTCTCGAAGTGGAATCGGGGACTCGTTCCGTCGAGGTCTTCATCAAGGATGACTCGGACGAATTCAGGAATGTATTTTCAGGCGAGATCGAATTTGAAAAGGGGAAGGTCTGGGTGCTCGCGTACGACGAGAAGTTGGATAAATTTATGTTGAGGTAGAATGCAAGAATCAAGCCACGGATTGACACAGATTTTCACGGATTTATTTTCAATAATCTGTGTCAATCCGTGAAATCTGTGGCTGGGGTTTTCAGAGGGGGAAGCTAATCTTTCGGCTTTCTGTAATACGCCACGACGAACACAACAACCAGAACGATCAACACCCCAAATGTGACCCAGCTCAACCTCGCGCGTTGGGACAGCGCGGCGCGGAAGGGTTCGCTGGCATCGACATCGGCGGCATACCATTTGCCGTCATATTCCGATGAACCTGCGGCAAGTCCATCGTAGTAGACATAGCCCGTGTAGGGATAGTAGTGCAGTTGATCGAACGCGGCGGCTTGGTTGTCCACCACGTATACGCGGACGATTTGGTATCCCTCGCCGGGGTTGAGCGGCTCTGCGATGGAGCCTTTCGAGAAATCGGCAAAGGCGAAGAAATTGGCGGTAAGCGCCGGGTTGGTGATGTTGATCTCGCCGGTGATGCCGGGTCCCTTGACGGTGATGTAATCGAACTCACCCTTGGCGAACGCCAGCGCGGAGGGAATGAGCAGGCAAAGCGCCAGTGTGAAAATCAGAAACTTCTTCATTGTGAGCCAGCCTTCGCATCCAGCGCGCGGAAGCGGTGGATGAAATACACGCCTAGACCGAACAACCCGATGGCAGTGGCTTGATGGAGCAGGGCGATGACGATGTTGACGAACGAGAGGATCGTCAACACACCCAGCGTGATCTGCAATGCCACAGCGCCTACGAGCAGGACCAATCCGTTTTTGATCTCGCCGTGATAGTTCACTTTGCGAGCCTGCGTGTACATGACGAAGGCGGCGATCAACACCGCGAACGCAAACCAGCGATGGATGAACACGATGGTCTGCGGAGACTCGATGAAATTGATCGCGGAGTTGAACAGGTTGGGCGGAATCCATTTGCCAAACATCAGGGGCCACGTGCTGGAAACGTGACCCGCCTTGAGTCCTGCCGTCATGCCGCCGTAGGCGATTTGCAGAATGAGCAAAGCAAAATACGTCAGCGCGAGTTTGGAGGGGAGGGACCACTTCGGTTTGGCAACCGCCGCAGGGAAGCCGTACGTGTGCCCGAAGACCGTCCACAACGCGATGCCGAAGAGCGCGAGCGCGAGCAGGAGATGAATGGTCAGGTTGAAGTGGCTGACGGAGGGGCGGTCGTCGAGTCCGCTGGCGACCATGATCCAGCCGGCGAAGGCTTGCGAGATGAATAAGATTCCCATCCAGAAGTAAACGCCGAACTCCTTCCACGGGATGGCTTTCTTGAACAGGAAATAAAAAACAGGGATGGCATACGCCAGCCCGGCGAGGCGGGCGATGATGCGGTGAATCCATTCGATGTAGAAAATATATTGGTATTCGCCGAGCGTCATCCCGGTGTTGACCTTGAGATACTCGGGCGATTGCTGGTATTTGGCGAACTCTTCCTGCCAGGCTTGCTCGCCGACGGGAGGCATGACGCCGCTGATGGGGTTCCACTCCACGATGGAGAGACCGGAACGGGTGAGGCGGACGAATCCGCCGAAGACGATGAGGAACGCCACAACGAAGGCGAAAAAGGTGAGCCATTTCGTCACAGCGCGGTTGGGGGTTTGAGGCATATTTGCCCCTCCATGAAAAAGAGTCCGTAGCGCAAGATACGCAAAGCGTCTTACGTTACGGTGGGATTATAGCATCGGGGTGTGAGATGCCGATTAAACTGAAGCAGATCGAAGTGGGAATGAAGCGGAAAAATCCCGCCACGTGTGTGACGGGATGTGAGTCTACTGCTGTAATTGCGACAAAAGTTGTCGGTATTGTTCGGCGTTGGGCGGGTTGAGCAGAAGGATCTGATTCACGATCATCATTGCCTCCTCTTTCTTGCCAGTATTCAATAGCGCATCGGCTACGGCATCGAGTTGACTGATGGCGTCCTCCACGCGTCCCGCCTGTTGGTAGGCTCCCGCCAGCGTGCGCTTCAGGAGCATGTCGCTGGGGCGTTCGGTGAGAATGTCTTCGAGGAACGGCACGATCTGCGCGTCGCGGTTGCTCGATTGCAAATACGAGAGGTAACTTTCGATCTCGGCGTTGGCCTGCGCGGGCTGACCCAGTTTGAAGCTGACGTCGATCAAATTCTTGCGCACCGCTTCATCGTCGGGGCGAAGCGTGCGGATCTGTTCGTAGACGCGGATGGCTTGCTTCCAATCGAGGCGCTGCATGTCGATATCCGCCATGCGCTGAAGGATGTGGATGTTCCAGGTTCGGTCGGCGTTGTGTTGCTGGACGACGCGCAATGCGGTGGTAAAGGTCTTGCGCGCCATATCGAGTTCAGCGAGGCGGTAGTAGATGTCGGCGAGTTCGATGTATTCGCGGATGGCATCGTCCACCTGCCCGCGCGAGACGAGCTGGTCGATCAACTTCGTACGCGCGTGCATGTCCATGGGCGCGAGTTGCACCACGCGGCGCAGCATCTTTGCCGATTGGACCGCCTCGCCGCGCACGCTGTAGGCTTGCGCCACGGTCATGAACTTGGCGATGGCTTCCTGCGTGTGGTTCTCGCGCACGAGCAGGTCGCCCATCAGGGTGTGGAGCGGCAGGTAGGCTGGCGCATGCACGAGCGCGCCGTACGCTTCTTCCATGGCGGTGCGCAACTGCCCGCCGCGCGCCAGTTGGTGCACGTGGTGGATGGCTTCGAGCACCGCGCTCGATTGCGCCTGCATGATCATGTCTGCCAGCGGCATCGGCATATCGCCCTCGTTGGTGCGCTGTTGTTCCTCGCGCGCCTTGTGCAGGTGGTCGCGCCAGTTCTTGCGCATCAACATATCGTTGATGTTGTCGCACAGCCGTTTGAGGACGCCCTCCTCCTTGATGGATGCCTGCGCTTCGATCAGTGGCTCGTACATCTGGCGGATCTCATCCGCCTGTTCGGCGGACGCCACCTGCCCGTCGGCGATCTTCAACGCTTCGAGATATTCGACGGAGGCGGGACCGAACCGTCCCATCTTCTGGTTGACCTGCCCCATCAGCAACCGCGCCCCGAGGGCGAACTCGGTATGCTTGACGGCGTTCTGCAAACTTCGCAGGGCGGATTCACTGCGGTCCACCTTTGCGCGGAGCAACCCCAGGTTGAAGTACAACGCGGGATGGTTGAACCCGGCTTCCAGCGCGTGGTCCAATTCCTCGGCGGCTTGCGCGTCATTGCCCTTGGACTGCATATCGATCGCCGTGCCGAGGTGCAGGACTACCTTGGTCTGTTCGGAGGATTGCATCGAAAGTTGACCGGTGCCGCGCATGAGCGCCTGCAACCCGCGCCGTTGTTGCACCGTGTTGGCATCGTCGGCGGTGTACTCGAAGAGTATTTCCGCGAGACGGGTGAGGGCCTTCTGGCGCGCCTCAGACACCGGGTCGAGACCGGAATCCGATTCCGTCTTGCGCTTGTCCAACTGCTTGACCTGCGCCATGGCGATCGGACCCGTCCCGCCTTTGGGGCGCAGGGGTTTGGGGAGCAACTGTCCCGACCGGAGAAGCGCCTGCGCCTGTTTTGCCTCGGCGCTGTCGGGGAGGATCTGCAAGGCTTTGTTGACGAGTTCGTTGGTTTTGTCCACGTTGCCGGTGCGTTGGACGAGGCTGGCGACGGCGATGTATTCCGTCACGGACTGCGGTTTGTGACCGAGCTTCTCGTGCGCCAGGGCAAGGCGCGAATGGGCGAGGATGTTTTCCGGGTCGAGCGAGGTGACGCGTACCCAGTTCTCAATGGCTTTGTCCACGTCGCGCTGGTTGAGGAAGAGTTCGGCGGCGCGTGCCGCGGCTTCGATGGCTTCCTTGAGGCGACCAGTGCGCTCGAGCAGTTGCGCCAGTTTTTCCATGGGCACCGGGTCCTGCTGGGAGATCTGCGCCACGCGCTTGTAGATCTGCATCGCCTCATCGAACTCGCCCAGTTGGAACAACGCCAGCCCGAGGCTGTTCAACGCCTTGGGCTGGTCGGGCATTTCCTGCAGGGCTTTGCGGTATGCCGCCGCGGCTTTACTCCACTCCTGATCCCACGCGGCGGAGTGCCCTTCGTTCATGGATTTTTGGAAGATGTCTTCTCGTCCGGGCATGGGACAATTATAACGTAGGGGCGGGGTGAATCTGCCCCTGCAATGGTCTTATTTTAATCCGCGAAACCACGCTTACTCACTTGACAGTTCGTGTTCAAAGATAAGTCGTTGATTGAGTAGGTGGCGGATACAATATCTTCTTGCAAATTTTCTCAACTTCAGCAGCCGTATCCGTTGGGTTGAGCATGCCGAAACCGAAACAACCACACGGATAAATTGCCAGGGATTGTGGTTTCGATACGCCCTTCGCTATCGCTTCGGGCTACTCAACCACCACGTGAACCGGAAGTGCGTATTGATTGCCCCCGCACGGACGTAAACGTTCGTGCTAGCCGTACAAAGCCCGCTAAAGCGGGCTCAAAAAAACTTCGTGCCCTTTGTATCCTTCGTGTTTAAACCGGTTTATATCGTCTTCATCTCGCCCCAGTTGAGTCCGTAGCGCGCCTCGGTGGAGAGAGGGATGCTCAACGGGTAGGCGTTCGCCATGGTCTCCTTCACGACCTTTGCCGTTTTCTCCAGTTCATCTTTCGGACATTCCAACACCAACTCGTCGTGCACTTGCAAAAGCATCTTCCCGTTCAACTTTGCTTTTTTCAACGCGGGCGGGATTTTCAGCATGGCGATCTTCATGATGTCAGCCGCGGTGCCTTGAATGGGCGCGTTGATGGCTTCGCGTTCCTCGCGCGCCTTCATCTGCGGGTTGGTCTTGCCTTGCAACGCGGGGAAATACCTGCGCCGCCCCAACAGCGTTTCGACGTATCCCTGCTGCGCGGCTTGCTTGCGGATGCCGTCCAGATATTTTTTCACGCCGGGGAATTTGGTGAAATACGCCTTGACGAAGTTCTCCGCCTCTGCCAGCGTAAGATCGGTGCCGCGCATCAGCCCGAACGCGGACATGCCGTAGATCAGACCGAAGTTGATCGCCTTGGCGTGGCGGCGCATGTCTTTCGTCACCGCATCGAGCGCGACGTTGTAGATTGCCGCGGCAGTGGTGGCGTGGATATCCTCGTCGGCGCGGAAGGCGGCGAGCATGCCTTCGTCCTCTGCCATGTGCGCCACGATGCGGAGCTCGATCTGCGAGTAATCCACCGAGAGCAAATAATTTCCCCTGCCCGCGATGAATCCATTGCGGACCCGGCGTCCCGTCTCGGTGCGAATCGGGATGTTCTGCAAATTCGGGTTGTTCGACGAGAGTCGCCCCGTCACCGCGCCGATCTGACTGTACGAGGTGTGCACGCGGTTCGTCTTCGGGTTGATGGCGACGGGTAATGCGTCCACGTAGGTGGATTTGATCTTCGAGAGTTCGCGTTGTTCGAGCACCCAGTCCACGACCGGGTGCTTGCCGCTCAACTCTTCGAGCACGCCCGCCGCTGTGGAGTAATGTCCGCTGGCGGTTTTGTTGTTTTTATCGGGCGGCTCCAAACGGAGCGTTTTGAACAGCACATCCGAAAGTTGTTGCGTGGAATTGATGTTGAACGGCTTGCCCACCGATTCAAAAACTTGTTTTTCGATTTCACCGAGCCGTTTCGCCAATTCTTTTTCCATGCTCGCGAAGAACGGCACATCGAGCGAGATGCCGGTCATTTCCATGTCCGCGAGGACGGGAGTGAGCGGCAGGTCAATTTCTTCGAGCAATTTTTCGCCGTTCACGCGCTTAAGTTCTTTTTGCTCGATGGGTAGCAGGCGCAATGTGTTTTCCGCGTCCGCCACCGCGTACGGCGCCACGGATTCGATCGCCACCTCCGCCATGCTGATCTGCTTCTTGCCCTTGCCGATCAATTCCTCGATGTGAGTCATTTCCTCGCCGAGTTTGGCGAAGGCGAGATTCTTCAAGCCGAGGTTCCTCGACGATGGGTCAACGATGAATTCTGCCAGCATCGTGTCGAACGTGAGCGGCGAGACCGTCAGCCCGTGCTGAGCCAGCACGATGTAATCGTATTTCGCGTTGTGCGCGACCTTGCCGATTCTTGGGTTCGTCAGCGGCGCTTCGAGCGCGGCGATCACTTTTTTCAACGGCAGGTTCGTCCCCGCGTTGTGCCCCGTCGGGATGTAATATCCCTCGCCTTCGACGATGGCGAGCGAGATGCCCACGATCTCCGCGCGCATCTCCTCCGTGGACGTTGTTTCGGTATCGAACGAAATGACCTTCGCCTCGTTCAATGCCCTGACCAGGTCGTCGAGCTTCTTTTCCGTGTCCACGACGATGACGTTGACCGCCGACTCTTTTTTCGGCGCGACGATCACCCTCGGTTCCGCGCCGAACATGGACATCTGCCCGCCCGCCTTCGACGCGCTCGCCGGGGCGGAGGTCGTCGCGGCGGACTGCCCGGTCAACTTTTCGAGCGTCTTCAACAGCGTGCGGAATTCCAGCTCGGTGAAGAATGCCTGAATCGCGGGGACGTTCAAGTCGCGCGCCTTGGCGTGTTCGAGGTCAAGGGTGATGCTCAGGTCGGTTTTGATCTGTGCGAGGTCGCGGCTGAGGTAGGCGTTGGCTTTATTCGCTTCGAGTTTTGCCTTCCAGCGCGGTTCCACTTTCTCGATGTTCTCGTAGATTCCATCCAGGGTTTTGAATTTTTCGAGCAGGGCAATGGCGGTCTTTTCACCGACCCCTGCCACGCCGGGAATATTGTCGGACTTGTCGCCGACGAGCGCTTTGTAATCCACAACCTGTTTCGGCGGTACGCCAAGTTTTT
>CAZGSB010000024.1:0-43055 GCA_964528275.1 uncultured Anaerolinea sp. | reverse complement strand
AGCCAGATGGGACATTCCTCCGCCGCCGAATCGCAGACGGTGACCACGAGATCGAAATCCACATTTTTAAATTCATCTGCAAGCTTCGAGCGGCCTTCATGCTGAATCCCGATTTCTGAGAGCGCTTCCAACGCCTTGGGGTGGACGTACCCCGCAGGCTTTGTCCCCGCGCTGAGGGCTTGCCATGTTACCCCGAGCCGCGCATTGACAAGCGCCTCCGCCATCTGCGAACGGCATGAATTCCCTGTGCACAGGAATAATACTTTTTTCACGGTGATCTCCAAAGTTGATACTATAAGACAATTTTATGGAACGGGAGGGAATGATGTGTTATCGTCCTGTTAACGATTATGCGGTCTCCAGCGCGTTCGCCAGCCACGTTGTCACTTCTGCTGGGGAGGGGATGCGTCCCGATGAAACAACTTTTTCGTTGATGACCAACCCGGGCGTGGTCATGATGTTATATGCCATGATGTCCGGGTATTCGGTTACCTTGACGATTTCGGCTTCTATCCCCATATGAGAAACAACGCTATGAGCGATCTGTTCCAGACGCTTGCAATTGGCGCATCCAGAACCTAAAACTTTGATGGTTAACATTTTTAAACTCCTTTGTGATTTTGCTGCGGAAATTCACATGACCAGATTGAACAGATAGCCAGTCAAAATGATTGCTATGGCGATGATGGTTATGAAGATGACGATCAGTCGCGGTTTGAGCACACGGCGCAAAATAATAATTTCTGGCAGGCTCAAGCCCACCACCGACATCATGAATGCCAGGACCGTGCCAAGAGACGCACCCTTATCGAGCAGGGCGCTGACGATGGGAATTACACCCGCCGCGTTGGAATACAGCGGGATGCCGACCAGCACTGAAACGGGCACGCTCCACCACGCGCTCTCACCCATAATGTCTGTTAATGCATCCTGCGGCACGTAGCCGTGGATGAATGCGCCAATGGCAATGCCAAGAATGACGAACCAAAAGACTTTGCTGACGATTTCTTTGGCGGTTTCCCATGAGCGGTTGATACGTTCAGTCCAGGTCAGCTTCTCATCGAATTTCAGGTCGATGCTGGCGCGCGGTTTGATGTCATATACAAAGCCTTCGACATATCGCTCCAGTTTCATGCGTCCTAAAATCAGCCCACTGACCACGCCAATCGTTACACCAGAAAGCAGGTACAAACCTGCAACCTTCCAGCCGAATAAACCGATGAGCAGGACGAATGCCACTTCGTTCATGAGCGGTGAAGTGATGAGAAAAGAGAAGGTAACGCCTAACGGAATCCCAGCCTGGACAAATCCAATGAACAACGGGACGGATGAACAGGAGCAGAAGGGCGTGATCGCACCGAACATCGACGCCATGATATTGCCCACTCCTTCGCCGCGTTTTTCGACCAGGGTGCGTACTTTTTGAGTGTCAATGAATGTCTGGAAGAGCGAAATAACAAAGATCATGCCGCTCAAAAGAAGGAGCAATTTAGGAACGTCGTAGAAAAAGAAAGCCAACGCATCGCCTAATGGTGAGCCTTGCGGAAGGGCAAGCAAGCCGTACGCCATCCAATCGGCAAAAGGTTGGATGAAATTGTAGAGAACGAGCCACAGCATGGCGGCAAGCGCGACCAGAGCCCATGAACGCAGGTCGGTATTTTTTTGCAGGGGAAGTTTCGTCAGGTTGAGTTGCATTCAGTAGTCCTTTATTCTGCTTTGAGGCTTTCCGCAGGGATAAGCGCTGACGCGCAATGCGGACATGCACAGGACGGATACGTCTGGGTGTTGATGATCGCCGAAACAGTTTCCGCCGAGAGCCCACTGAAGATGGCTGAAGCGGTTAGGAGGTTGAGAATCGAGGTTTCTTTCAGGCGGTAAAAAATATACCGACCTTTGCGTCGATCCTGCAGGATGTCCGCCTTGCGTAATGCCATGAGATGTTGGGAAATGTAGGCTTGCCGCCAGCCGAGTGATGTTTCAAGATGACATACACAGGCTTCGCCTACCCCTATGGCAAGCAGGATGGCGACGCGTTGTGGAGAGGCGATGACGCTGAGCGGCATGGCGATCTGTTCTGATATTTTAGGAATGGGTGTGTTTTTCATATTCATAAACCTGAATGTATTATAAAACATATTCGGAAACATGAATATGTCATTTGTCATTAAATCCTTCGCCAAGCATCCCAACCTCCTGGAATGTTTTGTTATACAATATGGCGGATATGCCAGAATACATCGTAGCCATCGATCAGGGAACAACGAGCACGCGCTGTATCGTTTTCGATCACGGCGGGAATGTTATTTCTGTCGCTCAAAAGGAGCACAGGCAAATCTTCCCGAAGCCCGGCTGGGTGGAGCACGACCCGCTGGAGATTTGGAACAACACTATCGAAGTGGTGCAAAAAGCCATGCAGGAACGCGGATTTCAGTCCGCTGGTATCGCCGCCATAGGCATCACGAATCAGCGCGAGACAACGGTGGTTTGGGATAAAAACACCGGCCAGCCGGTCTCCAACGCCATCGTCTGGCAGGACACGCGGACGGATGTGATTTGCGCCAGGCTTGCGAAATCAGGCGGACAGAATCGCTTCCGCAAGAAGACCGGGCTTCCCCTTGTCACGTATTTCTCTGGCCCAAAGATCAAATGGATTCTCGACAATGTCGCAGGAGCGCGGGCAAAAGCCAGACACGGCGAATTGTTGTTTGGGAATATCGACACTTGGCTAATCTGGAACCTGACCGGCGCACACGTCACCGATGTGACCAACGCTTCACGCACGATGTTGATGAACCTCAAATCTCTGGATTGGGACAACGAGATTTTGAAGGCGATGGGCATTCCGCGGGCGATGTTGCCGCAGATCCGATCGTCGTCGGAAATTTATGGAAACGTAGGGGCGGGGTCTTCCCGCCCAAATTGGGGCGAGATGACCCCGCCCCTACGCGGCGTGCCGGTTTCCGGCGACCTCGGCGACCAGCAAGCCGCGTTGTTCGGGCAGGCGTGTTTCAAGCCGGGCGAGGCGAAGAATACCTACGGCACGGGTTGCTTCATGTTGATGAACACCGGCGAGAAACCGGTGCAAAGCAAGGCGGGGTTGCTCACCACGCTTGGCTACAAGATCGGGAATCGCAAACCCGTCTACGCGCTCGAAGGTTCGATCGCGATCACGGGCGCGCTCGTCCAATGGTTGAGGGACAACCTGGGGCTGATTCAGTCATCCCCTGAGGTGGAAGCGTTGGCGAAATCCGTCGAGGATAACGGCGGGATTTATTTCGTCCCCGCGTTCAGCGGACTCTACGCGCCGTATTGGAAGTCCGATGCGCGCGGCGTGATCGCCGGGTTGACTCGCTTCATCCACAAGGGACATCTGGCTCGCGCCGCCCTCGAAGCGACCGCCTACCAGACGCGCGAAGTGCTCGATGCGATGGAGAAGGATTCCGGCGTGAGGCTCTCGGCGTTGAAGGTGGATGGCGGCATGGTGTTCAACGAATTTCTGATGCAATTTCAAGCGGATATGTTGAATGTGCCGGTCGTGCGACCGAGAGTCGCCGAGACCACCTCGCTGGGCGCGGCATACGCGGCTGGGCTTGCCGTCGGTTTTTGGAAGGATTTCGACGAGTTGAAAAAAAATTGGGGCAAAGACAGGGAATGGGCGCCCGCGATGAATCCGAAACAGCGAAAGAAGTTATACTCAGGCTGGAAGAAGGCAGTCACGCGCTCATTCGACTGGGTTGAATGAAAGTATCAGGTATCAGGTTCCAGGTTTCAGGTCAACAACCTGACACCTGATACTTGAAACCTGACACCGAGCTATGAATCGCAACGAAATCCTCACCTCTCTCAAATCAAACCCCAATGTTCCTGTGCTCGTCGTCGGCGGGGGCATCAACGGTATCGGCACGTTTCGCGATCTCGCCATCAACGGCGTGGACGTGTTGCTCGTCGAGCGGGGAGACTTCATGTCGGGCGCGTCTGCGGCATCATCGCACATGGCGCATGGCGGAATCCGCTACCTCGAAAACGGGGAATTCCGCCTCGTTCGCGAAGCGGTGGGCGAGCGCAACCGCATGTTGCAAAACGCGCCGCACCTGGTCAAGCCATTGCCGACCACCATCCCCATCTTCAAACAATTCTCAGGTTTGCTCAACGCCCCGCTGAAATTTTTCGGCATGATGGATAAACCCTCCGAGCGGGGTTCGCTGATCATCAAACTCGGGTTGATGATGTACGACGCCTACACCGGGATGCAGCGCACCGTGCCGCGTCACAAATTTTTATCGCGCGCCAGGTCGCTTGCCATGTGGAAACGCCTCAACCCCCAGATCGTCAACACGGCGGTGTATTACGACGGCGCGATCCTCAACCCGGAACGCCTCGGTGTGGAGTTGATCCTTGACGCCGAAGCCGAGAACCCGAACGCGCGCGCGCTCAATTACGTCAGCATGGTGGGCGGGAGCGAGAACACGATCCTCCTGCGCGATGAACTTACCGACGAAACCTACGACGTGCATCCGAAACTCGTCATCAACGCGGCGGGACCGTGGATTGATTCTGCCAACAAGAAACTCGGTTTGTCATCGCATTTCATCGGCGGCTCGAAAGGCTCGCACATCGTGGTGGACCACCCCGAACTGCGCGCCGCCATCGGCGACCACGAATTTTTCTTCGAAAACGAAGACGGGCGCGTCGTCCTGATCTTCCCGCTTTACGACCGCGTGCTGATCGGCACGACGGACATCCTCGTGGATGAGGTTGACAATGTGCAATGCACCGACGAGGAAATTGACTACTTCCTCTCGTTGACCCGCCGCGTCTTCCCGGACCTCCAGCTGACTCGCGACCACATCGTTTTCCGCTTCTCCGGCGTGCGCCCGCTCCCACGCTCCGCGGGGAAGAACGTCAGCACGGTGACGCGCGATCACACCATCGAAGTGCTCAGCGGCGATTGGACCAGCCTCACCTTCCCGGTCTTTTCCCTCGTCGGCGGCAAGTGGACTTCCTTCCGCGCATTTTCCGAACAGGCAACGGATAAAGCCCTGGCGTTCCTCGGCATGCCGCGCAAACGCGACACGCGCTCCCTGCCCATCGGCGGCGGGCGCGGCTACCCCAAAACGTCCAACGAATTGAGGCGGCAGATCGAAAGCCTCTCGGCATGGACGGGTGTTTCGCGCGAACGCCTTCACGTGCTCTTCGAGCGTTACGGCACACGCGCCGAAGCCGTTGCCACGTACATGAACGGCGGCACCGACTTTTTGATCCGGACCCTGCCCGATTATTCCTTCCGCGAGATCGCCTACCTCGCCCAATACGAAAAGGTCCGACACCTCGACGACTTTCTCCTCCGTCGTTCGATGCTTGCCATGCTGGGGCGCGTCACCCGCGAGGTGGTGGATGAACTCGCAAACTCGCTGGGCAATGCCCTTGGCTGGGACGCGGCGCAGAAAAAAGCCGAAGCGGCGCGCGCGTTGTCCATCTTGCGAGACAGGCATGAAGTGCGGCTATGAAGCGGATGGTAGAATAGCGTCCCGATGAATATTTCTGTTGTGGTGCCTGTCTATCGCGGTGAGTCGTTGATCGAGCCGTTGGTCGGACGTTTGGCAGAGGCGTTACCCAAATTTTCAAAAAAATACGAAGTGGTTCTGGTCAACGATGGCAGTCCCGATGACAGTTGGGGAGTGATACAAAAATTATCCCGCAAGCACAAATGGGTGCGGGGTATCCGCTTGATGCGCAACTACGGACAGCACAACGCCACGTTGTGCGGCGTGCGCGCCGCGCGATATGAAGTCACGGTTACGCTGGACCAGGATTTGCAACACCCGCCCGAGGAAATCCCCGCGCTACTCGCCAAGCTTGAAAATTACGATGTGGTATACGGCGCGCCGAAAAGACTCCCACAGGGGTTTTTGCGCAACGTGGTGACCGCGAACACCAAAAATATCCTTGCGCGCGTCATGGGCGTGCCCTCGGTGAAAAATATTTCCGCCTTTCGCGCCTTCCGCACGGATTTGCGAAACGCGTTCACAAATTTCCAAAGCCCAACGTTGATCATCGATGTGTTGCTTTCGTGGGGCACATCCAAATTCACCTCGGTGGAGGTGGGCATCGAAAAACCCGAAGAACGTTCGAATTATGGGTTTTCGGGGTTGGTTAAAGCCGCACTGTTGATCCTCACCGGTTACAGCACCGCACCGTTGCGATTGGCAAGCGTGATCGGTTTTGTGATGACGTTGTTTGGCTTGGGCATTTTCCTCTACGTTTTTTATATTTATTTTGCGTTAGGCAGTCTGCCGGGGTTTCCATTCCTCGCGTCCATCATCGCGTTGTTCAGTGGCGCGCAACTTTTTGCGCTGGGCATCTTCGGCGAATACCTCGCCCGCATGTTCGACCGCAGTATGGACCGTCCCACGTACATTGTTCAGGAATCGGTTGGGAAATGAAAGTCGGTATCATCCAGTCCAATTTTTTACCGTGGCGCGGTTACTTCGATTTCATCCGCGAAGTGGACTTGTTCATCCTCGAAGACGACGTGCAATACACCAAGGGCGATTGGCGCAACCGCAACCGCATCAAGACCCCGCGGGGCGCGGAATGGATCACCGTGCCGGTGAACTACAAAAAAACGTCACAGTTGATTCAGGACACGACCATTGATTACTCCACTCCGTGGGCGAAGAAAATGCTCAACCGGATTCTTGAATCGTATCGGACCGCGCCATACTTTGAGCCATATTTTTCTGAATTATCCGAATACTTGATGCAACCCGCCGCCTCCATCGCGGACTTGAACCTGACTCTCATTCGCTGGCTTTGCCGCCACCTCGGCGTTAATACGCCCCTCGGCTTCTCGCGCGACTACCATCCGCAAGGGACGAAGACCGAGCGCGTGGTCGGCATCCTGAAGCAGGTCGGCGCGACCGTGTATCTGTCCGGTCCGAACGGGGCGAATTACCTCGTCCCGCACTTGTTCGAGGGAGCGGGGATTCGACTCGAATACAAGAAATACGATTACCCCGAGTACGAGCAGTTGCATCCGCCGTTCGACCCCGGTGTCAGCGTGATTGACCTGTTGTTCATGAAAGGCGCGGACGCAAGATACTTCCTCGAAACCGAAAAGGAGCGGCAGGCATGAGCGGCAAACTGGATGATGTGCAGGCAAAACTCGGCGAATACTTCACCGAAAAACTCGAGCAGTTCGGCGCCACCGCCAAAGGCGTGGACTACAACGGGGAGGAGGCGCGCGCACGGCGATTTGTGGAGTTGGTTCGTGTGATCAACCCCGCTGAAAAATTCTCCGTCATTGATTACGGGTGCGGCACCGGCGCGATGTTCGACTTTTTGCACGCGCGCGGCTGGGATTTCGACTACCACGGCGTGGACCTGATCGAAAAAATGGTCCTCGCCGGGCGCGAATCCCACGCGGGATTCCCCAACGCGCGTTTCACCACGGACGAGAAGGAATTGCCGACGGCAGATTACCTCGTCGCCGCGGGTATCTTCAATATTAAAATGGACGCGGACTACAACGAATGGCAGTCGTTCACCTGCGAAACCCTCCAGCGGATGAACGCGCTCTGCGTGAAAGGCTTCGCCTTCAACATGCTGACGAAATATTCCGATGCCGACCGCATGGCGCAACGCCCCGACCTGTTCTACGGCGACCCGTTGTTCTTCTTCGATTTCTGCAAACGGAATTTCTCGCGCAACGTGGCATTGCTCCACGATTACGGGTTGTACGATTTCACGATTCTTGTAAGAAAGGGCATATAACCCCCTCTCCCTCAGGGAGAGGGATGGGGTGAGGGTGAAATCCCATTTAGAATGAATTTAATTCAAGCCCCGCGCGCCTCGACGATTCTATACAACCTGCTGGTCAGCCAACCCCAGGCAAAGCCCTGGCTCCTGCCTGCGAACATCTGCCCGATCGTGCCGCTCACGTTCATGAAGGCGCGCGTCCCGTTTGAGTTGGTGGATATTTCCCCAGCCTCCCTGCGCATGGACTTGAACGAGGCGGAGAAGCGGATCAGGCGCGGAGACATTGGCGGCTTGTTGTTCGCGCACACCTACGGAGACGAATCCACGCCTGATGATTTTTTCGCATTGGTAAAGTCGCTCAACCCCGAATTGCTGACCGTGGATGACCGCTGTCTGTGCATCCCGAAATTTGAAAGAATCTCTCAAGCCGATCTCGTTTTGTTCAGCACGGGTTACGCCAAGGTCGTCGAACTGGAATATGGTGGGTACGCGTTCCTTCGGGAAAGTGTGAATTACGAATCGTCGACCCTTCCGTTTGCCCCGTCATCCCCTGCCAAACTCGAAGCGGAGTATAAAGCCGCCATCCGTGAACGGACGCGGTTCCATTACCACGACAGCGACTGGCTGCTCACGGACTTTGACCTGCCATCCTGGGACGAGTACCGCCGCGAGATCGAGAACAAACTCGATGCGTCGTTATCGCACCGGAAATCGCTCAACGAAATATATTCCTCGCGCCTGCCAAAGGAGATTCAACTCCCGGGCGAATACCAAACCTGGCGCTTCAACATCCGCGTGAAGAATCAGGCGGATGTTATCAAGGCGGTTTTCGAGGAACAACTCTTCGCCAGCACGCATTATGCCTCACTGGCGGGGATCATGTCCGAGGGGAATGCGCCGGTAGCGGAGGCGCTGGGAGGTGAGATCATCAACCTATTCAACGACCATTACTTCACGCCTCGCATGGCGGAGCGAATCTGCGAGATCATCGTCAAAATCGCAAAGTGGTAGAATCGTGCCGATGCCCTCGAAAAAACGAAAATTCACCATCGATCTCGTGATTCCCGTTTACAACGAAGCCGGGGTGATCGAGAAGATCCACGAGCGGATTCGCGCGGTGGTTGACCGACTCCCGCACGACGTCCGCTTCGTGTACGTGGACGACGGTTCGAACGACGGGACGGCGGATTCGCTCCAGTCGGTGAAGCAGGCTGACCGGCGCGTGACCGTGCTCGCGTTGAGCCGCAACTTCGGTCATCAGGCGGCGCTCACCGCGGGCATCGATCATTCCACCGCCGACATTGTCATCAGCATGGACGGCGATGGGCAACATCCGCCCGAGTTGATTCCCGAGATGATCGCGCTAATCGGACAAGGCTACGACATCGTACAGGGACAACGCGCCGCGGAGGCGCGACCGTCGTTTTTCAAAAAACTCACCTCGGATACATTTTATCGATTCATCAACACCATCAGCGGCACGCAGATGATTCCCGGCGCGGCGGACTTCCGCGCGATGAGCCGGCAAACCGTGGACGCGCTCAAGTCGATGCCGGAGTATCATCGCTTTCTGCGCGGCATGATCACGTGGATGGGATTCAAAAGCGTCATCCTGCCGTATCACCAGCCGCCGCGCGTGGCGGGGCGCTCGAAGTATTCGCTGGGAAAAATGTTCCGGCTGGCATCGGATGCGGTCTTTTCCTTTTCGTTGATTCCCCTCTACATCGGGCTCAGTTCGGGGTTGGTGTTCTTCGCGTTGGCGGCGGTGCAATTGGGCTGGGTCTTCTGGCTGTCGTTCACGGATAATACCGAACAGGTGGTTGCCCCGGGTTGGAGTTCGCTGATGGGAGTCCTGCTCATCGCCAGCGGCATCATCATGATCCTGCTCGGTTTCATCGGCGTGTACGTCGGTTATATCTTTCAGGAAGTGAAACGCAGGCCCGTCTACCTGTTGAAGAAAGGGGAATGACCATGGCTTCACCGGAGAAACCCATATATCACTTCGTGTTCTTACGCCACGGCGAATCGACCGGCAACGCCGAATCGCGCTGGCAGGGGCAGTCCGATTATCCGCTCACCGCGCGCGGAAGGGCGCAGGCAAACGCGCTGGCAAAACGCTGGAAAGCCGAAGGCGTGAAATTCGACCTCGCCATTTCGAGCACCTTGCAACGCGCGAAGGAAACGGCGGAAATCATCGCTTCTGCATTGAATGTGAGACTTGAGTTCGACGAACTCTGGCTCGAACGCGACATCGGCGAAATGGAAGGGTTGACCAACCAGGAAGTCCAGCAAAAGCCGCGCCCGCCATACGTCACGCCGTACGATTCGATCGGCGGCGACGGCGAAGGCGACTGGGAACTTTTCCTGCGCGCGGGCCAGGCGTTGCACGGCTTGTTACAGCGTCCGCCCGGGAGTTATCTCATTGTTTCGCATGGCGGGTTGTTGAACCAGCTCATGCATGCCATCGTCGGCGTGGCGCACCATGCCGACCCCTCCGGTGTGCGCTTCCGTTTCGAAAACACCTCGTTCGCGCGCGTGGTCTACCGCCCCGACCAGCACCGCTGGGCGATCGATGCACTCAACGACCATGCCCACACACACAATTTGAAATAGGAAAGCCTCGTGGCAATTCCCGATACTGCAATTCACCTCAATGCCCGTATGAAAATCCTAGTCTTCGGCGCGGGCGCCATCGGCACGTACCTCGGCGGCAGTCTCGCGCTGGCGGGGAGTCATGTCGTCTTCCTTGAACGCCCCGACAAGGTGAATGAGTTGCGTGCCAAAGGCTTGCGGCTGGACCTCACGTTGGATGAAAGACGAAAGACGAAAGACGTCTCGCTGGTTCAACCTTCCTCCTTCGTAGCGGTTTCTTCACTGGACGATGCGCTTCGTTACGGACCCTTCGACCTGGCTCTCTTTGCCCTCAAATCCTACGACACCTCAGCCGCGCTCGAAACGCTCGCGCCGTTCGCGGACAAATTGCCGCCCGTGCTGTGCCTCTCGAACGGACTCTCCAACGAGATCGCGCTCGAACGCGTTCTTGGCAAAGACAAAGTCATCCCCGGCACGGTGACCACCGCCGTCGGGCGGCGCGGTGTTGGTGACATCACGCTCGAGCGTTTGCGCGGCATCGGCATCGGCAGGGGACATCCCATTGTGCAAAACCTGTTCGTCGCCTTCGAGAATGCCTTGCTCAACCCGCGCCTGTTCGACGACCCGTCGGCGATGAAATGGTCGAAACTGCTCACGAACCTGATCGCCAACCCCACCTCCGCCATTTTGGACATGACCGCGGCGGAAGTCCTCTCGAACGGCAGGCTATACAGACTCGAAGTGGACATGCTGCGCGAATGCCTTGCCGTGATGCAAGCGCAGGGCATCGAAGTGGTGGATCTGCCCGGCACGCCGGTCCGCGCGCTGGCGTTCGCCACGCGACTGCCGTTGTGGTTATCCAAGCCCTTTCTCAGCCGCGCGGCAGGAGCGGGCCGCGGCGACAAGATGCCGTCCTTTCACATTGACTTGCACGCGGGCCGCAGCAAAAGCGAAGTGGATTATCTGCACGGCGAAGTGGTGCGCGCCGGAAAAAAGTTCAACGTGCCCACGCCGGTCAACAAGATGCTGACCGAGACCCTGCTCGCCATGGTGAAACAGGAAATCCCGCTCAACGAGTTTGCGAAACAACCCGCGAAATTGTTGAAGAATTTTTCGTAATATGCTCGGTGGTTGAGTAGCCCGAGGCGGTAGCCGAGGGCGTATCGAAACCACCAAGTAAGCAAATTGTTTCTGGTTATTGGTGGTTTCGATACGGGCTGGAAAGAGCGTCCAGCCCTACTCAACCACCGGGTTTGGCGCAAACAAAATGACAGAAAAATTCCACCTCACCCCTCCTCGACCCACCGTCGAAATCCACCTCCCGGATGGGCGCGTGATCTCCGGTCCGCGCGGCAGTAAAGTTGGGGATTTCCTCGCCCAGGTCGAACACGATTCGCAGCTGGTCGGGGCGGTGGTCAACGGCGACCTGCGCGAATTAACCTTCCCCGTCGAAATGGATTCGCGCGTCAAGCCGGTCACCATGACTACGCCCGACGGCACGCGCATCTACCGCCGTTCGCTCACGTTCCTGCTCGAAATGGTCTTTGCCGACATGTACCCCGAAGCGACGGTATTCATCGATCACTCGGTCGCCTCGGGCGGATATTTCTGCGAGGTGAAGGGGCGCGCGCCACTGGCGAAAAAAGAGCTCGATGTGCTGAAAGTCCTCATGCAAAAAATGGTGAAGGATGATCTGCCCTTCGTGCGAAAAGAAGTCCCGTTGAAAGAAGCGATGGAGTACTTCCTCTCGCAAGGCGAGGAGGATAAGGTCCAACTGCTGAAATATCGCAAGAAGGATTATCTCACCCTGTACAGCCTCAACGAGCGCATGGATTATCACCACGGCTATATGGTCCCGTCCACGGGGTATTTGCGCTGGTTCGACCTTGTGCCGACGGGCGATGGGTTCACCCTGTTGTATCCGAACCGCAACAACCCGGACGAATTACTGCCGATGCCCGAATATCCGAAATTGCTGGCGACCTTTTTGCAATACGGTGAGTGGCTCGAAAAACTCGGCATCGAGAATGTCGGTTCGCTGAACGACGCCATCCAAAGCGGGCGCGGCGATGAGATCGTGTTGGTTTCCGAAGCGTTCCACGAGCAACGCCTCGCGCAGATCGCGCGACAGGTGGCGGAAAAGATCGATAAATCGCATTTGATCCTGGTCTCGGGTCCATCGTCGGCGGGCAAGACCACGTTCTCGAAACGCCTCATGGTGCAGTTGCTCGCGCTGGGCATTTCGCCGTTCCCGCTCGAACTCGATAATTATTTTTTGCCGCGCCATCAAACTCCGCTGGGGGAGGACGGCAAACCCGACTTCGAAGCGCTCGAAGCGCTGGACCTGCCGCTATTGGCGGAGCATCTTCATCAGTTGATTCGAGGCGAGGAAGTCCAATTGCCGCGCTACAACTTCAAGACGGGGTTGCGCGAGCCGGGCGAGGTCATCCAACTCAAGCGCGGACAGCCCATCATCCTCGAAGGGATTCACGGACTCGAACCGCGACTCATCCCCGAGGCGCTCAGCGGCGAGGCGTTTCGGATTTACATCTCGGCTCTCACCCAATTGAATTTGGATCGCCATAACCGCGTCTCCACCACCGACACGCGTTTGTTGCGCCGCATCGTGCGCGACGCGCGTGAACGCGGCTACTCCGCCTCACAGACCATCTCGCGCTGGGAGTCGGTGCGGCGCGGGGAGGCGAAGTACATCTTCCCCAATCAAGAAAACGCGGATGTGATGTTCAACTCCGCGCTGGTGTACGAGATGGCGGCGTTGAAATCGCTCGCCGAGCCGTTGCTTCGGCAGGTGCAACACGGCACGCCGGAATACATCGAAGCCAAACGCCTGCTCGCGTTTTTAGAGTGGTTCGTGCCACTGGATTTGAATCTCGTGCCCGAAACCTCGATCATGCGCGAGTTTTTGGGTGGTTCCATTTTGAAAGATTTCACGGTGTGGAAGAATAAGTAAGAGTGTCATTGCGAGTGGCGCTGAAAGCGCCACGTGGCAATCCCGTATACCATGAGATTGCCACACTCGCTTCGCTCGTTCGCAAAGACACAAGAAAGTCAAAACAACTTACTCCCCAGCGGCACGGACTTGTCCGGCACGCACAGCGCGACATCGCCGTTTTCATTGGCAAACCCGGTTACCAAACACTCCGACATGACCGGTCCGATCTGCTTTTTGGGGAAATTCACCACTGCGACGACCAATCGCCCGACCAAATCTTCTGGCTTGTACAACGCGGTCAGTTGCGCGCTCGATTTTTTGATTCCCAACTCCGCGCCAAAATCCACTTCGAGGATGTAGGCGGGCTTCCGCGCTTCGGGGAAGGGCTTGGCGGAAACGACCCGTCCCACGCGCAGTTCGACTTTGGCGAATTCGTCCCAGGTGATGGTTTGCATAGTTGGTTGTTCTAATTCCGAGAATGTGTGTTGTAGTTTTGTCCGATAATTCCCTCAACCCGCCCGACGGTAAACCGTCGGGCTAGTCCTACGAAGCCGCCTTTGGCGGCTTAAGTCCCGCATAGCGGGACTTCGTAAACATAGCACGGGAATTCATCCCCATGCGGATTGCGTGATTTTTCCAGTTTCAAGATAATTATACGTCAGAATTTTATCCCTCTCGGTTTACCACTTTCCCGCGACTCACTACTACCCTCGGCGCGGAATGTTCGCGCAAGGCTTCCAGCACATCCGACTGATTCAATACAACCAAATTTGCATTCCCTCCAACTTTCAACTCATGACCTTTTAGATTCACCGCCTTCGCCGCGTTGACGGTGACCATGTCATACAAGGTTTCCATTTCTGCGCGTGTCGTCATCCAAAGCAAGTGTGATGCGAGGAAAGCAACTTCCAGCATGTTGTTTCTTCCAAACGGATAGTACGCGTCCGAAATATCGTCTTGCCCCAGACAGACCGACGCGCCTTCGGCGAGCAATTCTTTCACCCGCGCGTGGAGGGGTCCCGTGTGCGGGTCGCTGACGACGATCATGTTTGCCTGTTTCAACAGCGCGGCAACTTTTTGAAAATACGGAGTGGGATACAACGCCATCGCTCGCGCGTGATGGGCGAGTGCGCGTCCGTGCCAGTCGCGTTTGATCGCTTCGGTTGCCATTAATTCCAGCGAACGCAAGCCCGCGTCGCCTGCGTCGTCCACGAGCATCGAGACATCCTTGTCGAATTCAACGGCGAGGTCGAAGATTTCCTTCACGTGAGTTTGAATGTCCGCGTCGGTGAACTCGATCCATGGGATGCCGCCGACCACGTCCGCGCCGAGTTTCATCGCTTCGCGCATCAACTTGTCCGTGCCGGGTTCGCGCACCCAGCCGTCCTGCGCGAACGCGACCACTTGAATGTCCACGACGCCTTTGAACTCCTCCCGAGCGCGGATCAACGCTTTGACTCCCTCGAGTTTGGCTTTGCTGTCCACGTCGGCGAACGCACGGATGTGTGTATTGCCGAAGCGCGCCGCCTGCGTCACCGCCTTGCGCACGTTTTCGATGATCCACGTCTCGTCGTATTTTTCCTTGACCCGCGCGGCGAGTTCGATGGCGTTCATTGCTTTGCCCATTCCCTCGCCTTGATACGCGGTCAGCGCTTCCTCGTCCATCATTTGCAGGGTGTAGACTTTGCACAGATGCAGGTGTGGATTGACGAACGATTCGGTCACCAGATTTCCGCCTGCCTCGACCACCTCTGCCGCGTCGCCGGTCAACCCCTGCCCGATGGCGGAGATTTTTCCGCCCGCGATGCCGATGTCGGTGGTGGAATCGCTCCCGCGAAGTTTTGCGTTCTTGATGAGAATGTCGAATTGGTTGGGCATGCTTTTTTCCTCGTGACCCCGAAGGGGTCATATGATTGTAGATTTCGGTGCGTGTGAATCGTAACTCCGAAGGAGTGGCATAATGTCATCCCTTCGGGATTTCAACGTGCCTTGATTTGTCTTCTAGAATCCTTTCATCCCTTCGGGATTGAATTTCATCTCCGCTTTTTACGCTGGTGTAATTCGTTTTGAAGTTCAGGAAATATGACTCGAAATATTTATACGACAACCCCGCGAAGAGAACCGTCAGTGCGAGGGACAGGGGATAGAGCAACGCGTCCACGGGCGAGGCAAGCCAAAGAGAGGTCTGAAGCGCCAGCACGATGGCGATGGGATGGTACATGTAGAGTCCGTACGAAATTTTGCCGAGGTAGCGAATCGGTCGTTGTTCCAGCGAGAGGAGGTTATTCTTACTGGCGGCGAAGTTGAGAATAATGATTCCAAACCAGATCGAATAAAACTCCTTGTACAGGTACGGGAATGGGAGATCGTTGACCGTGATGTGCGGGAAATACACGCCGCGATAGAGCATGATGGATGTGAACCCGAGCGCAAAATAAAAAAGGTAGTTATTAAGAAAGATCTTTAGTGCGGAGCTTTTCGTGTGCAACAATAACGCGAAGAATCCGCCGATCGCCATGCTGGCGATGTTGAACGATTGCCAGAACGCGTTGAGCTCGTATTTGTAAACGAGGAAGTTCGTGCGGTCGGAAAACAACGCGCGCGCAAAAAGCAAATACCCGAAAAGGATAACGAGCATGAGGACGATGCGATATTTTTTGATGAATTTCAGAATGGGGGGCCAGAGCAGATAAAACTGTTCCTCCGTGCCGATGGACCACGTCAGCGAGGCGTACGGCACAACGCCGAACAACGGCGAGACGAGGTTTGGGAGGAAAAACACGTATAGCAAAATTTTGGCGGGCAGGTTTTCGTAGATCGTCGCCTTGTCATATTCGGGGAGGCTGAACAGCGGGATGTTCGGGAGAACCGCAAGCGCGAGAAAGACAATGAAAAAATAGAGGGGCCAGATGCGCAGGATGCGGCGCAGGTAAAAGTTCTTGACGGCGATGGTTTGCGTCCGTTTTTCCTCCACTAGCAGGAGGTAGGTGATGAGGAACCCGCTCAGGACGAAGAAGAGGATGACGCCGAGTTCGCCGATGATCTGAATGAACGACGATGAGAAATTATTCGGCAGGTTGTAGATGGATTTGATCTGTTCGATGTGATGGACGAAGACCAGCAACGCGGCGATGAAGCGCAGTCCGTTCAGGTTGGGGAAGTACACGAGGTCGGCTGGCGAGGCAGGCATAGTGTGATGAGGTTCAGGCATGAGGTTCTCAGCCACGGATTTCATGAATTCTCACGGAAAACCAAAATGAATTTCAGTGTACATTTGTGATCTCCGGGCTAAAAAATAAACTATCACTATGCAATTACAACAAGACCTGGATCAAAATCATCGCGCAGAACCCGACTGTGAACGCCCACGCCACTTTGATGGGGGACGAGCTATGCAAGGCTTCGGGGATCAACTCGAGGATGACGAGGAAGACCATCGCCCCGGCGGCGAAACCCATCAACACGGGCATGATCGGCTGGAACAGCCACGCGAGATACGCCGCAGGGACGGCGGCGATCGGTTGCGGCAGGCTGGTGAGGAACGCCGCCCAAAAACACCGCCAGATCGAAGAGCCCGCCGCCCGCATGGGGATGGCGACCGCCAGCCCTTCGGGGATGTTGTGCAGGGCGATGGCGAGCGCGATGTAATTTCCGAGGTCGCTCTCGTAGACTGCCGAGGAGGCGTACCCGACTCCAACCGCCACGCCTTCGGGAATGCTGTGGACCGCCATGGCAATGAAAATCAAAATCTGCGCTTTGTTGCCCCAACGCTTCCAATTGCCCTGTTCGAGGCGTTCGGGTGAAAAAAACGTATCCACTTGCGAGAGGAACAACGCGCCCAAAAGAATCCCAAGCACCACGGGCAGGGCATCTGAAAGTTCGATATGCTCCGAGGAGATCGTCAGCCCCGGCAGGATCAAGTTGTAGACCGAGGCGGCGAACATCAATCCGCCCGCGGCGGAGTACGCGAGCCCGGTGTGTTTGCGAAGATCAAGAGCGCGGATCGCCAGCGGGAGCGCGCCCAGTCCGCACGCAAAACTAGCAAGGATTCCCGCTACAAGGCTTTGTGTAATGAAGTTTGGCATGGTGATATCCTATGGTATTTTATCAACGATCTAAATTCATATCTTCCATCGAGAGTTCGTCTTCCACTGGTTCGAGGTGGGTGAACACGGTCACCGCGCCGCCCAGGGCAGAGCGAATATCCGCCTCGAAATCCTCGGCAATGTGATGCGCGTCGTGCACCGACATATCGCCGGGCACGAGCATGTGCACCGAAACGAATTGCCGCGCTCCCGCCTGGCGCGTCCGCAGGGCGTGGAAGGTCACGCGCCTGACGCGATAATTTTCCATGACCTCGTGAATCAACTTCTGTTCGGTCGCTGGCAGTGCCGCGTCCATCAGCCCCGCCACCGAACGCCGCACCAGGTGAAAACCCGTCCGCACGATGTTCAAAGCGACAAGGATCGCGATCAACGGGTCGAGGATGAGCCAGCCTGTGAACGCAACAAACCCGACCGCGATCAAGACTCCGACCGATGTCCACACATCGGTCATGAGGTGCGACGCATCCGCTTCGAGCGAAATGGACTTGCGCCGCTTCCCTTCGACCATCAATTTGCGTGCCACCAGGAAGTTGATCAGGGAAGCCGCGAGGGATACGCCCAGCCCCACGCCCAACTGTTCCAACGGTTGGGGGTCCAGCAATCGTTGCGCCGCCGTGAGGATGATTCCCGCCGCCGCGCCAAGGATGAGCAATCCCTCGGTGGCGCTGGAAAAATATTCCGCCTTGCTGTGCCCGTACACGTGACTCTCGTCCGCAGGGATCGTGGCAATGGTCAACATGCCCAACGCCATCCCCGCGCCGACAAGGTTTACGAGCGACTCGATCGCATCGGAAAGCAAACCCACCGACCCTGTCAAAAAGTAAGCGATGGTCTTCAATGTGATGGTCGCCACCGCCGCGCCAATGGAAAGCCAGGCGAAGCGCGTGAGCGAAGCGCGGTTTTTCATCACATCTTCGTGTTCGGCGTGCTTGTGCGGCATGGGTGGAATGATACTTCATCACGACGGCTTTGTAATGGATGAAAATCACGACTGTGTGTGAAAAACTAATATAATCCCGCCAATGGAGAAACGATGCGATACCCTCATCATCGGCGGGGGCGTGGCAGGGATGACCGCCGCCCTGCACCTCGCCGAACGCGGATTGAACCCCCTGATCCTCGAAGCAGGCGACCGCGTCGGTGGGCGGCTTTCAGGCAACGAAGGAATTTCCATCAACGGGTGGAAATTCCCGAGTGAACACGGCGTGCACGGCATCTGGTGGTCGTATGTGAATCTCAAATCCATGTTCAAGCGGCACGGGATCATTGAGCGTCTGGTGCCGGCAAAGGATGAACAATGGATCTATCGTGATGGTCCTTTCATCGGGCGCGTTTCGATCGGCGCATCCATTCGCAACAGCCCCCTGCCCGCGCCGCTTCATTACCTCCCTTTGTTGTTCGACCCAAAATTCATGTGGATGCTCAGCCTGCATGATTGGGCGTCTCTTTTTCATGTATGGGGTACGCTGTTGATGGCGATCGGTATCGACCCATTCGTGGAAGACCAGCCGCTGGAGGGGCTAACCTTCGGCAATTCGCTTCACCGTTGGGGTCCTGCCTTCCGCGCGTTGTTCTTCGGCCTCACGCGGAACGGACTCTCCGCCGATCCGCGCGATGTTCCGCTGGCGGGGTTTCTGGCATTCCTCCGTTTTTACACGGTTATGCGGCGCGATGCGTGGCGATTTGAATATCTTCCCAACGGCGCGGGCGAGGTGTGCGAAACATTGTCCGCCAGGATATTACAGCACGGAGGCGGGATCAGCCTCAAGTCGCGGGTGATGCGGGTGGAGAGGGATGGAGATTGGATCGTGCATGTTGAGTCGGATGGAGTCCGCGATTCGATTCGGTCCCGCTTCGTCATCCTCGCCTCCGACTCACCTTCGGCTGAATCCATCCTCCGCGGCAGTTTCCCAGCGGATGTGGGGGCGGGGTTACCCCGCCCTTACTTCTTCCCGCGCGGGCTGGGGCATGCCGTCATCCGCCTTTGGTTCGATACCCAACTGCGCAAACAACCGGAAGCGGGAATCTTCAGCGGCGACTTCGTGATGCATAATTTTTTCTGGCTTGAGCAAATTTACAACGAATATCGCAAATGGAGTGAAGCGACGGGCGGCTCGTGCATCGAAGTCCATGTGTACGGACCCGATTCCGTCCTGCAACAAACCGACGCCGTGCTGTTGACGAATGTGCTCGCCGATTTTTATCGCGCCTTTCCCGGGTTGAAAGGGCATCTTATCAAACCGCACTTGCAACGCAATGACGCGACCCACACCCTGCCCGCCCTGGGCGCGCGCGGCACACACATGGGGGTGGATACGCCCTGGGAAAATTTTTTCTGCGCCGGCGACTGGGTGTGGATGAAGAATCCATCCTTCTTTTTGGAACGCGCCTGTGTGACGGGACTCGAAGCCGCAAATCGCGTGCTGTCTGTGTGTGAGAAAGAGTTGTTCGATATCCAGCCCTGCCCGCCCCCCGAACCCTTCGCCGCGTGGATCGAAGCGGCGATGATGAGGGGGAGGAGGAAGAGGAGGAAACGCTGATGTAACACATCCGCTGTTGAATTCGGGGGAGGGCTGTGCTACACTTCCTGAAACCACTTGAACACGGAGGAACCCATGCGCAAGTCAATTCGGTTGATCGGCACGTTGGTATCGGTGATCGTTTTGCTGGTGATGTTGACGGGGATTGTCGCAGCCGCGCCGCCGCCCTCGCAAGCCAAATGGACGGTGATGGTGTATATCTCGGGGGATAATAATCTCGAAGATTACGTGGTGAACGATATTGAAACCGAACTTGCGCCGACCGGCTCGAGCGCGAACGTGCAGGTGGTCGCGCTGGCAGACCGCGGTCCCGGCTACGATACGCGGTACGGCGACTGGCAGACCACCAAGCTATTCCACGTCACAACAGGCATGACCGCCGACGGCGCCAATGCCGTTGCCGATTGGGGTGAGCGCAACATGGGCGACCCGCAGACGTTGATCGATTTCGTCACGTGGTCGAAAGCCAATTACCCTGCCGACCATTATGTGCTGTACTTCTGGGGTCACGGCTGGAGCTGGCATCCCGGCTGGGTAATGGAGGACGATACGGACAACGACACGCTCGATTACCACGAAGTCAAGGCGGCGATCCCCTCGCTTGGGTTCATCGACGTGGTCGGCTACGATGGCTGTAATATGGCGTCGATCGAGATCCTCAAACTCTGGCATAACAAAGCCACCGCGTTGACCGGCTCGCAGGAATGGGTGGGTTGGGACGGCATCGAATATGACGTTGTGCTTGCGCAACTCGCTGCCAACCCGAACATGACCGCCGACCAGGTGGCGATCGCCACCAGCCAGAGCACAACCACCGATAAGACCTGGTCTGCCGTGGCGGTGGATTCCCGCCTCACCACATTGCTTACCGCGGTGGATCAATGGGCGGTCGCGTTGAAGAACGGACTCGCCGCCAACAAGAAAAAATACAATACCGCCTTCGGCGCGACCCAATCCTTCTGGCAGGCGCCGATGGACAAGGATTTATACGATCTGGCGTTCGAGATCAAAAAGAACGTTAGCGATACGAACATCAAGAACAAAAGCCAGGCGGTGATGGATGCGTTCGCGGCGGTCATTTTGCATGAGCGTCACGTGACGCAATATGCCGACGCGCGCGGGATCACGATCTATGGTCCCGCCAAGGCGAGTCAAAAATTGGACTTTGCCTATTTCCTCACCCTCGATTTTGCCCTGACAACCAATTGGGACGAATTTCTGAACGCGTACGTGCCGTAAGGTAGATGGGGGAACAAGTAGACACGCAATCAAGACCTCCGATTCAAAAACTCGGAGGTCTTCCCTTTTATCAACTACGCGACTATTCGACTAACAAACTAAATGACCCCCAACCTCCGCCCAACCCTTGCGAACACCTCCAACCCTTGACCCAGATCATCGCGGTCATGTGACGCGGAGATCATCACGCGGATTCTCGCCCTGCCTTTTGCCACAGTGGGAAAACCGATTGCCATGGCGAAGACCCCTTCCTCGAAGAGTTCGCGGCTGAATTGTTGCGCGAGCGGAGCATCGCCTAGCATCACAGGCGTGATGGGTGTTTCGCTCACGCCTGTATCGAATCCCAGTTTCTTCATTTCGGCTTTGAAGTATTTGGCGTTGTCCCAGAGTTTATCAACGAGTTCAGTTGATTCTTCGAGCAGGTCAACCGCCGCGAGACATGCCGCCGCATCGGGCGCGGTGACGGCGGAGGAAAATAAAAACGGCCGTCCGCGCTGGCGCAACCATTCGATGATGGTCTTGTTTCCCGCGACCATACCGCCGACCACGCCGAAGGCTTTGGACATGGTGCCGACCTCGATATCAATTTTTCCGTGCAAGCCGAAATGATCCACGATGCCGCGCCCACCCGTGCCCAGAACACCCTCGCCGTGTGCGTCGTCCACCATGAAGAGAATGTCATATTTCTTCGCAACTTCATACAGGGCAGGGAGGGGTGCAATGTCGCCGTCCATGCTGAACACGCCGTCGGTGATGATCAACGCGCGGCGGAAGTTCGAAGCGTGTTCCTTGATCGCGTCCTCCAACGCGCCCGCATCGTTATGTTCGTACGCGACGATCTTCGCGCCCGACAGTCGGCATCCGTCAATGATCGAGGCATGGTTCAAACGGTCTGAAAAAATCACATCTTCTTTTCCGACCAGCGCAGAGATCGCTCCAAGGTTCGCGGTGAAGCCCGATTGAAACGTGATGACATCCTCCGCGCCCTTGAACTTTGCGAGTCGCTGTTCGAGTTGCACGTGCAGGTCGGTCGTTCCCGCGATCGAACGCACTGCGGCAGGACCCACGCCGTATTTCTTCGTCGCTTCTTTCGCGGCTTCGACCAACTTCGGATGGTTCGCCAAGCCGAGATAATTGTTCGAGCAAAAATTCAACACGTCCTTCCCGTCCACGACGATGCGTGCCCCCTGCGCCGAGCCGATCGTGCGGATGCGATTGTACAAGCCCTGTTCTTTCAAGCCTTCAATTTCTTGCGCGAGCCACAAAATTTTGTTAGCCATTGAAAACTCCTTTTGAGGTAGAGAATTGGAGAATTAGCGACTGGAGACTTGTGTGCTTGTTTACCGGTGCGCCTATTACCGGCACCGGCGATTATAGCAACAATACCTCGCGCGCCTGTCACAAATTTTGTCGAAAGCCGTCATGAAAACAGAATTATTCCCAGACCGACCCTCTTTATAATTTGACCATTCTATGAGCGCCAAACTTCTGCTCGAGAAGATCGCCGACCTCAAAAACGCCATTGCCGCGCAGGAATCCATGCGCTCGGTGCTGGGAGATGCCGTGGTGAATACCACCCTCGCCGTGTTGCAAAACCAGCTCGACGACCTGGAGCGGCAATCTGCCCAGCAGGATGCGGCGAATCAAGCCCGACGGAGGCTGGTCACCGTCCTTTTTGCCGACATCGCAGGGTTTACCGCCCTGTCCGAAACCATGGACGCGGAGGACGTGGCGAACCTCGTCAACCACCTATGGATTCGCGCCGACCGCGTCATTCAGGAGTACGGCGGGCACATTGACAAACACATCGGTGACTCGGTCATGGCATTGTGGGGCACCGAAGCCGCCCGCGAAGACGACGCCGAGCGCGCCATCCGCGCGGCGTTGAGGATGCAGGAAATCTTCAAGGAGAATGCGGCGAATCTTTCGATCAGCTTGAAGGTGGGCATCAACAGCGGGCAGGTGTTGTTGAGTTCCATCGGCACACAGGGAGAGTTCACTGCGATGGGGGACACGGTCAACACGGCGAGCCGGTTGGTTGCCTCGGCGGGAGCGAACGCCATCCTCGTTTCGCACGATACGTACCAACTTGTGCGCGGAGTGTTCGATGTGCAAATGCAATCGCTGATCACGGTGAAAGGCAAGGCCGAACCGTTGCAGACGTACGTGGTGCAACGCGTCCGCCCGCGGGCGTTCAGGCTGGGGAGACGCGGCGTCGAAGGCGTGACGACCCGAATGGTCGGGCGCGAAGCGGAGTTTCACCTCATCCAAACCGCGTTGGAACGGTGCGTCCAGAATCGTCGCGTTACCGTGGCGATTGTCAAAGGCGATGCAGGGCTGGGCAAGAGTCGCTTGATCTACGAGTTCGAGGCGTGGCTCGACACCCACCCGACGGATTTTTATCTGTTCAAGGGGCGCGCCGATGAAGAGACGATGAGTCTGCCGTATCGTCTGTTGCGCGATGTGTTGAGCGAGCGCTTCCAGATTTCGGACAACGACACGCAAGCGGAGGCGCGCGAGAAATTACAAAAAGGGGTTGCCGCGATGATCGGTGTGGGGAGCGATGAACGTGCCGCGTTCATCGGCGAATTGCTGGGGTTCGATTTTTCAGAGAGTAAGTTCCTGCGCGGCATTCGCAACGACGCGCGTCAGATCCGGGCACGCTCGTTCAACAACCTGGCGCAGTTCTTCACGGATATTTCCCTCGACTCGCCGATCGTGCTGTTGCTGGACGATATTCACTGGGCGGACAACGGTTCACTGGACTTGATCGAATATCTGGCACAGTTGGAAATAAACCTGCCGTTGTTCATCCTGTGCACATCGCGTCCGATCCTGGATGAAACCCACCCCGGTTGGGGCGAAGGGTTCCCGCTGCGTGAAATCATTACGATCAAATCGTTGGACCTCGGCGCCAGCCGCATGCTGGCGAGCGATATTTTGCAAAACGTCAACGACCTGCCGCCCGAATTGGTCGAAACGGTGGCAAAGAACGCGGAAGGGAATCCGTTTTATCTCGAAGAGTTGGTCAAAGTGTTGATCGAAGACGGTGTGATCGTGAAAGGTGACGAGGCATGGCGGATCATACCGCAACGGTTGACGCAGTTACGCGTCCCCGCCACGTTGACGGGTGTGTTGCAAGCGCGCCTCGACCGGCTCCCCTCCACTGAAAGCGACGTGCTCGAACGTGCCGCCGTGATCGGGCGCACGTTTTGGGATGCGGCCGTGGAGGCGATGCGCGGCTCTGAATCGGCGCGCGCGCTGACGGGTGATCACGATGTGCATTCCGCCCTCGCCTCCCTGCGGACGAAGGAACTGGTTTTCTCCCATCAGCCATCCACCTTTTCGGGCGCGCAGGAATTTATCTTCAAACACGCGATTTTGCGCGAGGTCACGTATGAACGCGTGCTCAAGGCAAAGCGTAGACTCTATCACCGCATGGCGGCAGACTGGCTGATTCAGCAAAGCGGCGAGCGCATCGGCGAATACCTCGGCTTGATCGCCCAGCATTACGAACTGGCAGGCGACACATCGCAGGCGGTGGACTTTCTCGAACGCGCCGCGGACCAGTCGTTGCGCTTGAGCGCGTTCCGCGAGGCATTGTCCGCTTCGGAGCGGGCGCTGGGCATCCTCGCCAATTCGGAGGATCAGAACCCCGCCATGCGGGCGCGCATGTTGTTCAACATCGGCGCGTCGCATCTGTGGTTGACGGACTATCCCACAGCCAAGGCGCGCTTCGAGGAAAGCCTCGCATTGGCGCACGCAGCGCGCGAACGCGCCCTGGAAGCCAAAGCGCTATCACGCCTGGGGCGCATTGGGTTGGAGCAAAACGACTTCGAGCAAAGCGAAACGTATTTTCAAAACGCCCTGACCATTGCGCGCGAATTGAACGACCTCGACCTCGCCGCGTACGCCCTCGCAAGTTTGGGGTACATCCATCACTATCAAGGCCACTACGAGGAAGCGGAACGATACGGGCAGGAAAGTTATGAAATAGCCAGGCTGACCGGCGACGCGCTGGCGCAGGCATTTTCGCTCAACATGCTGGCGATGAGCAGTGTCAACCGCGGCGATTTCGAAGCCTGCCGCAGGTATCACTTGCAAGGCATCGAAATCTGCACTGCCTCGGGCGACCGGTACGGTCTGGCGCGCGCCGAAAGCAACCTGAGCGAACTGCTGCGCATTCAAAAGCGCTACGAAGAAGCCAAACCGCACACCGTGGAGGGGATCAAGATCACGCGCGAACTCGGCAACCGTTTTGCGCTTTCGATCATGCTCATCAATTTGGTGTATTCACAGGCGGGCTTGGGAGAAATTCGAGAGGCGTATGTCTCTGTCCGCGAGGCGTTGCAACTCAACATCGAGAATAACCTCAAGTCGTGGGTGATCTTTTCGCTGGTCGGTTATGCCTGCCTCCTGCACGCCGAAGGCAAGCGCGAACAAGCGTTGGAAATCCTAGGCTTATGCCTGCATCATCCCGAAACGAACAGTGACACCCATCGCGATATTCAAATCATCCTTGACGAAATGAAACAGGTGAAAACTGACGATATCGAGGCGGGGCTGGCGCGTGGCAGATCGCTCGACTTGAACAAAGCCGTGGTGATGGCATTGGGTGGATGAATGATCGGCGTAAGCGCGCGCCAACTACTCGATCGCCTCTGCGAGCAACCCCAACTCTGCCAGCGCGTCCATCACGTTTTGGATGGCTCCGCTTTTGACGATGACCGCCGTAGGGCTTAATCTCTCGCCCAAAAATTTCCCCGCCTTAGACTTGCGCATCTCTTCCAATATTTCAGGCTGGCTCACCCGTAGCACGGTTTGAGTTTCCACCCGCGCCTCCGTCCCGTTCGCATCCCAGCGTTTTAGCGCCTGCACCAGCACCGGCGGGACTTTCCCATCCGTGTGCTTGACCAACAGGGAAAGAAGCTGCTCGGCTTTGAGTCCCTGCTCTTTGGCGTGTTTCAACGATTGTGCCGTAATCTGATATTTAAATTCGTCCTTCTTCGGTTCATTCCATTCGCAAAACCGTGAAATCTGATATCGGACCACGCGCGGCGCGGTTCGCTCGATGGCGATTTTCCCATTCGAACCTACCCCGACCTTTCCTCTTTCTTCTTTCTTATCCTCGAATGATGAAACTCGAAAAGCCGTTGCTTCTGTCGCTCCCTCTGCATAACTCAAATCCACCTTTCCTAATTGGTGCAACACGCCTGTGATGAAAAACCTGACCAACGCGCCGTCCACCTGATCCCAATGCGAAAAGCCGCGCAGGTATGCGCCATCCGCTTCGCTTTTGATAAACCACGAGTCGTAATCTCCGGCGGGGCGTTGGAAGTCGGCGTATTTTGCTTTGATATCGCGGACGAACGCGTTCAGGCTCCACCATTTGCCTTCGGGAATGGCATCGAGCAGGTTGAGCAAAAACTCGCGCGTTTCCTGTGGCTGATTTTTCCATTCTCCTTCGCAGACGATGCCCGGCAGGAGTTTGAGTTCGTTGAAGGTGGCGCTGTCCAACCAGGCGGTGTGCAGCATGTTCAATGCATCTGTACGGGAGGCTTCAAGAAATGTTTTTACCTCTTCCGTTTGGATGACGTTGTTATTAACGAGGCTGGCGGTGGATAACAGACTCTGGAGCGCAGGAACTTGCTCCCGCAAGTTCGTGAGCAAGCTGTCAGACTCCGGGGTTTTACCCATGCGCAATGCGGCAAGCAACGTTGTGGCATCATCAAGGATGGAATCGTCGGCGAGGATCTCCTTCCCTTTTTCGCCGGGGGAGGCGGGACGACCGAGAGGATCGTTTTTTGTCCCGGAGTCGCGGGGGTGCGGAGATTCTTTTTGAATTTTTCTTTGTAACCCGGTGTCTCTGTGGCTGAGAATTTCGAATATGTCATCCGGGATGTATGCGAATTCCTGTGAACCATTTTCGTTCTCAAAAAATGCGCGGGCGAGGAGTCCGCGATAGAAAAGTATTTCTGTTGTGGAGGCTGGCTTGAGGTGAGGGCGTTCGCGGTCGCGTTTTGCGGCGCCCATCTCGCGGATGTCTCCGTATTTTCGCGCAAACGCCTGCCATGCGATTCGCCCGCCGGAGTCGGCGAGTTCGGTCAGTGCGGAGTCCGCCTGGGGGGTGAGAGAATCGAGAAGTTCGGTGAGCAGGTCGAAATCGAGGAGCGAAGCGGCAAGTTCCTCCCGGGCAGAATCCGCATCCGCTGATTCGAGTTCCAGCCCCCAGAATTCCGCGATAATACGCAGGTGTCCGATGTCTTGTTTGAGTAGGGAATGGATAAAGTCTGGCATGGTTACGCACTACGCAGCACGAATTATAAACGTGTTGCGTAGTGCGTAATTCGTAATTTACCCGCGCACCACCTTCAACGCGTTCGGCAAAATTTCAAAACTGACCTGCCGCACATCGCTGCCGGGACCCGAGAAGATCTCGCCGTCGGTGTGGATGTACAGCGGGCGGTCTGCGGTGAGGGTGAATTTTTTGCACGTGCCCATTTTGACCTGTTTGAAACGCCCGTGCGTGCCTTTCATCACTTCGGGGACGATGCGGAACATCATCAGCCGGCTGACATCGGTGATCATGGCGTAGTTGAGAATGCCATCGTCAATTTTGGCGTCGGGGCAAATGAGAAAACCTCCGCCTTCGCGCGGTCCGTTGCACAGCACGAGGTAGATGACTTTTTGTTCCCATTTGTCCGTGTCGGTCTCGATTTGCATTTTGATTGGGTTGTGGTCGATGAGGATGGTCTGCAAGACCGCCGTAAGGTACATGAGGAAGCCGCGCAGGAGGGGGAGGCGGTGCGAACGGATGGTGACGGTTGCGCCGAAGCCGATTCCGAGCGTGTTATCGAAATACTCTTTGCGCCCGTTGCCGTCGGTCATCAAGCCAAGGTCAACCGTGGAGTGTTCGCCATCCAGCGCTCGGCGGAGCGCCTTGTCGGATTGTTTCGTCGCGCCGACTCCGTGTGCAAAATCATTGCCTGAGCCGACCGGCACGATACCCAGGATCGGGCGTTGATTCTCCGGCGCCTGCATGATCCCGTTCATCACTTCGTGGATGGTGCCATCGCCGCCCATGGCGATGATCCGGTCATATCCCTCCTCGCTGGCTTGTTTCGCCAGTTCGATCGCATGTCCGGGGTAGACGGTTCCGCTCCAGGTCACATTGCCTTGCTGTTCGGTGATCGAGCGCAAATCGCGCGCTACACGCCAGGCATTTCCCATGTCTGCCATGGGGTTGAGGATGATCTTGACTTTGGGTGTCATGCGAGGGTCCTCCAGGTTAAACGAAAATCACCTCGGGGGTGACTGTCGTTGTGGGTTTCACAGATTATAACCCCCGCCGCATGACTGCGATGCTTATTCCGAGAGTTTGACCCGGGATAGCGGGGCGGTCACTCCTCGGGCGATCTGGAAAGTGCCGCGCGCGTATTTCTTTGCCTGGTATAGCGCGGCATCAGCCGCGCGTAAAAGGTCGGATCCGGTGCCTCCGTGCGTGGGATATAACGCAATGCCACCCGAGATTCCCAGTTTGAGGTTCTTACCATCGGGTAATTTGTAATTGATCTTTTGCATGCTTTCGACGATCTTTTCGCAGACGATGCGCGCCGAGGACAAGTCCGATTGGGTAAGGATGAGGGTCAACTCGTCGCCGCCATAGCGTGCCAGAAAATCAGTATTGCGCACTCCGCGCGCCATGAAGTTGAACACGAACCGCAGGACATCGTCCCCGGCGCCGTGCCCGTAGGTGTCGTTGACCTCTTTGAATCCGTCGAGGTCCATCATGATGACTGCAAAGGAGGAATTGTTCCTGCGTGCCGAGGAGGTTTCGTCTTCGAGGCGTTCATCGAGTGCGCGGCGGTTGGGAAGCCCGGTCACAGTATCGCTATATGCCTGGCGGCTGATCATCAGGTGCAGGCTGGCGTTGGAAATGGCGACCGCGGCCTGGTCGGCAAGCAGGCTCAAAAGGCGTAGTTCGGCATGCGAAAATTTTCCCACCGTCACGCGGGATAGATTCATCACCCCCACCACGTTGATGCCTACTTTAAGGGGGATCCCGATGATGGAACCTGCCCAATTATCCGGGATATTTTGAAAGAGCGGGTGGGTGCGCGTGTTCTCCACGATGATCATTTCACCGGTGTGGGCGACGGTATACGTCAGCCCGTTCATCCTTGGCTTGGTGAACGGTTTGTTGCGCTTGCCTTCCGCATCCAATGCCGCGCCGAACGATAGTTTTTGATTGTTGTAAAGGAAGATGCTCACATCCCGGGCGTTGAAAACCAGGCGCATCGCCTCGGTGACGACGGCGTCGAGCACATCGGGGAGTTCGAGGCTGGAGGTGAGGTTGATGCTCAGTTTCTTCAGCGCGTCCAATTCGTCCGTTTGCTGTTTGAGCATCAACAACATGGCGCGGTGGTCGATCAACTGCAGGGCGAGCGCTTTCCCATCCTCGGGGTTGCCCTGGGAGTATTTTTCCAGCGCCACGGAAAGTACATCCAGTAATTTGAGAAGGTATTCCCGCGCAATCGGGGATTCGCCCTGGTTTTCCAGCACCTGGTAGGCATCTTCCAAAATTTTCGATCGAATATCATCCATAAGTTCACGCAAGGGTTAGCATTTAATCACGAACTCGATAAAACCGACTGACTCATTTGTCCTGTTTGATGGTGTCGCCCAGCCATGCTGTGCCGGGGCGGAGTGATTTTATCCTGAAGTATTTCAACCATGTTTTTTTCGCAAAGCATTCAGTCACATCGCTCCGGTTCTCAAGGGCCATACCCGTTTTCTTTATTTCAAGGTGACAACTATCGATAATTATAACCATTGTATTCAACAACGCTTGCTGTATGCCCGCTACAGCCTTATCAAAACTGATATGCTACAATGGATATAACCCTCCCAGGAGATTATCGTGTCTGAATTACCTTACTCTGTCACTCCACTGAATCCGCGTCGGCGCGGACTCATCGTCGGCGCCTCGGCCGGATTGGGCGCGGAACTGGCTCGCGTACTTGCCCGCGAAGGGTATTCGCTAGCCCTGCTTGCCCGAAGCCAAAATAATTTGGAGTCACTTTGTCGTGAAATCAATACCGGCGGGGGAGTCGCGCGCGCCTACCCTCACAACGTGGCAGAGTACGGCAGGGTTCCCAGCCTGTTGCGCGAGATCGTCGCCGACCTCGGCGGCTTGGACCTGGTGATCTATGTTGCCAGCGTGAACCTGCCGCCCGGCGGCATGGACAAATACAACTTCGAAAACGACCGGCAGATGGTCGAAATCAACCTGATCGGCGCCATGGCATGGTTGACCCCGGTTGCCGAACTGTTCCAGGCGGCGGCGGCGGGGCAGATCGTGGGCATCTCCTCCGTCGCGGGTGATCGCGGGCGCGTGGGCAACCCCGGCTACAACACATCGAAAGCCGGGTTGACCACCTACCTCGAAGCCCTGCGCAACCGCCTGACGCGGCGCGGTGTGCACGTGTTGACCGTCAAGCCGGGCTTCATGAAGACGGAGATGCTCAAAGCCGCGGCAGGACCCACTCCGTTCGCCATCGAGCCAGCCACAGCCGCCGGACATATCGTCAACGCCATCAAGAAACGCAAACAGGTCATTTACACCGCGCCGCTCTGGCGTTGGATCATGCTGGTCATCCAGCACATCCCCTCCATCATCTTCCGAAGGTTGAGTTTCTAACCGACCCCTCATGAATATCAACACCACGTTTTCGCTTCTCGAAAATTTCGGTCATTCCCTGAAAGCCCCTTCCTATCAGTTACCCATCAAATCCACGGACGATATCCGCGCTGCTTTCCTGCTTGCGAAAAAACTCAGCCTGACGGTCACCACGCGCGGAACGGGTCTGAGTTACAACGACGCGTCGCTCAACGGCGGCGGCATCGTGCTGGATATGCGGGCGCTGAACCAGATCGAAGAATGGGACCCAACTTCCGGCCTGGTGCGATGCGGGGCGGGCGTCACTCTGGAACAACTTTGGCAACGAGTCGAACCGGATGGGTGGTGGCCCCCCGTTGTGTCGGGCACGATGAAAACAACCCTGGGCGGATGCCTCGGCGCGAACATCCATGGCAAGAATAATTTTCAGGTCGGTCCCATCGGCGACCATGTGCAGGAGTTCACTGCCATGCTCCCCAGCGGCGCGCTGGTCACCTGTACCCCAAAAAAGAACGCAGACTTGTTTTACTCCATGATCGGCGGGCTGGGGATGTTGGGCGTGTTCGTCTCGATCGCGTTGAAAATGAAACGCATTCACTCGGGTTTGATCGCGGTGGATGCGTGGCATGTGACGAACCTGCGCGACCACTTGAAAAATTTACACGATCACGCGGCGGACCACGATTACATCGTCGGCTGGCTCGACGCGCTGGTGAGCGGAAAAAGTTTGGGGCGCGGTCAAATTCACGGCGCGCGGCAACTGCAAGAGGGAGAAGACCCGCGCGCCCACACGACGATGCAATTATCGTATCAACACCTGCCCGACCGATTCTTTGGCATCCTGCCAAAATCGAAGATGCATTATTTCATGAACCCGATGATGAATAATTTCGGCATGAAGTTCGTCAACCTGGGCAGATACGCCTCCGCATTCCGGCATCACACCTTCCGACAATCGCATGCGGAATTCCACTTCCTTTTGGATTACGTGCCAAATTGGGAACGGTCGTTCGGACGGGGCGGCTTGATCCAGTACCAGTCGTTTTTACCCACAGGGACGGCGGAGGACGCCTGGCGCGAGATGATTCAACTATCGCTTCGATCCCGCCTGCCGTCCTACCTCGGCGTGACGAAACGCCACCGCCCCGATAAATTCCTCCTCACCCACGGCGTGGACGGATTCTCGCTGGCAATGGATTTCAAAGTGACCGACGGGAACCGTAAACGACTCGGCGTGATGTTGCAAGAGTTTGACCGAATCGTTCTCGATGCTGGAGGGCGGTTCTACTTTGCCAAAAATAGCGAAACCTCTTCGGAAAGTGCCCGCCGATTTTTAGGCGACGCGGCGATCGCCAAATTCAAGAAACTCAAAAAACGCTGCGACCCGAACGGGTTGCTTGAATCGGACCTGTACCGCAGGGTATTCCGTTGAGCAGGCAGGTATCTCATGGAACATTTTGATCTGGTCGTCATCGGTTCAGGTCCTGCGGGCGAGAAAGGCGCGGCGCAGGCGGCGTACTTCGGGAAGCGCGTCGCGGTCATCGAGCGCGCGCCATATGTCGGCGGGGCGGGGATCAACACCGGCACCGTCCCATCCAAGACCCTGCGCGAAGCCGCCTTGTATTTTTCCGGGCTGAAGCAACGCGGCTTGTACGGGATCGATTACTCGCTCAAGGAAAACATGTCGGTGGGAGATTTCATGCACCGTGAAAAAGTGGTGGTGGAACGGGAGCGGCGGATCATCGGGCACAACCTCGAGCGGCATGGCATTACATTATTCCGTGGTGAAGCCTCCCTGAAGGATGCGCATACGGTGCGTGTCGCATCGCCCGAGGGCGAATCAGAAATCGGCGCAGACATCATTCTGATCGCCACCGGTTCCTCGCCTTACCATCCGCCGGAGATCCCCTTCGACGGCGACCTGGTCTACGATTCGGACACCATCCTGCACATGGATCGCATCCCGCGTACCATGGCGGTGGTCGGGGGCGGGGTGATCGGCATGGAGTACGCCTCCGTGTTCACCGCGCTCGGTGTGGATGTGACGCTGATCGAACCGAAACAGCGCGTCCTGCCCTTCGTCGATTCAGAGATCATCGAGCGGTTAAGGTATCAACTGGAATTGCTCGGTCTGCGGTTCAGACTGAACGACAAAATGGTCTCCATCGAGCGGCATGGGCGGCATGTTCATATCATGCTCGAGAAGGGCGGGTCGTCCGACTTCGAAATTGCCCTGATCGCCTCCGGCAGGCAGAGCAACGTGCAGGGGCTTGGTTTGGAGCAGGTGGGCGTGAACCTGGGGAACCGCGGATTGGTGCTGGTCAACGAAAAATATCAGACGAGCGTCCCCAACATCTACGCCGCGGGCGATGTGATCGGCTTTCCCGCGCTCGCATCCACCTCGATGGAGCAGGCGCGCGTGGCGATGGTGCATGCCTTCGACCTGGAGTACAAGGAAAGCATGTCGCACATCGTCCCGTTGGCGGTGTATACCATTCCCGAGATGGCGTCTGTCGGCTTGACCGAGGAAGAGTGCAACTCGAAAGACATTCCCTGTGAGGTGGGTCGCGCGTTGTATGAAAATAACGCGCGCGGGCAGATCATCGGCGACATGAGCGGCATGATCAAACTTGTATTTTCCCCTGTCGATAAAAAACTGCTCGGCGCGCATATCATCGGCGAGCAGGCGTCCGAGCTGATCCACATCGCCTCGCATGTGATGATGGCGGGTGGCTCGATTGATTATTTTATTGACGCGGTCTACAACTTTCCAACGCTGGCGGATGCGTATAAATATGCCGCGTATGACGGGCTGGGGAATTTGGAAAAATCCCGCGGTAAGGCGTAACAGGCATCCATGCAGGTAGATGTCATTGACCTCGGCTTGATCGAATATGAATCCGCGTGGAAGTTGCAGGATCAATACGCGGCGGAAATAGCAGAAGGCAAACGCCCCCCAACGTTGCTCTTGCTCGAACACCCGCACGTCTACACGTTCGGTCGGCGCGGCAAGCAGGAGAATTTATTGTGGGGCGAAGCGCAACTCAAGGAAAAAGGAATCGCCATCCACTGGGTGGATCGCGGCGGCGACGTCACCTATCACGGACCCGGTCAGTTGGTGGGGTATCCGTTGTTGCCTCTGATTCCCCTCTCCCAGCGGGAGAGGGGTAGGGGTGAGGGAGAATCCGGAGCACGCATCCCTCAAGCCGATTACGTCGGCTACATCCGCAAACTGGAGCAGACCCTCATCACCGCGCTAGCGCGGCTCGGTCTCGCGGCGGGACAACGCCCCGGCTTAACCGGCGTGTGGGTTCAAGCCGACGTGCATTCGCGCTGTCCACGGTGCAAACCGGAGGATCGAAAGAAGGCCGCCAAGATCGCGGCAATTGGCGTCAAGGTGGATGCGCGTGGCGTGTCGCGGCATGGATTTGCATTGAACGTGAATCCCGATATGGATTATTGGGACGGCATCATCGCCTGCGGATTGCAGGATGAACCGATCGTCTCGTTGGCGGATTTGTTCTCCGAGCCGCCTTCGATGGCGCACGTGAAAGAGGAAGTTGTGAAGGCGTTTGGGGAAGTGTTCAGTCATGTCATTCTGAGCCCTTCGACAGGCTCAGGATAAACTCCACGAAGAATCTCCCTCCCAACGAAAGAGATTCTTCGGTCGTGGCGCCTCGCGCCACTCCCTCAGAATGACAATGAATTGAACCGATAGGTGATTTCGCGGTTTAAAAAGAATTTGATACACTTCGGCATCGTTCGACAAGGAGATAAATTTATGCTTCAACAGAAATCGAAAATGAACCGCCGCGACTTCCTCAAGTTGATGGGCGCCTTCGCCGGCGCGTCGGCGGTGGTGACGGCGTGCGCGCCGGAGCAGGTCCCCAGTCCGGACCCGACGCGGGTGGTTCCCATCCAGCCCACGGGCGTGCCGCCGGAGCCCATCCTGCCGCCCGTCGAATTGGGAATCATCGCCTTGAACCGCATGGCGTTTGGTCCGCGCCCCGGCGATCTGCAGGCGTTCAACGCGTTGGGATCAACGGACGACGAGCGCTTGCGGAATTATGTCGCGCAACAGTTGAATCCCGAGACGATTGACGACAGCGAGTTCGAAGCGCGCTACGCCTCGGCGGGATTCGAAACCCTGCACAAAACGCAGGACGAATTGTATTTCGATCACATCGCCAGCAACCCGTACGACTCGAACAACGATGAGTACTGGGAATGGTATTCCAAGCCCGCGTACGAATTGGTGGACGCCACGTTCTTACGCGCGGTCTACAGCAAGAAACAACTCGTGGAAGTGCTTGCCGATTTCTGGCACAACCACTTCAACGTGTATTTCTGGCAGGACGACGGCGTGCCCTTGCTGGCTTCGTACAACCGCGACGTGTTGCGCGCGCACATGCTCGGCAATTTCCGTCAGATGCTCGAAGCGATGGCGACACATCCCTCAATGTTGTATTACCTGAATCAAAATAATTCATCCGACGCGGGACCGAATGAAAATTTTGCGCGCGAATTGTTTGAGTTGCACACCCTCGGCGCGGAAAATTATCTCGGCGTGCTGGACCCGAACCTCGTCCAAAAAGATGCGAACGGAATCGCCATCGGCTATGTGGATAACGATGTCTACGAGGCGGCGCGCGCGCTCACCGGCTGGCGCGTGGACGACGACATTTACGAATACGAAGACGGCGTTGAAAAGACGGGCCGCTTTTTGTATTACAAGCCGTGGCACGACCGCTTCAACAAACTCGTGCTCGGGAAGTACATCCCGCCCGACCAGCCCGACATGCAGGACGGGCGCGACGTGTTGGACTTGCTGGCGTATCATCCCGGCACGGCGCGATTTATCTCGCGCAAACTCGCCCGCCGCCTCATTGCCGACGAGCCGCCTGAATCGGTCGTGGGAGCCGCCGCGCAAACGTTCATGGAGTTCCGCTTCGCGCCCGACCAACTCAAACGCGTGGTCGAGACGATTTTGCTTTCGCTGGAATTCCGCTCCACGTGGGGCGGCAAGATCAAACGTCCGATCGAAGCGGCGATCTCGATGATGCGCGCCGTCAACACGGACTTTACCAAACTCCCCGGCGGCATCCCGTGGATGTGCTCGATGATGGGACAAGCCATGTTCGAGCGGCGCCCGCCCGACGGCTACCCGGATGTGAAGCAGGCGTGGGCGAATTCCATGTCCATGTTGTATCGCTGGAATTTTGCCGTCGCCATCTCCGAAAATTGGATGGACGACGAGGAGCAACAGCGCGTCATCCGCACGGACATCGTCGCGCAGACCCCCGCCGAACACCGCACCGCCGAATCCCTCGCGGACTTTTGGATTCCGCGCCTGCTCAACCGCCCCATGTCCGACGCGGACCGCGCGGCGGTAATCGCGGTCATGGCGCAGGAGTACGGTCCGCAGGAAGAACTCTCACAAGATCACATTGACTACGTCCTGCCCGCCATGGTCGAAGTGATCCTCATGAGCCCCGACTTTCAATGGAAATAAATTTTGGACTGCGGAAGCTTGCTTCCGCAACTACGCCAGCAAACTGGCTGAATCCAAAAGGATAATTCACATGCCTTCACAAAAATACTCACGCCGAAACTTCTTGCAGGGATGCTCCGCCGCCATCGCCGAACTGGCTGGTGCGCGCCTGAGCAACCTCGCCTTCTCTCAACAAGGCAACTCAACCGATACGCTTGTCGTCGTCTTTTTACGCGGCGGCTGGGACGCGCTCAACGTGGTCACACCCATCGCGGGCGACGATCGCGGCTACTACGAAAATGCCCGCCCCGATATTCGCATCAACAACCTGCTTCCGTTGAACGATCAGTTCGGCTTGCATCCCGCGCTCGCGCCGTTGCATGACCTGTACCAGCAGGGAAACATGGCGGTTGTCCACGCGGTGGGACTGAACTACGACACGCGCAGTCACTTCGACGCGATGGAGTACATCGAACTTGGGACTCCGGGGCAGAAAAGCACCACCTCAGGCTGGATCACGCGTCACCTGCAAACGACCGGGGTTTCGTCCATCTTGCCGGCGCTTTCCACGTCGGGCGCGCCGTCGTCCATGCTGAACTTTGTCCCGCTGGTGAACCTCAACGACCCGAGTGAATTCTCGCAATGGGATAACGGACTCGCCGCCTCGCAACAGGTCGCGCTTCGCCAGATGTACAACGGCGAAACGCTCCTGCACCGTGCAGGCTTGCGGACGCTCGAATCGCTCGACATCATCAGCCCGCTGGTGGAGGAGGAGTACCAGCCTTCAAACGGCGCGCGCTACAACGACGATGAACTCAGCCAGCAACTCAAGACCGTGGCGCGCATGATCAAACTCGAGACCGGGTTGCGCGTCGCCACCGTGGACTACGGCGGCTGGGACACGCACGAATACCAGAACGACGGCGATGGTGGTTATCTCGCCGATCAACTCGGTAACCTCGCTTCGGGCTTGTCCAATTTTTATCTCGATCTTGATGCGGGCTACACCGATAAATTATCCGTTGTCGTCATCAGTGAGTTCGGACGCAGGCTCGTGCAAAACGAATCCTACGGCACGGATCACGGTCACGGTAATGTGATGTTCACGCTTGGCGGCGGCGTCAACGGCGGGCAGGTCTACGGCGCGTGGCCCGGCCTGCACAACGACCAACTCTACGACCACGCCGACCTCGCCATCACCACCGATTACCGGCAAGTGCTCAGCGAAATGCTCGCGCGGCGATTAGGCAACGCAGATATCGCGACCGTCTTCCCCGGCTACACCCCGACAGGCGAGATGGGGATTTTTAGAGGGATATAATCAACGCCGCTCCGACGAGGTCTCAGACCCCATCGGAGCGGGAACAATAAAACAGGCTCCGCGTCGCTTCGACGCGGAGCCTGTTTTTGTTAGCAGTTTATGCTGTATACAGCCTTTATTGAGAGGGTCGGTCTGTTTGAAGAACGGAGTTCATATGCAGTAGTTCACATAATCTCAACTTTAGAACGTTCTGTTTCTTTTTTTTTGATGAATCATTTCGTGATGCCTTCTGCACAAGACTGCAAGGTCTTTGAATCTTTCATTACCTCTATTTGAATAATCTAAATGGTGTATCTGTAATTCCGACTCGCTTCCCCCATACCAAGATTCTCCAACAACTGCGCATTCTTTTGCTTGGCAAATTGCAGTGTTTATTAATATCATAGCCGACCTGACCTTTTTCCAATGGCTAGTTTCAAGATATTTATCATAAGAGAGCGATCTTAACTTTTCCGCAATTTCCACAGAGTTTTTTATCTGACTGTTGAACCATATTTCGTCGATTTCTTTGTGCGAAATATCCCCATGAGAGAACAAGTTATCATTATTAGAATGGGCATCATATTGCTGAGTTGTATCATTCTGTCCGAATAGCTCTTGCATAGATTCGTATTTCTCATCATGCGCGCTTAATTGGTAATTTTCTTTCCAATCTACCCATTCATATTCAAGGTCGAAATTGGCTGGTGTTTCGTAATCTGGGATTTCGTAGTGCTGACAGAATGATAACCAAGTCAGGCTTTGATGCCGTCTATATTGTGATTGATAAAAGAAGACCGCTTTTCGTTTATAAGTATCTAGCCATCCACTATAAATGACGCGTGCGGCTGGTTCTCTTATTCCAGGAGATCTTTCTCGCAAAAACGTTTCAACATCACCATGGCTAAGCGGATTGAAGAAGAAATATTCAAAATCCAGGATTTCTTTTTTATAGTTCATTTATTTGGAATAACCCCTTTTGTTACTCTCGGCTACTCTTTTTGGAGTTGAAGGATTCTTTGTTTTTCTCGCCCGTCCGTAAGGTGGCATGTCAATAACGTGAACTCTGCAGTTCGTTTTGTTGTTGAATATAATATTGGACAATCTCGGATAATTAATTGCAAATTGCTCAGGGTCTAGAGTGGAAATAATTGCCGTTGGGAGGTTTGCGTAGTATCGGTAATTCAATATTTGGTAAAGCTTATTCTCTGCCCAGGAAGAGCTAACCCCACTTTCTTGAAGATTGTCAAGAATCAACAAGGGCGTAGTCTGTATTTCATACAACCGCCTGTCAAATGACACCTCTGAAGTCGGCCGAAAAGTGGATTTCAAGTAATCCAAAAGGTTTGAAACTTCAGCCAGTATAACTTGTCCTTCTGATGACAACCGATAATTCCCGATCGCTGCAGCAATGTGCGTCTTTCCAGAATAAGATGGTCCTAATATGATGAGCCAACCTTCTGGTTTTTCTGCAAACTTCAATGCACCCTTGAAGGTGTCGTGAAGTCTTTTGATGTGTTGAGAAGTAACGAGTTCTCTTGTGATCTCTTTTTCTTTGAAAGTTCTCCCGTATCTGTCTTGTCTTTCTTTTGTTACGACGGTCGATATTTCCTGGCCGATCTCGTCATCGCGGGTTTCGAAATTGCCAAAAGTCATTAATTTTATGTGTGGCAGAGATAATATCGATACACCCGGATTGCTTGTTTCCGTTGGGCGACGAAAGTCCGGAGCAGTAATACGGATATGTTTCACAAACGATTCGTCTTGTAAACGGGATCGGATACGACTTTCGATCTCGTCCAGAATTAAATTTGTGGTGATGACCGTCGGCAGTTTGTTGATGTAGCGATAGTTGATGATCTGAAATAATTTTTCCTGCGCCCACGGCGTACCGTTTTGTGTGCCGAAATCATCCATCACTAACAAATCTGCATTCCGAATTTCATCGAATCGCGTTTCCAAATCGCTTTCTGGATCATTAAATGCAAACCGAAGGTAGTCCAACAAATCAGGAGCGGTTATAAACAGCGTAGGAACACCTCTCTGCACACACTCATTTGCAATTGCGGCAGCAAGATGAGTCTTTCCACAGCCATATGAGCCTTCTAGTAGAAGCCATCCCTTTAAGTCTTTTGCAAATTGCTCTGAAATGTCGAAAGCTTCGTGCAAGCTGTTTGTTTCTAGCGGAGCAATGGACTCGGCTTTGGGATTCCCCGTCTTATTAAAGTTTCCAAAATTAAGGTAGTTAAGCCCTGCGAGATTGCTTAACTCGTATAACCGCTGGCGTGCGTTTTCTGATATCTCACCCGCCCGGCACACACACGGCTCGAGCCGACCGAATTTTTCGTGTCCCAGCGGCACGTCCACGCGCAAAAAGCCCACGCCGCCGCAATGCGGGCAGTCGGGTTTGCCGAGCAACGGCGCGACGTTAACCATCGAGGTATTCGGCGAACTCGCTTTTTGTGTATCGTTCAGAACTTTGTCGAGCGTCCGTTTGTCCATGCCTGCCTTCGTTTTTCCATCGTTTCAAAATCGCTTCGCAATATTTCCAGTTGCGTTTGTTGTTCTTCACCGAAAGTTCGATCGCTTCGGCGATCCATTCGGGTTGGTACGTCGCCTCGGCATCGCGCAGCGCGTCGGCGATCAACGGCGTGAGCGGGCCAATATTCTCCTCGTACAGCCGAAACACGTTCGGTCGTTCCGTCGGCGGGGAGGAGGAGGGCGGAGACCACTTTCCGCTTTCGATGGCATCGACTCCCGCCCGCCCGCGCGGAGAATTGATCAGGAAGAAAACCTTCGCGTCCCTCTCCACTTTCAGCAGGCTCCCACGTTTGACGGCTTTCTCCAGCCCGCGCGTGACCTCGTCCGCGCTCAGCCCCAACTCTTTGACGTTGAAATCCATGCGGCTCAACGCCCGGAACGGACCGTCCATGTGCTCCGCACGCCATAGAAAATACAGCGTCACCTTCAACTCCGCCGCATCGTCAATGTCCTTCAAGAGGTGGTGAAAGAACCCATCCGGGAGCGGGGTGAAGGATTCAGACTCGGTGAAGCCGTTGAATTGATTCATATTCTTCTTGGTGTCATTGCGAGTGGCGCTGAAAGCGCCACGTGGCAATCCCGCAAAGGGATGATATCTCAGGCAACCATTAGACAATTGTTGGATGGTGCGTCGAGATTGCCACGACCCGCTTCGCGGGTCTCGCAATGACACATACATCACTCATTCGGCTTGAACACCCGCGTGGCGGCATTCTCGAACTTCGCCAGCGCGCCGCGGAACACCAACTCCACGCTCCCAACGGGACCGTTCCGATGCTTCGCCACAATGATCTCCGCCACGTTCTGTTTGACAGTATCCTTCTCATACTGGTCGGGGCGATAGATGAACATCACGATGTCGGCGTCTTGTTCGAGGGAGCCTGATTCCCTCAAATCCGAAAGCACGGGTCGTTTATCCGAGCGTTGCTCGACCGCGCGACTCAATTGCGCGGCGGCAAGCACCGGCACATTCAACTCGCGTGCCAAAACTTTCAAGTTACGTGAAATGTACGAGACCTCCTGCACGCGGTTATCGGTGCGCGTATCGCCGCCCATCAACTGGAGGTAATCGATGATGATCAAATCCAGGTTGTATTCCATGTGCAGGCGGCGGCATTTCGTCCGCAGTTGAAGGGGGGTGATGGCGGGCGTATCGTCGAGGTAGATGTGTGTGTCGCCGAACACTTCGATGGAATGAGTGAACAGGGGCCACTCGTTATCCTGCAGTTTTCCCGTGCGGAGTCGTTGCGAGTCAATTCCTGTTTCTTGCGCGATCAATCTCTGCACAACCTGTTCGTTGGACATTTCGAGCGAAAAGATCGCCACGTGCTTTTTGTGGGTCAGCCCGGCGTTCTTCGCAATGGAAAGCAGGAAACCCGTCTTGCCCTGACCCGGGCGACCTGCAATGATGAGCAGGTCGGAGGGCTGCAAGCCCGTGAGCATTTTATCGAGGTCAAGGAACCCGGTCGGCACGCCGACGATCTCATCGGGACGTTTGGCGAGGGTGTCGATGCGGTCGTAATATTCGCTCAGCACGTTCGAGATCGGCTGAAGGTCGTGTTTGAGCCGCCGTTCGCTGACGTTGAAGACCGCCTTCTCTGCCTCGTCCATCACATCGTCCACGCTGGTTTTTTCGTTGTACGCGATGGATGCAATTTTATTTGCGGCGGTGATCATCTTGCGGCGGACGGAGTATCCCTCCACGATGCGCCCGTACGATTCGGCATTGAGCGACGACGGCACCTGGTTCACCAGCGCGGTCAGGTAGGCGGGTCCGCCGATCTCGTTCAACTGGTTGAGTTTGTCGAGTTCGTTCGCAACAGTCAAAAGGTCGATCGGGATGCGTTGTTCGTGCAGGCGCGTGAACGCGTCCCAGATCCATTGATGGCGGTGGATGTAAAAATCGTCCGCATTCAAAAACTGCGCGACATCGTAATACGCTTCGGGGTTAATGAACACCGCCCCAACAACGGCTTCTTCGGCTTCACGGCTGTGGGGCACAGCCGTTGCGGAGGACGTGGGGACGGTGTCTTCAGTGGGCAAAAAGTCGGTCATTTTTTCTTGGGCTTTTTCGGTTTGTCGGGCGCATCGTCCTCAGGTTTGGATTCATCGGGTTTGTCGAAGTCGAGTTTCTCGAGAAAATTTTCGAAGACGGATAAACGCTCGGCTCCTTCTTTGGACAGTGGGACTGGTTCGGCTTTCTGGGGCGGGATCGCCGCCTCGGACAGATCCTGCTCGGGGCGGATGCTTGCCGCGTCCATCACGCTCTCGTGGACGAAGATCGGCACCACCGCGCGCACCGCCACCGCGATGGCGTCGGAGGAGCGCGAGTCCACTTTGATTTCCTTGCCGTTCAAGTCGGCGATGATCGCGCCGAAGAAGGTGTCGTTCTCGAGTTTGACGATTTCGACGCGCGTGATGCGCGCGTCGAACGCGCCGAACACGTTGGTGAGCAGGTCGTGCGTGAGCGGACGGCTGACTTCCACTTCCTGTAACGCAATGGTGATCGCCTCCGCTTCGTACGGACCCACCCAAATAGGGAGGAAGCGTTCAGCGTTGACCTGCTTGAGCACCACCAGCCGGTTGGGCGTCATCAGATGCACGCGGACGCTGTCGATTTGAACTTCGATCAAGTTTGTTGCCATGGGATTCTCCGAACGAGTTTTGCTATTGTAGCACAACCAATCATGAATGTCATTGTGTTGCCGAATTCATCAAACGGGGCTATAATGCGGGTCTCTCGTTCGGGGCGTGGCGCAGCCCGGTAGCGCACTTGCATGGGGTGCAAGGGGTCGTAGGTTCAAATCCTATCGCCCCGACAGAAAAGAGACTTCAACACGAAGTCTCTTTTTCGTT
>CAZGSB010000023.1:0-43599 GCA_964528275.1 uncultured Anaerolinea sp. | reverse complement strand
CGATGATTCCCTTGCGGAGTTCATCTTCCATCTTGAGCAGGCGTTGCGATTCTTCCTCGGCAAGTTGCATGAGCGGAACGCCCGTCCACATCGAAACGACCTCGGCGATGTCTTCCGCCGAAACCACGGGGCTTGTTGCGCGGTCCCAGCCGGTGCGCATCCGCTCGATGCGCTCGCTGAGTTCGGTCTCGCGTTCCTGCCATTCGATCACATCTTCGTTGTTGCCTTCCTCCTGCGCGAGCGAACGGTTCTGCCGCGCCTGCCGCAACTGACCGAACAGATCCTTGGCTTCTTTGGCGGCGGGGCTTTTGTACATACGCACGCGCGAGGACGATTCGTCGATCAGGTCAATGGCTTTGTCGGGGAGGAAACGTTCGGTGACGTAGCGGCTCGACAAATGCGCCGCGGCTTCGAGCGCTTCATCGGAGATCACAAGGTGGTGATGTTCCTCGTAAGCGGAGCGGATCCCCTTCAAGATTTGAATTGTTTCTTCCTCGGAGGGTTCATCCACCTGGATGGGTTGGAAGCGCCGTTCGAGCGCGGCATCCGATTCGATGTGCTTGCGATACTCGTCCATCGTGGTCGCGCCGATGACCTGCAATTCGCCGCGTGAGAGCGCGGGCTTGAGGATATTCGCCGCGTCCACCGAGGAGCCTGCCGCTCCCGCGCCGACGAGCATGTGGACTTCATCAATAAATAAAATTGCACCAGATTGTTTGAGTTCGTCAATTACGCGCTTGAGGCGTTCTTCGAACTGACCTCGGTACATCGTGCCAGCTACGAGCGAGCCGACATCGAGTTGCAATAAGCGTTTGTTCATGAGAGGGGCTGGCACATCGCCGTCCACGATGCGTTGTGCGAGACCTTCGACGATGGCGGTTTTGCCCACGCCGGGTTCGCCGATCAACGCGGGGTTATTCTTCGTGCGGCGCGCCAGAATTTGAATCACGCGCTCGATTTCCATTTGACGACCGATAACCGGGTCGAGTTTTTTCTCTTCGGCTTTGGTCGTCAGGTCGCTGGCAAGTTGGTCAATGAGCGGGGTTTTCTGATTGGGCTGGGCGCCACGCGCGGGTCCGGCGCCGGCAGGTTGAGGGGAGGAGGAAGCGGATTCGTTCAGCACACGCCGCGTCTGCCGGCGGATCTGGTCCGGCGTCACACCGAGGCGGCGAAGCACTTCCATCGCGATCCCGTCCACGCGCACCAGCCCGAGCAAAATATGTTCGGTGCCGATGTAATGATGACCGAGCCTGCGCGCTTCTTCGACGGCGAGCTCCAGCACTTGTTGCGTGTCGCCAGCGAGTTCCACCCGGCTGGCATCGAAGGAAACCGAACTGCTCGACACACGGCGGATCACTTCGCGAACGCGGTCCGAGGTCATGCCCAGCTCGCGCAACACGCGCCCAGCCACACCGCCTTCTTCATCCATTAAACCAAGCAATAAGTGCTCTGTGCCGATGTTGTTGTTGCGGGAATGCTCCGCCTCCTGATGCGCAAGGCTCAACACCCGTCTCGCTCGCTGTGTAAATCGCTCCATGCCTGCCATGATTTAGGTCTCCTAACTTGTTTGGGATTCTACCAAAAAGCCTCGTGACTCGTTGTAGGAAAAAGATTAGAGTTTGTTTACAACGCTGATACAATCGTGCAAAGTTTGATTTTGTGAGTTTTTCATACCTAGTCGCTTCGCCACAGAGAACCCTGAGAATTTGAGTTCGCTCTCAATGCACTCTCCCGAAGGACACACCTACACCGAGCGCAGGTACGGTGTCGGGACGATGTGTGAACTCTGTGGCTACGAACGCTTTAGCCAGTACAAAGGACGGACTTCATGCATTCCATCTGTATTTTTAGCGGATCCTCCGATTCGGTTCATGCCGACTATTTGACTGCCGCGCGCTCCCTCGGCGTTTTCCTCGCCGGAAAAGGGATCCGCATCGTTTACGGTGGCGGCAAAACCGGCTTGATGGGTGCGGTCGCCGATGGGGCGCTCTCTGCCGGTGGAGAGGTGATCGGCGTCATCATCCCTTCGATGAACATCCCCGCCCTTGCCCATGACGGTCTCACCCGCATGGATGTTCCACCCGACATGCACGCCCGCAAAGCCCGCATGCACGAACTGGCAGACGGCTTCATCGCCCTGCCCGGCGGATTCGGCACCTTCGATGAATTGTTCGAGACCATCACGTGGAGTCAGATCGGGCATCATCAAAAGCCGATCGGATTGCTCAACACGAAAAATTATTATGCCCCGTTACTCGCCGCCCTCGATCACGCCGTGGACGAGGGATTCATCTTCAAAGAGCACCGCGATGCGTTGTGTTGCGCCTCTGACCCCGATGCGTTGCTCAACGCCATGCTGGAATACGAGCATCCGCACGATGCGGTGAAGAGGTGGATGAGGGGTAGTTGAGGTAGTTGGATAGTTGGGTAGTCCGGTGGTTGCGTAGCCCTGAGCGGGTTTTGCGAAGGGCGTATCGAAACCACAAGTAAGCAGAGTAGTTCCTGTTATTTGTTGGTATCGATACGTGACGCTTAATGCGTCACTACTCGACCAACGGTATATGAACAAACAATATGAACATCATATCCATTGAACTCGCGACAAACGATTTGCAGGCTCAACGGGATTTTTACTCCAACCTCCTCGAACTGCCTGTGGAATTATCCTCGGAAAGGTTGAAGGTGCAAGCGGGGAAAACCACCCTCGTCTTCACCCAAGCGGATTTTGGCTTCGACGGCGCATATCACTTCGCGTTCAACATCCCGGAGAATCAAATTCAAGCCGCGAAGGAATGGCTATCGAAAAAGATTGACCTGTTGTACGATGAAAACCGATTGGATGTGTTCGACTTCTCGAACTGGAACGCGCACTCGCTCTACTTCAAAGACGCGGCGGGGAATATCCTTGAGTTCATTGCGCGGCATGATCTGAAAAATTCCGCCGAAGGGGATTTCGATGGCAGTCAGATTTTGAGCGTCAGCGAGATCGGCTTGCCTTCGGAAGATGTGATTGCGTTTGCAAAACAACTTTGCGAACGGATGAATTTGTCTGTCTTTCACGGTGAACCGAGCGCAACTTTCACACCGGTCGGGGACGATCACGGGTTGTTCATCCTCCCCAGCGTGAACCGCATCTGGTACCCGAACACCGGCGTGCCCGCCCGGTTACTGCCGATCAAGATGAAGGTTGAATCGAACGGCAGGGAGTTTGAAATCCGTGGCGTGCCGTATGAAATATTATGATGAAACAAAATAACAGAGGTGTCATTGCGAGGCGACGAAGTCGCCGCGGCAATCCCAATGAACCTATAAAATCAAACAGTGGTAGTTGAGATTGCCACGACCCGCCCCGCTACGCGGGATCGGGTCTCGCAATGACCCCTGATGGATGGAATTCGCTATTTCCCAAACCCCATCCACACCTTGACGCGCTTCCATGAAGAGGGTCTTTCGCGTTTTTCCAATGCCTGTTGCTTGATCAACTTTCGGTAATACTGCTCGTGCAACATCTGCACGAGTTCGTGGTCGTAATTCTCCGCGAGGCGGCGGCTTTCTGCTCCCATTTGCTGTGCCATTTCCGGCGATTCGAGGATCTTCGCAATCGCCTCCGCCATGGCATGCACATCGCCCGGCTTGACCAGATACCCGTTTTCGCCGTGATGCACGATCTCGGGAATGGACGTCGCCTCGAACGCGGCGAGAGGCAGTCCGCTGGCGGCGGCTTCGAGGAGCACCAGTCCCTGCGATTCGACTTCGGACGCCATCACGAACACGTCCGCCATGCGATACACATCGGGCAAGCCGTCCTTTATGGAGATGTACCCGGTAAAATGAATGCGTTCGCGCAACCCAAGCGATTCAGCCAGGCTGACAAGTTTCTCCTTCTCCTTTCCGTCGCCGACGATCAACGCGTGGGCGGGAGAGTTCTTCATGACCGTTGCCGCGGCGTGGATGACACGCTCGACCATTTTTTCGGGGTCGAGCCGCCCCACGTGCAGGATGATCGGAACGCCGGGGGGTAGATTCAATTTCACTTTTGTCGAATCAACTTCACTGGGGGAAAGAGGCGGGTGAAACAATTGCGTGTCGATGCCGCAGGGGATGGTCTCCGAGTCGATGCCCATCGCGCCGGTCACAATGTCCGCAACGGTTTTGGTGGTCGTGATCACCGAGGTGGACTTGCGCGCCAGGATGTCCAAATATTTCCATCCCGCTTTTTCCACAGCCGTATCCAGCCCGCCCCGGTCGGTGAGGATGGCGGTTACGAACCACGGGAGCATGTGGACGGTCAATGTGGTGGGAATGTGGTATCGCTGGGCATATTCGAAACCAACCCAGCACAGGATCGGTTCATGCGAGTGGATGACATCGGGCTGAAATTTTTCGAGCGCTTTCAAAATGGAACTGCGCGGGTAAATGAGAAAACGCTGGCGCACCCGCATCGGATGAGACATGGACCTCAACCGATGAACGGTGAGATTCTTGTGAGTGGAGGTATACGGGTGGTTTTTATCGCTTGCCGCGATCACCAGCACCGAATGCCCGCGTTCCGCCATGCCCCTGGCAAGTTGTTCGACCACGATCGAAGCGCCGCTGATCATGGGCGGGTAGGACTGGGTGATGTACGCGATTCTCATAAGCAATGGATACGGAGCCGGTTCGATACTCCATTTACGCTTGATTCGCCCGTTGGTAGCGACGCGCCACGAACCAGCCAGCCACCCCCAAAACTATGAAGCCAATAATGAAAACCCAGATCAGGGCGGGAATCTGGCTGACATACGCCCCGACGGTCACGGTGAGGACGCTGGCGATTCCGCGCCCGAGCATGTTTGCCAACAAGAACCGCCGCGCCGGCATGCTCCCCAACCCGGCAACGTAGCACATCGCATCGTTGGGGATGAGCGGCATGACCAGCGTGATGACGTAAAACGCCACACCCTGCCCTGCCGCGCTTTTATCCCAGCGGTCGAGGGTGGCGGGTGCGATCCACTTTTCGGCGAACGGTCGCCCGTATTTGCGCGAGAGCCAGAACGCGATCTGCCCGCCGACAACGAGACTCGTCCACGTGATGAGGATGCCGCCGACGAAACCGTAGATGTATCCGCTGGCGATCATCAATGCCTGACCGGGAATGAATGCAATGAAGGCTTGTAGGATGAAGAGAACGAACAGTGCCGCAGGACCCCACAAGCCATACGCGCGGATCGATTCGATGACCGCATCGAGGTCGCTGAACCAGCGGAGCCAGTCCAGGAGCGGCGCGCGGTAAACCCAAAGCGCGATCAACGAGACGACGACTAACAGGTAGAAGATGGTTTTCCGTGGCGAGGGCATGGCTTCCTCATTATGCATGCGCGCGCATGAATGCGTTCACGGTTTCGTAGAACCCTTCGTTGAGTTCCTCGAACGTGAAGGGGCGCGGCGGCTGATGGAACGGATACGTGAGTCGCACCACGTTCAGGTCGGCGAAATGGCTTTGGGCAATCGTCAAGGTGGTGTCGAAGCGCAGGAGCGGGTCATAAATGGACATGGCGAAGTAACACGGCGTTTCATGTTTCTGTGCTGGCACGTCGAACTCCGTCGTCAGAATCTCGATGATCTGCGAGGAGAGGATTTCGATGGTGGTGGTCCTTGTACGCGGCAGTTTCCTCCGCAAGGGAATCGTGTTTTCGAGTTTTCCGATGGCGCGCACGAAGGCGATCGCCAGCGAAAGCGTTCGCGGGTTTCGCGCAAACGCCGCGAACGCCGATTGCACCCAGCGCCGCTTGAATTGCTGGATGACGTGATACAACATGGTCAACCGCGCTTTCGAATACGGCAGTGCCTTCCGCCCGAGGCAGGGAGCGATGAAGATCAGGCGGTCGATGCGGGTCGAAAGGCGCTTGAAGGCGCGCATGGCAAGGATGCCGCCAAACGAAAACCCCATCAAGTTGAAGCGATCATACCCAAGTTTGTCGGCGAGTTGCTCCACGAGTTCGGCTACCCGTTCGCTGGTAAACGATTCCTGGAAGGGTGAGGATTGAGCATGCCCCGGTAATTCGAAAAAATACACCTTGAACCATTGCCCCACGAACTGCACCAGGGTGAGCCAGTCTTCCCACTCCGAGATGGTGGCAGGCACCAGGATGAGCGGCTCGCCTTCGCCCACCTCGAGGATGTGCAGGCGCGAGAGCGGCAGGTCGACAAAATATGTTTTATACGACGGCGGTTGTGTGTTCGGCAATCTCATCTCCTTGATTGCCCACGTATAGCAGTTTTGAAGGGCAAACGCAAGGGCAGGTTGACTGCCAAAATCCGCCAATGTTTCAATTGATGGTTTGTTTCTCCATCAACAATCGCGCCAGCCCGCGGATGGCGTTGCGCCGTGTGCGGTTGAACGTCCCTTCGGAAATATACAAGCGCGCCATGATCTCGCGGTTCGGAACCCCCTCCACGTAGGCATCGTACAGCACGGCATGGTTGTACCACATGCGCGGCAGGGGTTCCGGCGGGCGTTTCTCGGCTGGCTTGAGCGCTTCGATGGAGCCGGTCAGGATCTCTTGCAGTTTTTTCCCGCGCTCCACATGCGAATCGCCGCGCACCGAGATCTTTTCCGCCAGGGGGCTTTGCCCCAGTTTGATCGCATCGGGCAGGTTGCGCAAGGCATCTTCCACGTGTTTGACAAACTCGGTGTTCGGGTGATCGCTGATCGAATCCATCATCTCGCTGGCAACGGAATCCATCTCGTTCACGTTCGCCTCGGATTCGAGGACCGTCCGGCGGATCTGCTCGTTTTGTTTCGAGCGGGCATTGCTCAACGAAACGATCGTGCCCACCTGGTCTGCCACTTCGGCGAGCAATTCGAGGTCGCCGGAGGAATAGTCCACCTTTTTTTGGGGCTTGCCGATCCCGATCACCGCCACCTGCGTCTGCCCCTCGAACGATGGCGCGATCCATGCGATGCCCGGGAGTTGATCTGCGTCCGAACGCGAAACATCTTCACAGTCCAGGAGAGAGGCGGGAACTTCGCTTCCCACCGGCAGGGACGCCTGACTCGCCATCAGGATAAATTTATCCCCCCGTCGAATGCCGGCAACCCCGCCCTGCGCCTGGACAGTCTTGCACAACAAGACCAGCCCATCCTCCAGCCGGCGGATGAGTGCTTCTTCGCCGGAGAGGTCGCTTTCGAGGGTGCGCAGTTGTTTTCTGAACCGGCTCTCGTTCTTCATGCGTAACCGTTCGAGAAATTCGCGCGTCAAATCATAGGTTCCATGCGTCAGCACAGCGAACCCCACCACCGAGGCATACAATTCCACAGGGATGATCAATCGCCAGGCTAGTACTACATACAAACCTGTGATCCCCAGCACCGCCAGCGAAGAGAGCGGGAGGTCCTGATACGTTGTGCGCCGTTCCACCAGCGTCTGATGCCGCGCCACCGAAAGCCCAAGAAAGAAGATCCCGGTAAAGTTGAACAGGTCGGGAATCACATGCGGCAAGTGAAACTCGGCAAAAAAATCCACGATGCCGTAGACGACCGACCCGATGGGGAAGAACGAGGCGATCAGGAAAAACTTTCCGCGCTGGGTCAGCCCGACGCGTTCATCCACAAGCAGGTTGGACAAGATGCAGACCGATATGGTCAATTGGAACAAGCCATACACAAGGTTCGTGGATGTTTTACCGGTCTGCGCGATGTACAGGGAACTATCCACCTCGTTGATAAAAGCGCCGGGCTGAAGGAGAACGAAAAGGGTGACAGCGGCGAAGCCGTAAATCCCGTATTCCATCCAGCGCCATTTTTTACGGCTTTCGATGGGCATCATCCGATAGGTCAGGCTGAACCAGAAGGTCAGCCCAAGGGTTAGCAAGGACGCACGCGCCCATGTAGTCCCCCGTATGAGATTGAATTGATTTGCATACGAAAGATACGAAGCCATCGCTACGGCAAGCAGGACGATGATCGCGCGCAGAGTAACCCTGCTGGAGTACCCCCGCGCAAACAGGTAGAACGCCATCCAGAGCGTTGTTCCCATTGCCAGTAATGTCACTGTTAATGTGGCTTGAAGCAACATGCGAACCTCTCCTCGCTCGCAAACCGGAACTCTCTATCGGCGATTATATGCGATTTTGGAGAGGATTCGTCTTCGATGTTGCCCGCTTATGTCAGGGCGCCACCAACACGAGCGGACCCTTCGGATCGATCAACGGCTTCAACTCGCCATACGGCACGAGGATGGTTTGCGGTCCCGCCACATACGGCGCGACCTGATACTCGTCGAACGTGATCAACAAGCCCTCGAAGGTAATGTTCCAGTTCCGGTAGTTCTTTTCCAGCGGTTCGGCGCCCTGTTCGAACCCGCCATAAAACCCGATACTGCGGCGGCTAAGTTCGGCGATGCAGAAACTCGAAATCGTCTTGAGGTATCCGGTATCGGCGGCAAAGAGGGTGTCGAGGGTTAATTTTTTCCCCTGCTCGAGATCGTAATTGAACGTCGCGCTGTAGTGAAACGGATGCGCCGCCCCGTCGGCATAGCCAGAGAAGAAAAACTTCAAAGCCCATATCCCGTTGTTCTGATACACCAGGCTGTATTGCGCATCGAAGGAACTTCCCGCCGTGATGGGCGTCACGGGCATGTGGGCAAGGATGTTCTCGCGGAAGTATTCGATCTCCTCCCGCACCAATTTTTCCGTCTTGTTGTTGAAATCTTTGACGCGGTCGTCCTCGCTGCCCACCAGGCGGGGAAGTTGACCGGTGATGATGTATTTTGGCGCGGACCCCTCCTCGCGCATCACAACCATCGTCAGGCTGACTCGGCTGCTCAGCGGAACCGGGTCCTTGGTGGGGACGGCTGCGGCGGTTGCCGTGGGAGCAGACGCGCCGGGCGTACAAGCCGCCAAACTTACGCTGGCAACACCAAGCACCACACATAATAATTTCGATAAAGTGTTCATCGCATCCTCCTTTTTCACTTTAACGATGATAGGGTTGTATGAGTTCCAGGTAAATTCCCCCGAATATATTTTGCTACGGTTCGCCGATCTCCACGGTGTCGAATCCCACCACAACCGGGAAATTTTCGTACGAGGCGGCGGTGATGCCCGCCTTGCCCGCGCCCAGCGCAAAACGCGATACATCCACGCGGCGCAGCACGCTGCCACCAACCAGCAGGGTTAACGTATCCCCGGCGCATTCCAACCCAATGGCTTGCAGAGCGCCGCTGGGTTGCACGTCCTTGATCGTACCGTCAGTGATGGGAGTGTACTCCGCCACGCCCAACGCCAGCCATTTTCCATAAAGGATATTGTAGACCCCATCGGTCGAGAGGTTGAATTCAAGCCACCCATCCGCTTCGCTGTAACGGCAGACCAGTCCCGCCGAGGCGGGCGTGCCAGCCAGGTTTTGGTATTCGGTCTCGATGCGCACGTCGGCGTAGTCTTCGGGTCCGTAGAGGGCGTACAACCAGGTAAAGGGCGTATCCATTTGAAGCAGGAGCGTGCTGTTCGCCACATTGACCGCCGGCACCGAATCGTTCCCGGCTTGCAGTATCACCCAGCCCGCCAGCGAGCCATCGAACTCGTTGGTGAAAAATCGCGGAAGCGCGGTGGGTGAAGGCTCAACGGTCGGAGTCGATCCGAGGGTTGGCGTGGCAGGCGGAAGGGTGGGGAGAGGCGTTTCGACGGCGAAGAGAGAGTCTGCCGGAGTCGCAGTCGGGGTGGTTGTGACCGATGGTCCGCAGGCGGTAAGGAGAACAAGACATCCGAGGAGAATTTTTTTCATGGTGCTTTATATAACACAAATATCCGGGGCATTGTTCCGGATATTTGTGGGCTGGGTGGACGATGTCAGTCGCAGTTGGGAACGCCGATAAAACAGGGCCATTGATCGATGACGAGGCTGGTCAACCCTAGGGCAAAGATGCTCACAATAACGCCAACAACGAGCAAGTTGACGGGATGCGCAAACAGACTGCCTCCTGCCTGCAATGTGCGGACGATCGGTCGGCTGGCAACGATCCCCGCCACGATGGGTAGAAGGAAGACAGCCAGCGCGATGAACTGACTCGGAACCTGCGCCCCGAATGCTTGAAACTGATCGAGGCTTGTGTTGTTGAGTGGACTTTCGAGGGGCATCCAGCCAGACAAAATCAGCGAACCGATCAACAAAAGAGGCGGGAGAAGCGCCGTACCCGCCATGGCAACTGAGCCAATGGTTGTGGCGCTGGCATTTCCAGAGGTCTTCAGATGATCTCGATTCTTTGCCCAGCCTCCTTGCACGATCGGCAGAAGGATCAGGCAGATGGCGTACAAGTTGAGCCACATAAAGAAAAACAACGCGAACGGGAAACTTTCGTTGAAATTCCGCCTGTTGACAATTTCCATGGTCGTGGGTGGGATGAGAAGAAGGAAACTTACGAATGTCGATGACCCAACGGACTTCAATATGGTTTGCATAATTTCTCCCGGTGAAATGCGAAAGAGGTGCTCTCTGAAAATTCCAACAGCCGTTTCAGCGAATATCCATGCCGTGAAGCCGAACAATCCTTCCCGGGTTTTTTGCGCTTCTACATAACGGTCGTTGAACGTCTGCTCCATCGATTCGCCAAACTGCCTGCGGAATTCTGAAGGATACAGGGCGAGCAGTCTACGATAAAGCGTGTGGGTGATCTTTTGTCGCTTCATGCCAAAATGGTTCTGGGGAAAAGTTTTCGCTCATGCGCCAGAGCAAGGATGCGGTTATAGCGTTCAAGTTCCGTTGCGAGTGCCCTGGCGCCGTTGTTGGTGAGACGGTAGTAGATGCGGCGTTCGTCGTCCATGTCAGGATCAACGCGTTTATCACTCTCTTGCACCAGGCCGGCATCGAGCATTCGTTTGAGCGAACCGTAGAGGGTGCCGGGTCCCATGTTGACTTTGCCCTGCGAGTCCGCTTCGACCTGCTTCATAATGCCGTAGCCATGGCGCTCCCCTGTGGAGAGCGCAAGAAGTATATGAAAGACCGCAGGCGTAAGTGGAGAGGAAGATTGGATCGTGATCACAGCCACAACTATATCCGTTACAGATATAGTTGTCAAGAGGCAAGCAAAACGCCCGGCAGCATTGCCGGGCGTTTCCAGTGGAGATGCCGGGAATTGAACCCGGGTCCGAAAGACTCGACCCTCGAAATTCTACGAGCGTAGCCTGCCGAAGGGTTTCATCACAGGGATCTCGGCGGGCAGGTTACCCTGTGACCATCTGCTGGTCTTTCGCGCAATTAGCAGAATCATGCGCGGCACTCACACCATTGTTTCGCCCGGTCCGTCACCGGGTGGAGGACGGCTCCGGCGGACGTGACGCCCTGAGGCGTCAACCGTTATGGTCTCATCGCTTACGCGGCGAGGGGCATAGCGGCGTAGTTAGTGCGGTTGGCACTTAAGGGTTTGCGCTGAGTTTACGAGGTCGGCGCGCGCTCGGCTCGCATTCCGGGACCAGCCTCTCCCGTCGAAGCCTGTCATCCCCATGCTTGGGAGATCTTCCCGTACTGTAAAATCATTATAGCATACTTGCAGGCGCGGGAACTGGCTTGCCCTTGTGCCTTCTTTATGCTAGACTGTTGCATTATGATATTAAGGGATGCCGCGCATGAGTGAAAAGATTCTCATCATTGACGATGACCTCGATACCTTGAGACTCGTGGGGCTGATGCTTCAGCGTCAGGGATATCAAATCAGCGCGGCGACCAACGGCCAACAAGGGTTGGACAAGGCGTTCGACGAAGACCCGGATTTGATCCTGCTGGACATCATGATGCCGGATATGGATGGGTATGAAGTCACCCGGCGGTTGCGCTCGAATCCATCCACGATGGAAACCCCCATCCTGATGTTCACTGCAAAAACCCAACTGGACGATAAAGTGATCGGCTTTGAGGTGGGCGCAAACGACTACCTCACCAAACCCACACATCCCTCCGAATTACAAGCGCGCGTCAAAGCGTTACTGGCGCGTGCCAATGAAAAGAAAGCTGGAAGCGCGCCCTCTGCCCCTCAAAGCACAGGGCAGGAGGGGTTCATTGTCGGAGTGATCGGCGCCCGCGGCGGATTGGGCACCAGCACCGTGGCGTTAAATGTGGCTGCGGGTTTGCACACCCGCGCAAAGGGATATGTCATCCTCGCTGAAATGCTGCCCGGCCATGGCGGGTTATCCCTCGAACTGGGGTTGAAGGCATCCACCGGGTTGGTGGATCTGTTGAGCACCACGAAATTAACGGATATCACCCAGGAGAGTGTCCGCTCCTCCCTCACCCGCCACGCCTCCGGACTGAATATCCTGCTCGCCTCCGACCGTCCGCGTGATATGCACCTGATCGGCCAGAGCGCCAACTACGGGGCGTTCATCCCCAAACTCGCTTCGCTGGGTCGTTTTATCGTGCTGGACCTTGGCGCCGGCATGCAACCGTTCACGCAGGTGGTATTGCCTCATTGTAATGAAATCCTTGTGGTGCTCGAGGGCAACCCGAATACCATTATCAACACCAAAGCCCTAATCGAAGACCTGCATTCGTTCGGCATTAATCTCAAGAACATCAACCCGGTGCTCAATAACCGCGTCCGCTCGGATACGCAGTTGCCCACCAGCCAGGTGCAAACCAAACTGGGATATGAGATCCTCACCACCCTGACCCCGGCACCGGAGTTATTTACGCAAGCCACGCGCACACAAACCCCCGCTGTGATCTGTCAGCCGGACAGCCTGACCACACGGCAGGTTGTAAAACTTGTCGACTTCATCGCCGAGCGCGAGGCACTGCCGCGATGAGTTTCCCCCCTGCCACAGCAACCGCGCTTGACGCTTTGCGAGCGGCAGAATTGTTCCGTAAAGCCAGGCGCGTTGTTGTATTAACGGGAGCCGGCATCTCCACTCCGTCCGGGATACCGGACTTTCGCTCGGAGGGAACAGGCTTATGGTCCCGCGATGAACCGCTCGAAGCCGCCTCGCTCAACACCTTCCGCACCTCCCCCGAAAAATTCTTTCATTGGTTTCGCCCGCTGGCGGGTCGCATCTTCGATGCGCAACCGAACCCCGCGCACCAGGCGCTCGCCGAGATCGAAGCGCACGGCGTGCCAGTGATCATCGCCACGCAAAACATCGATGGGCTTCACCAAAAGGCCGGCTCGAAAAACGTGGTGGAACTGCACGGCACCATCCGCACCCTGTCTTGTACGCAGTGTTTCAAGCAATATGAATCTTCCCCGTTCCTGCGCGCATACATCGACTTCGGCACGATCCCCGCGTGCGCGGAATGTCGTGGTATCCTGAAGCCGGACGTGATCCTGTTCGGCGAACAGTTGCCGCAGGCGGCATGGAATGAAGCGCAGAAGGCGGCGCGTCAAGCCGACTTGATGGTGGTCGCCGGTTCCTCGCTGGAAGTCCTGCCTGTGGCGGGGTTGCCCATGCAAGCCGTCGATCGGGGTGCGCACTTGATCGTGATTAACAATACTCCCACGTACATCAACCCGCGCGCCGATATCGTCATCATGGACGATGTTGCGGCGGTCATCCCGGAAATCATCAAACGAGCGATCCATGGCTGAGATCAAAACCCAAACCCTCGGAAGCTACCTGCGCCTGATCGAGATCTCGCGCGACCTTGCCTCCACCCTCGACCTCGACATCCTGCTGGACGATATCGTGCGCGCTGCTTCACACATCACCCACGCCGAAGCCGCCTCGATCCTGTTGTATGACGATACCGCGCGCCAACTCTATTTTCAAGTGGCTACGAACATCGATGAACCCACCATGCGCGGGCTGGTCGTGCCGCTCGAGAAAAGCATCGCGGGCTGGATCGTGCTCAACCGCAAATCCCTGCGCATCGACGATGCCGAAAAAGACGAACGCATCTTCAGCGAAGTGGATCAGACCATCGGGTACTCCACCAAATCCCTGCTTGGCATCCCCCTCGTTACCAAGAACAAGGTGGTGGGTGTGCTGGAAGTGGTGAACAAGAAACGCGGCAAGTTCACCGATGCCGACGAATCCATGCTGAGCGTGCTGGGCGCGCAGGCGGCGGTCGCCATCGAAAACGCCCGCCTCTTTCAACAGTCGGACCTGATTCAGGAATTCGTGCATGAACTCCGCACCCCGCTGGCTTCGTTGAGCACAGCCACATACTTATTGCTCCGCCCGGAAATGTCGCGCGAGCAACGCGACCAGATCGTCAACAACATCCACAACGAAACGTTGCGCCTCAATTCGCTTGCCTCCTCGTTCCTCGATCTTGCCCGCCTCGAATCGGGGCGCGTGCAGTTCCGCAAGACGCGTTTCAGCGCGGCAGACCTGCTGTACGAAGTGCGCGATGTGATGATGACCAAGGCGCAGGAGACGAACATCCAAATCCGCGTGGACGTGCCCAACGATATGCCGCTCATGGAAGCCGACCGCGACAAGATCAAACAGGTGTTACTCAACCTCGCCAGCAACGCCATCAAGTACAACCGCCCCAACGGCTCGATCCTGATCGCAGGGAATTACACCGAGGGCGACCTGTCGGTCCTTGTGCAGGATACCGGTTTGGGCATCCCCGAAGAATCCATTCCCCACCTCTTTGAAAAATTTTACCGGGTGCGCGACCACGAAGGCAAAGCGACCGGCACCGGCCTGGGGCTTTCGATCTGCAAGCAGATCATCCAGGGACACAACGGACGCATCGAAGTCAAAAGCAAGGTGGGAGAGGGCACCTCGTTCACGTTTTACATCCCCCGCGCGCAACGGACGATACCAAGAGAATAAAAAAGAGCGACCCAATGGTCGCTCTTTTTACGGGTTCAGTAACACTTTGAGCACGCCGGGCTGAGCCGCGTGCTCGAATGCTTTAATTGCATCCGCCAGCGAATACTCCGCATCGATCAAAACCGACGGGTCAACCTGATTCGTTTCCATCAATCGCAACGCCGGCTCGAACGGACCGCACCGCGAGCCGATGAGGTTGATCTCATCCACGACGATCGACGAAAAGTCGACGCTCATCTCGCCCTTGTAGGTGGACTTCAACACCAGCGTTCCTCTCGGACGGACAGCCTGCCTCGCCAGCGCAAACCCGGTCGGCGACCCGGTCGCCTCCACCACCACATCCCAGCGCCATTTTTGCACCTCGGCTTCATCGATGATTCGAATCCCGCGCGCGGTTAGCAGGTTTTGTTGACGTTTGTGGCGGGCAACCACGCGCAGGTCGCAACCGGTCAAAGCCAGCGTTTGGGCGATGAGTTGACCGAGCCGCCCCGCACCAACGAGCAGGACTCTGTCGCCGGGCTGGATGGTGATCTGCTCCTGGATTTCGAGCGCGGCGGCGAGGGGTTCGGCGAACACAGCCATCCCGTCCGCAACGGATGCGGGGACACGATGAAGATTCGCAATCGGTAATTGGGTAAATTCGGCAAACGTTCCGTCACGATTCGCAATCCCCAGTACGGTGCGATTCTCGCAATGAGTTGGGCGTCCATTCAGGCATTGCTCGCATTCGCCGCACATCGCGTTAATCTCACCCACAACGCGGTCGCCTGCCCTCAATTGCCCCCCTCTCCCGCTGGGAGAGGGGTTGGGGGTGAGGGAAACAATTTCCCCAACAAACTCATGCCCAAGCACGCCCGTGTATGGATAATACCCTTTCACCAATTCGAGATCAGTACTGCAAATCCCCGCCTTGTGGATTTTGACCAAGGCTTCGTTCGGCTTCTGCGGCTGGGGAATGTCACGTAGTTCGATCTTGTTGTTTTCGAGCCAGAGGGCGCGCATAGGAACTCCCATCTTTGAATTATCATCCGCCTATGTTAAACTATATGCGGAGGGCAGAATGGCAAAATCGAAAAAGTCCGGGTCACAGGTGATTCAGGGTGGGATCAACATCCAAGGCAACGTCACAATCAAAGGCGGTAAGATCGCCGGGAGAGATAACGTTGAGAAAAATGTTACCAACGTAAACATCTCCTTTGCGCCTGTATATCATGCCCTGAAGGAAAACGCAACCGTTCCGCCCAAGACGAAGAAAAAAATTGAGGCAAGCGTCAAACAGATCGAGAAGGAAGTCAAAAAAGGTGATGCGGCAAAGATCCCTTTCATTCAGCAACGGCTGGAAAACATCGAAAAGATGGCGCCGGATATTGCCGATGTGGTGATCGCCACATTGACCAACCCAGCCGCCGGTATCAGCATGGCGGTCAAAAAAGTGCTTGATAAAATGAAGTCCGTTAAAGCGGAGAAATGACGGGCATGGCTCCGAACAAACAAGACGATAAAAAAGAAGGCGGCTTCAATCTCGAATCGGAAAGCGCCGAGATTCGGGATAGCAGTGTCGCGGGTCGGGATAATATCACGACGAGCACCGGCGTTTCCGGAGAGGAAGTCAAGGGGATCATCGAAACGCTCTTGAAACATTTCCCACAACGATATCTGGATAACCCGAGGGAACTGGATAAAACCCTGAGCGAATTCGGCGTGTATCACGAGCAGTTGCACGAATACAAAGAGTTGCATAATGCGGTCAACGATATTCAAATCGCTTTTGGACAGTTCCGCGTAGAGGTGGATCGCGCCAATTCAACCCGATCCATCCCCAAATTGAGCGTTCTGCGTGACCGCTGGCGTCCGGTCTCGATGCATGTGGTTGAGCTGTTGAATTGGTCGCAAACCATAAAGAACATCGGTAAGCCATTTAAGATCCTCGAGGATAAAAGCAAATCCGGGGAGGATTGGGCGATCCAATTCAGTGAACTGCAATCCCGTATCAACGACCACCTCGGCGTGAGCAATCAGTTGGGGGTGACGACAAAAAAGGATGTTGAGTATCCCAGCCCGGTGCAAATCATCCTGTTCAAGCAAACCGGGTCAGAAATCCCGTGGTGGGAAACGCTCTCTGAATTGACAAGTTCATTCGACGACGTCACCACTCACCATATGAATTCCGCAGATAAGCAACTGCGGCAGACGGCGCAGGAATTGTATAACCTTTCGAATAAGGCGTTGTTGAAATACTAAATCGAGGACACCATGGCTGAAGTCAATTTCAAATCCTTGCAGGCGTTGCATGAATCCCTGCTTCAGAAACAACAAAATATCACCGAGGCAAATCAAAACGAGTTTGTTTCTGAAGTCAAGGCATACATTGAGCAGGCGAAAAAAGCGGGAAGCATCATCCCGTCCACCCGCGAGCGCGATCAAATTCGCGCGAACCTCCGTTATTGGGCAAATTACATATACAGCGTCGAGAAGACGTTTCCCGATACAGAATTGGCGCCGTCAACAGTCTCGGAAAAAAGACCCGTCGGCACATTCCTTGTCGTGATCGTTTTCATTCTGCTCGTCTTGTTTGGCGGAATACAGACTTTTCGATCTGTTTTTGGCGTACCCGTTGCTGTGACGGAACCACCTGTCTCAACTGAAGAGATTGAGACGTTCGTCCCGGCGACAGAACCGCCTGTAACCACGCCGGAAGATGCAACCCCTACCTCGGTATTTGACAGTGTCGCTCTGGTGGCGCTGACCAGCCCTGAAAATGGAGCGAACGTTTTGCCAAAGGTTCAATTTACCGGTGTTTCCGTAAACCTGAAAACGGAAGATTCAATCCATCTTCTTATTGTGAGAGGAGACCTGTTCTTCCCCATCAAAGAGTTCGTTCCACACGAACAGTTATCTGCCAACGGAGAGTGGAAAATTGATGCGTTCCTTTACACAAACGAAAAGGAATTGGAACAGCCGGAGAATCTGATCGTTGTTCCGGCGCTTTGCTTCGATCAGCAATGCCGAGACGATTTAGACGCTTCCGTCGAGACAGGCATCGGCGGCAAGAATTTACCTTCTCAACTATCGTTCCGGTTATATCAAGACTCATCACGGGTCTTGTTTCGAAATGCCTATCAAGCCGTGGTGGGGACAAGACTGATCTATTCGTTGTTTGCAGGATCATCCTATGATCTCTTCCTTGCCTTGCCGGATGGAACTCCGGTGAGGCAAATCACCGACACGGAAAAAATCCATGAGAGGCAACCCCAACTTTCGGCGGACGGCAGGACCATCTTATATGTTCAAGTCATCCGAACTGCCGTGGATGATTATTATTCAATACGCATCATGGATAGTGACGGAAAAAACGATCGCGAGGTAGTGGCGCGCACTACCAACGTGCTTGAAAGCCCGCAATGGTCACCCGACCCGGCGTTCATCTCCTATACTGAGGTCGAAAGCCGCGGGTCGTCCACCCCCTATTCAAGCATCCATTTGTTTAATCTGGAAACGCAAGAAGACCGAAGTTTAACCGGGGAGCCGTATCCATTTGTCCATCGGTTTTCCTCCTGGATACCGAACGAGAATAGCCTGGTATTTAATACCGCCATTAGCGACCGGACCAGATTTATACAGATATCCATCGATTCGCAGACCCCAGCTCCGTTTTTCGACCCGCAACTTTATGTATCCCAGCCGCAGATCAGTTTGTCAGAAGACAGTTATTTAATGACCTATATCGCGATTGGTCCCGGACCCAATTTCTTGCACGATGTCTACGTAACAATCGACTCAGACGGCGATTTGCCTTTTGACGGAACCGCTGTTCGATTAATTAAATCCACTGGTGAACTGCTCGATTTTCCGATGTTATACCCCGAGGACAATACGCTCTATTTTACAAAACACGGGTCCATCTACCAGGTCGAATATCAAATTACCGACGGTATAATCACACTCAAGCCCAATAACAGCGCCAACGGCGAAATTGTCATTAAAACATCGGAGGAGGGGGATCGAGTGGAACCGATATATTTCGATATCGCTTATATAGAAGCCTTCTTCCCCCTCGACCAAACTCCCGTCACTCCTCCGCCGTAGCCCATCGGTTCCGCCCGCTGTTCTTTGCTGAGTACATGGCAGAATCGGCGCGATTGAGGAACTGTTCCCAATCCTCCTGCCCGTTCTTGAATTGCGCCACGCCGATGCTGAGCGATACGGAAATGAGTTTTTGCTTTACTGCCTCCACGTGCAGGCTGTGGATGTGACTGCATAAGCGCGAGGCTTGTTCCTTCGCCGCGCTCAACTCGCTGTTGGGGAGCACGATCAGGAATTCCTCGCCGCCGTAGCGCCCGATCGTATCCGGGTGGCGGATCTGCTCGCGCAGGCGCGCGGCGATCGTGCGCAGGGTTTCATCGCCCGCCGCATGACCGTACGTATCGTTGACCTGTTTGAAGTGGTCGATATCCACCATCGAAATGGAAAGCGGGGTGTTATAGCGCGAAGCGCGGATGACCTCCTCCTGCAAATCCACAATGATCTTGCGGCGATTCGGCAGGAAGGTCAGCACGTCGGTGTTGGTGATCTCGTGCGATTGCGCCAGCACGGCTTTCAACTCGATGTCCTTGATCTCAAGGATGCGTTGAATCCGCCTGACCTCCTCCTCCAGTTTCCTGAAGTCTTCGACCAGCTGGTCGTATTTCCCTTGCAAAGAATCGTTATCGAGCACCGCGCCTCCCAAATTGACGTTCAAGCATATCTACAGAAAGATGGATCATGGTCGGTCTCCCGTGCGGACACGTCCGCGGCGAATCGCAGGCTTCGAGGTCGGTCAGCAGGGCGCGTTGTTCGTCGGCGGAGAGCGACATGCCGGCGCGCACCGCCATCCGTTTGCAGACGCGGGCGGCGAGTCGTTTCTCGACTTCGGCTTGCAACGGCGCCTCGTCCTCTTCGAAATCCTCGACGAGCGCACGCAACGCCATCGAGGGGTCGTTGCCTGTAAACAAGACGGGCATCGCGCGGATTTGGAACGTGTTCGGACCAAACTCCTCCACGTCGAACCCAAAATACCGCAAAACCGTCAGTTGCGAAATAAGCAATTGGGTGGAGGAGGGCGGCAGGGTGACCGTGACCGGCGTGAGCAGGGACTGCGACGGGATACTCTTCAACTCACGTTGCGCGATGAGTTTCTCGAACAGGACGCGTTCGTGCGCGGCGTGCTGGTCCACGAGATACAAGCCGTCGGGACCCTCCGCGACAAGGTAGGTTGCGCCGATCTGACCGATAAGCCTCAGGAGTGGAATCCTCTCAAATGTGGTTTGACCATCATTACTGCGTACAATGTTCTGCGTACTGCCTTCTGCCGACTGGTCACTGCTCACCGCTCCGTCATGCCCAATCGTCCAATCCAACCCAACCGATTTTTCCTCCGAAGGAATCGTCCTCGTCGTCCCCCACAGACTCGGCGCGACGTTTGGGATGGGCGAATACGCAAGCAACGCCTTCCGCACGGATCGTTGCACGAAACTGAACACCTTGTCCTGGTTCCGAAAGCGGACTTCGGCTTTGGCGGGATGTACGTTGACATCCACTTCCTCGGGTTTGATCTCGAGGAACAACGCCGTGAGCGGATACCGCCCGACCATCAACAGCGTGTGATATGCCTGCATCAATGCCGTGGATAGCGAAACGTCGCGCACCCAACGCCCGTTGATGAAGAAGGTGATCTCTTTACGGTTCGAGCGCGTGAGCGCGGCCGGGCTGATAAAGCCGGTGAGAGACATTCCATCCTCGGTTGAGGTTACTTCGAGCATTTGCTTCGCCGTATCCACCCCGTGCAATGCGGCAAGGATGGCGCGCCGGTCGCCATCACCCGAGGTTTGCAAGACGGTGTTCTTTCCGTCGGTGAGTTTGAAGCGTTTTTCGGGGTATGCCAGCGCGTAACGCGTGACCAGCGTATCGATGGCGCGTCGCTCGGTCACGTCGGCTTTGAGAAATTTCAAACGCGCCGGGACGTTGTAAAACAACTCCTCCACGCGAACGGTCGTTCCGACTGTAGTGCCGACTTTAGCCGGCTTATTGCTTTTGCCATCCTCCACCTTGAGTCGCGCCCCTTCCTTTTCATCCTTCACCCGCGAAGTGATCGTCATCCGCGAGACGGAACCGATGGACGCGAGTGCCTCGCCGCGGAATCCCAGCGTCACGATGGTAAAAAGCTCGTCGGAGCGGACCAGCTTCGATGTGGCATGACGCGAGGCGGCGAGTTCCAGTTCATCCGCGGGGATGCCCGATCCATCGTCCGCGATCTCGATCAATGTTTTTCCCGCCTCCTCCACGGTGATCGTGATGCTTTTCGCGCCGGCGTCCAATGAATTTTCCAATAGTTCCTTTACCACCGATGCGGGGCGCTCGATCACTTCACCCGCGGCAATCTGCGAGGCGACTTCCGATGAAAGCAGGCGGATGGGCATGGCGCGATTATACCCGCCCATTTTCACACGCAGAAAATCGGCGGGTATTTTATAATCGCCCGATGCGATTTTCCACCCTCTTCTTCGACCTCGACGATACGCTCTACCCGAACTCCAGCGGGTTGTGGCAGGCGATCCGCAACCGCATCCAGCAATACATGATCGAACGCATGGGCATCGCCGAAAACGACGCCCCCGCCTTGCGCGAACAGTATTTCAAAATGTACGGCACGACCCTGCGTGGATTGCAGGCGCGGCACAATATCGATACGGAAGATTTCCTCGCCTTCGTGCACGACCTGCCGCTCAAGGATTTCATCGCCCCGGACCCGGTTCAACGCGACGTGATCGCTTCGCTTCCCCAACGGAAACTGGTCTTCACCAACGCCGACATTCACCACGCCCGACGCGTCCTCGCCGCGCTCAACCTCAGCGACCTTTTCGAGAACATCGTGGACATTCACGCCGTCGCTCCGTATTGCAAGCCCATGCCCGAATCGTTTGCCATCGCGCAGGAACTCGCCGACGAACCCGATCCGCGCAAATGCGTGATGATCGACGATCTGCCGCGCACCACCCGCGCCGCCCGGGATGTGGGCATGGCAAGCATTTTGTATGGCACCGAAGAACCGACCACCGAAGCCAGCGGGGTGTTTCTGAATTGGAAGGACCTGCCAATCTTGCTGGGGTAAATACAAAGTAAGCAATACGCAGTTTCCTGGGCTTTCCAACGCTCCGTTGATGCCGTTCCAATGGAATCATTACACTCGTTTCAGCAAACGTTAATCCCTGCATAGTATCTTTCAGCGCAATATCGAACGGAGGCATTCGTGGATAAATCCTTCAAACTCATTGTGGGCACGCTCGTCGGTCTGATTCTGCTGACCGCGGTTTTCTCGGCTGGCGTGCTGGTCGGGCATTACGTCCCCTCCAGCGCGCAGTTGCCGGTCGTCAACAACTTCCTGCCGGAGCCATCCGATCCGCAGCCGATCGCCACGATCGAAGCGGAATCTGCCACGCCCGACGATGCGCAGACCTTGTTCGCTCCATTTTGGGAGGCGTGGGATTTCGTCCACAGCCGGTATGTGGATCAACCCGTGGACGATGTCGCCCTCATGCGCGGCGCAATCAAAGGCATGATGGACGCGGTCGGCGACAAGCAGACCTATTATCTGCCCCCCACCGTGTATGAAAACACCATCGACCAGCTCTCCGGCGAATACGAAGGTATCGGCGCGTACGTCGATACCACCGGCGAATACCTGGAGATCATCAGCCCCATCGAAGGCTCCCCTGCGGAGGGCGCCGGTTTGAAGTCCGGCGACCTGATCATCGCCATTGACGGCGCGGATATGACCGGCAAAACCCCCGAGGAAGCCCGTCAAAAGGTACTCGGTCCCGCCGGGACTCAGGTCATCCTGACGATCCTACGGGAGACCGAGGAAAATCCGCTGGAGGTCAGCATCACGCGCGCAAAGATCTCGATCGCCAGCGCCACCGGCGGAATGCTCGAAAACGACATCGCCTACGTGGATATCAACACCTTCGGCGATAACACCTCGCAGGAATTGGAGACCGTGCTCGATGACCTGCTCGCGCAAAACCCGAAAGGGGTGGTGATCGACCTCCGCAACAACGGCGGCGGTTACCTGCAAACCGCGATCGAAGTATCGTCGCAATTCATCGACGAAGGCGTGGTGCTGTACGAACAGTTCGGCGACGGCACACGCGACCCGTATTCCGCACTGGGGAACGGCCGGGCAACCGACCTCCCCATCGTCGTGCTGGTCAACGAAGGGACCGCCTCCGCCTCGGAAATTCTCGCCGGCGCGCTGCAGGATTACGAACGCGCCCAACTGGTCGGCGTGGTAACCTACGGGAAAGGCTCCGTACAGATCATGTCGCCGCTCAGCGGTGATAACGGCGCGGCGCGTGTGACGATCGCCCGCTGGCTCACCCCGAACGAACGCCTCATCGACGGCATCGGCTTGACCCCCGATTTCCTCGTCGAACTCACCGAAGAGGACATTGCCGCCGAACGCGACCCGCAACTCGATAAAGCCATCGAAATATTATTGGGACTGATCGCTCAAAAGTAACCAAACAGGAGTAACCATGTTCTTCGACCCCATTTACCTGATCTGTGTCGCCCTGCCAGCCTTCCTCCTGATGGGCGCCACCTCGTGGTATGTGCGTCACGCCTACAACAAATGGACACGCGTCCGCGCCGGCAGTGGGCTCACCGGCTACCAAGCCGCACAGCGATTGATCGCCAACAGCGGCGTGTACGATTTGCAGATCCAGGGTACGCATGGCGACCTCACCGACCATTACGACCCGCGCAACAAAACCCTATTCCTCTCGAACGGCGTTGCCAACAGCCCGTCGGTGGCTTCGGTGGCGATCGCCGCGCATGAACTGGGTCACGCCTTGCAGGATGCCGAAGGCTACGCCCCGCTTCGCTTCCGCTCGGCAATTGTTCCCGCGGTCAACATCGGCTCGAACCTCGGCTGGATCCTCATCGTCGCCGGCATGATCCTCGGCTTTACACAGTTGGCGTGGGTGGGTGTGGCATTCTTTGCCGGTGGCGCACTCTTTGCCCTCGCCACCCTCCCCGTGGAATTCGACGCCTCGGCGCGCGCCAAACGCCTGCTTGCCGACACCGGCATCATCTACTCGGAAGAGGAAAAGAACGGCGTGAACCAGGTGCTGAACGCCGCCGCACTGAGGTACGTCGCCGGGCTGGTTACTGCCGTGTTGCAATTGTTGTATTACGTCTTCCTCGTCTTCGGCATGGGCAGGCGAGACGATTAGCAGGGGCGGGGTGACCCCGCCCCTGCGGAAAATAAAAACATCGGATGTAAATCCGATGTTTTTATTTTGCTGTGTATAATCTTTTATCATGCGCAAATTCATCGTCATCGTGTTGATCTTCCTCGGCGCGGGATTCGTCTATCTCAGTTTCGGTGAACTGGAGACCATCTTCGAAACGCTTCGACACGGCAACCTCTGGTTCATCCTCCTCGCCCTCCTCCTCGAATGCGGCTGGATCCTCATAGCCGGCTCGACCATCCTCGCGCTGTATCGCATCCTCGGGCTCGAGGAAAGCCTCTATCGCCTGTCGCTCCTCTTCACCGCCGGGAATTTCATCTCCATCGTCATGCCCAGCGCAGGGATGGGCACCGTGGCGGTCTTCATCAGCGAGGCGAACCGCCGGGGACAATCCACCGGCAAAGTGACCATTGCCGGCATGTTGTACATCTTCCTCGATTACATCGCCTTCCTGTGCGTGCTCACGCTGGGGTTGATCGTACTCTTCCGCCGCAACGACCTCAACGGGACGGAACTCATCCCCTCCGGGATCATGCTGTCGATCGCCATATTGCTTGGATTCCTCCTCTACCTCGGCTCCAAATCGGAAGTGCGGCTGGGCAACGCCCTGGTGAGAATCGTCCGCTTCCTCAACCGCCTCGTCCGCCCATTCATCCACCGCGACTATCTCAGCGAAGCCAAAATGTACGCGTACGCCCACGAACTGGCGACCGACCTGAAAGCCCTCCCCGAGAATTACCCCAAATTCATCAAACCATTTCTGCTTGCGCTCGCCAACAAAACCCTGTTGATGTGCGTAATGACAGCCATCTTCCTGGCGTTCAACGTGCCCTTTTCGGCGGGGACGATCATCGGCGGGTTTTCGGTTGCCTACCTCTTTCTGGTCATCTCCCCCACCCCGGCGGGAATCGGGATCGTCGAAACCGTCATGCCTCTCGCGCTCACCTCCCTCAACGTGGCATTGAGTCAAGCCGTCATCATCATGCTGGCATATCGCGGCGTGACGTTCTGGTTTCCGCTTGGGGTCGGCGCCTGGGCATTACGCTACCTGCACATTGACAGTACCGCCCCAGCCTCCAACGCGTAAGAGAGTGTTTCTTCCGTCATTGAATGCTTGCTGGCTGCACGCGGATTTCACAGAACTCACGGAAACGAACAGATTATTTTTTCCACCGCAGAGGAGACAAAGGGTCACGAAGGAAAAAGCCATTAAAAAACCTTCGTGACCCTTTGTGGTACGGATTTTTCCGCCAGAAACGAGAGAGTCGAAACTGCCTCTACTCCGGTTCACGGTGCGGGCGGGGCGGATTTTCCCTGGAAAAACTCCACGATGCCCGGAATGTTGGTGGCGACAAACGCCAGGATGGGCAGGAGCAGGGAATTCAAAAAGTTGAGAGAAGCCCGAAAATTGAGAGCCGAGTTGGGCGTCGATTTGATGCGGTCGTGGTAGTTCATCAATTTTTCCAACTGCTCGAGTGTATCCCGGTTGGGGATCTTCTCCCCCGCGTACAACCGTTCGATCTTCGTCTGCACCTGATTCATGACCTTCCATTTGGCGCGCACGATCACATCCGAGAGGTGGTATTGCCCCGTCGCGTACAAGATCACGGTGGGCGCCCACACGAAGACCGAGAAGATCAACGCGGGTCCCGCTGACTCGGTGGTGATCACGTTGACGTAACTCAAGCCGATCGTCAACTGCACGATGAACGCGATCGTCACGTACAAAATGTAGGTCAACAAGCGCGAGAGACGCCCCACCACCTCCGAACTGCTTGGGTCGGGGGTGTACAGGTCGAAACTATATTTATCCAACTGCGAGGGGAACGCCACATAAAAGGGATACAAATAGAAGGCAACCCAAACCGACTGGATCGACGCGAGCGCCACCGTCACGAAGGGTCCCCAATGAAACGCAACCGCGATCGTTGCGGCGGATTGGTTTTCGAGCCAGGTGTTGTACAACAGCCACCCCAGCAACGGTCCCACCACCAACCCAGCCAGTAACGGAGTGAAGAGATTGAAATTCCCCTTGAGCCACTTGCCGAGGTGCTCCACATCCCCAGCCCTCAACATCTTATCGAGCAACGAATGACGGAACGTGTTCAGGAACGCGCGGATGTTGATCTTGTTCGCGATCAACGCCAACGCGCTGTTTCCGGCGCCCCACATGGCAAGCGTCCGTTCGTGCGCATCGAACGGCTGACCCAGGATTCGGGCAACGCTCCAGCCGATCAAATACGTGAACACGGCAATCGCCGCGCCGTTGAGCCAGAACGACGGGAAACCCTCGCTCTCCTGGGTCGAAGCATCCCGCGGCAAAAACGTTTCCCGCGCCGAACGCAAAGACAGTTTGTCGATCACTGCGCCAACGCCATCCAGAATATATTCGGGCAGGGAGCGATACCCCTCCATATCCTTTCGCACCCGGGTCCGCGCATCCATCACTGGTTGGTTCTTTCGCATGAGATACTCCTCTTCCAAACGTATTCCGAGTATAGGACGATTCCCTCGCAAATGCAATAAAATACACCCGTGTCTCTTGATTCTCTTTTGGATTTCTGGAAGCGCGACGCGGACACCGCCCCCAACCTGATCGCCTGGCGGACGACTCCGCCGCGCCTCGCACACACGCATCCCTTTCCGGACGGTCTGCCGGCTCCCCTTTCCCGCGCGTTGATCGCCTCGGGATTCCATTCGCTCTACTCCCACCAACTCGAAGCGTGGACCACCTCCCGCGCGAATCAAAACTTCATCCTCTCCACCGGCACCGCCAGCGGAAAGACTCTCGCCTACAACCTGCCGGTCTTCGCTGAACTCATTGAAAACCCAACCTCGCGCGCGCTCTACCTCTTCCCCACCAAAGCCCTAACGCAAGACCAGTTTTCCAACATCCAATCTCTAGTCTCCAGCCTCCAACCTCAAATTACTAATTACCAATTACCAAGCGCGGCGATCTACGACGGTGATACACCAACTTCATCACGCTCGAAAATCAGGCAGACTGCCAGGCTCCTCCTCACCAACCCCGACATGCTCCACACCGGCATTCTGCCGCACCACACCAACTGGGCAGATTTTTTCACGCACCTCAAATTCATCGTCATCGACGAGGCGCACACGTACCGCGGCGTGTTCGGCTCGCACGTGGCAAACGTTATCCGCAGGCTCAAACGGGTTGCAAAATTTTATGGGGGTGTGCCAAAATTCATTTTGGCATCAGCCACCATCGGCAACCCGCAGGAACTCGCCGAAAAACTCGTCGAAGAACCTGTTGCGCTGATCGACCAAGACGGCTCCGCCCGCGGACCGCGCCACTTCCTGCTCTACAACCCACCCGTCGTGGATGCCTCTCTCGGCTTGCGGAAATCATCCCTGCTCGAAGGGGTGAGGCTGGCAAGGGATTTGATCAACAGCAATGTTCAAACCGTAGTATTCGCGCGGTCCAGAAGAAGCGTTGAGATTATCTTGAGTTATTTACAAGGTGAGCTAACCCCAGACTCCAGCATTGAAACGCCGCTGATTCCCTACGAGTTACTGCCCAATCCTCGATCGTTGGTGCGCGGGTATCGCAGTGGTTATTTACCCAGCCAACGCAGGGAAATCGAAAAGGGACTCCGTGACGGCACGATCAAAACTGTCGTTGCCACGAACGCGCTCGAACTCGGCATCGACATCGGCGGGTTGGGCGCGGCGATCCTCGTCGGGTATCCGGGCACCGTCGCTTCGGTGAGACAGCAAGCAGGTCGGGCGGGACGCGGGCTGGAATCCGCCGTCAGTGTGCTGGTGGCGTCTGCCAATCCGATTGATCAGTTCCTCGCGCGTCACCCGGAATATCTATTCGAGCGTTCGCCCGAGCGCGCGCTGGTCAACCCCGATCATTTGTTGATTTTGCTCGAGCATTTGCGTTGCGCGATGTTCGAATTGCCGTTTCAAAAAGGCGAAGGCTTCGGCGCGATCTCGTCGCAAACCATCGAAGAGTATTTGAATTTTCTCGTCGAGAATCACGAGGCGCATCTCTCGAACGAGAAATTTTTCTGGATGGCGGACCAATACCCCGCCGCGAACATATCCCTGCGCTCCGCGTCGCCGCAAAGTGTGGTCTTGCAAACGATGATCGAAGACCGCCCGCAGACCATCGGCATCGTGGACGGCGAAAGCGCGGCGTGGATGACGCACCCCGGCGCGATCTACCTGCACGAAGCGGGACAATATTTTGTGGAGGATTTGAATCTCGAGGAACACACGGCGCGCCTGAAGCCCGTTGCCAGCGATTACTACACAGAACCATTGAGACAAACAAATGTTGAAGTGTTATCCGTAAACGAAACGCAAGATACGCAATACGCAGCACGCAGTAGCAAGAGCTGGGGCGAACTGAAAATCACCACGCACATCACCGGCTTCCGCAAGCGACGCTGGTATACCCATGAGAACCTCGGCGAGGAACCTCTGGATTTACCTCCCTCCGAATTGCAGACGACCGGCTATTGGCTGACTCTCTCCGAGGAGACGATTACGCATCTGCGCGACGTGGGGGCTTGGTCCAACGACCCCAACGACTACGGACCCGGGTGGGGGAAGATTCGCGAACGCGTCCGCACGCGAGACAAATTCACCTGTCAGGTGTGCGGCGCCGTAGAGTCGAACCGCCAGCACGATGTCCATCACAAAGTCCCGTTTCGGGCGTTTGCTTCGCGCGAGGAAGCCAACCGTATGGAAAACCTAACGACGCTTTGCCCAGCGTGCCATCATAAAGTGGAGCAGAACGTCCGCATGCGGAGCGGACTCGCCGGTCTTGCGTATGTGCTGGGCAACCTTGCGCCACTATTCCTGATGTGCGATTCATCGGATTTGGGAACGCACATCGAGCCGGTGGAAAATAAGATTTTCGGAATGCCGACGGTCGTGTTGTACGACTCCATCCCGGCGGGAATCGGCTTCAGCCAGAAATTGTTCGAGATGCACGATGAACTGCTCGCCCGCGCCTTGGAACTGGTGAGCGCCTGCGCCTGCACAGATGGTTGTCCCTCATGCGTGGGTCCCGGTGGCGAGAACGGGTACGGGGGGAAAGCGGAGGCGTTGGAGATTCTCAAACTCCTCGCCTCGTCAGACTGAATTTCTATGCGGCGTTAACAGTTTTCTAGCGTTGCTCCGTTAAGATGTGGGCATTGAAAATATAGAAGTGACAGTCACCTGCGAGGTGACTGTCACTTGCAAACGCAAGGAGAACTCTCATGGGCAAAATCATTGGTATCGACCTCGGCACGACCAACTCGGTTGTCTCGGTGATGGAAGGCGGCTCGCCGACCGTCATCTCCACCGCGGAGGGCGGGCGACTGTGCCCGTCGGTGGTGGCATTCAACAAAAACGGCGAGCGACTCGTCGGTCAGACGGCGAAGCGGCAGGCGGTGGTGAATCCCGAGAACACGATCTATTCCATCAAGCGCTTCATCGGGCGTCACTACGGCGAGACCGAGATCGAACGCAAGATGGTTTCTTTCAACGTGGTGAATGGACCGACGGACGATGTGCGCGTGAAGATCCCGATCACGAACCGCGAATATTCCCCGCAGGAAATTTCGGCGATGGTGCTGGGCAAGTTGAAGTCCGATGCCGAAGCGTACTTGGGTCAGCCGGTCACGCAGGCGGTGATCACCGTCCCCGCGTATTTCAACGACAGCCAGCGTCAAGCCACCAAAGATGCGGGCAAGATCGCCGGTCTCGAAGTGATGCGCATCATCAACGAACCGACCGCGTCCGCGCTCGCGTATGGACTCGACAAAAAGAAGGATGAAACGATTCTCGTCTTCGACCTCGGCGGCGGCACGTTCGATGTGTCGGTGCTGGAAGTGGGCGAAGGCGTGATCGAGGTGAAAGCCACCAACGGCGATACGCACCTCGGCGGCGACGATTGGGATCAGAAGATCGTCAACTGGGCGGCGGACGAATTCAAACGCGAGCAGGGCATCGACCTGCGCAATGACCGCCCCGCGTTACAGCGTTTGCGCGAAGCCGCGGAAAAGGCGAAGATCGAACTTTCGTCGGTGATGGAAACCGAGATCAACCTGCCGTACATCACGGCAGACGCTTCAGGTCCGAAACACCTGCAATTGAAATTGAGCCGCGCAAAGTTCGAGCAAATGACCGAAGACCTGCTGGCGCGTTGCCGGCATCCGTTCGAAGCCGCGTTGAAAGACGCCGGCATGAGCGCTGAGAAACTGGACGAGGTCGTTCTGGTTGGTGGCTCGACGCGTATGCCGATGGTTGCGGACCTGGTCCGCAAATTAACTCAAAAAGAACCAAACAAAGGTGTGAACCCCGATGAAGTGGTCGCGGTCGGTGCGGCGATCCAGGGCGGCGTGCTCGGCGGCGAAGTGAAGGATATTCTGTTGCTCGACGTGACCCCGCTTTCGTTGGGTGTCGAAACGATGGGCAGTGTGATGACCAAAATGATCGAACGCAACACGACCATCCCTGTCCGCAAGACGGAAACATACTCGACGGCGGCAGATAACCAGACCGCGGTGGATATTCACGTCTTGCAAGGTGAACGACCGATGGCGAACGACAACATGTCGCTGGGGCGGTTCCGCCTCGACGGCATCCCGCCTGCGCCGCGCGGCATCCCGCAAGTGGAAGTGACTTTCGACATCGACGCCAACGGCATCCTCAACGTGACTGCGAAAGATAAAGCCACGGGCAAGGAGCAGAAGGTCACCATCACCGCTTCAACCAACCTGAACAAGAACGACATTGACCGCATGGTCAACGAAGCGCGGCAAAATGAAGCGGAAGACCGCAAACGCCGCGAGTTGATCGATGTGAAGAACACCGCAGACAGCCTCGTGTACCAAACCGAAAAGGCATTGCGCGACCTCGGCGATAAAGTGCCATCGGCGGAACGCGGCGAGATCGAAAGCAAGATCAACGACCTCAAGTCTGCGGCGCAGAGCGATGACATCGCCCGCATCAAACAGGCTTCTGAAAAAGTGGAGCAAGCCTTCCATGCGTTGAGTCAGCAGTTGTATGCGCAGGGACAGCCGCAACCCGAAGCGACGGGCGGACCGTCTACACCGCCGACAGATGGCGATGTGATTGATGGTGAAGTGAAAGAATAAATCTGTTCAAATTGACAGAGAAGAAAAACGAGCGGCGGTCCAACGACCGCCGCTCGTTTTTGCAGGGGCATCGCCGGTTGATATCTTTTGAAGAATGGCTTGCTCGTTTCTTTCCAGATGCGCCGCGATCTCATCAAAATATTTTTCCAACAGCGATGACATTTGCTTGAATTGCAGTTCTTCGTCTTGTGAGAACCCCTCCGGGTCAACTGCAAGCCCCAGATCAGAGTTCGTGTCTGGGACCAGGTCTTCCAGACCGAAGATCAAATTATTCTCGTAGAGGGAGAGCGTGGTGAACGCCAATCCGACCTTTCCCTGCGCGGCATATAACCTGATCATGAATTCATCTTTCATCAGGGTGATCTGCCAGTTGTTCTCTTCCCGGTCGCCGCGCATAAAGGAAATCACGCGGAAGCCGTCCTTGAACAGGAAGTCGAAATAACGCATCATGTTTTCATAGGTTTTGTGAAAATTCAGGCCGGTTCTTTGTTTCATCAATGGACTCCGCTGCATGGCGTCTCGCAGGGCGAGCGACGAGAAAATAGATTATTAAATCAGTCGTTCAGTGCGCTGAAAAGTTACGGGTCGCTACACCTCCGGGTTCAGGGAGTCTTTTGTTTTCCAACGTACTCTGTAAGCATGTATAATCCTTCCCATGCAGAAACGAAATCGCTTGAACTATAAATTGCTGATACCCTTCGTTATCGTGTTGGGTATCGGCATCTACTTTGTTCCTCCCATCAATGCGCGACTCGCACCGCGCGTCGACTTGCTGTACGCGCAGGTCAAATATCTCATCAACCCGCCCGACGAGGCAATTTTTCAACCGCAACAACAATCGCAAGTGGATATTGCCCTGACGGAAATGATGCAGACCTTCGAAGCGACCCAACCCGCTTCCTCCTCCGTTCTGCCTGCCTCCACACCCACACCCGGTCCAACACAGACACCGACTCTCACCTCTACACCGTTGCCCGAAACCGCCAACTTGACCGGCTTCAAATACGTGGACCAGAAGAACCGCTGGAACTATTGCGGTCCCGCGAACCTCGCCATGGCGTTGGATTTTGTCGGCTGGGACGGCGACCGTGACGATGTGGCGCGCTCCATCAAACCCGGCATCCAAGACCCGAAATTGGACTTCATCCAGCAGGGCAGAAGTGACGTCAACGTGATGCCGCTCGAACTGGTGGACTTCGTCAACTTCGAGACCGAGTACCGCGCGTTGTCACGTTTGGGCGGCGACATTGACCTGGCAAAGCGCCTTCTCGCGGCGGGCTTCCCGTTCATCGCCGAAAAAGGCTACTACGAAAAAGATTACACCGGCAAGGTGGCTTGGCTTGGGCATTATCAATTCGTCACCGGCTACGACGATGCAAAAGGAGTCCTGATCGTGCAGGACACGTGGAACGATGGTCCAAACTTCCCGATCACCTACGAGGAATTTGAATCTGCCGAGGCGTGGCTGTCGTTCGATAACATTTTCATCGTCGTCTACGCGCCCGAACGCGAAGCAGAATTGTTGAGCGTGCTCGGTCCATACGCCGACGATACCTGGGCGGCGAACCGCGCGCGTGAAATTGCCGAAGAACGCATCCGCAACTCCGAAGGCATTGACCAGTATTTCGCCTGGTTCGCCAAAGGGATGAGCCACGTGGAATTGTTCGAGTATGCCGATGCCGCCGCCGCGTTCGACCAGGCATTTGCCATCTACAACGATCTCGGCAAGGACGACAAACAACGTCCCTACCGCATGATGTGGTACCAGACCGGTCCTTACAAGGCGTATTTTTATACAGAGCGGTATCGGGATGTGATCAATCTGGCGGACATCACTCTCACCGACACCATCTCCAAACCGACGTTGGAAGAATCCATTTACTGGCGCGGACGCGCAAAATACATGATCGGCGATACGCCGGGCGCGATCGCCGATTTCCGCGAGACGCTGAGATTACATCCCGATTGGGGACCGGCAATTCAGGCGTTGCAAGACCTGGGCGTGCAACCGTAACAAAAGCGACTCCGGTGGTTGAGTAGACGGCGGTGATCGTCCGCCGTCGTATCGAAACCACCGCGCCGCATAACACACATTGTTTGCAGATTAGTGGTGGTTTCGATACGTCCCGCGAAAGGCACGCGGGACTACTCAACCACCGGGTAGGATTGAAACATGAAACTCCTCCACTTCGCCGACGCGCATATTGACATGGCAAACTATGGACGCCACGATCCCGAAACGGGTCTGCCTCTGCGCGTATTGGATTTTCTCAAGTCGCTGGATACCATCGTGGACGCGGCGATCTCGGAAAACGTGGACATGGTCATCTTTGCGGGGGACGCGTACAAAGACCGCTCTCCCGCGCCGACGTTCCAACGCGAGTGGGGGAAACGCATCATGCGATTGTCACAGGCAAAGATTCCAACATTGCTGCTTGTTGGGAATCACGATCTATCGCCTGCCGCGGGACGTGCGCATGCGATTCAAGAATTCGATACCCTGCAAGTGCCGTTCATCAAAGTGTTACAGAAGCCTGAGTTTTTGACTCCGCACGATCTGTGGGATGTACCTGTTCAAGTGATTGCCATGCCTTGGATCACGCGTTCAGGCTTCATGGCATCCGTTGAATCTAGTGCCGTGGATACGAAAGAATTGTTCTCGAATATCGAATCTCGAATATCAGAACTCGTCGAAGGCTGGGTCGAGGAAGCCGATAAAAATCTCCCGTTAATCCTCACCGCGCACGCTTCCGTCGAAGGCGCGACATTCGGCGCAGAACGCATGGTGATGTTGGGAAGCGATCTGGTGTTGCCGACCTCACTGGTGAAAGACACGCGGCTCGATTACGTCGCCATGGGACACATCCACAAGCCGCAGGATGTGAATGAAGGGAATCATCCACCGGTGATTTATCCCGGCTCCATAGAACGCATCGACTTCGGCGAGGCAAAGGATGACAAGTTCTACATCCTCGCTGAGATCGAGCGGGGACACGCAAATGTGGAGTGGAAAAAAATCGAAGGGACGCGCCCGTTCGTGGAGCGGCGGGCAGTTTTACAGTCGAGCGAGAACGTGACCGAATTTTTGAAATCCCAAATGCCGAAGAATCTATCCGACGCGATCGTCAAGTTGACGGTGGAATATCCGCGTGAGTGGGATGCGCTGATCGACGAATCCGCCCTGCGAAAATTTGCGTCCGACGCGTTCGAGTTTCACCTGGTGAAGAAACCAAAAATCGAATCGCGTGTTCGTATTCCTGAAGGGCAAGTTGTCAGCAGTATGTCACCGTTGGACCTGCTTGGGCAATACTTCGATACGGCAAAGCTGGAAGATAAAGAACAATTACAAAAACTCGCGCAGGAAATTCTTTCGGAAGAATCCCCCGCTCCCTGAGGGAGAGGGCTGGGGTGAGGGTGAACTCACCACTCTGATTTGCGGAGATGTTCGTGTCGCAACAAAAATCAAACTACCGCTGGTTCGTCGTCGTCATCTTTTTCTTTTTCATGTTGTTGCACCAGACCGACAAGTTGATGATCGGCTCGTTGCAGGTGCAGATCAGCGAAACATTCGGGTTGGACGATTTCAAGTGGGGGCTGGTCAACTCGGGCGCGCTGGCGGTGGCGACGGTGTTGTATCCGCTGTGGGGATATTTGTACGACCGCTATGCGCGCGCCAAACTGCTGGCGCTGGCTTCGTTGATCTGGGGCGCGACCACGTGGCTGAATGCGGTCGTGCGATCGTATGGCGGGTTCCTGCTGACCCGCGCCTCCACTGGCATCGATGACTCTTCGTACCCCGGCATTTACACGTTGATCGCCGATTATTTCGGACCGGGCTTGCGCGGCAAAGTGTATGGCATATTGCAACTCGCGCAACCGCTCGGGTTTCTGATGGGCTTGATCCTCGGGCAGATGGTCGCGCCGCTGATCGGCGGCTGGCGCTCGGTGTTCTACATCACGGGTTCGCTGGGGCTGGTCGTGGCGCTCCTCATTTATTTTGGCGTGAAGGAAATGCCACGCGGCAAAGCCGAACCCGAGTTCGAGAACATGCCCGAGATGGCGACGTTTCATTTTTCGTGGGCGGAGGCAAAACAGATCTTTGCAAAGAAGACGATGTGGTTCATCTTCCTGCAGGGGTTCGCCGGCGTCTTCCCGTGGAATGTGATCACCTTTTTCTTTTTCGGCTACCTCGAAACCGAACGCGGCTACGACGCGAACGGCATCATTGCCACCATGGCGCCGGTGATCCTGATCCTCGCGGCGGGATATTTCGTCGGCGGATTCTTCGGCGACTTCTTCTACCAACGTTCGAGAAAGGGACGCATCTACGTCTCGAGTGCGGGTGTGTTGCTCGGCGGGATATTTTTCTACCTTGCCCTGACAACGCCCATCCCCCAGCCGAACCAGTTCTTTCTCATGATGTGCCTCGCCGCGGTATTCATGCCGTTCTCCTCTTCGAACGTGATCGCCACGGTGTACGATGTGACCGTCCCCGAAGTGCGCTCGACTGCGCAGGCGATCGAATACTTTATCGAGAACAGCGGCGCGGTAACCGCCCCCGCCCTGACCGGCGCGCTCATCGTCGCCAGCGGGGATAAGACCTTCGCCATCCTTTCCATTTGCATGATCGCATGGGCGTTGACGTTCGTCTTCTACCTCGGCGCATTGTTCACGATCGAAAAAGACACGCGGCAATTGCGGAGCCAGATGGCTGAGCGCGCGAAGACGATGTAGGCATTCAACAGGGGGAGCGCTCGTGAAACGGTAGGGCAGGATTCCCATAACCCAAAAACCTTGACAAATTAGAACAAGTGTTCTAAACTCTGGGCATTGACTGTGTCCGTTTGAAGTGTGGCAGATGCCACAGGAGATTCCCATGAACCGTTCCTTGTCCGTCAAAATCCTCCCCCTCTTTCAGAGCGCCGCCCATAAGCGCGGATTGATCTTCGGGGGTATCATCCTCAGCGCCCTGCTGGCATTCGAGATCTTCAACTATTCCAGCACCGCCTTCGCCCTGCGCGACATCCTCGGCGATCTCGCGTTTGGTCCCGTTAGTTGGGCGACCATTCTCGCCCTCGCCTTTTGCGGCATTGATTTTGCCGGCATCGCCCGCATCTTCACCCCCGAAAAAGGGCGCGACGAACCTGCCGAGGTCTGGTACCTGTTTGGCGCGTGGCTGCTTGCCGCCGCGTTCAACGCCTCGCTCACCTGGTGGGGCGTGTCCATTGCCATCCTGCAACACAACGCCCAGGGCGGCGTCCTGGTTGGTCAGGCGACCATGACGAAGGTTGTGCCCGTGCTGGTGGCTGGGATGGTGCTCATGATCCGCGTGCTGTTGATCAACACATTCTCGATCGCCGGCGAGCGCCTCTTTTCGCTGGATGAAAGCGCCCCCGCCCGAAACGGATTCACCAACCGACCGGCGTATCGTCCCGCCAGTGAACCTGTTCGGGCTTCCAATACGGCTTTTCCGCGCCCTGCGCCCAAACCCGCTCCTGCGAACTACTCGCAACCGCTCTATAACGAGCCCACCTATCACCCCATCGGTATGGCGGCGCAGACGCGAAGTAACGACAATCCTTCCATACGGAGGTAATCCCTCTCGCAAACCGACATTCTTCAATCTCTCTCCTACAATTGAAGAACATCCAACAAACAAAGACGCCGCGAAATGCGGCGTCTTTGTCATGTCAGCGGTTGGGAAAGACCCGGTTGGTCGTACAGCCAGGCTTTTCGGAACGGCTTCGGGCGGAACACAGAGAAATACAACAACGGCCGGTACCCCATGCGACGGAACAGGTGCAACGACATATCGGACGGGATGGCTACCATTTTTTTCACCCCGAGGCGGATCGCCTCCGAATGCGCCGCATGCACCAGCGAGGTGGCATAACGCCGCTTGCGGTATTCTTCCAGTACATAAAGTTGGTTGATATATCCCACCCCGCCGTATTTTGTCACAAGTTGAACCCATCCTGCCGCCAGCCCATCCTCTTTGATGAAAAAGTTGTGGATGTGTTTGTCGCGCAGGGTTTGCACATGAATCCGCTCCCCTTCGGAGGTCAGGCTGTTGTTGGCGGCTTCGGTCTGCTGGACGGAATGCGCCTTCTGGATATTGAGGGGAATGGTGCTGACTTGCAACGGCAGGTCGTAACCCATGATGGGACCGGTGCGCACGAACTCGTGCCCCAGTGTGGAGAAATGCTCCTTCAGGTCGTGGTCGGCGGGGGTCGGGTGGAAGATATTGACGATGTGCTTTTTGCCCTCCGGGATGGGATATTCCCGAATGGCGTCAGTGACCTTTTGCACGTCCGGGCTGAGGGCGAGGAATTCGTAGTGAAACGAGGCGACGGGGGCATCGTTGTAAACGGATACGCCAATGGGACCCGCCTCTTCGTAGCGCGTGTCGTAGACCACCCGGTAGACGTGGTTGTACGAGGCGATCATCGCCTCCACCGCCCACCAGTTTGGGATATCCTTGCGCGACTTGCTCATGCAGTTATGACGTAATCCCCATCCCGATGGTTACTGGTCTTTATTGCAATGTAGTTTCACCGTTCGAGAGGACGTAGAAACTCCTGCCGTTCTCGAAGACAAAATCGGTGACGATATACCCGGCTGTGAAGGCGGTCTCGAATACTTCGCGGGTGAAGAAGCGCCAATCGCGGGCGAGGGAAAAATCTTTTTCTTTCAGGGCGTTGAAATCGGATGGAATTTCAGCGAGGGCAAGCTTCCCTTCAAGAGGCGCAAAATGCTCGGGCGGGCGAAGCAGGCCACCCGTCGGAGAAGGAGGCGTGTAGAGGGGTTGCAGATCGGCTTGCGCGAAGTGATCCAGTTTCAACGGCTTGCGGGGGCGTTTACTCAACCTCCGTTCGACGCGGCGGGTGTTGATCCACCAATCCACTTGGAAGCGGTCGGAGGGGAGACCGGCGTTCATGCCGTCGCGCATGTCGCCATACTCCGAACGCCGATAGGTGTTGCAGACCGCGCCGAGTTTGGCGATGTTCAGGTAGGCATTGCGGCTGAGGAGCGGGTCGTACGTCCAGGTGATGTGGTCGAGCCCCTGGTGACGGACGATCTGCCACTGGGCGCGTTTCAAGGCGAAGCCGATGCTGTCATCGCGGTGTTGCGGATGTACGCCGAGCATATGCGAGCAGTGTTTGGCGCGGGGTCCATCCGGCGTTTTTTCGAGGCCGGGGAAACCGAAGACGAAACCAATGAGTTGGTCTTCGAGGTACGCGCCCGCCACCAGCCCGCCGTTGTGGATTGCCGCAATGAACACATGCGCCGGGACGACATCGGTTTCACTGCCATGCCAGACCGCGCGTTGCAGGTCTTCGACAGCCGTCATTTCTTCGGGGGTTTCGAGAATTCGTATGCTCGGTGTGACCATACAGAGTTGGGATATCAGCCGCGCGAGAGGCGCAGGGCTTCCTGCAAGCGTTGCAGGAGCGGTTTGCGGGCGAGGTACTCGAGCCGGTAGCCGAAGCGCGCCGGCATCAAGCCGAAGTTACGGGAAAGGTTTTCCACCGGGCAGGTGCGGTTGACGGCGATGTAATCGAGCCAGTACGTGGAAATATTGACGGCGGGCATTAACGGGTCGAGCGTGACGAACAACCCGCGCATGAACGGGATCGACAGCGGGAGGATCGCCCGCCGCGCGCGGGTGATGTTCATGATCGTTTCGACGATCTGCCGAAAGGTGAAAAATTCCCCGCCGCCCAGTTCATACGTTTCATTGATCATATCGGGGTTTTGAAGCGCCCAGAGCAGGGCGGTCACCAGGTCTTCGACCCACAACGGCTGCAGCAGGATTCGTCCATCGCCGGGGACGGGGAAAAAGAACGGGACCGAGCGCAGGGTTGCCGCGATGTTGTTGGTGAAACGATCCTCGGGGCCGAACACGATCGTCGAGCGCAGGATGGTGTACGGCACGCCGCTTTTGCGAATGTGCTCCTCGGCGATCCCCTTCGCCTTATGGATCGGGAACGCGGACATGCGGTCTGCGCCCACGTGGCTAAGAAAGATCAGGCGTTCGACTCCCGCATCCTGGGCGGCTTGCGCAAGGATGCGCGTCCCCTCGATATCGGTAGTGAACAGGTTTCCATGACGGCCATACCCCGCCGCACTGGCGAGATGGAACACCCGGTCGACGCCGCGTAACGCCGCGCGCACGCCTCGTTCGTCGTTGAGGCTGACCACCGAGACCTCGACCGGCACGCCCTTCGGCAGACGCGGCGACCGTGAAGAGGGGCGCAACAGAACGCGGACATCCTGTCCCGTTTCCGAGATGTGGCGAACCAACGCGCGACCAATGAACCCCGTCGCTCCTGTCACTAAAATCATGGAGAAAATTATAGCAGAGTGGGGTGCGCCGCCGGGCGCCGCATCAGGCTGATTCTTCGATCACTTTGAAGAACATCTGCACAACGGTCGGGTCGAAATGCATGCCGGATTGACTGCGGATAAAGTCCAACGCCAACTCCTTCGACCAGGCTGGGCGGTAGGGGCGGTCGGAACGAAGGGCATCCCAGACATCCACGACGGCAAAGATGCGGGCGGCGAGGGGAATGTCTTCGCCCTTCAACCCGCGTGGATACCCCGTGCCGTCCCATTTTTCGTGGTGACAAAAAGGGATCTCGAGGGCGGGGTGCAGATAGTCAACTTTTTGGAGCATATCGAACGCAAATTGCGGGTGCTGGCGCATGATCTTCCATTCGTCTTCGGTCAACTTCTCCGGTTTGTGCAGGATGGAATCGGGGATGGCGAGTTTGCCGATATCGTGCAGGAGCGCGCCGCGGCGGATATGAATAAGCTGGGTCTCGCTGAAGCCAAACCGTTTCGCCAATAACAAGGTCAACGTGGTGACGCGCTGGCTGTGCCCCTCGGTTTCTTTATCGCGCAGGTCGAGCGCGCGCGACCAGCCCTCGATGGTCGCTTCATAGGCATCGAGGATCTGCTCATTGGCGCTTTTCAATTTCGCCCTCTCCTCCATGAGCTTGTGATACCGGTTCAGCTGCGTGATGCCGAGCAGGCGAGCCCGTAATTCGAAACGGTCGAACGGTTTCGAGATGAAGTCATCCGCGCCAGCCTTGAGCGCGTCGAGCATCGACTGGCGGTCGTCCAGCGCGGTGAGCACGATGATGGGAATCTCCGCCAATTGCGGGTCGTTGCGGACCTGTTGGCAGACGTCGAACCCGCTCATGCCCGGCATCATGATATCCAGCAGGATGACATCCGGAAGATGCCGCCGCGCCTGTTCAAGCGCCTGGAGTCCATTTTCCGCCATGAGGAGTTCGTAGCCCTCCCCTTCCAGCACGGATTCGATGGTCTGCCGGCCGGCAAATTCATCATCAACGATCAAGACAGTGCTCATTGAAACTCCTTTGTTCGTCTTTACATTTGGTATCGTCAGTACTTCACGTAGTGGCGACTTCAGTCGCTTTTTTTGTCGAACGACAGACGCGAAGCGGTTACTACACTTTCGTGATCTACTGATCGTCGCGCTTCGATCAGGGTACAGGCTGAAGACAGCGATCGATGATCTTTACCAGCGCTTTCAGGTTGACTGGTTTGGTGATGTACTCATCCATGCCCACCTCAAGGCAGCGCTCGCGGTCGCCTTGCATGGCGAGGGCGGTCAGTGCAATGATCGGTGTGTTCTTGAAGGCAGGGTCGTTCCTTAATTCGCGCGTGGCTTCGAAACCGTCCATGCGCGGCATTTGCAGGTCCATCAGGATCAGGTCAGGGTGGATGCGTTTCGCTTCCGACAAGCCCTCCGCCCCGTCGCTGGCGATGAATACGTTATATCCAGCCGCCTCCAGGTAATCGCCAACCATCATACCCACGTCCGCAGTATCTTCGATCAGAAGAATGGAGCGCCGCGGCTGGTTCCCGGTCAATTTTACGGCGCGAAATTTTCCCGTGGTTTTCATCCGTTCCATTGTGTCCGGCGCCAGAGCCGGTTCCCATGGCAGTACAAGCGTAAAACGACTGCCTTCGCCGGGTTTGCTGGAGATGCTTACCCCGCCGCCATGCAGGCGCGCCATTTGCGCCACCAATGCCAGCCCCAACCCCGTGCCGGTACTTTCGCGCGCCAGCCCGGTGCTCAGTTGCACGAACGGCTGGAAAAGTTGCGGGATCTGACTTTCTGAAATTCCGATCCCGGTATCCCACACCGTGATCAACACGCGGTTTTCCTCCTGATCACCGCGAATTTCAAGCCCGATGCGTCCCTTCTCCGGCGTGAACTTGACCGCATTACTCAACAGGTTGACGATCATCTGTTTGAGCCGCCGCTCGTCCGCCCAGATCAGCCCAAATTTCTCGTCGATCTCCAGCGAAACATGCTGTTCTTTTTTCAACGCCTGCTGTTTCACCATCCGCAGGCTGGACTGGCAAAGCATATGCACATCCACCCGTGAAATATCGAGCGTCACCTGCCCCGCCTCGATCTTTGCCAGGTCCAAAATATCGTTGATCAACGCCAGCAGGTGATGCCCGCTTTCGGTGATGGTCTGAAGATATTTTTTCTGTTTTTCATTCAGCGGTCCTGCCACCTGTTCGCCCAGGCTTTCAGATAGACCCAGGATCGCGTTCAGGGGCGTGCGCAGTTCGTGACTCATATTCGCCAGGAACTCGTCCTTGAAGCGGAGCGCGCGCGCCAGGTTCGAGTTGGCAGAGATCAATTCTGAGGTCCGTTCCTCGACGCGATTCGCCAGCGAGTTGCGCTCCTGTGCCAGCATTTCCTCGGCGTGACGACGCTCTCCCAATTCCTGTTGCACCGCCTGGTACAGGCGGGCATTCTCGAAGGCGACTGCCGCCTGCGTGGATAGGGTCGCCAGCAGGCGCTCATCATCCACAGTGAATGCATCGGGAAGCTCGCTTTCCACACTCAGCGAGCCGATCACCTGGTCGCCAACCTTCAGCGGGATGTACATCCCCGAGTTGATCGCCTTGTACGTATCCACATATTGGGGGTACGCACGCACATTCCCTGTGCGGACGGTTTCGCCGGTCAACACCACCCAGCCGCTCAAGCCCTGCCCAACCTTTTGGACGCGCGTGTTGAAATTATTCTCCGCGTTTCTGCTTTCGGATTCCATCAAATCGGGCACACTAAATGCGATCAATTCGAGATCATCGCTCTGCCCCTTGCGCAAACGAATGGTGACGTGATGCCAGGCCAGGTAGTGCGTGATGGTTTGAATGAGACGGTTGCCGATCTCGCGCGGGGAGAGCAGACGCGCCACCGCCAGCCCGTTCTCGTAGAGCGCGCGTATTTCGTCGAGGTGGCGCAGGGTTTCCGCTTCCGCCTGTTTCCGCTCGGTGATATCCGCGGCAACACCGGTAATAAGCTTCACGCTTCCATCTTCATCCAAAATGGGAAAGGCGCGGTCCCAGATCCAGCGGGTTGTACCATCAGCCCGCAGGATGCGATATTCCATTTCTGTCGTATTGCCGCGGACCTGTTTCTGGATCATTTCGCGAACCATCATCCGGTCCTCCGGGACGACGGTCTCCATGAATACCTTCTGGTCTTGTAACTGCTCTTCGGGTTTCCGCCCCCAAACCTCCTCGTAGGCTGGGCTGATGTACAAATCTTTCCCGTCCAGCGGATCTGTGATCCAAAACACCTCGTGGATGTTGCCCGCCAACAACCGGAAGCGCTCCTCGGACGACTGCAACTCCCTCTCCGCCCGTTTCCGTTCAGTAATGTCGACCACCGTGACGATGACTTTGGAATAATCCGCCTCATGCCCCGGCACCACCAGCCAATTCAGGCTGACCTCGATAGAATCACCTTTCAAGGTCTCGTCCTCTCCTTCCCACGCATTGGACAATCGTCCCTCCGCGATGGCGATGAAATCAGCGATGATATTCTCCCGTTCACCCTTGCTCATCACCTGTTGAGACTCTTCGATCAATTCCGCCTTGCTGACTGCGCGATACATTTGCAACGCCGCCTTGTTTACGTCCATGATGCGAATGAGGGACGAACACGCATCGATGGCTTCGGGATGGGTAGAGAAATACTCGCGGAGATCCGTATGCCCCTGTGCTTGCAACTCATCCAGGTGTTTCTTGAGATCTGAAAAATCCTCCTCCCAGATCGAAAGGGGCGAGTCCTCGAAGAGGGCATGATAACGCTCCTCGCTCTTCCGCAGTCTTGCTTCGGCTTGTTTACGCTCGGTAATATCGCGTTGGATGCCGAACATCCCCGTGATACGCCCCTGGCTATCGCGCATGCACACATAATCCCCTTCCACCCACAAAGGCGCGCCTTCCTCCGTACGCTCCTCGGTCTCCAGATGCAAATGACCCGCATCGAACAACGCCCTGCGGAACCGGCGCGCCTGGTCAAGGTCGTGGGCAAAAAACTCCGCCGGGGTCCTGCCGATCAGGTCCGCCCTTTCAACGCCATATTGCTTCAACATGGC
>CAZGSB010000022.1:0-45989 GCA_964528275.1 uncultured Anaerolinea sp. | reverse complement strand
TGAGCAAGTGTAGTCCCCGTGGGTGGGAGGGGTTAGTTATGAATGACTTAATTCTCCCTGCCTGTTGTCACTTTTTGGATAGGATTGGTGGGAAATGGAATAGGCTGGCGAAGCCTAGCCAGTTCTCTTCACCTCTTGGCACTACTGCTCATCGGTGGGCGGTTCTTTCCCATTATGATGACATGCTTTCATGATTTAGGACGAGTGAGTTGCTGTAAGGTAGTATCATTGACATGTTGAATATAAGCGAGGGCATGAAGGATGTTGCCTAGTATCATATTGAAACATGCCTGCAACATTACTGCGGCAGGAGGAAAACTCATCCAATCCTTGTAGGTCTTGTACTTATCAGGGTTTGCATGAGCTAGACCACCATAAACAAATACATCCATTATTTGACGATTAGTTGGCGTAACACCGTCGTAATTTAGATTGAGGAAATTCGGGGCATCTAACATTTTATTAACTTCACTTCGAGCAGATTGGAAGTACGCTCTTTGCTGGGGATCTATATTGCTCGAATCATACAGAGCCGCAATATTATGAAGTGAAGTTGTCTCATTGTCTTGGATGAAGAAACGAAAAGTTAGCACAAATGCCTTGACGGCTTCAACCGATGGACCTCTAACAGTTGACTGCATTTTGAAAGTGCCATCATCTTGACGTTTACCGCTAAGAGAAAATCCAGCTTGCGGATCGGAAACCGCCTTGACAAAACTTAATTCAAGAAGTTCTTGAACCTTCTCATTGAAGAGACGAAATGCTGTTTGTTGATCTTCGATTTCGCTCATAAGCCACTCCAAAAAAACCCTTGTTATTCAGGGTTGCCGCCCAACGGCTGGCGATAGTGGTAGGTGGGTGTGACGAGACTCGCTGTCAAAACGGGAAAAACGCAAAGATAGATTCAAATTCAAAACGCGAGGCTCACCGCCCAATCCGCTGCACGCATATTCGGTGGCACTTGCATAGTGCGATTTGTGGCCAAGTTTAAGGCGTTATTTCATCAAACGATTTCCACTTCATACCGTCAAGTTGCTTCAATATTGCTTCTCTCTGGTCTTTTTCCACTCCTTGATATTGATCCCAAATTTTTGTACCTGCATCAATCAGTACATCAACTATTACAGTAATAATCTCTATTTTTACTGCGGGTTGTGTGATGCCTGGGGATTGAACATACTGGACAAAGATTTCACTCTTTTTAACCGCTTCATTTACCTTTGGCCTTAAATCGGTGACTTGCCCCACTGCCAACTTTGCCTTCAACTCTTCTATGTAGCCATTAAATTCGGCTTCCGCTTGAATATAGTATTCTCTTCCTTGTTTGTATTCGGGCGAATCTACTGGATAGGTCTGTTTAAGTATTTTTACATATTCTTCTGCCTTAGTTCGCTCTCTTTCCATTGCGGCAAAGGCTTCTGAGTTGATTTCAACGTTTTTTGCTGTTGGACTGCACGAAACAGCAAATATGATAATGACAAGAATCAGTGCCGAAAAGGATTTCACTGGTTTGAAGCATTGCTTAGTATTCGTCATTTTTGCCTCTCAATCTAATTCGTGTCTTATTGACAGCCGCCGAACTGGTAGTATACGGAAATCTTCTGTGTAAGCCGACACACAAGAGTCTTAGATGGAATGATAATCACTAACCGTTTCAACTTACTCCCGTGTCATACCGGCAATGCCTCTCTCAGAATATTCTTCCCGATGGCGGGTTTGAGAGAGTCCTTCATCACCAAATCCACTTTGACGCCCAGCAAATCGGTAAGTTGATTTTCTAGATGGATGAACTTCAGCAGGCTTGGAGTTCTCGTGAAAGTGACGAGGATGTCGAGGTCGCTATCGTTTCGTTCTTCGTGACGCACATGCGACCCGAAAATTTCCAACGAGGCGACGTTATATTGCTCCGCAAGGCGAGGGCGCTGTTCGCGGAGAACCTCAATGAAGGTTTGCAATCGGGTTTTTCCTGCCATGTTTCAATTATACAACAGTGTTTCGTCGGGGTTTGTTCAGGCTGAAACTCAGCGAAACTCCGAGTGACGAAAAACCAGATTCTGTGTTAAAAAGTCTGCGCGTAATATCAATTCCATGAACAGGAAGAGGCATGCATGTCGGCGATCAAGCAAATGTTTTGGAAGGTCTGGTATCCGTTCATCACTCGTCGGATGGGCAGTGACCCCGTCACCTTTTTGAATTACGGCTTCTGGCCCCCCGAAGGCGAGACGGTCGCGCTCCAGCCTGAAGACGAGATCAACCGCGCCGCGATCCAGTTGTATCACCACGTCGCCAGCGGGGACAACCTCGCCGGTAAAAACGTGCTCGAGGTCAGTTGCGGGCATGGCGGCGGGGCGTCGTTCGTCAAACGCTACCACAAGCCAAAAACCTACACCGCGCTCGACCTGAACCCTGAAGCCATCGAACACAACCGCAAAGCGCACGATGGGCTGGGGATAGATTTCCGCACCGGCAACGCGCAAGCCCTCGAATTTCCCGATAACCATTTCGACGCCGTCATCAACGTCGAAGCTTCGCATTGTTACCCGCGGCAGGACGAATTTTTCAAATCGGTGTATCGCGTGTTGCGGCGCGGCGGAAAATTCCTGTATGCCGATTTCCGCACGGAGGCAACCGAGCCGCACGTCCCGCGCGACCTGCTGGCGGCGGGGTTCACGATCGACTCGCATGAAGATATAACGCCGCATGTGCTCCGCTCGCTGACGCGCAACAGCGCGCGGTACCTCGAACTGGCGCGCAAGTTTGCTCCCTGGATCCTGCTCCCGTACATGAAAATGTTTGCAGGCGTAAAAGGCAGTTTCGTATACAACCGATTTGTCAACCGCGAATATCTGTATTATTCCTACCGCCTCGCCAAAGCGGACTGACGCTTCGCTCGTCCATTTCGGTTGCCTCGCCAGCGTCAGTCTTTTTCACGCCTTGACATCCTTCCGTTTCCGCAGATAATTACGGCAATAATTTCAAAGGCTGTGACAGAGAAAAGTAGACCGGCAGAAGCCGCCAGAGACGTGCAAAGCACACGGTGAAATTGCACCCGCCCGAAACCAGTCGAAGTTCCCTCTCGAGCCGTTCGTGTGAAGACGCGTCACGTTTCAAGTTCCATGTGTCATGTTGGTAGTGCGGACCGTAATCTCCACGTTAGCGGAGAGGCTGATGAAGGTCAGCGCAAAGAGAATCTTCCTGATGAAGGATGATTAACTTGGGTGGTACCGCGGGACGCTTACGCGCCTCCCGTCCCATTTTGTGGACGGGATTTTTTAATTAACCACAAAGGACACAAAGGTCGCGAAGGCTTGATGCCTGAAGGCGAAACGGTTTTCCTTGGTGTTCTTCGTGCCCTTTGTGGTAAAAAGTATTGAGGTGAATATGTTGGATAAATTAAACGAAATCGAAAAGTCCGCGCTGGAGGCGTTGCAGTCCGTCACGGATTCGTCCGCGCTGGAGGGGTGGCGCGTGGCAAACGTGGGACGTTCGTCCCCGCTGATGACGGTCTTCTCGGAATTGGGGAAACTGTCAAAGGAGGAGCGACCAGCCGTAGGCGCGGCGGCGAACCGTGTGAAAGTGGCGCTCGAGTCCGCGCTGGAGGAGCGATCCAAACTCGTGAAAGAGGCGGCGCTGGCGAAATCCCTCGAAGAGGACGCGCTGGACGTCACGTTGCCCGGGCGCGGAATCCACATGGGACGTTTGCATCCGTCCACACAGCAGTTGCGGAAGGTGTTGAGCATCCTCGCGGACATGGGCTTTCAGGTGTACACCTCGCGCGAAGTGGAAACGGACGAGTACAACTTCCAGTTGTTGAATTTTCCGCCGAACCATCCCGCGCGCGACATGCAGGATACGTTTTTCGTGCAAGCTGAAGGGCGAGGCGATAACCCAATTTTGCTTCGCACACACACTTCGCCGGGGCAAATCCACGCGATGCGCGAGTATGCCGCTATGAACCCCGATAACCCGCCGCCGATTCGCATCGCTCTGCCGGGGATGTGCTTCCGTTATGAGCAGATTACCGCGCGGTCGGAAATTCAATTCAACCAGGTGGAGGGACTCGTGGTGGGGGAGAATGTCACGTTCGCCGACCTGAAAGGCACGTTGATTGATTTCGCGCATCGCATGTTCGGGCAGAACGCGCGCACGCGTTTCCGCGCGTCGTATTTCCCGTTCACCGAACCCTCCGCCGAAATGGACATGGAATGTTTTGTGTGCGGCGGCAAGGGATGTTCTGTCTGTAAAAATTCAGGTTGGCTCGAAATTCTGGGCTGCGGCATGGTGCATCCCGTCGTATTACAAAACGGCGGCTATGACCCCGCGCGCTACTCCGGTTTCGCCTGGGGCATGGGACCCGAGCGCCAGTTGATGCTGAGGTACAAGATCGACGACATCCGCTATTTCTGGGGTAACGACCTCAGGTTCTTGGAGCAGTTCTAAACCAATAGACACTGGTGGTCGAGTAGTCCCGCGATGCTCGTCGCGGGACGTATCGAGACCACCAATAAGCAGAAAAATCTTGTTATAGAAAAAATTCTTGTCACTGTTGGTTTCGATACGCGGCGCGAAGTGCATGCGCCGCTACTCAACCAACGCGTTGCTTCTGAAAAGGATGATTTTATGAAAATACCTCTCTCATGGCTCAAAGATTACATTGACCTCGATGGTCTCTCTGTCGAAGACATTGCCCGCAAGTTGACGCTGGCTGGGCTCGAAGTAGACGAGATCAAATACGCAGGTTTGCCGATGCCTGAATACAAAGATGGCGAGAAGCACGAGTTCAAGACCAGCGGCATCGGCTGGGACAGGGAGAAACTCGTCGTGGCGGAGATCCGCGAGGTGTTGCCGCATCCCAACGCGGACCGGTTGACGTTGCTCGACCTGTTCGACGGCAAAGAAAATCAGACCGTGCTCACAGGTGCGCCGAATATTTTTCACCTCAAAGGCGCAGGCAAACTCGCCAAGCCGATCAAAGCCGCGTATGCCAAGGAAGGGACAACGCTCTACGACGGTCACGCGGATGGATTGCATTTGATGACCCTCAAGCGGACGAAGATTCGCGGCGTGGAATCCTACTCGATGGTGTGCTCCGAAAAGGAACTGGGAATCTCGGAGGAACACGAGGGTATCATCCTGCTCGATGACGACGCGCCCGTGGGCATGTCGCTCGCCGAGTACATGGGCGATGCGGTACTGGATATTTCCATCTTGCCGAACATGTCGCGCAATGCCAGCGTGCTGGGTGTGGCGCGCGAACTCGCCGCGTTGACCGGGCGGGAGTTGAAGAAGCCGACCATCAAGATCCCCTCTCCCTCAGGGAGATCGCGAAGCACCCCGAAGGGGAGGGCTAGGGATGAGGGTGAATCCATCACCAACCTCGTCTCCATCGAGATCACCGACCCCGAACTCAACCCGCGCTTCGTGGCGGGATTGATCCGGGATGTGGAGATCAAACCGAGCCCGTATCACATTCAGCGGCGACTGAGGCTGGCAGGGATGCGCCCGATCAACAACATCGTGGACGCGACCAACTACGCCATGCTCGATCTCGGTCAGCCGTTGCATGCGTTCGATTACGATGTGCTCGTAGGTCGAGTTGCTAACTCGACCAACAAAATCAAAATCATCACGCGCTCCGCAAAGGACGGTGAAAAACTCACCACGCTCGATGGCGCGGAACGAACACTCACCTCCGCGAACGTGCTTGTTTGCGACGAGCGCGGCTCGCTCGCCTTGGCGGGCGTGATGGGCGGCGCGGAATCCGAAGTCACCGATAAAACGACGAACATCCTGCTCGAAGGCGCGGCGTGGAACTTCATCAACATCCGCAAGACCGCAAAGCAACACAACCTGCCGTCCGAGGCGTCGTTCCGTTTTTCGCGTGGGGTGCATCCTGCCATGGCAGAGCAGGGCGTGAGGCGCGGATTGCAATTCATGGCGGAATGGTCGGGTGGCACGATTGCGCCCGGGCTTGTGGACGAATATCCGCTCAAGCCGAAGGACCCGACCATCACAGTCACGCCGAAAGATGTCAAGCGTTTGCTCGGCATCGAACTCACGGCGAAGCAGATCGCCGTATTGCTCACACGCCTCGAATTCAAATGCACCGTCGAGAAAAATGTTGTCAAGGCAAAGACTCCTCCGCACCGTGTGGACATTGGCGAAGGCGCGATCGGTCTGGCGGATGTGCTCGAAGAAATCGCGCGCGTCTACGGTTATGACCGCATCCCCGAAACACGATTGTCCGATTCATTGCCTCCGCAATTGGGCAACCCCATCCACGAGTGGGAGGAACGCGCCCGCGATATTCTTGTCAATATCGGTTTGCAGGAGGTCGTCAGTTATCGCATGACTTCGCCGGAGCGCGAAAACCGCCTGTTCGCTTCCGCAGGGTCTGAGACCCTGCGGGAACACGTCGCGCTTGCAAACCCCATCGCGCCCGAGCGCAGTGTGATGCGCCGGAGTTTGCTCGCATCGGTGCTTGAGCATGCCGAGAAAAATTCACGCGGTGAATCGCTTTCGTTGTTTGAGATCGGGTCCGTTTTCCTGCCGAACAAAAACGATATTCCAAATGAACCGCGCAAACTCGCCCTCGTGATGAGCGGGACTCGTCTCGCCTCCGCGTGGGATGTGAAGGATTCTCCCTCGTTGGATTTCTACGACATGAAAGGACGCCTCGAACTCCTGTTGAGCGGGTTGCGCCTTGGCGGCGTTTCCTACACCCCGGCCGATTCCGTCCCGTTCCTGCACCCCGGCAAAGCCGCCGAGGTCAAAGTGAACGGACAACCTGTCGGCGTGTTTGGTGAATTGCATCCGCTGGTGAAAGAAAAATACGATGTAGGCGAGTCGGCTGTCATCGTCGCGGAGTTCGATCTCGAACAATTGCGCGGAGCGACTCCCACGTACGGCATCACGCCGGTCTCCGAGTTCCCCCCGGTCTTCGAGGATATCGCCGTCATCGTGGACGAATCGGTGGCGGCATCCCGCGTGGAGGAGTTGATCAGGCAGACGGGCGGAAAGGCCGTCACGAACGTCCGCTTGTTCGATGTCTATCGCGGGGAGCAGGTCGGCGCGGGCAAGAAGTCGCTGGCGTATAATCTTACGTATGAATCCGATAAAACGCTGACCGATGCCGAAGCCGCGGCGATCCGCGCGAGAATCGTTAAGCGGCTGGAACACGAAGTCGGAGCAAAGTTGAGAAGTTAACCTGTTGATATAATCGTCGAAAACCAAAGGAGAATTTTATGAACAACAAAAATACTGGCATGATCGCCACCGTTGCGACCGCCCTGATTTGCGGATGTTGCGCGCTCTTTACCTGCATCATGGGCATCGGCACGATCACCGGCAACGGCACCTTCACCCTCGGCGGTTCGTCCGGGCAAACCCCACCCGCATACGGGTATGCCATGCTGTGCGTCTCGTTGATCGCAATTCTTGTGCCGGTCGCGGTGGGAGTGTTCACGCTTCGCAAAAAATCGGAGCCGGCAGAATCGACACTCCCAACCACCGAATAAAAAAACAACGGCGACCCTGAAAGGTCGCCGTTGTTTTTCCGTCAGGGGGCTAGTTCACCACAATGGTCAGCGTCATCGGGCAGAAGTAGTGATTATCGACGACCAATGCCCACCGCGTGGTGTATGTGCCTTTGTTTTTCGGCGCTTCCATCTCCGCCGGGAGGAATACATTCTTTCCCGGCTCCACGCCCTTGGGAATGCTGTACGTTTCCACTTTGTGGAGTTTGTTCCCGCTTTCGTACACATAATCCATCGTGGCGCGGAACCAGTCGTTCTTGCCGACATTTTTCACCAGCCACGTGGCGGTAAAGTCCTGGCGGGGAATCATCACCGTTCCGTTGATGGGGTCCACTTCGCGCACTTCGCACCCGTAATCCGAATTGACGTTGCCGCTGGTGATGCCGGTGAATGTCGCGGTGCCGGGGGTGCCCAACCCCGGCAGGATGAAAATGAAGGTGTTGGTCGGCGTGGGAGAAGCCGTCTCAGTAGCGGGTGGCGTGGATGTAAATGTCGCTGTGGCAGAGGAGGTCGGTAGCGCCGCGGCGGTTTGCGAGGCGGCGGCGTTTGCCGTCTGGGCAATGAACGTGTTGACCGCGCCGGGCTCGGCAGTAGGCGCGGAAGCGGGGCTGGCTACGGTGGGGAGGCAAGCCATCGTCAGCGCCAGCGACCCCAGCCAGATCAACACATTTTTTTTATTCATGATTGAAAAGTTTGCAGGTTCCGGCGAGCTATTCCACGACGATCGCGATGTAGGGGTAGCACAACTCGCCCTCGACGATCCAGGTCATCACGTGTTTGCCTTTTGCGGCTGGGGCTATCGCGTCGATGATGATGGTCGCGGATTCGCCGGGCTTCAAGTCGGTGCCGAATTCACGGAACGTATCGGTTGGGTCTTTCATCAGGACCGTCCCGCTGAAGTATTTGATATCGAGGTTGGCGGGGATGGTCTTCGTGCCGGTGTTGACGATCGTCCACTTGATATCGAACTCGTTGCCGGATTTGAATACTGTGAGATCGCGCGGTTTGTTATTCACGGGCGTGCAGTCCAATGCCGGCTTGACGACGGTGCCGCCTCCGCCGCCCGCCACGACCGTATTGGTCGGCGCGATGAGCACAAACGGTGTCGCAGAAGGGATGATCGGAGTCTCTGTCGGGAGGGCAGAGTCAGTCTGGGTCGGAAGCGTGGTGTTCGTCGGCAGGGGTTGCGCGGCTTGCGTCTGCGTACCGGCGGCGGAAATGGTCAATGCCACGGCGGTGGCAACCTGGTTCGCCGCGTCTTGCGGGTCCGGCGTGGTGGCTTGTGGAAGACAGGCGGTAACCAGCAGGATCGCTACAAGGGTGAAAAGCAAAAATCGAATTTTGGGATGTGTCATTTTTTCTCCTTCGTATATTTATTTCACATTCGGCGCGGACGAACCGTCGCCGATGCCGAGTGGCTGCCATTTTTTATCGTCCTTGAGGCGGTGCTGAATGCCGTGACGATCGTGCACTTCGTCGAAACTTTCGGGTTTGATGAACATTTGCTCGCCGTCGAGCAACCCAAGCACGCCGGACTGGCCGGGTTCCAGGCGTTTCTCGCCTTTGAATTTTGCCGCATCGCTCGGGACGTAGTCGGTGGGTTCTTCGTAGGTGGTGATGTACCCCTCGTAGTTGCGCAGGATGACCTTGTGGTCCGACATGCTGATCATGTAATTCGGCATGACGGGAATCTTCCCACCGCCGCCCGGCGCGTCCACGATGTATTGCGGGACGGCGTAACCGGAGGTGTGCCCGCGCAAGCCTTCCATGATCTCGATGCCTTTCGCGACGGGTGTGCGGAAGTGCCCCGCGCCTTCGACAAGATCACACTGGTAGAGATAGTACGGGCGCACACGGATGCGGACGAGGTCCTGCACCAGTTTGCGCTGGATGTGCACGTTGTCGTTGATGCCGGCGAGCAGCACAGCCTGGTTGCCGAGCGGGATACCAGCCCGGGTTAAACGGTCACAAGCTTCGGCGAGTTCCTTCGTGATCTCGTTCGAGTGGTTGACGTGGATGTTGAGCCATAACGGATGATACTTCGCCAGCATATCGCACAATTCCTGCGTGACGCGCATGGGCATGAAGACCGGCACACGCGAGCCAATGCGGACAATCTCGATGTGCGGAATCTCGCGCAAGCGGCTGAGGATCTCTTCGAGAATCTTCGGCGCGAGCACGAGCGGGTCGCCGCCGGAAAGCAGGACGTCGCGCACTTGCGGCGTGCGTTTGAGATATTCGATCTGCATCTCGAATTCCTGCCGCGAAAAGGTCTGACCCGGGTCGCCGACGATGCGCGAGCGGGTGCAGTAGCGGCAGTACGAGGCGCATTGGGTGGTCACCAGCATGAGGACGCGGTCCGGGTAGCGGTGGACCAGCCCGGGCACCGGCGAGTGGCGGTCTTCTGCCAGCGAGTCTTCCATCATGGCGGTGAAGGATTGCATTTCCTCTGCCAGCGGGATGATCTGTTTGCGGGTTGGGTCATTGGGGTCGTTGGGGTCGATCAATGAGATGAAGTAAGGCGTTACGTCGACGCGGAACAGTCCCTGCGTTTGCAACGCCTGCTTCTCCGAATCGGTGAGCGGTACGATCTTTTCGATTTCTTCCACCGTGTTCAGGCGGTGACTGAGTTGCCAGCGCCAGTCGTTCCACTTTTCATCGGGAACATCGGCGTAAATGGGGGCACGTTTTGAAACAAAAGGGGTGGCCATGGTTTCCTCCGGGGGTCGAATGGTTGGTCAAATGGGTTAAATCGACGCGCAGAAAGACCGGAACGGAGGATCGTGATCGGGCCGGAAGAATCCGCCAAAGAACGGGGGCACACCGGCGTTATGAATACACGCGTCTTTCATGATTTGAATTGTACGGGCAAACAAAAATAGGGTCAATGTCACTTTTGGCGGGTTAATTGGTTCATCCCCGCCAATTTCCAGAACGATTCGCATGGATCGGAGAAGGGATGCGGGTAAACGAAGTTGGAACCGCAAACCTTGTAGCGGTGTATAACTGATGAAATCGACCCTCTGCAGAGGCATGCTTGGATGAACCGACATTAATTCGACGCGCCGTACAAGGCGACGCGGCGGCATGGGAACCGTTGGTGCTGGCGCATCAGCAGGCGGTATTCCGTCTTGCCTACCTGCTCCTCGGCGATGCCGACGACGCCGAAGACATCGCGCAGGAAACCTTTTTACGCGCCTGGAAATCCCTCCATCGATTCGACCCGACGCGCCAACTACGCCCATGGTTGCTCAGCATTGCCGCGAACCTCGCGCGCAATCGCAGGCGTTCGGCGGGACGTTACCTCGCCGCGTTGACCCGCGCGTTCCGCGAACAACCCAGGGAGATACCGCTCGCTGATGCAAGCATGCAGAACGCCGAAGCGAGCGAACTCTGGCGCGCCGTTCAACGGCTGAAGATCGCCGACCAGCAGGTCATCTACCTGCGGTTTTTTCTCGAACTCCCCGTTGCTGAAACAGCCGAAGCGCTGCGCGTTGCCGAAGGTACGGTCAAATCGCGTTTGAACCGCGCTCTCGAAACATTGCGGAAGACCATTCATCAAGATTTCCCCGCACTCGCCGACAAGCGTGAAGGACATGAAGCATGAGCGAAATGGATTTCGAGAAACAGATTTATTCCATTGCACAACAGATGACGTATCCGCGCACGCCGGATGTGGCTCGGCATGTGATGATTCGCTCTGGAAGGAAACCCCGCGTCGTTTCAACCGGGTTGGCTTGGTCGCTAACCGTCATCGTTGTTCTCCTCGTCAGCCTGATGCTGATCCCGCCGGCGCGCGCCGCGATCCTGGAGTTCATCGAAATCGGCATCGTGCGCATATTCCCGCCCTCAACCGAGTCGCCGATTAAGTCACCTCAGCCCGCGACACCTCAATCTCTTGCGCCTGTGACTTCCACACCCTATTTGGAATCATCCCGACTGCTTCTCGATCTCAGCCGCCTTGCGGGTGAAACAACCTTTGCCAACGCGCAACAAAGAGTTCCGTATTCGATTTTGTTGCCGACCTATCCAGCCAGTTTGGGCGAGCCAGACCATACCTTTGTGCAGGATGCCGATGGGGAGATGACGATCCTTGTCTGGTTAGACCGGAATGATTCACAGAAGGTGTTGATGAGTTTGCATTTCATTCCATCGGAAAGCTGGGCGATCAAGAAGCTTCAGCCCCTGACCGTCGAAGTAACCGAAGTGAATGGACATTCCGCAGCATGGACAACTGGTCCTTACTTCCTGCTTCTCTCCAATAGAAGCTCCGATCTCACGCGGATGATCGATGGTCATGTGTTGATCTGGGAGCAAGGTAACATCACGTTTCGGCTCGAAACGGCTTTGTCGATCGAAGAGGCAATCAGGGTAGCGGAATCACTTGAGCCCATGCCTTAAAGCGGGAAACTGGCGATTGGAGATTTGCGCGGTCTCCGATCACCATGCTCCAGTCTGGAACCAAACCTTCTCAGGCGGTGTACTTCGATAAACATGGAGGTAGAAATGATTTCTCGATTCAGAATTTCAACGGTTCTGGCTTTGGCGCTTGTGTTCGGGCTTGTCCTGCCAGTCTTTGCCGGGGGATGGGCAGTCATCACGCTGGATGAATTGCCCGCCGGGGTTGCCGCAGGGGAGCCGTTCACTGTCGGGTTTACGGTTCTACAACACGGCAGAACACCGATGACCGACCTCAACCCCGTCATTGTCGCTCGATCTGGCGATGAAAGGGTCACTGTTGTGGTCGAAGCGCAAGGCGAGCCCGGGCATTACGCAACCGAGATGATCCTTCCCAGCGAAGGGCAGTGGGAGTGGACGATTCAGGCGTTCACCATGGAGCAAAAGATGCCGGTGCTGACTGTCGCCGCGCCGTCCGTTTTGCCTGTGGGTAGACCGGAAGCGAAGGCAGGGGCATTCCTTTCGCCGGTGAATATTGTCCGTGTGATTTCTATCATCGTCGGGCTGGTCGGGCTGGCATTTGCATTGCGGAAGAGGAGTCGAATCGCCATCGCGCTGTCCGCGCTCTGCTTCACGGTGGGAGTCGGCTCGTGGATGGTCGGACCAGCCGTCCCTGGGGCGGAAGCGGAGTTTGCATCGCCGTCAAAGTTTGCGAGCGACGAATCCTTTTCGCAAGTGGAATTGGGCGAGCGGTTGTTCGTCGCAAAAGGTTGTATCACGTGCCATGTCAACGCGAGGGTCGCGAATGCCTACGAGTATTGGACGATCAATCTGGAGGGTGCGACCAACCTGACGAATTTCTCCGCCAGCCCAGAGGTTTTGCGGATTCGCTTGAAGGACCCGACCGCGGCAAAGTCGGATACCCAAATGCCGAATTTGGGTTTGTCTGATGTGGAGATCGAGGCGTTGATCGCGTTCATCAATTCGAAATAGCGCATGGGTGGGTAAGATTTTCCAATCGTCTGTTTTCCAATAAAACAGACTACAATGTTGGAAAGAGGCACTCATGCCCGTTGCGCTTGACGAACTCGAAGTTACTCACAACCCAGCCGAGCACCGTTTCGAGACGTGGATCGAAGGACGGCTCTCGAAACTGGATTACCTCGAAGACGGCGACACTATTGTGATGACGCATGTCGGCGTGCACCCCGAGGATCGCGGCAACGGTGTGGCAGGCAGGATCACGGACGTGGCGCTGGAGTATGCACGGGCAAGGTCCATGCGCGTGATCCCGATGTGTTCGTATGTCGCAGCGCACATCCGACGAAATCCACAATATGTTGAGTTGACGAAACAGCGGACATAATTATTCCGTTTATCGTAGAAAACAAAAACGCGTTCCCAAAGGAGCGCGTTTTTCATGTGGCGGGGAGGACAGGATTCGAACCTGCGTCCGAGGATTTCGCCCCGGAAACCGCTTAGCAGGCGGCCCCATTCGACCACTCTGGCACCTCCCCAATTCGATTTACGATTGGCAATCGAAAATCGTCACTCTGAAATCGTAAATCGTCAGCGGAGGGAGTGGGATTCGAACCCACGTTGGTGTGACCCAAACATGTTTTCAAGACATGCGCCTTCAGCCGCTCGGCCATCCCTCCACAGAGCCTCGCGTTTTTCGAGGCGGACGAGATTTTACCATAAGAGCGCTTTGGAAGTTTGACGCTCATTCTGCGGGGAGGTCGGTGCCAAAAGTGATATCCACTTTTCAGAATTGAATACTTTGTCCTGTAACCTTTAAGAACACTGACTCGCTCGCAGTGGATTATAATGAAGAAAAGGAGTTTGACCATGAAATCATTTTTTTCTCCTTCCAAGCGAAATCGGGGGCAGGGGCTCGTCGAATATGCCGTCATCATTGCGCTGGTCGCGATCGTGGTGATCGTAGGAGTCAGCGCGTTGGGACCCCGGATCGGCAATACCTTCTCCTCAATTAACAACTCGCTCGGTGATGGCGGAATCTTGAGCGGGGGCGGCAATGAGGGGGGAGGCGACCCGCCTCAAACCTGCGCCGCCGCCTCCGCCGCGCACGGCCAATGGCATGCGGATTGGAACGGAAACCCGAGCGCCGACCAGGCTCAACACGATGCGCTGGAAGCTGCCATGAATGCCGCCTGCGGTTAACCAAGTATCAAAACCCTGACCTTGGGATGAGCGCTGGTACCGCCGCCAAATTTGGCGGCGGTTTTATTCATTTTCTCCATCATCGCCGTCAATGCTCTTGGTATAATCCCGACCTATGAAATACCACATCTGGACCGAAGGCTGTCAAATGAATGTCGCCGACTCACAACGAGTCGGCTCGTCATTGGAGCATTTGGGCTATACCCTCACCGAAACCATCGAAGAAGCAGACGTGATCGTGCTGAATACCTGCGTGGTACGGCAATCCGCTGAAGACAAGGCGATGGGGCGGCTCACATCCTTATTCCCGCTCAAGAAGCAAAACCCCAATCTCGTCATCAACCTCATGGGTTGTATGGTCGGCGTGCGCGGCGCGGAAAAACTGCGCGCCAAACTGCCCTACGTGGATGTCTTCTCGCCGCCATCCGACCCGGGTCCGTTGATCTCACACCTCACTCAAGGCGAAGTGCAATCGCTCGAAGATTCTGAAACGGCACGCCGCTTCTTGTTGATGGACGAAGAACTGATTCTGCCCGCGGCAGAGCAGGGCAGGTTGGTCAGCGCGCATGTGCCAGTTGTGTACGGCTGTTCGCATGCCTGCACATTTTGCATCATTCCGTCCAAGCGCGGCGGCGAGCGTTCGCGCCCCGTTGGCGATATTGTTGCGGAAGTCCGCTCACTGGCAAAGCAAGGCGTCAAAGAGGTGACATTGCTTGGGCAGATCGTGGATCGTTACGGCAAAGACATCCCCGATACCCTGACGGGCACACGTGGTCCCAACCTTGCGCAACTGCTCCGCATTGTGCATGAAGTCGAGGGCATCGAGCGCATCCGCTTCCTCACCTCACACCCCAACTATTTCACCGAAGAATTAATGGACGCGATTGCCCAACTTCCCAAGGTGATGCCGCACATCGAAGTGCCGATTCAGGCTGGGGACGATGAAGTGCTCGCGGACATGAAGCGCGGCTACACTCAGCAAGAATATCGCGACCTCGTTGCTAAAATCCGTGAAAAGATTCCCGATTGTTCGATAGCGACAGACATCATCGTTGGGTTCCCCGGCGAGACCGAAGCGCAATTCATGGAAACGTACCGCGTCCTCTCCGACCTTCGGCTTGATGTGGCTCATCTGGCGCGTTACTCCTCCCGTGAAGGGACGGTCGCCACCCGCCGCATGGACGACAACGTGCCCGAAGAAGAAAAGATGCGCCGCCTGCACCTGCTCGACGATTTGCAGGAAGGGATCGTCGCAGAGATCAACAAGAAATATCTCGGTCAAACAGTGCAAGTTTTGTTTGAAGAGAAGGTCAAAGATCGCTGGCGCGGACGCACACCGACGAATAAACTTGTGTTTGTCGAATCAGATGAGAACTTAAAGGGGCAAGTTCTTCCCGTCACCGTAACATGGACGGGACCATGGTCTATGCAGGCGAATTTGCAGAGACAGCCAGAATTGCTGACCGTGTAAGGCGAGATTAATCTCGCCTTACTTTTTATACTGATGAATCACATCCGCCCGATTGCTATTTGTGTATTTCGCAATAACAACCGCATTCTCGTCTTTGAGGGATACGACTCGATCAAAGGTGAGACGTTTTATCGTCCGTTGGGGGGTGGCATCGAATTTGGCGAGTATTCCGAGGCGGCGGTGCGGCGCGAGATCATGGAGGAATTGCACAGCGAGATTCAAGACTTGCAGTATCTTGGGATGGTAGAGAATGTGTTTGTCCACGATGGGAAGACGGGTCACGAGATCGTGATGATCTACGATGGGGCGTTGAAAGAGTCTGGGTTGTATGAGCAGGCTGAAATGGAAGTGATCGAAGCGAACGGGGAGAAAGTCCGCGCGTTGTGGAAGAGTCTGGATGAGTTCGGGGAGGGCATATCCATTTTGTACCCCACGGGCTTGTTTGAAGTATTACGCGGGGAATGAATCTCGTCGTACCCGGAAAAGCAGGTGCGGGTTTTCCTTTACGTGTCAGGTGAGCGCAATCCAGGCGGTTAGATCTCTCTGGGCTAAATCGGAGGAAAAATGAGTTCCACAATGGTGAAATCGTCTGCGGGGATGTTTCCGAAAATTCGAAACTTCGTATTCCGGCTGGGATGGCTAGCGATCGTAGTTCCGACCGTCTTGTTGAGTATTGATTCGTCAGGAGACAGTCTGTCTAGGCACGCTCGTGAAATAGATAAATGGATCTACGTATATTTAAACTTTGGCTCGTTGGTCGTGGGTGTGATCGCGGCTGGGATCATCTTTTGGCGCAAACAAACCGATTGGCAGGCGATCATCGTATCCCTGATGCTGGTTACATGGACCGCCACAACCAATGGTTTTGAATTTTGGAACTCGTTAGCGATCACGGGCGATTCGAACACGGATTGGGGGATCGCGTATTTCTTTTCCACATCCTATACATTCCTTCTCTCGATTCTCTTGTTATGCGTTCTGTTGACCTTCCCGAACGGCAAGTGGGTTCCGGGTTGGACGCGCTGGTTGTTTTTCCTCAGCCTGATCGGGCTGGCATTTCCGCTATGTATGATTCTGCTGTTCGTTCAAAATATGGCAGATGATCTCGCGCAGTTTTTCCTAAACGTGCTCCCGGAACTATTCCGCCTTAGCGTTCTCAGCTTGGGTGTGCTGGCGCAGATATATCGGTTGTTTGTCACCAAGGACCCGCTTCAACGCCAGCAATTAAAATGGATTGCCGTCTCTCTGATCGGTATGACCTTCTTTTACATCCTGTATTGGTTGAACGCTCTGATCTTTGGGTATATCGAAAACTCGATCGTTGATTTGACGCTATTCTTCCTAACGTTGTTTTTCACCTACGGTTTCATCGTAACGTTTGCGATCTCTGCCCTGCGATACCATATTTGGGATATTGATATCGTCATAAACCGAACGCTGGTGTATAGCGCGCTGACCGCCATCCTCGGTTCCTTGGGCGTGACGAGTGCCATTCTAGTGGATTTATACGCTGATCAATATTTAGGAGGGAGTTCGCCAGTGATCGGGTTGCTGGCGATCCTGCCCCTTGCGCTGATGTTCGTCCCTTTGCGTGACACCCTGCAAAATTTTGTGGACAGCCGCTTCAAACCCGAAGAGGTGGATTTCAGCGGGAGCATAGTCGAGTTCGCGCCCGAAGCGCAGTTGATGCTGACCTCGGGCGATATCTTGAAAATCCTCACGCATCAAGTGAGAGAGCAGTTGAACGTGACAGAGGCGGAGATATACCTCAAATATGAAAGCGGTGAATTGATCCTAGCAGAGCCAATCAAACCCGAGGCGGATGCGATTTCATTATCCATGCATCAACAGGAACGAGCGATTCTGGAAAAGGGAGATGTTCTTGTGCCTACAGACACATCACGCTACTCGCTCTACCTGCCGTTGACATTGAAGCGCGCCTCCAAACCCGATTTTCTGGGTGTGCTGGCGTTGGGATCCCGGGAAAATGGCGTGGGATATTCCTCGATAGTGTTGAAAAGTTTGAAGAAGTTCGGCTTGGAGGCGGGCAAGGTGTTGTATATTGCCAAACTCCGCGAGAGCAGTGGACGGAATATCATGGAACGATTGGCTTCGATCGAGAAGGGGCTGGCGAATTTGAAGACGGATCCTATGTGATGAAATTGCCATAGTATGCCAAGGAGCAAGTCCGCGCGTTGTGGAAGAGTCTGGATGAGTTTGGGGAAAGGAAGTCCATTTTGTATTCGACAGGTTTATTGGAAATGTTGACATAGGGCAGGGTTATCCCGCCCGTTTCATAGCGCCGAATATGTCTTTTGGCACATCCTCAATCCTCCCTGCGAGACTGGGAGTTCTGTTTGCGTTGCCGTAAGATGGACGCAACCAAGGAGTTGACCATGTCTCGTGATTTGATGATTGATATTCAAAATGTGACCGCCGCCTACGGCGCGTTGACGGCGCTGAAAGATGTGAGTCTGAACGTGCAGAAGGGTGAAATCTTCGGCTTGCTCGGACCGAACGGCGCGGGTAAATCCACGCTGTTGGCGTGCGTGGAGGGATTGCGTACACCGCAAAGTGGAACCGTGCAGGTGGGCGGTATCAGCGTGACCGCCGATGTGATGGCGACCAAAAAGCAGTTGGGCATCCAATTGCAAAAGACCGCCCTGCTCGATGATCTCACCGTCGCCGAATTGGTGGAGGTGTATGCCGCGTTATATGAAGTGTTTTTGAGTCGTGCAGAAATTGACGCCCTGCTCGAACGCTTTGACCTGCTCGAAAAGCGCAACACACTCGCCCGCCGCCTCTCTGGCGGACAACAGCAACGCCTCGCGCTTGCTGTTGCGATTGCCAACAACCCAGACATTGTCCTGCTCGATGAGCCGACCTCGGCGCTCGACCCGCATGCCCGTCGCGCGGTGTGGGACATCATCCGCCAGTTGCACGATGAAGGTCGCACGATCGTGTTGACCACCCATGCCATGGAGGAAGCAGAAGCCTTGTGCGGGCGCATCGCCATCATTGATCGTGGTGAAGTGGTGGCGTGTGATACGCCCAGCGCATTGATCGACAACTTGAAGTTGAACTCGATGCTGAAAGCCACCGTGGAATTGCCGCTGGAAAAAGTGCGTGAACTGCCGCATGTGAGTCATGCCCGTTATTCGGGGCAGCATCTCGAAGTGGAAACGTCCAAGCCTGAAACGACGATGGTCGCTTTGCAGGACCTGGCGGCGAAGTCGGGGCGGACGATCCGTGATGTGATGTTGCGCCAGCCCAATCTCGAAGATGTGTTCCTCAAGTTGACGGGGCATGGGTTGGCGGAAGTTGGTTGAATATTTCTTCGCCACAGAGATCGCAGAGTTCTTTGAGAAGAACAAAAAGAAAATCTCTGAGCTCTCTGTGTGCTCTGTGGCTAAACAAAAAGGATAACCCTCATGAAACGATTTCTCATTCTCACCAAATCACTCGCCCTCATTCAGTTACGGAATGGAGCGGTGCTGTTCTGGAACTTTGCCTTCCCTGTGTTGTTGATGTTGATCTACGGCGTAGTGATGAGCCAGTTCATGCAGTACATGACCCCTGGCGTGATCGTGCTCAATGCGCTCAGTTTTGGTCTCGTCGGTAGTTCTACAATGATGATGGAGATGCGTGAAAAAAGCATTTTGCGCCGTTTGCAAGCCACCACCTTACCCGCCTGGCAATTGATCGCTTCGTACTTGCTGGTCAACATCGTCGTTGGGACTTTGCAAAGCACGCTCATCATCGTCGCCGGGGCGGTGTTGTACGATGTGCCTGTCAGCTTCGAGAGTTTGGCATTGGCGTATCCGATGATCATTTTGGGATTGCTGGCGTTCATGTCGCTGGGCGGCATCATCAGCGGAGTCGCCGCCAAGGCAGGGACAGCCACTGCCGTGGGCATGACCATCTACTTTTGCCTGATGTTCATCAGCGACATGGTCTTCCCTCTCGACATGCTCCCCGATGGCTTGCGGAACTTCGTCCCGTATTTGCCCGCCTACCCTGTTGTGCAGTTGGTCCGCTCGGCGATGCTGGATGCATCCCTCGACCCCCAGTGGCTGACCTATCTCGTCCTGCTGTCGGTCTATGGTGTTGTCGCCACGCTGATTGCGTCCCGTTTGTTCCGCTGGGAGCCGAAGGCGTAATAGTGATGCTCGGTGGTTGAGTAGCCCCGCATGTTCTTTGCGGGGCGTAACGAAACCACAGATACGCATAACAAATCTCTTTACAGGAGCGCTCTTGAAACGTGGTGGTTTCGATACGGCGGCGAAAGTGCATCGCCGCCTACTCAACCACCGAGTTGCTCCAATAACAGGGGCGAGGTCGCCTCGCCCCTACCCATCCACCTTCTTACAGAGTACACTACCCTCGTGACCCACACATCCGACCTCAACAACAGTAACCTGCCCATGCCTGCCCGCTACATGCAAATGTATGGCAGGTTTTGGGATATTGTTTCCCTGTTAATTTTTGGCTTTGCGGCACTAACCACACTCGCCGCGCAAGATACGCTGACGTGGCGCGAATATGCCTCGGCGGGTTTATCTGTAGCGCAAGGCGTGTTGTATTTCTTTGTCGTTGCACGTGGCGGCTGGCCCCTGTCACAGCAACGACTGGGGGTGTATTTCATTGGCGGCGTTGCGTTGTGGTTGTTGTCGTGCTGGCTGACTCCGTTTACGTGGTGGTTGGGGTTCACATACTTCGGTCAGATGTTCGGTTTGCTTCCGCCGTTGGCGGTCATCCCTGGCACGGCGTTTGTCACGTTTTGCGTGATGCTCATCATCTCGGATTGGCAATTTTCTCAGATCAATATCGGCGCCGCCGTCGGGTTTTTCTTCCAATGGCTGGGTGGCAATGTGATTTATTTATTCATCTTTGGGGTTGCCCGCACCAGCCGTCAGCGGGCGGAACTGATTCAGGAACTCGAATCAGCCCAAAGGGAGTTGGAGGCGGCTCGTCATCAAGATGCAGAGCTTGCCGCGTTGCGCGAGCGTGAACGCCTGGCGCGCGATCTGCATGATAGTCTCGGTCATGCGTTGGTGGCGGTGTCGGTGCAACTCGAAGCGATCCAGCGTTTGTATAAAGTGAATCCCGATCAAGCGTCGCATCAAATTGACGAGCTGAAAAATCTCGCGCGTGCCAGCATGGACGATCTGCGCCGTTCGTTGGCAGGGTTGCGCGCGCCTGGCTTGGGCGAACGCCCATTGCGTGAAGCGCTTCAGTCGTTGTGCGTGGATGTTGCCCAGCGCACAAAACTTGAAATTCATTGCGATGTGGATGAACGCGCCAACACGCTTGCGCCTGCTCATGCCGAAACGCTGTGGCGCGCCGCGCAGGAAGCGTTCACGAATGTTGAACGCCATGCCAATGCGCGTCATGTACAATTGATTTTGAAACTCGAAGCGCACACTGTCTTGTTGACATTTCACGATGACGGGCGTGGATTGCCGCCCGATGCCGAAAATCAAATTGGACACTACGGCTTGCGCGGGATGCGTGAACGCGTGGAAGGTCTCGGTGGCATGTTGACCCTGACGAACAACGGCGGTTCACGCCTCGATGTAAGCCTGCCTCTGCTCTAGGAAACTTTTTTCTACGCCCGAACATTTCACCGCTCAAAGGCGGTCTATGACCGCCGTGTTATGTGATTAACATCGCAGGGTCGCAGACCCTGCGAGAGCCATGAAGATTATGCCAACCATCAACCTCCTCCTCGTCGAAGACCAAACCCTCATGCGCCAGGGACTGAAAACGATTCTCGATCTTGAGCCTGGCTTGCGCGTCATCGCTGAAGCGGGCGACGGCGAGCGCGGTGTGCAATTCGCCCTCGAACTGCGCCCAGACGTGATCCTCATGGACGTGCAAATGCCCATCCTCAACGGCGTCGAAGCGACGGCAAAACTGTGCCGTGAGTGGAGCGGAGCCAAGGTCATCATCCTCACCACTTTTGATCGTGACGATTATGTCTATCAGGGCGTGCGGGCGGGGGCATTGGGTTACCTGCTCAAAGACACCCCCGCCGACCAGTTGATTCAAACCATCCGCCGAGTGCATGAAGGTGAAGTATTCATCCAGCCTGAGATCGCCTCCCGCGCCCTGCGTGAAATGATGCGCCCGACGGCATCCACCATCGAATCGCTCTCCGAGCGTGAGCGGGAGGTGTTGGTCTTGCTCGCCCAAGGCGCCTCCAACAAAGACATGGCAGAGAAACTCTTCATCACCGAAGGCACGGTCAAGAACCATGTCTCGAATATCCTTGCCAAACTCCAGGCAGAGAACCGCACTCAGGCGGCGGATATTGCACGCAAGCAAGGGTTGGTGTGAATCAAAAAGTGACTGTCATCTTGCAGATGACAGTCACTTCATTTTACGTAATACGCAGTACGAACTACTTTACTAAATTCCTCAACACCGTATGCAGGATACCTCCGTTGCGGTAGTAATTCACTTCGACATCGGTGTTCAACAGCGCAGTGGCTTGGAATTCAACGACTGAACCATCAGCCCGTTTGGCTTTCACATTCAACACCTGCTTCGGCTGGACGGTCGTCACGCCTTCGATATCGTAGACCTCATCGCCCTTCAACCCCAGCGATTCGGCGTTCTGCCCTTCGATGAACTTCAACGGCAGGATGCCCATCCCGACGAGATTCGAGCGGTGAATGCGCTCGAACGATTCGGCGATCACAGCGCGCACGCCTTGAAGCAACGGTCCTTTCGCCGCCCAGTCGCGGCTGGAGCCCGTGCCGTATTCCTTGCCAGCGATCACGATGGCGGGAATTCCAGCATCCATATATTTCATCGCGGCATCATACATGGACATCACTTCGCCAGTCGTGTGAAGTTTCGTCCAATTGCCTTCCTTCGGCGTGACCAGATTATTCTTCAAGCGGATATTCGCAAACGTGCCGCGTGCCATCACGAGGTCGTTGCCGCGCCGTGCGCCATACGAGTTGAAGTATTGCGGAGCCACATCGCGTTCCTGCAAATATTTGCCAGCAGGTGAGTCGTTGGCGATGTTGCCCGCAGGGGAGATGTGGTCGGTGGTGATCGAGTCGCCGAACAAGCCCAGCACCCGCGCGGCGCGAATGTCTTTCACGCCAGCCACATCCAGCGTCAATTCCTGGAAGTACGGCGGATGATGAATGTAGGTCGAAGCCTCATCCCATTCATACAAATCGCCGCCCGTGACCTTGATGTCCTTCCACATGTCCGAGCCGCTGAACACATCGGCATATTTTTCCTTGAACATTTCGGGCGTGACGTTCTTCGTCACCGAGGCGTTGATCTCCTCCTGCGTGGGCCACAAGTCTTTCAGGTAGACGGCTTCGCCGTTCGCATCCACCCCAAGCGGCTCGTTGACGAGATCAATATCCACCGTCCCAGCCAATGCGTATGCGACGACAAGCGGCGGACTGGCGAGGAAATTTGCCTTCACCATCGGGTGGACTCTGCCCTCGAAGTTTCGATTCCCTGAAATCACCGCCGCCGCTACAAGATCGGATCCTGTGACTGCTTTGGCAACTTCAGCCGGCAACGGACCCGAATTGCCGATGCAGGTCGTGCATCCGTAGGCGATGACGTTGAACCCAAGTTTGGAGAGCGGCTCGATCAACCCAGCCTTGTTGAGATATTCGGTCACCACGCGCGAGCCGGGCGCAAGCGAGGTCTTGACATACGGCTTGACGTTGAGTCCCTTTTCGACGGCTTTCTTTGCCACAAGTCCCGCCGCGACCATAACAGACGGGTTGGATGTATTTGTGCAGGATGTAATTGCGGCAATCACAATCGCGCCATGTTTCATTTTCTGCGAACCACCGTTGGTTCCGTATGTAGCTTCGCGAGTGAGAGCATCGCCTAAAAGTTCGAAGCCGCGTTCTTTTACAGGGGCGGACAAGGCCTTGTTGAATGTCTCTTTAAGTTCAGACATCGGCACGCGATCTTGTGGCCGTTTGGGACCCGCCAACGAAGGCACAACAGACCCAAGGTCGAGTTCGAGCGTGTCGGTGAATTCAGGTTCGGGTGAGGAAGAGTCGCGGAAGAGTCCCTGGGCGCGGCAATAGGCTTCCGTTAAAGCAACGGTCTCTTCGGAGCGACCCGTCAATCGCATGTAGCGAAGCGTCTCTTCATCCACAGGGAAATAGCCGATAGTCGCGCCGTATTCGGGAGCCATGTTCGCAATCGTGGCGCGGTCGGTGAGCGACATGGATTCCAGCCCTTCGCCGTAGAACTCGACGAACTTATCCACCACGCCCTTTTTGCGAAGCATCTGCGTGACGGTGAGCACCAGGTCGGTGGCAGTGACGCCATCGCGCAATTTGCCATACACCTTGAAGCCGATCACATCGGGCAGGAGCATGTCCATGGGTTGACCGAGCATCACGGCTTCGGCTTCGATTCCGCCCACGCCCCAGCCAACCACGCCAAGACCGTTGATCATGGTGGTGTGCGAGTCGGTGCCGACGAGCGTATCGGGGAAGGCGAGCGTATCGCCGCCATCTTGCTTGGTCATCACCACATCGGCAAGATATTCAAGATTCACTTGATGCACGATGCCCGTCATTGGCGGCACAACGCGGAAGTTGCTGAAAGCCTGCTGTCCCCATTTGAGGAACTCATAGCGTTCCTTGTTGCGCAGGAATTCCATTTCGGTGTTGCGGTTGAGCGCGTCGGCGGTGGCGAAGAAATCCACTTGCACAGAATGATCGATCACGAGGTCAACGGGAACGAGAGGATTGATCTTCTTCGGGTCGCCGCCAAGTCTGGCAACCGCGGCGCGCATCGCGGCGAGGTCAACAACAGCAGGCACACCAGTGAAATCCTGCATGACGACGCGGGCAGGGAGCAGGGGGATGCCCGGGCGCGCGCCTTTGGCGGTCCAGGACGCGATGTTCTTCACATCGTTTTGCGTGATCTCTTTGTAGTTGCATTGACGCAGAGCCGCCTCCAGCACGATGCGGATCGAGTAGGGGAGCCGCTTGAGTTGAGTCAGACCCGCTTTTTCGAGCGCGTCCAGTTTGAAGATGACGTATTGCTGATTCCCCACTTTTAAAACGTCGCGAGAATTGAAAAAATCGTTCATAGGGATCTCCTTTGATGGTGTGACTCCCCTCTCCTTTAGGAGAGGGGTCGGGGGTGAGGTCTCACCACAAAATCACGAAAAGTTCAAAGGAGCGCCTTTGATACCCTTGGGGTTTCTGTGGTGATGATTACAATTTCAGATCTTTTTCGAGTTGCTTCACGAGTTTGCCTTTTTCCGTTTCTCCGATAAAGGCGGCGTTCGCCGCGGCGATAACGCGTTGTTTCAACGTCGGTTGCGGCATGTGCAGGTCTTCGCAGGCAGTGTAGTATTCGTGGCTGAGCGTGATGCGCGAGATACTTGGGTCGTCGGTGTTGATTGTAACATTCAACCCCGCTTCGTGCATCTTCATCAGCGGATGCGTTTCGAGCGATTCGAACACGCCCGATTGATAATTGCTGGTGATGCACACTTCGAAGGCGGTGCCGCGTTCACTCGCCAGCGCGGTGGCTGACTCGTCCTCCAGCACCCGCACACCGTGACCGATCCGCTCCGCGCCGATCTCCTCGATGGCTTCTTTCACGTTGTAGGCGGGTCCCCATTCGCCCGCGTGGATGGTGACGTGTAAACCCGCCTGCTTCGCTTCTTTGAAGATCCCGTAGAACGGCTGGGAGGGGTAGTCCGCTTCGTTGCCAGCCAGGTCCATCGCAACGATCCCATCTTCGATGTGGTCCGCGGCAAGCCACGCGACCTGCTCTGCCAGTTCCGCGCTTTCATGCCGGTTAACCGACACGATTAACTTGACCGTCACGCCATGTTTCTTGGATGCTTCTTTCGTGCTGGTAATGACCCAGTCGATCACATCGTGCAGGGGGAAGCGTTCCGCGCGGCTGAGCGCGACCGGCGTAAAGCGCAACTCCATGTATTTCACATTATCCTTCGCCGCATCTTCGATGGCTTCGCGCGTGATGCGATGGATGACTTCGGGTGAGCGATAGAACAGCCGCAGGGTGTTGAACTTGGCGAGGAAATTCTGGAAGGTGAACTTGTCTTCTTCCTGGATTTGCACGAGCGTGCTCAACCGCAACACATCGGCAGGGATGGTGATGCCGTGCTGGCGGGCGATATCGAGCATGGTGTCGAGCCGTAACGAGCCTTCGAGATGCCGATGCAACTCCACCTTGGGGAGCGCACGATACGTGTTCAGCGAAGCGGTGACTCGTTCGATGGTGCTCATGCCTAATGTCTTCGACGTTTCTTCTTCCGATTCTCGTCCGTACCCGTCCCTTGCGATTCCGTGACAGGCGCGTCGGTCGATTCGACGGGTGTGATTTCAACAGGTCTCGGTTGATACGCAAACACGCGACCAATCACCAACCCTCGTATGTCGTCGATCAATTGCGTAAACATCTCCGATGCGCGTCCTTTGTATTGTACCAGCGGGTCCCGTTGGGCGTAAGCCTCCATGCCGATCGAAACCCTTAAGGCTTCGATGCGCGTCAGATAATCCACCCATAACTCGGACGTGGCACCCAGCAACAATTGCCGGTGGACTTCATTGAGGACGTACCTCCCAATGGATTCGACCAACGCCGCGCGGTCAGATTCCGTTATGCCTGATACTCCTTCGTTCAGCCGTTCCTCCCCGAAGGCTTGTTTCGCAGGGATGCCGAAATCGCCGAGTTTTTGCGCGTTCGCCGCAAGACGGTTGTACTCGCGCTCGCCCCACGCCGCGCGCAACGCGGTCTCGGCGGCTTCGAGGTGGGTTAATACCTCTTCGGTGATGGTTTCCGCCTCCTGCCTCTCGAGCAATTGTGCGATGAGAAAGACGTAACTGAACCGCGTGAACACCTGCTTCACCTGGCGATGCGTCTTCTGGTCGAACCCAGTCCGAGAGGCTTGCGCGAGCGAGAGCAGGAGTTGCAGTGTTGTCGTTTCGTTGATTCCTTGCCCTGAGCCTGTCGAAGGGTGGGCCGGCAACAGCGTGTCGAGATCGCGCGCCATCTGGGCATTCAGCCTCTCCCTCCTGCGTTCGAGTGCGTCTTGTGCGGCATCGAGAAGTTGGTCGGCGGTCTCGTCCCAGGTTGAGATTTCGAATTTTTCACCCAGCGACTCGCCCGTCCGTTTGGTAGCCGCATTGACGATGCGCGCCACGGCGTTGCCGATCAGGTGCGCCTCCACCAGCCGGCGGACACCCTCTTTCGCAGACGAGGGATCTTCGCCGAGGGTCCGCGTCTGTTCGTTGGTGAGGCGCAATTGCACGCCGACAAGACTGTTGATCTCCTCGACGATCTTTTGCGGGCGAGGAGCATCCTCGCGGTCGTTCAAACCTTCGAAGTACGCGTCGAGCGTATCGCCGCGGCTTTCAAGTTGGGAGCGTACCGACTGGTCGGCGCTGTCGATCAGGTGCTCGATGGCGCGCAGGTGATGCGCGTTCTCGGCTTCGATGGCGCGGGAGACCAGCGACAGGGCGGCGGTTTTGAAGTCGCTCGGGGTGCCGACCTCCTTGAGGAGCAGGGACAAGCCGAAGCTGGGGAAGAGGCGCTCGCCGGTCATGAAGGCGGGTTGCACCTGCTCGAGCCAGGCGATCAACTTCCACGGTCCCTCTTCGTCGGTCAATCCCGCTTCCACGCGTTGTTTGACTTCGGTTTCGAGCAGGGAGTTGATATCGTCGCTTAGATCCTCTTTGACGAAAATGTGATCGCGCTGTTGATAAATCTGCTCGCGTTGTTTGTTCAATACATCGTCGTATTTGAGCAGGTGTTCGCGCACGTCGGAGTTGGCGCCCTCGATGCGGTGCTGTGATTGCTCGATCAGGCGGCTGACCATGCCCACTTCGAGCGGAAGCGATTCGTCCACGCGCAGGCGATCCATGATGGCGCTGGTTTGCGCGCCGCCCTGGATGCGCATGAGGTCGTCTTGCAGTGACAGGTAAAACCGCGAGGAGCCGGGGTCGCCCTGACGCGCGGCGCGCCCGCGCAATTGGTTGTCGATGCGGCGCGCGTCGTGCCGTTCGGTGCCGATGACATGCAAGCCGCCGAGTTCCTTCACGCGTTCCATGTCGTCGAAATATTGCTGGAAGAGTTTGACCTCGGCTTCATAAATACCGAAGGCAGAGGGATCGACATGTAGCAAGGCGATCCGCCGTTCTTCGAGCGACATATCGTACGGATCGTTATGCCCAACCTTGCGCAATACGCGGTTGACCGCCGAGATGACTTCCTCGGCAACCTCGCCGCCAAGCTTGATGTCGACGCCGCGCCCCGCCATGTTGGTGGCAATGGTCACTGCGCCGAACGCGCCTGCCCCGGCAATGACCTGCGACTCTTCGGTGTGTTTGCGGGCATTCAATACTTGATGTTGAATGCCGCCCTGGAGCACAGACTTCAGTCTGTTCGTGTTCGAAGCATCCAACCGAAGCACACCGAGTAAAACCTCGATGTTCGATGCGTCCTCGGGGTTGATATTCGTCATCCCAAACGGCTGGATAAATTTTCTCAAGGCATCCGGCGCGATCTTTTCGATGGCTTCGTTGAGAAATTGCAATTCAGGGATGACGAACTCGCCCTGCTCTTTGTTGTTGGCTTTCAACCACGCTTCGCGCACGAGGGCAATCTGCATCAAGCGGCGGACGGGTTCGGCTTTGAGACGTTGGGAGAGCCGCTCGGAAGATTCCACAGAGGTGGTGCCGATCAACAAGGGACGCCCTGTCACATGTTCGCGGATGGCTTCGGTGACGATGGCGCGCAGTTTGGCTTCGAGAGTTTTGTAGATGACATCGGGATAGTCTTTGCGGCGGAAGAAGAGAGGCGTCTCTTCATCATCCCCCCGCCGGGCGAAATACGAATAGGAATACCCATCTTCATCTTTCGTTTTGATTTCAACGAGCGGGGCATCTTTGCCGAACGCCTGGTATTCGAGATTCGGCGGGATGGGCGCGACATCCAAATTATAAATCTTGCTGAACTCTTCGGCTTCGGTGAGCGCGGTGCCGGTCATGCCCGCGAGTTTTTTATACATGCGGAAATAGTTTTGCAGGGTGATCGTGGCGTAGGTCACGTTTTCGGGCTCGATCTTCACGCCTTCTTTGGCTTCCACCGCCTGATGCAAGCCGTCGCTCCAGCGCCGACCGGGCATCTGCCGCCCGGTGAACTCATCCACAATGACGACCTTGCCTCCCTGCACGAGATAATCCTTGTTACGCTGGAAGAGGTATTGCGCCCGCATGGCTTGCTCGAGGTAGCCGCGCAAACGCACTTGTTCCGGAGAAATATCTTCGGGTCGGTCGGGGTCGATCAACGTTTGCCCCAGCAATTGCTCCACTCGCGCCAGCCCGGACTCGGTCAGCGATGCGTTACGGTCCTTCTCGCTGATCTCGTAATCGTCGGGCTTCAACTGGCGGACGACCTGCGCCATCTTCCCATACCATTCCAAATTTCCCGAGGCGGGACCCGAAATGATCAGCGGTGTGCGCGCTTCGTCGATCAACACGTTGTCCACTTCGTCCACGATGGCGAATTGATGTCCGCGTTGCACGCGGTCGCTCAGGCGCATGGTCATGTTGTCGCGCAGGTAATCAAAGCCGTATTCGGCGTTCGTGCCGTAGGTGATATCTGCTTCGTAGGCGAGACGGCGATCCACCATCCGCAAGTGATGCTGGTCCTCATGCGGCGATTCGCGCTCCGGGTCGACAAGCAATGCCTTTTTGCCGTTCTCGGTCACTGCCGCCATTTGCAACACGCCGACCGAAAGCCCCAGCATGTGATAGATCGGCGCCATCCAGCGCGCATCGCGCCGCGCAAGATAATCGTTTACGGTGATGAGATGCACTCCCTTGCCGAGCAACGCATTGAGGTAGATCGGTAGGGTGGCAACCAGCGTCTTGCCCTCGCCTGTGCGCATCTCGGCGATCGAACCCTTGTGCAATGCGATTCCCCCGATCAACTGCACATCGTAATGACGCAAGCCGACCGTCCGCTTGGAGGCTTCGCGCACGGTGGCAAACGCCTCCGGCAGGATTTCATCCAGCGCATCCTGCCCCGCTTCGAATTGCTCCCGCTCGGTCAGCCCTGCCACGCTCCCCATGCTTTGAGCGATCCGCTCTTTGAACTCGCCCGTTTTGGCGCGCAAGGCGTCGTCGCTCAAGGATTCGAACTGCGCTTCCAGGGAATTGATCTGGGTGGCGATCCCGCCGTAGAGTTCAATGGTCTTGCGGTTGGGGTCGCCCCCAAATAATTTGACAAAACTTTTCAGCATCGGTTACCTTTTCAGGCGGGAATTATACTGCCTCTAGAAGCAGGGTATCGTAGCACGTCAGTATTAGCGAAATATAAAAAGACACGAGGTACGCTCGTGTCTTCTGACCTCACGGGTTCAACTGTTTACTTTTCTTTACCGTTGCCATTGTCCTTGGTGCGCTCGGGTTTCGGAGTCTGACCGAAATGGTTGCCGTTATCGTCCTTTGGGGCTGGCGTGACGCCGGGTTGGCTCAAACCTTCCCCCGCCGACCCGTTCGACACCTCGGTGGGTGCGGCCGTCGGCGATGGGGTGCCGGTGAGCGAGGGGGTGACGGTGAGCGTCGCTTCTTCGGCTCGGGCAGGCTCAAAAACGGGTGATGCGAATTCCGGGGTCAGGCTGGATTCCACCATCACCTCCGTGGTGGGATCGTCAAACCGGAAAGCCTCCGCGATTTTTCCACGGTAAAAATACGCCGCGGCGCTGGCTTCGCCCACAATGGCGAGGATCAACACGGTTTCTATGATTCCGCCAAGAGTTGTCGATGGTTTACCGGTATCGGTCTTCAATGAATTTTTTAACGCGGGCGATACCCCCAGCCCGATACTGATCTCGGCAACTCGTTGCAGGTATACGCGGCGACGCGCTTCCCACATGGGGGCCGGGTAGACAGGCTCGGCGTGTTTCAAACTTGAAAAAGCCCGCTCGATTTCGGAATCTTGAAAATCGAGGCGCATGGTTTTCTACATCTCCTCGATTTGCAAGCCGAGCGCTTTTCTCAACTTGGCGATCCCCCGGTTTTGGATGACCTTGATATTGTTGACTTCCTTGCCGACGATATCGGCGGTTTCCTTCAGGCTGAAATCCTCGAGAAAGCGCAGGATGATGACGTGCCGCTGGTCGTCGGTCAATTCGGAATTCATGGCGGAGATCAACGCTTCCATCATCACGCGTTCCTCGATCTGCGACTGGGTGGGGGTCATTTGCCCGCGGTCGAGCCGGTCCACGGCGACCTCGAGCGGGGCGGTATGCTGATTGTCGCGCGAACGATCGACTACGAGGTGGTACGCCGTCTGATACAGGTAGGAGCGCAGGTTCGTGCGCGGTCCCTTCCCGGCAGCGAACTGCTCGAGCAGTTGGGCAAACACATCCCCGACGATGTTATCCGCCAGGATCGGGTCGTGGCATAAACGCAGGGTATATTTATAGATGGCGGGCGCATATTGGTCGAAGATCGCGGTCAACGCTTGTTCGTCCAATTTTTGGGCGGCTTTGAGCAGGGAAATAGTGTCGTTCATGAGGGATCGCCCCCACATTCCCGCGCCGCGATCAAGGTGTCGAAAGACATGTCCGTAATGATGGATGCCATAAATTGGTTTCGATTCTTAATCCTATTATAAACCCGTACTCCTGTCCAGAGAACAAACGGCATGTCTGCCTTTTGGCGACGCTGATAAAACTTCGGTAACAGGACCCAGTCCGGTGACGTCAGAGTGATTATAATCAGGCAAGGAGACGCCCATGTTTTCATTCGAAGGACCCGACCGACGCAAGGAAGAAGAACGCATCAAAAAGGAAGGGCGCCTCCCGCCCGGGCAGGCGCTGACCTTTAAATTTCCCGTTTTGCATTATGGACCGGTGCCGCATTTCAACGCCGCCACGTGGGACTTCCGCGTGTGGGGGGAGGTGGAGGAAGAAAAACGCTGGACGTGGGATGAATTCAACAAACTGCCTCGTGCGAAGATCCAGATGGACATCCATTGCGTGACCCGCTGGAGCAAGTTCGACACGGTATGGGAGGGCGTCTCGATCAAAGCGCTGGTGGACCAGGGCTTCATCAAGATCAAACCGACGGCGACTCACTTGATGCAACACGCGGAATATGGATTCACGGTTAACTTGCCCTTGGAAGTTGCCCTGCAGGATAATTTTTTACTCGCCACCCATTTGAACGGCGAGCCCATCACCGCAGACCACGGCTATCCCTTGCGCGGCGTGGTCGGTTTCATCCCGAGCCAGGAGAATATGGAAACGCCATATTTATGGAAAGGTGCGAAGTGGCTGCGCTCACTCGAGTTCATGCCGCGCGACCGGCGTGGATTTTGGGAGCAGGCTGGTTACCACAACCGCGCCGATGTATGGAAGGAAGAACGCTTCGGATAAAAAGGACGGACGGCGAACCGCCGTCCGTTTGATTTTAGGGGCGTGTGCCCAGAACGACGGGGATGTCCACCGGTTGCCCGTCGCGCAGAACCGTCAGGATGACCGTATCGCCGGGGGATTTGGTCGTGATCAAAATGCTCAACATATCGTCGAAGGTCTTCACAGTGATTCCATCGAGGGCGATGATCAGGTCGCCGCCTGCGTTCAAACCGGGGATGTTCGTCGGTAATTCGCCGGCGCGGATGCCCGCCTGGTCGGCGGGACCGCCATCCACGAGGCTGACCACGTACGCACCGGTGAATTGAGGCAGACCCAGGGCTTCCACTTCTGCCAGACCCAAATCGCTGTTCGAAGAAATTCCAAGGTAGGGATATTCATACTTCCCGTCGTTGATCAGGACGGGGGCAACGCGCTTGACGAGGTTGATCGAGATCGCGAATGCCACGCCGGAGTTGACCGCGTTCCCGGTAGTTGTATCGATATTATCGGTGCGGATGGATTGATTGACACCGACCACTTCGCCGTTCAAATTGAACAACGGACCGCCCGAGTTGCCCGGGTTGATCGCCGCGTCGGTTTGGATGATGTCGGCGGTGCTGAAGAACCCGCCATCGGGAGCGGCATGCGCGGGCTGTGTGCGCCCAAGACCGGAAATGATTCCCAGCGTCATGGTTCCATTCAAGCCGAAGGGGTTGCCGATCGCCACCACGGGCTGACCCACCAAAAGGGCGTTTGAATCGCCGATGGGGAGCGGGTGGATCTCTTCGCCCGGCGCATTGACCTTGATGACCGCCACATCCGCATCCACATCGAAGCCGATCACCGTGCCGATGGCTTTGTAGCCGGAGGAAAAAGCGATCTCCGCGGTGCTTACGCCATCGACGACATGCTGGTTGGTGACGATATGCCCTTCATTATCGAAGACAAACCCCGACCCCAGACCGGAGGTTGTGCGAATCGCGACCACGCCGGGGATGACCTGCTGGTACAACGATGCCAGCGATCCATCCAATGGAATGGGGTTGGAAGTGACCGGCGCCAGCGTGGATAGCGGCGCCGCAGGTGACTCGGGTGCGGCTTGCGTGAGAGGCGTCATGCCGGGCAATGCGCAGGCTGTCGTCGAAAGGACAAGAATCAGGAATACAAGCAGGGTGCGTTTCATGGATTTCCTTTTGACCTCAAGTGAATTATTCGATCGATATTAATCGCCAGCGGTTAAAGCCCGCTGAACACAGGTTAATACAATCGAAAAATAAAAACACGCTCCTGCCCGTCATTGCGAGCGGAGCGAAGCAATCTCCACGAAAACCGGGCTTTCCCAACCCCGTTGGGAATTGTGTCGTCACGGCGACGCTAGAACTTGATCTTCGAAACTTCCTCGAGCAGTTCGCGCTGTTTTGCGTTCAGGTATTTGGGTACCTGCACCTTTACGCGAATGTACATATCGCCCTTGGCTGTGGGAGTTTTCAAGTTTGGCATCCCGCGCCCCGCAAGACGGAATACCTGCTCGGGTTGTGTGCCGGCGGGGATGTTAAGTTTGATCTTGCCCTCGAACGTTTCCACATCGGCATCGCCCCCAAGAATGGCTGTGAACACGCTGACAGTTGCCGTTGCGTGCAGGTCGTCGCCGCGACGTTCGAATCGTTTATCCTCTGGAACGTCCACAATCAAATACAAATCCATCCCGTTCGGTCCCGCGCCAGCCACGCGCACCTTCGACCCGCTCCGCACCCCCGCGGGAATGCGGACTTGTTTTTTCTTCCCGTCGGAATCCAGCAAGCGGGTGGTTCCCTTGTATGCCTCTTCGAGGCTGATCTCCAGGTCTTGTTGGTAGCCTTGCATGGATGCGCGGGATGATTGCCTGCCTCCCATGCCGAAAATGGTTTGGAAGAAATCGGAAAACCCTCCGCCGCCTCCGCCGAACAGGTCGTTGATGTCATCCATGTTGACGCGCGAACCGCCGTATGAATCCCAATTGAAATTACCGGGCGCGCCGCGCCTTTGCCATTGCGAATAATCGGAACCAAGCCGGTCATAGTGAGAGCGTTTTTTCGAATCGCTCAAGACCTCGTACGCTTCGTTGATCTCCTTGAACTTCTCTTCGGCTTTCTTATCGTTCGGGTTGTAATCCGGGTGATATTGCTTCGCCAGTTTGCGATACGCCTTGCGGATTTCATCCTCGCCGGCCTTGCGCTCCACACCGAGGATTTTGTAGTAGTCTTTGTAATCCATGAAAGGTATTGTTACACCGCGTGAGGTTCAAGTCAAGCGTCTGTTTGGATGATTAACGGAATTCTAATTCGACCATGGACGATTAACCATAAACCATCGTCAATCGTCCATGGTCTATCGTCTAACACCCGCTTCTTTCCCACTTCAATCTGCTTCGTCTTAGTCGAGTTTTTTCGTCAAGTACAGCTCGCCGCGCTCGAATCCCCGGTGGAGATAATATCCGCGCGTGCCAACCGCAGAAATCACCGCCATCCTCTTGAATCCGTTTGCTGTTGCCACCCGCTCCGCCTCCTCCAGCAGGCGCGTGCCCAAGCCCGCATGTTGCGCCGCACCATCCTTTTCAGCCCCCACGGGAAGCGACTGGCCATACACATGCACTTCCCGGATCAACGCCGCGCCGGAGAGGTCGGCGATGCCTGTCTGGGGAGAATCGTTTCCCGGCAGGGATAACCTCACAAAGCCCGCGAGTTTATCCTCAGGCGTGACGAACGAAATGAAATGCTCCTCCGCCGAACCTGCCTGATACACAAGATCATCCAGTTTGAGCGACCCCGCCTCGACCGACTTTCCCCTCACCTCGCGGCACCTCACACATTGACATTTCGTCCCGCGGCGTTTCAATTCATCTTGCACATCCTGCCGCAGGCTGGTGCGTCGGTTGCCCTCCACCACATTCGTCGAAGGGATGTCGCGGATCACCCGGTTCACGCGGCAATAGCGCGGAATGGTTGGTTTGATATCGGCGATCAGGTCGATCAATTCGTCCGTTGTGTACGGCTTGAACTCGCCGCGTTGCCAGTATTCATATAACTCTGCGTTCGCCAGCAGTTGATTCGGGTAGACCTTGATCTCATCCGGGCAAAAATCATTCCACAAACGGGCGAAGTCCTCGCGATCTGATTCGGGTGTCGCACCGTGCAGGTTGGGCATCCAATGCAGGACAATCTTGAACCCCGCCGCCCGGAGCAACGCCGTGGCTTGGCGCGTACACTCCACATCGTGACCGCGCTTGTTCAACTCGAGGATGCGGTCATCCAAACTTTGCGCCCCCATCTGCACTTTGGTCACACCGAGGCGGCGCAGCCAGCGGATTTCATCGGTTGTGATCTCATCCGGTCGCGTCTCGATGACCAACCCCACATTTCTATGAGCTGTCATCTCGTTTATCGAATGGACGCTGGCAAGATCAATGACCGAGCCTTCCCCTTGATCCACTTCGTGTCCTTCGTGGTGAGAAAGATTCATCGCATCGAAACAGCGCTTGACAAACCACTCCTGGTACTCACGTTTATACGACGACCACGTGCCGCCGAGGATCAGCAACTCGATCTTATCCGTCGGGTGGCCCAACGCTTGCAGTTGAGTAATGCGCGAGCGGACCTGGGTGTACGGGTCAAACTGATGTTCCAAGGCGCGCATGGCGCCCGGCTCATCGGGCAGGTACGATTTCGGCATGCGCACATCGGTGGGGCAGAAGATGCACTTGCCCGGGCAGGGGTATGGCTTGGTGAGGACCGTGACTGTCGTTACGCCGGAAAGCGTCCGCATCGGTTTCATGCGCAGGCGCTCCACCAGCCGCGGGTCGGTTTCGATCTCTCCTGCGGCAACCAGCTCGTTGTACATCGAAACCAGCATCGACTTGTTCAAATACCCGCTCCCATCCGGAAGCGGATGACTGCGCAGGGTCTTCGTCACATCCTGCCCGTTACGCACCAATTCCAACACTTCACGCGCCAATTCTTTTTTATCGGCGGTGAGGAGGCGGGTCGCTTTCCAATGGTCTCGACGTTCGAGGTGCATGATGCGGCATTATAACCGTTATAATCCCGCGCATGGATTCCGCCACGACTGCGCGCCTTCTGGAACTCAATCGGGAGTTTTACACCCGCTTCGGCGACGCCTTCTCCGCCACTCGCCAGCGGATTCAACCCGGTGTGCGCCGCGTGCTCGAGACACTGAACGGGGATGAGTCGATCCTGGATTTGGGATGTGGCAACGGCGAACTCGCGCGCGAACTGGCGAAGCGCGGTCATCGCGGCTCCTATCTCGGCGCGGATTTCAGCCTGCCTCTCCTGCGGAAGGCTGGTTTGCCGCGCAAGGGCTTATCCCCAAATTTCCTCGAGCTCGACCTGTCCACCCTCGCTGTCGACGCGCTCCCACCGCTACTTGCCCTATCCCCGTTCCATCTTGTTTTATCCTTCGCAACCTTGCACCATATCCCATCGCGTGAGTTACGGATCAACATACTGAAGGCCGTTCGGCGCATGCTCCAGCCCGATGGTTTATTTATCCACTCGAACTGGCAGTTCCTCCACAGCGAAAAACTCAAGGCGCGAATCCAGCCGTGGGAGCGCGCATCAATTCACCCGTCTGAGGTGGATGCGGAGGATTATCTGCTCGATTGGCGCAGCGGAGGCGAAGGTCTGCGTTACGTCCATCAATTTGGTGAAGCGGAGTTATTGAATCTTGCCAGCGCGGCTGGTTTCCGAATCACTGATTCATTTTATTCCGATGGAGCAACGGGGGATTTGGGTTTGTATCAGGTGTGGTTGCCTGATTGAATTTCAGCGGCTGACCGCCACGCGATTCTTGCCTTTGTGTTTTGCCATATACATTGCCTGATCGGCGCGGGCGATCAGGGTTTTAAGTTCGAGCGTATTTTCATCCTTGGTTGCCACGCCGATGCTGACGGTTGTACGAATGGTATGCGCTTCAAACTGGACTTCGTTTTCACAGACGGAGGTTCTTAACCGTTCTGCAATATGGATCGCCGTATGAAGTTCTGTATCCGGTAACAAAATGGTAATTTCCTCGCCGCCGTACCGCCCGATCAGGTCGATGGATCGGATGTTATTTCGGCACACGTCCGCTATGGATTGCAACACCAGGTCTCCGGCTGGATGCCCGTGGGTATCGTTGACGCCTTTGAAATCATCGAGATCGAGCATCAGACAACAAAAGGGTCTATTGAGCCGCACAGCGCGGGTGAATTCCAGTTCTCCGAGCGTGAAAAGACTGCGCCGGTTCGGCAGGGATGTGAGCGGGTCGGTAAGGGCGAGGTCTTGCACTTCCTGGAACAAGCGCGCCCGCTCGAGCGAGATCCCCACCTGTTTCGCAAAGATGGACATGACAGGCAAGTCGGAGGCTACAAGTCCGTTCCCCCAGACCCATAAGATTCCGAGAAGCTTTTCCTCGAGGACCAGCGGCAAGCGAAAGACCGTGGTGTGGGGGTGAATTTTGATGCCCGCCAGGAATTGCCGCAGGTGTTTGGGTTCGTACCCGCTGAACAAGGCGCGGAGTTCGGCTTGATGGTCCCGGATCACGCTGGGGGGCATGTGACCCTTTTCATCGGCGGAGATGCCGAGGTGGTTCAGCGTGAACGCATGCTCGCGAATGGGGCGCATGGAGTCGAGGGCGAGGAGGTCGAGAGCATCGCGGTCTATGGAACTGTAGTCGAACTTGAATTGCCCTGTGGCGCTCTGGAAGCGGGCAATGACATGATCAATCTCGATACCGATCAGTTGCCGGCTGAGCGAGTGGGCGAACTCGTCGGGGTCGAGTGCGGTTTCGATCTGAGTCGTAACGTGCAGGATGGAATAGATCAGTCGGTTGGCTTGAGCGAGCTGTGTTACGGCTTCGCCCCGCTCGCGTGAAACGGTCAGAAGTCTGCCGATGAAGAGGCTCGCAAAGATCAGGGAGGACGAACCGATGATCATGCCAGGCACCGCGAACACTTGTGAAGGCGGGATTCCGAGGTTTGCCTGCAATAGGACGTAAAAAAGGATTGAGAGCAGGGCGGTGAACACACCGGCGCGTGCGTTGAAAAAACCGCAGGCGAGGGTGATCGGGATCAGTGAAAGCGCGATGACCGAATTCCCCAACCAGTGATCGAACGCGACGGCAATGGCGAAATAAACGCTGAACGTAATGACAACGACAAGCACGGGTAATATTTTCCCCGAACGGACCGGACGAAAGACATCCCTCAGGCGATTCATGGCAGTCGATCCGTGCTTGCACGCCGAATTGTGGTAAAGGCTTTCATCGAAATTGATCTACGCAAGATTCATCCCTGATTCGTTGCAGAGTTTTTCCTTGATTGTCCACTCCGCGCAACGATGTATGGTGCATATGGTAGTTCAACTCTTCGATTAAATTATTGCAATTTTCAGGCAGTTCAGCCTGGGTTTTCTTTGCCCGCTAGCGCTACGCGATTGGGGTTGGCGATGTATTGCCACCAGTTGTGGCTGATACCGTTCGTTCTCCCGTACATTTTGGGGAAATGACTCATCCACCATACATGATGTTTACGCGTGTCGCCGTTACCCCACTCCGCCGCGGTGACTTCACGGATGATCCCCTTGAAATTGGGAAAGTTGTACAGCCAATCGTCGCACTCGCTCGTCACGGTGGCCGGGTTGTTCCAGTCGTAGTCGCGCTCGCTGTTCGGGGCAAAATGGACATTCCCCAGCGCGGCTTGCCCTTTGTGAGTGCGATCGTATCGGGTGAAGCGTTTCCAGTAATTGTCGTCGCCTTCGATGTTTTCAAAGACCTTATCCATGATCGATTCGGCGCGATGCCCCATGTTTTCCAGCATTTCGCCGACGCCGCGTTCGTAGGAGAACCCCATGATCACAAACCGTCGTTTGGCGGCTTCGGTGTGTTGGAGCGGCGGCGCGTTGCACCAGAATGCGCCCGGTCCGCCCATGATGGATTCATAGAACCCTGCATGCGGAAAGTTGAAGATCCACACCTCGTCGATCTCATCCCGCGCCACTCGCTTGAGAATGTCGAATCGATGGATGATGGCGTGATAATCCGCTTCTTGCGGCATGTAGGGCTTGGCGGTGCCGCGCAATACGTCGAGATATTCCTGCGCGGTGTACACGTTCCCATCCACCTTGGCGGGGAAGGCGTCCACGTCGATGCGCTGGGTGATCTGGTAACGGACAAGTCCGCCGCTGGCTTGCAGGATGTCGGACATGAATCCCACGGCGAGGTCTTCCACTTTGTTCCAGTGCATATACTCGGAAAGTTTTTTCCCCGAGGCGGCATCCACCACCGGGTCGTAGACGATGACGAGGGTGCGCAGGATGGTTTGAAGCGGGGGCTCGGTCGAGGAGTCTGAGACAGGTTGAACGGGGGCGGGAGCCGATTTTCGTCGGAAGAGTTTCATATTGCCTCAGGGCAAATTCGTCGCGAAATACACTTGATTCTCTATCGAAAAATACAGCACATAATTCGGGCTAACGGTCATTGCGCCGACTGGTCCCGCCTGAAAGGGGTTGGCGTCGCCGGCAAAGCCGGTGAGCTGGTTCTGCAATTCTATGGAGCGCGGCGTGAAACGGAAGACTTTTTGATTTTCAGAATCCAGCAACATCAGGACGACGTTGGGCGGAGTGGTGAGGGTCATCTGCGTGAAGTGCGCCTGCGCGAAGATGTTGATATCCTGGTGGGCGGGGTAGGGGTCGAGGAAGTTGACCGGGTCGACGCATTTGGTTTGGGTTTCGGCAATGCGGCTGAACGCGCACGTGGAGATATGCCCGTCGGCGTGGAGCAGATACAGGTCGTCGCCGCTCACGGCAAGATCGATCGCGGTATCGATGGTGTTGGGGATCTGACTGCCGAAATAAAAATACGGCGTATCGGTGAAGGTGCTGTCTTTGCCGGTGAACACCCAGACCGAGCGCGAGGTGGCGTCGAGCACATAAAGATTTCCGTTATCCAGTACGAACGAGGTGATGCGTCCCCAGTTCGTGTTCGGCAGGGAGGGGAGTGGGATCGCCTGCGGTACCTGCCCCGGTGAACAATACAAAAGATTTCCATTGGCATCGATGCCCAGCACGGTGGCGCTGACGAGGTTCACCTTGGGTAACGCCAGCAGGTCCACGAGCGTACCCACTTGATAGCCCGCGTACGTGCCGGGTGAACAATTGAAGGTCAGGTCGAGGTCGAGGCTGCGCCCGGTAAACGTGGCATGCAGGATCTCGCCGCTTTCGGCATCCAGCATGTACAGGTCGCTTTCGCTTGCCGCCATGCGGCTGATCTGCGCGACGCCGTTCAATCCGTTGGTAAAGGCGGGGATGAATTCGAGTCGTTGCACGCCGAGCAGGGTATCGAGATTGTTCTGCGCTTCCGCGCGGAGCAGGTTTGATTCGTCGGTCTCGCGGTAACTCTCGGCTTTATCCACCGAAGCCACCACGTTTTCCCAAGCGATGCGCTGGCGCACCGGGTCCGATTCGCTGATGGCTTGCGCGCGCGCGTTGAGCGCCTGATTGTAGTATTCATCGTATTGCACGCTCTGACCAAACCGCAAATAGACGACGACCGCCGCGACAGCGACCAGCGTCGGGATGATGAGCGCGATGAACACCTGGATGTATTGAGGGACGAAGACCATCTGCACTTGTTGCGACGCTTCACCCGCCGGGACTTCTGGATTCTCACTCCCCGGCAGTAACCTCGGGATGAAGCGGATGAAGAACGATTGAATCCCCTCGGAGGCTCGCCGCCCGGACTGGATCCCTCCGACCATCACTTTCGCCATTTGGCGCGTGGCTTCGGCGTGTGCGGTGGGTTTGGGTTCCGCTTTGGGGCGGTTGAACAAGCCGCTCAACAGCGACTGAGGTTTTTCTTCGGCAGTCGCCGCTTCTTCTTCCACGGTCACATCCACGGCTTCTTCTGCGTCTATCTCATCCACTGCGAGGGGTACTGGGGCGAGCGGCTCCTCCTCCAGCGCAGGCTCGAGGGTGGGTTCCGCCGGTCTGCGCCGCGGGATGGAGGATGGGAAATCGCGCGGTGTTTCGGTTGCCTCTGATTTTGGAAGCGGAGGAAAATTCTCCGGCGGTTGCGGGGGAATCGCATACGCGGAAGGTTGGATCATGTGCGCGCCGAAATCGGCGAGGCGGTCGAGCTCTTCTTCGGTGATGGAGGGGGGACCAGATTCGAGAATTGGAGAATTGGAAACTGGAGATTGATAGTCTTCGATCACCAGTTGTTCGTTGCGAGAATCCTCACGAAAACTTTGCGGCGATTCGATGAAGATATCCTCAGGCTTGTCCGCAAATTCAGTCGGTTCGGGTTGCGGCTCAGGCGGGGAGGGCGAAACAAATGCACTCGTGGATGGAGGCGCTGGGTCAACATCCGCGCGCAGAACGGTGATTACGCCCGATCCCGCTTGGGGATGAATCAACGCGGCGTTCAAGTCGCCCTTGGCGAAGGTCAATTTGCGGTAAGCGGCATCCAGCGATGTGGTCGGGCGCTCACCGAGCAGGTCGGCTTCCCAATCCTTGGGGAATTTGCCGCACAGCACCAACAGGTCGTTGGGATGCAGGTCAACCTGCGCGAGGTAGGTTTGGATGTTCTGGCTCGACCCCAACCCCTTGCCCGAAAGCGAAGGTTCGTGGATGTGACGGGTTTGACCTTCGCCGATCCACACCGCGTGGACGGGTCCGCTGAGGAGCAAGGTGCATCTCTCCTCGCGCACCACGGCAAGGACGAGCACCCCGTGCGCGTATTGCCCGTGACCCGTGGTTGCAAAATTGCGGTCGAGCATCGCGGCGTTCAGGCTGTCTGCCGCTTTGCGCATGGCGCTGGTCTGTGTGCCGGGCGATTGATAAAAAGTGGTTGCCGCCTTGTGATGGAGCGCGTCGATTTCTTCGAGCGAATACCCCGCCGTGCCTGAAAACGTGACGTAGAGGATCAGGCTGTCTTTTTCACGCCCGCGCGCCACGCGTCGCGGCGGCGTGAAGGCGAGCAAGCCCGGCAGGTCGGCGAAATTTTGACCGTTCTGTCTGTGAATGGGGAGGATGTTGAGGTCGAAGGTGGTCACGGCGTAAGAATAACGGAAAGTTTTGTATCATTATACTGGTAAAATCTCGACACACAATGAAGGTGGAAGGATGAAGGATGATTTTCCGATCGCATAAGGATTTTTCAGAATTCGATTCGAATACGTGGAATGCGTTGGTTGAACAGTCCATCGCCGACACGCCATTTTCGCGTCACGAATATCTCGCCGAATGGTGGGCAACACGCGGCGGCGGCGAATGGCAAAGCCCTGAACTCGTGCTGATCTCTGCCAGCGAAAACGATCAACTCATCGGCATCGCGCCGTTATTCCTCGCGGAGTACGACGACCGCAAAGCCCTGTTGCTCGTCGGCAGTATCGAAATTTCGGATTATTTGGATTTGATCGTACGTGAAGCGGACTTGCCACGCTTCCTCTCCGGGCTGATGGACTTCCTCGCTTCCTCCCTCGGTGACAATTGGTCCGCCGTAGACTGGTACAACCTCCCCGACGATTCGCCCACCTTAGCCGCCCTCCAAGCGGAAGCCGAATCACACGGTTGGAATCACCATCAGGAAATCTATCGTCCCACCCCGCGCATCGCGTTGAACGGAGGTTTTGAAGATTATCTTTCGCGCCTTGAGAAAAAACAGCGACACGAAATCCGCCGCAAGATGCGCCGCGCCGCTGAGTCGGAACTGAACGTCCGTTTTGTGTTGGTGGATCAGTCCGCCGACATCGAAAAAGAAATGAGCATCTTCTTCGACCTGATGACCCAGGACCCCGGCAAGGCAAGTTTCCTCCACCCCGCCATGCGCGAGCAGATGACGGTCAACATCCGCACCGCGTTCGAGCAGGGATACCTCTGGCTGGCGTTTCTGGAAGTGGCAGGTGAGAAAGTCGCCGCGTCGCTAAACTTCGATTACAAAAACAAACTCTGGGGCTACAACTCCGGAGTCAGCCGCGCGCACATGGAACTGTCACCGGGCTGGGTCCTGCTCGGTCACGTCATACAATGGTGTTGCGAACACGGCCGCCGCGAATTCGATTTTATGCGCGGGGATGAGGAGTACAAGTATCGTTTTGGAGGGGTCAATCGATTTGTGATGAGGGCTAGAATCATAAAAGGTGACAGTCACTTCTAAAGTGACTGTCACCTGTACGTTGCCGCGAATTCGACTTCATGCGCGGGGACGAGGAGTACAAGTATCGGTTTGGGGAGGGAGGGTGAACAAATTATATGATGAGGGGAGGCAATGAAGCGGTAAAGTATTAATTTTTCGTTCGCTTTAAATTCTTCTTCGTAAAGCCTGATTTGATACTTCTCTTTTGTAGACGACCTGCGTACCCTGGATTATTTAATTCGTTTTTTATGTCTTTTGCTAATTCTTTCCAAGAATTTTTATTCACAGTCCAATATCCATCAAATGGCTTGTCCAGATCGTCAATTATTGATAGGATAATTATTACCAAAAAAGTTACAGCAATTATAAGTAGCCAGCCAAAAACACCAAGGTCTAGCTCTGTTCCAGTTTGTTGGTTTTGAAAGTAAAGAAAATAGAGAGGAACTAACCAAATAATGGAGGTAACGATAGCAATAAAATTAAGACTTTCAAACAAACGTTGGGTAGATAATGAGATTCGATCTCCTCTATGATCGATAATATTATTTAATTGCTCTAGTAACTCATCTATCAAAACATCCTTCTCGTTTGTTTTATTCCTGGTTTGACGAAAAACCTCTAAGTAGTACGATCTAATTTGTTTCAGTGTAGAATTCCCGCTTTGTATTTCTGCGTCCATATTAGGTCTCGTTGGCTTATCTAAGAATTTTCTTACATCGCGCACGTAATCTTGCAGTGATTTCAAAACATCCAGCTTGAACTTCTTGTGTGAGTGCAAAAGTAATAAGTCGCCAAATAGAATGTTGACTGCATCAGCTTCCCTATCAAGTACATTATCTATCTCATCAAACTGTTCCCAAACCCTTACTAATATTGTTGGTAATAAGAAACCATATAGGACCCCAAACCATTCAACAAAGTTAATTGCTAATTGTTTATCCGCTAATGATAAAAAAGTGCCGTCTGCTCTTGTTCCATCCACCACTGCCTGAATAATCACTAAGGAAGAAATTATCGATGTGACAGTGATTACATATTTGGTAATTGGCTCAGAGAAAACCTCTGCTAGCCCCTCGTATAGCTTGCTAGTTCTCTTTGTTTGTTGACGACTCATCCTGCCTCTGTTGACGCTTTTCAAGTTTGTTTGCGATAAGATTGATAAAAACAAATGCAATTGAAATAATAACAATCAGGACCACTAATAACAGAGATTGGAATGGTTCGCCAATACTGGTTTTACTAAATTCTATCGATTCTTTTAATAAAAAAACCACCCCAAATATAGAAATTGCTCTAATTAATGCTTTCAGACTAAATTTGACCATATAATGCCTTCTGTCATGAGTCTTATCTTACTACCTAACCGCATTCATATGAATCATTTATCTTCATGAGGATCGCTTGGTTTTTTGCATTCAGGATCAGCTGAGTCGATATACCCATCTCCGTCATTATCAATTCCATCTTCACATTCTCGCGGGTTAGGATTAATTGGTGTATTGGTTGGCGGTGGAGGAGGCGCTACAGTTGGTGTAGGTAATGGTGGCGAGGTCACTGTTGGCTGTATGGGTGGTATCACAGAAGGTGAACCCGATTGAAAGGTTGCTGTCGATTGTGCCGTTGCTGATGGCGGAATACCGGAAGTAGGTGAAGATTGGGTCAAATTGCCTGAATTTGTAGTCAGTGATTCAATTAATAGAACAGTTTCTGTGCTCGTTAGATTAAGGATAACAATTGGTGTGTTTCCTAGTTCGCCCCCTGCAAATTCTGTGGAGGTTGGGGCGATTACAACAATTGGAGTACTTGTCGGAGGTGTTGAGAGGGTGGGTGATGAGATAATTATAGGAGTAGCTGTCTCAGTTGGGGCTGTTTTGCAAAAATTATCTTCCAAGGGTAACCTTATGTTGCCCTCCCATAATTTATTGTCGGATGACTGAATTTTAGCATTAAAAGAATCTCCCCCGTAAATTTTTATTTGAACTGGCTCGTTGTTGTTCTTTATGTCATATGGACCCCATAGCTTGGCATGTGAGTTGACTATTGTAAGCTGGTAGGGTGGGGTGCCGCCATTTAATACTATGTTAACGAGTGAGTATTCAATTTTAGCGTCATCTTCACAGGTAGTATTGACAACATCGGCTGTTACATTAAGATCGGAGTCGGTATAAGGATCAATGAATATGGTAGGTTGGCGAGAAGTGGTAATAGTGTTTTTTATCCAGCTAGCAATCGATATTAAACCAACTACCAAAACAACCAATACTATTCCCGTTCCTATAAATGAGGGTCTTTGGTCTTTTTCTTTTTTTGATCCCATATTTTCCCTTTTGTTGGATTATTCCAATATCTGATAACCAAACAATTTGAAATTTATCTCAAGGCATAAGGATTGTGCTGTATTTTCATATTGAAATTACTGCCGGGAAGAATACTTGTCACCTACCGAACTCATTTTACCATAGGACTAATGTACTATACCGAATTCCTGTGAAAATCGGGATTACCTCGTCTAGACTTTTACTGACATTTCTCTTCGGTTTTGAAAAACACTTCTACCCTCCTCCTCCAACCCCTCCCACGATCCCTCCATCCGTCAGTTTCCTCAAATCCCCCAGCGCGGACTCGATCTCCTCGGGCTTCACGGGGCGGTCTTCATCGCGGTGTTTCAATAATCCAGCCTTTGCTTTCTCGATTGCCAACTCCTTGATCGAAGCGTTCAACGACATCGCTTCCTTTACTAACGCCGCGCCTTGTGAGTAGCCGATCACCGGGTTCAACGCGGTGACGATGATCGCGTTCTTTGCCAGCCCGCCCTCCGCTTTTTCGC
>CAZGSB010000021.1:0-47644 GCA_964528275.1 uncultured Anaerolinea sp. | reverse complement strand
GATAACAACGAAGCCTTTCACCGTCTATTGGTTGACGGGGTAGATGTTAAATTCAGTGTAGGTGATGGCAAGACCCGCACCGATAAGATTTGGTTGGTTGATTTTATAAATCCAGAAAACAACGAATTTCTGGCGGTCAATCAATTCACGGTTATTGATAGTAAGGGCGGATCGCGATCCGCCCCAACAAACAAACGCCCTGATATTGTGATTTTTATCAATGGCTTGCCTCTGGTGGTCATTGAGTTGAAGAATGCGACAGACGAAAATGCCGATGTGAGCGCGGCGTTCCGTCAATTGCAAACCTATCAACACGTCATCCCCTCCCTGTTTACCTATAACGCCTTCCTCGTCATCAGCGATGGCTGGTTTGCCAAAGTTGGCACGATCTCCAGCGATTATCCGCGCTTCATGGAGTGGAAGACGTCAGATGGGAAAACGATCATCGACTCAAAGACCCAGCCCGAAATGGAAGTGCTGATGCGGGGCTTATTCCAGAAAAAGACCCTGCTGGATGTCATCCGTCACTTCATCGTCTTTGAAAAGGGCAAGAATGCTTCGACTTCGCTCAGCACGGTCAAGAAGATCGCCGCCTATCACCAGTATTACGCGGTCAACAAGGCGATCCTTTCCACCTTACGCGCTTCTGCCGCCAACGATAAATCCGTGCGTGAAGACCCCGCCGAATATGGCTTACCCAGCGTCGATGAACAACCCATCGGCGATAAACGCGCGGGCGTCATCTGGCACACGCAAGGCAGCGGCAAGAGTCTTTCGATGGTCTTTTACACGGGCAAACTGGTGCTGACCGAAGCGATGAACAATCCCACCATCGTGATGCTCACCGACCGCAACGATCTCGACCAGCAACTCTTCGAGACCTTTAGCAATTGCCAGAGTTTGCTCCGTCAAACGCCCGTCCAAGCCGCCAACCGTGACGAGCTAAAGAAACTGCTGGCGGTGGCATCGGGCGGCATCGTCTTTACCACCATTCAAAAATTCCTGCCCGATGAAAAGGGCGCGGCGTATCCCCTGCTCACCGACCGCCGCAACGTGGTGGTGATTGCAGATGAAGCCCATCGCAGTCAATATGACTTCATCGACGGCTTCGCCAAGAACATGCGCGACGCCCTGCCGAACGCTTCGTTCATCGGCTTTACGGGTACGCCCATCGAAATGGCGGATCGCGACACCCAGGCAGTCTTCGGCAATCACATCGACGTCTACGACATTCAACAAGCCGTGGAAGATGGAGCGACGGTTCGCATCTACTACGAAAGCCGTCTCGCCAAAATTGAGCTTTCCCCCGCCGACCAAAAGATTCTCGACGAGCGCGTGGAAGAAGTCACCGAAGACGACGAACTCACCGAACGTCAACGCCGTTTTGCCAAATGGACAAGTGTTGAGTCTGTTGTGGGAAGTGAACCCCGCATCAAACAAGTTGCCGCTGATCTGGTCACACACTTTGAGCAACGTCTCTCCGCCTCTGAAGGCAAAGGCATGATCGTCTGCATGTCCCGTCGCATCTGTGTGGAAATGTATAAAGAGATCGTCAGCCTCCGCCCCGATTGGCACAACTCTGACGATGACAAAGGCGCTATCAAAGTCATCATGACAGGCTCTGCCAGTGATCCGCTCGACTGGCAGGAACACATCCGCACCAAGGGACGCCGCAAGTCTATTGGCGATAGACTGAAAGATCCCAAAGACCCGCTCAAACTCATCATCGTCCGCGATATGTTTCTGACTGGCTATGACGCCCCGCCGTTGCATACCATGTACATTGACAAGCCCATGCAGGGTCACACCCTCATGCAAGCGATTGCCCGCGTCAACCGTGTCTTTGGCGATAAAGAAGGCGGCTTGATCGTTGATTACATCGGCATTGCGCAGGACTTGAAAAATGCGCTGGCTGTCTACGCCGCCCGCAAAGGTCGCGGTGACATCAAACACGACCAGGAAGAAGCCGTCGCCAAGATGCTTGAGATTTACGAAGTCACTGCCAATATGTTTGGCAAGTTCGACTATCGTAAATACTTCACGCTGCAACCAAGAGAAAAACTTAGCTTCATTCTGGATGCGGCTAATTACATCGCAGAGAAAGACCCTAAAGGTCTGTCTGATGGATCGGACAGCTCGACGGGCAAAGAGACCTTTAGGGTCTCTACAGGCAAGGAACGCTTCAAGGAAAATGTCATCCGCTTGCAAAAAGCCTTTGCCTTGTCTGTTCCCAACCCCAAAGCCTTTGAAATTCGCGATGACCTTGCCTTCTTCCAAGCCATCAAAGCCCGCTTCAATAAGTTCGACGACCAGACTAAGACCCGCACCAATGAAGAAATAGAAACCGCCATTCGGCAGATCATCAACGATGCCATCATTTCCAGTGAAGTAATCGATGTCTTCGACGCAGCAGGAATAAAGCGACCTGATATTTCCATCCTTTCGGATGAATTTCTCGATGAAATCCTGCACATGGAACGCAAGAACCTTGCGCTGGAATTGCTCAAACGCCTGCTTAATGATGAAATCAAGTCCCGTAGTCAATTCAACCTTGTGCAAGGCAGAAAATTCTCAGACATGCTCGCCGATGCCGTCAAGCGTTATCAGAACGGCTTGATAACCTCCGCGCAAATCATCGAAGAACTCATCCAAATTGCCATAAACATCCGCGAAGCCGATAAACGCGGCGAACAAATGAACCTCCGCATCGATGAACTCGCCTTCTACGACGCCCTTGCCGATAATCCCACTGCCGAAACCATCCTTGGTGATGTCACTCTCAAACAAATTGCCCATGAGTTGGTAGAGAGCGTGCGAAGCAATACTTCCATTGACTGGCAGTTGAAGGAAAGTGTGCAGGCTAAGTTACGTGTGATGGTGAAGAGGATATTGAGGAAATACAAGTATCCGCCTGATGAACCCGCTACAGGTGAATATACTGTATCTGTTACAAAAGTATTAGATCAAGCTGAGTTGCTGGCTGATTTTTGGACTCGGGAAGGTTGAGCGTGGTTGCTCGTGTCGAGTCCTTTCGGGGCGGATGGGGGAGAGCGAGAGACAGGCGTTGTGCTGAGCCTGTCGAAGCATCGAGGGGTTGTCCCCTGAAGGGGATGCTTCGCAATTTGAGAGTCTGCTTGCCCTGAGCTTTGTCGAAGGGCTGGCGGAGGCGTTTTCAAATTAGCTGTCAAGAAAGTGCCATAAGGAGAAAACATGTCTGAGACAAGAAAGAATACACGACGGCAAGGCAAAACTTCATCTGATATCCATGTTGACGAGAAGTTTTTATCGGATCATCTTAAAGATGTCCGTGCTGAAATGACATGGCGAAGAGAATTGGAATTTCGCCTTATGCAATTCATGTTGATTTTTTATCCAATCATTGGAGCAGCCATGATTGAACTCTTTAAAAGCGATATCAACAAATTTGTCTTTATGGGAGTAGCTGCGGGGGCTACACTTTTGATTGTATATGCTGCACGGGTTGTCACAAAACGAATCGATCGTGAGCATGAAGCGTATGCTGAACTGGCGAAACAGGTTTCGTTGATTTGGACATACTATGGACTATTTGAGACTGGTGCCTATCTTAAGGATCGGGCAATCCTGCCTGAGAAATTGCGACCTGAGCGGGGTGAATATGGGAAAGGCGTGGGTTACAAGAAAACAAAAGAATTGATCTGGGTGACCACGGCTGCAATACTATTGATTTTGATCATCCTCGCGGTCATAAAAGTTTTTATACTGTAATAGGTGGTACCTATGGAAAAATGGATAAAGCAGGAAGAAGTACACAAAGGAAAGATATTTTCCCTTTGGGGTGGGCAAGTCGCTTTAGATAATGGCGAAGTTGCTGTTCGGGAATATATCAGGCATTCAGGCGGCGTTGGGATTGTCCCTGTCATTGATGGAAATGTAATTTTGATTCGTCAATTCCGTATTTCCATTGAGCGTGAACTAATTGAATTGCCTGCTGGCAGATTGGAGCCAAATGAAGACCCGATGGCTTGTGCTGGAAGAGAACTCGAAGAAGAAATTGGTTACCGAGCAGGAAAACTAATTCCGCTTGCTTCTTATTTTGCTTCTGTTGGAAATTCAAACGAGAGAATGTTTTTGTTTCTAGCACTTGACCTTGAAAAAACAGAACGACATTTAGAGGCTGATGAAAGAATACGGGAAGTTATGTTATCGCTTGAACAGATCAAGGAAAAACTCGCAAATCAGGAATTTGAGGATTCGAAAACTATTATCGGTTTACGAGAAGCACTTGCTTATTTGGAGAGAAAATGAAGCAAGAAGAGTTTGTCCCCTCGCTCCGCGATTTGAGAGTCTGCTTGTCCTGAGCTTTGTCGAAGGGCTGGCGGAGGCATTCGAGCAATAGCCCAGCCCCCTCTGTCCTACGGACATCTCCCCCAAATACGACAACAGAAATTTAGGGTGCGGAGGAATATCCTGCCTCGTCGGATTTGGGGGAGTCTCTGGCGATTGAAAGTTGGCTGAGTGAAGGTGAAGTTGGAATGAAAATATTTATAAACACCCGAGTTAAAATTGTCATTCCCCCATTTTCGTCTCGCTGCTCGTTGCGAGGCGCAAATGGGGGAACACGAAGGGGGCAAAATGCCACGCCCTAAACGAAGCAACCCTAAAACCAAACACCAAGCCATCCAACTCCGCAAAAATCCTACCCCCGCCAAACGGAAACTCTGGTCAAAGATCAGAAACGATCAATTGGGAGTTACCTTCCGCAGGCAACACGCCGTCGGCAACTACATCCCCGACTTCGTCTGCGTCGAAAAGAAACTTATCATCGAACTGGACGGAACTGACCGAGGCGGCATCCAGCCGCCATCGGGCGATAGGTGACATGAGTCACCGAGTCAGCATTTGGAACAGGAAGAGTACGACGAAGATGGTAGCGTGGGTTGAAGTCACCTCCTTCACTGGGAGCGTGGGTTGAAACGCACGCTTATCAAAGCGCGGACGGGAAGATCGGGTTAAATCACCAAAACAAGAATGGTGTAGACAGGAGAGATTGCTAAATACCATCCATTGATGTATAGTAATTTGGCGTCATGATAACCAACCAAGGATGGAGATTGAACATTGCCTTCTAAATCTTGCAGTTGCGACCCGAGAAAAGTTATTCCCTCAAAACATTTTTATGCAAAGGGCAGGGTGGATGTATTTATGGTATTGAGTCTCAGCGCGTATCTTACGGAAGATACAAGAGAAAATTTGGATCGAGTCAGGGGCGGAAAGGGATTTGCCGAGACGATAAAGGAATTGGAACCTGTCAAATATTTTGTAAGGGATCGCGATGAAGAAAAGATTTTGGATAGTGGTCACGACTTTCAAGTATTCCGCCGCCACCTGATCAAAGATTGGTTTTTTCCGACGTTCTATTTTCAAAAAGAGATGATCGAGATCGTTGACGACGAGCAATTAAAAACCGCCCTGGAACAGTACGAGGTTCGGATACGGCTGTCTCGGTCGGGGTTTCTTGAGATAAAACTGACACGACCGATCAGAAAGGCGGGGGAAAAAATTATTGAAATCCTTCGAGATTTGATGGAACTCAGATTGGCAAATAAAGGAACGACCGACGATCAATCCACCATGTTAAAGCTGGCTTTGTTGTGCGCAGATAAGTTTATTGAAAATCTGCCTCGCAATATCATCATCCCCGAAGCGAACGACCAGGTAAAAATAACCTTGAAACCCTTGGGGCGCGCTCCCGAAACCCTGCCGTACCGCCAGCGATATGCCACACTTTTTCTGGACGAGATCTTTTGTACGCATTGCCGGGGACGACGGATTGAAGCCGATAAATTAAAACGGGATCATGTTGGGGTCCTTGCGGCAATTGTGGAAGGGGTGCTGGTTCAGGATGAAAAGGATAACGTAAACTTTCCTGTCCTGGACGAGGAATCATATAAAAAACTTGTGGACCTCGCCAGTTGGCAAAACGACTTATGTATTTTTGCCCCTGAACGCGCATTAATTTATTTTCCAGGTCAAAAGATATTTATAGCGGGCAGGGATAGAACGCGAGTCATCGATTACAAATATTATTGGGAGTGCATCTGCCGGGGGATCGAGCATACGGTTGTCATCCGCACGGCATTACAAAGTATCGCCTACTCCACGACCAACATTCTCGAAAACGTCCCGCGGCTTACCGAGCGAGTCGTTGATGGCGATATCTCCAGGGAGGATACCGAACATATCCTGCGAATGGCAAAGTTATTCTCGTATTCGTTCAAGACTTTACCCTACCTGAGAGATATTCTTGTTCCATCATCTTCATTTCGCGCCAGCTATGCAGTCAATAAGTTTGAATTCTTGAACGAAGTCCTGCATATTAGGGAAGTTAAAGAATACGTTGAGCGGAACGTAGATGAATTGGTTAGTTTTGTTCAATTCTTCTCAAGTATGGAAGTTCAACAGGAATTAAACCAGAACCAGGTGGCGATTGACCGGGCTGGCTTGGTGATTGCTGTTGTTGCTTTTGCCGCTACTGCGCCGTCGTTCCTGAAGGATTACTATGACTTTACTGAAGCTACAGACTCGGTAAGTTTCAGTCAATACCTGTCCTACCTATCGCATAATTCAACCATGATTCCAACTTTTCAATTTATCGTCACTATTGGGCTGGCTTTATTGGGAATGCTGGCTTGGAACATTTTCGGACAAAGGCTTAAGAGAGCATTTAACAAATTGCTCAAATCAAGTCGGCGGCGCGATTAAAGATTGCTTGTTCTACATCGCCTTCATTGCCTTAGCCGCGTTCTCGTCCCGGATCACCTCGTTCACCTTCATCGCCGCGTCGGCTTTTTCCTTTTGCTTGTAGTACCCCATGAACTTCAGCACCGAGTTGATGCCCTCCGTGCCCGCGCTGATGATGAGACCGGTGACGATCACGTCCACGGCGGGCGCGTCCACGCCGAAGGGCTTCAACACCCGCAAGCCGGCGTAGAACGAGAGCGACAGTCCCGCCGCGAGCGAGATCACGCCCATCAACAGTTTCTTGTTGCCCGACCAGAACCTTTCGAGCACAGGCGCAAGGATCTCGAGCAGTTGTTGCACGGCAAAACCTGCCGCAAAGGCGGGACCCAGTCCCTCGATCAGTTTGTCCATGGCGATTCTCCTTGTGGTGATATTTTCTAATTCAAAACAATACCTTCTGGCGTGACATGCACGGATTTCCCGCACGTTCGACATTTTAACCCATCCGCTTCGCTCCCCCATTGCGACTGTCCGCACACCCGACAGCGCAAGGCATCGTTCAACCTCTTCGCGCCAACGCTGGTCGAGTCGCCAGCCTTCTTCGCCGTCACGCGGTCGAACAATTTCCACCACTTCACGATCTCGATTCTCACGAGTCCACGCCCAGCCAGCAGGGATGTGAACACCTCGCGGCTCTTCACCTTCGCCCTGCGACCCGACTCCTCGGTGCCGCGCGAGGTGAGCAGGATTCCGCCGGGGCGCAGGACGCGCGTGAGTTCGGCGAGCGGCTCGTCCATGGACGGGAACAGCTCCAGCACCTCAAGCGCGCACACCGCGTCGAACGTCGCATCCGCGAACGGCAACGGTAGTGACACATGCCGCAGGAATTCGATGTTTTCCCGTTGGGGCGAACCTGTGTGTCCACCCTGCGGAAGCGTGGAAATTTTTTCCACGGCTTGTGCCAGCATCCCCTGCGAAAGATCGAGCGCGAGGATGTGCCCGGTGAAGTCGGGTTGTGAGAGCAGGGCATACGACAGTCGTCCCGTCCCGGTAGCGAAATCCAAAATGAACGGGGCGGGCACGTCGCTCAGCGCATTCATCAGTGGACGCGCCAGCATCTCCGTGTCGCGCAGTTGACTCTCGCGCTTGCCCTTGTCGTATTGCTTCGCCCAGCGGTCATACAGCCACGCCTGCGCGCGCGGACCGAGATGCACGCCCTCGTAAAAATACACCTCGCGGTCGAGCAGGTAGCCGATGATGACAAGCGCGATACCGATAGCCCAGATCATTCAGGGCACCGGCGTGGGGGTGGCTTCGACACGGTCCCAGCGCACGCTTTTGAAGACCGGGGGGCGGTCGGGACAAATATCGTCGAGCGGTTCGAAGGTGAGATATTTACCGCCGCCTGCCAGTCGCAATACATACACGCCAGCCGTTTCACCGAGGGGCGAGCAGTTCCAGCCATTGACGAACGTGAAGAGCCTGCCCTCGAGGGTGTATTTGCCGGAATGAACAATGCCATCCGGTGTGCCGTGAGAGGCTTTGTACGAACCGTCCTCGCTGATGGTGATGTACAAGTTGCCGCGGTCGGGATCGGCGCGGAACCACAGACCCGTAATATCTGCCAGCGTGAAGTTCGCCGTGGGGATGGGCGTGGGCGATTCGGCGGGTGTGAAGGTGGCGGTGGGAGGCGCAGGCGTGGCTGTATCGGTGGCAGGCAACGAGGTCGGCGCTTCTGTGGGTGTCGCGGAAGCGCATCCGACGAGGATGATCGCAAACAGGAACGGGAGCATTCTCAGTGCTGGCTTTCTCATGTCATGTTCTCCTCGCTATTTTGGACTGGTCGTATTTTACATCAAACAAAAAAATACCCCAGCACACCGGCGCCCAGCATGATTCCCGCCACTGCCGATTTTGCCTTCCAACGGTACAAGGCGAACAGCGCGAGCGCAAAGATCGCGAGCGCGGGAAGGTCGGGCACGGCGGTTTGAAGCAGTTGTACAGCGGTCGCGGCGATCAGCCCCACCACGGCGGCGGTCACGCCGTCCAGAAACGAATGGATCTGCGGTTCCTCGATCAGCCGTTCGAGCAGATCGTGCCCCAGTAACGTGAATAAAAATGCCGGCAGGAAGACTCCCGCCGTGAGGCTCAACGCGCCGAGCGGTCCGCCCCCGAGGTAGCCGACGAACGTGGAGAAGATGATCAGCGGCGCGGGCAGGATGCTCGAAAGCGCCAGCCCATCGAGGAATTGCGGGTGGGTCATCCAGCCGCCGAGCGTCACCGCATCGTTCAGCAGGAAGGGAATCGCCGTGTACGCGCCGCCGAAGGTGAGCAACCCGGTCCGCAAGCCGTAGCCGAACAAGTCGAGTATGGTTGGCGCGCCGGCGGTAAGCGGAGATACCAGTCCGGTGATTGGGATGAAGGGAATTAGAGAATTGGAGAATTTCGCGCGGCGGGCAAGCGCGTACGTGAATCCGCCAATGGCGAGCACGGCGAGAAAGTTGAACTTGAATAGCGTCGCGATGAAACTGAGGATCGCAATTCCCCACAACCACTTGTTGTGCAGGGCATGGCTTCCGATGCGATGGATCGCGCGCACGAGCAATGCGCCGACTGCGGCTTGAAAACCGTAGAACACCGCGGCAAATAACGCCGAGTGGATCCCGTATACCACATAGAACCACGAGAGCGCGAACATCAGCACAAAGCCGGGGAGCATGAAGCCCAGCCCGGCGAGGATTCCTCCGATTCGCCCGCGCGCCAACATGCCAAAATAAACGCACAGTTCGTGCGCTTCGGGTCCTGGCAGAACCTGGTACACCGCCAGCACGCGATGGAACCGTTCCGAGGAGATCCATTTTTCTTCGTCCACCAATTCCTGGCGGATCATGGCGATCTGCGCGAACGGTCCGCCCCAGGCGAGGGCGCCGAACTTGAGGAAGCGGAGAAAGAGTTGCCAGTAGGATTGCTGTGGGATGGAATGGGATTGATTCATGTGAGGTGATGGTGTGGTCTCGATACGTGGCGCTGGCGGTTGAGTACGACGAAATTTGTATTGAGACCCAGCGCCACTACTCGACCACCAGCATCTTCAGAAGTTTACTTGTTGCGTTGGCGAACAGCCTCATAAACAATGAGCGCCGTGGACACGGAAACGTTCAACGAATTTACTTTTCCCATCATCGGGATGTTGACTTTCACGTCGGCGTTATCCATCCAGAAATCGGACAGCCCCTCATCCTCGGTGCCGACGGCAATGGCGGCAGGCTGACTCAAATCCGCCTTGGAATATTCCACATCCCCCGCTGGGCTGGCGGCAACGATGCGCATCGCTCCGCCTTTCAGCCACTCCAATGCCCGCGCGTTTTCGCATTGGACAATTGGCACGCTGAACACCGCTCCCCGGCTTGCCCGCACCACGTTGGGGTTCCACACATCCACGCGCGGGTCGCAGGCGAGAAGCGCATCCACGCCTGCCGCGTCCGCCGTGCGGAGGATCGCGCCGAGGTTGCCCGGCTTCTCGATGGATTCAGCGATAATGACCAGCGGTGTTGCGCTTAACTTCAAATCTTCGAGGCTTGTTTGCGGGGTCGGGAATACAGCCAGCCACCCGTCGGGGTTGTCTCGGTAGGAAATTTTCTCGAACACGGCGCGGGAGACGGTCAAGGTTTCAGGGGCGGAAAATGCCGGCGCCCGAGAAACAAGTTCCGGCGCGAAGAGAAGCGTGTGTGGCGTGTGCCCGGCGGCGAGGGCGAGTCGAATCTCGTCGAATCCCTCCACGAGCATCATTCCCTCTGAGATACGGGCCTTTTTATCGTCCCGCAATTTGACGAGGTGTTTGATGCGCGGGTTTTGGGGGCTGGTGATGTCCATTTATTCCCCGCCGGTGCCGAAGAACAAAAAAACAAAGAATAACGGAACGCCGACGATGAGATACGCGCCGAAATACAACAACCCGCCGGGCTGGGCGGCAAAATCGAACAGCGAGATATTCACAAACGCGGCGGCGGTGATGAACAGGATTAACCCATACGCGGCAAAGCCATGGCTCAACAGTGCGTTGAGGTTTTTCTCCCATAGCAACGGCACAGCGGCGAGGGCGAGCGAGAGGTAGAACAGACCGAAACTCCGCAGGGTGAACAGCGACAACAACTCGGGGAAGATGTCGGCATTCGTGCCCGGGTCGCCGAGTTGGTTGGTCGAGTCGTATGCGCCGAGGAATCCCACCAGCAGGACAAACACCAACACCGCCACGCGCTGCCACCACACGACTTGCGGTCCGCTGGGTTCGCTCGATGGTCGCGTTCGCATCCAGTCGACTACTCCGATACCTGCGGCGATGATATTGACGAGCAACGTGACGAAATACAGCCACGCGATCGGATGACCAAGAACCAGGTTGGCGCGAAAGGCGACCAGTACACCGAGTTCGGTGAGCCCAAACAGCCAGAGGTAAAGCAACGAGGTGCGCACCCTGCCCCACGTCCAGCGCCGCGCGGCGACCCAAGCCAGCCAGGCGTTGCCGAGACACCAGCCGCCGATGGTCATCGTGACAAACGCGCTCACCTTCCAGGCGAAGACCGGCGAAAACACTGACGGCAGGGCGAATAGGAGCACGCCGAGAAGCAGGTACAACAATGCGGTCGCGTACGTAAAGGATCTTGAAACTGGTGATAGCACGTTATCGGTCTCCAAATCCGTATTTGATGAAGTTGATCAGAAAGGCAATCCCTGCAAAGAAGTATGCCCCGAAATACGCCAACCCGCCGGGGCGGTTCGTAAAATCGAACAAGGGGAGATACGCGAATGCGGCGGCGGTAATGAACAGAATCAGCCCGTAGTGGATAAACCCGTGCGTCAAAAGCATCCGTCGGTTTCTATCCCACAGCATGAAGAACACGGGAATTGCCAGCGTGAGATAAAAGACGCCAAAGCTACGTAGGGTGAATAGCGACATCACCTCGGGGAAAATCCCTCCATTCGTGCCGGGGTTGCCGATCTGGGCGGTCAGACCCCAGTAGCCGAGAAAACCCACGAACAGGATGAACCCGATCGCGGCAAGGTATTGCGACGGCGTCGATCGATTCGCCGCGGGTTCAACGCGTGGGCGGGTGCGAAAAAAATCGACGAGGAGGAACAGCGCCGTCGCAGAATTGACGAGAATGGTCACCAGGTACAGCCACGCGATCCAGTGCGTGAGCGCAAGTTTGGTCCGGAAGAAATACATAACGAGCAACTCCCCGATGCCGAACAGTCCGAAATACACCAACCCCGCATACGTGGTGGACCATTCCCAGCGGCGCGCGATGACGAACGCCAGCCAGGCATTGCCGAGGCACCAGCCGCCGATGGTCATGGTCATGAAGGCGGTCACTTTCCAGGCAAAGACGGGCGCAAGTGTTTCGGGCATAATAAAAAGGAACGCGCCCAATACCACATACAGTAGGACATTCAGATATATAAGGAAACGGGATGTGTTCGATAGCATTCAGAATCTCCTATGACTCTATTTGTCTGGAATTACGCAATACCATTCTTTTTGCTCACAGGCGGTCTGCGACCGCCTGTGTTTTGCAGAGAAGTCGCAGGGTCGCAGACCCTGCGGGAGCCCATTTTGCGTAAGATCCATTTGTGAAACCATCGGATTATAGGGCGCGCTGGGAAATTATTTCACCTGACTTTGGTGAACGGCTACACCTGACGTTTGTCCAGCAGGAGGCACGCCGCCTGGTGTGTGTCACTTAGGGTAACCAAGTGCGGATCAACCGATTTGCACGAAACAACCGCCACCGGGCAACGCGGGTGGAACCGGCATCCCGTGGGCAGGTCGATCGGGTTCGGGGTCTCGCCTTGCAGGATAACACGCTTCTTCCTCTCCCTCGGGTTGGGGACCGGTATTACCGAGAGCAACGCCTGCGTGTATGGGTGCTTCGGGCTGTTCAACACTTCGTCCATCGTGCCGATCTCGACGATGCGCCCCAAATACATCACCGCCACGCGGTCGGCGAAGTAACCGACTGTCCCCAGATCGTGGGTGATGAAGATGACCGAAATGCCGCGCGTGTTCCGCAGGTCTGCCAGCAGGTTGATGATCTCGGCGCGGATGGACACATCCAGCATCGAGACCGGCTCGTCGGCAAGCAGTAGATGCGGCTCGAGCACGAGAGCGCCGGCGATCACCACGCGCTGACGTTGCCCGCCCGAAAGTTGATGCGGGAAGCGATGCAGGTAATCCTCTGCGGGGCGCAAGCCGGCATCTTCGAGGGCGCGGCGGACGCGTTCGCGGTGTTCGTCGGCATGCGACCCAAGTCCATGCACGATCAGCGGTTCCGTGACGATCTCCTCGATGGTCTGCGTCGGGTTCAACGACTCGTACGGGTCCTGGAAGACCATTTGAATCCGCTGGCGGATCGCCTTCCATTCTGGCGGGCTGGCGTGGGTGATGTTTTTCTCCTCAAAGAAGATATCGCCTTCCGTGGCTACTTCCAGCCCCATCAACGTGAGCGACAGAGTGGACTTGCCGCACCCGCTTTCGCCGACCAGCGCAATCACCTCGCCGCGCTGAAGCGAAAGGCTCACATCGTCCACTGCGCGGATGAACTGATCGGAGCGCGCGAACCAGCCGGGCCTGCCCGCTTTGAAATATTTTTTGAGGTTTCTTACTTCGAGGATAATATCGTTGATCATGGTTTTTCAAACACGGATGTCACAATGTACATCAAGGGAATTCAAAGAATTACTTTGTGCCCGTGGTGTCCTTTGTGTTTAATTCACGACTCCACCAAATGACAACTTGCAATATGCCCATCGCTTACAAGGCTAAGTTTTGGCATTTCGGTTGTGCATCTCTCGAAAGCGAGCGGACAGCGCGGCGCGAACCGGCAGCCTGCCGGGAGCGCGTCCAGTTTGGGAGGGTAACCGGGGATCGAGACGAGTCGCCTGCCGGGTTTGGAGAGGTCCGGGAATGCCTTGAGCAATTCCTGGGTGTAGGGATGGCGCGGCGCGTTGAAGATCGCATCCACGCCGGCGTACTCCGCGGTCACACCGCCGTACATCACCAGCACCGAATCGCACATCTCTGCGACCACCCCCAGATCGTGGGTGACCAGTATCACAGCCAGGCCAAGCTTCCTGCGGAGCGAATCGAGCAGTTCCAGAATCTGCGCCTGGATCATCACATCCAGCGCGGTGGTCGGCTCGTCCGCGATCACCACCTGCGGGTTGCACGAAAGCGCCATGGCGATCATCGCGCGCTGGCGCATCCCGCCGGAATATTGGTGCGGGAAATGCTCCTTGTGTTTTGGCGCAATGCCAACCAACTCGAGCAACTCGACCACGCGCGCATCCACCACGCCGCGCGGCATTGTGGGCGTATGTTTCGAAATCGCCTCCGCGATCTGGTCGCCCACGGTGCGCACCGGGTTGAGCGCGTTCATCGCACCCTGAAAGATGATCGAGATCCCGCTCCAGCGGATATCCGCGAGTTCCTGTTCCGAAAGCCGCGCCAGGTCCCGCCCGCGAAATTGGACATGCCCATGGACGATCTGCCCGGCGGCGGGCAATAATCGGTTCAACGCCATGATGAGCGTGGTCTTGCCGCAACCGCTCTCCCCCACCAGCCCCAGCATTTGGCCTTCGTGCAATCGAAAGCTGACATTTTCCACCGCCTTCGCCACGCGGTCTTCGTTGACATAATCGACCGATAGATTCTGGACATCGAGCAGGACAGGGGCTTCACCCTTGCGATCTTCGAGGACAGGCGCGCGAGCCGCTTCATCCGCGACGGTCAGTCTGCCCGGCATCAGGTGGTGTGATTCCAGCCTCGGGTTCAACACCTGCTCCAGCCCGTGACCGAGCAACGTCAGCGCAAGCACCACCCAGACAATGCCAAACCCCGGCGTTGCCAGCGCCCACCACGCGCCGACGCTCATCGCGCCCCTGCCGAAGGCGAAGTTCAACATCTGCCCCCACGAGAGCGAGGTCGGGTCGCCCAGCCCGAGGAACGACAAAGTCGATTCGTTCAGGATGGCTAGCGAGATGACCAGGATCGCATTCACCACCAGCAACGGCATCACCAGTGGAAGGATGTGATGGACGATGATATGTCTGTTGCCCGCCCCGATGGCGCGCGCGCGCAACACAAATTTTCGCGATTTCACCGCCAGCGTCTGCGAGCGGACGATGCGCGCAGTTGTTGTCCACCCGAGCAAGCCGATGACAAAGATGATGTTGAGCAGGCTGGGTTTCGTCAGGGCAACGATGACGATGATCAGCGGCAGGTCGGGGATGATGAGCATGGTGTCGGTGAAGCGCATCAGGAAGTTCTCCACCCGCCCGCCGACAAACCCTGCCACGATACCGATCACCCCTCCGATGACGATCGAGATGAACGCCGCGAAGAATCCGACGATCAGCGAAACGCGCGACCCGTAGATGAAGTTCGTGAGCACATCCTTCCCGGCATCGTCGGTTCCAAGCCAGTGCACAGTACTTGGCGCGTTATAGATATCCGCTGAGGTAATACCTTCGGAAGTGCCGATCTCATAGGGGGCAAGAATGGGGGCAAACACTGCAACGACCAGAATGATCACCAGCATCACCAGCCCGGCAACCCCCATATAGTTCCGGCGGAAAGTGCGCCAGAAACCGGAAAGCGGCGAGGAACGGACATTTGGTTTTAGTTCGGCAGTTTGCACAGCCATGAGTCATCCCGCCTGCACGCGAGGATCGAGGTAGGCGTAGGTCAGGTCGGCGATCAGGTTGGCGATCACCACACTGACCGCTATCAGCAGAAACACACCCTGCAAGACCGGGTAATCCCTCCGTTCGAGCGCTTCGTAGATCGCGCCGCCCAACCCGGGCCACGAAAAGACCGCCTCGATTTGGATGGCACCCGCCACGGTAAAACCGAGGTTGATGGCAATGATGGTCACGATGGGCAACATGGCATTTTTCAACGCATGGTCCTTCAAGATCTGGAAGGTCGAAAGCCCCTTGGCTTTGGCGGTTAGGATGTAATCCTCCGCCAGCACATCCAACAGGCTGGAACGCATCACCAGCAGGTATTCACCCATGTACACGATGGTGTATGTGATCGTTGGAAGGATCATATGACGCGCTAGATCACCGATCTGGAATAGCAGCGGGTAAGAGCTCGTCCCGGGCGTTGCCCGTCCGCCGATCGGGAACCCGTTATTGCTCCCCCAGAACAGCAGGATGATACCCAGCCAGAAGGTGGGCAGGCTCCAAGCCACCAGCCCCATGATCAGCGCGCCATAATCGATGGACGTGCGCGCCTTCCATGCCGCGAAAACTCCGAAGGTCATACCCAGAATGATGGAGAGGATCTGCCCCGCCCCGATCAACAGGATCGTATTCCATAGCCGTTCCAGCAGGATCTCTGACACCGGGCGATTGGTGTGGAAACTAAAACCGAATTCTCCTTGGGTGAGGTTGCGCAGGTAGATGAAGAACTGGGTGTCGAACGGGTTGACGTTGCAATCGCCCCTTTTAACCGGATTCAACGTTTGAAAACAATTAATGACCGGTTTGTCCAAACCGAACCGCACGCGGAGCGCCTCGATAGCATCCTTTTTCAGCCGCGGGTCATGCGTCCCAGCGCGCGCGGGGTCGCCGGGCAACACGCGGAAAAGAAAAAAGTTCAGGATGACGACAAAGAGGATGGTGACCAGCGACCAGCCAATTTTGTTTAAAAAATAGCGATAACGACTCACCGGATCACCATCAGGATTCGCGCCGGTTCTGGAGGGTTGAGCAGTTTCCAGAGCCGGCGCGAAAAACTATTGCACAGGTTCAATGACCAACAGGGAGCTGAGATCGGAAAGTTCCATCTTTGCCTTGTCGGTGACCCAGCCGGTGAATTTATCCACACGATAAGCTTGAATGGACTGTTCGTAATACGGGATGATGTACACAACATCGTTGAAGACGATCTCCTGCATCTGCCAGACGAGTTCGTAGCGCTTGTTCAGGTCCAGTTCAACCCCCTGCGCCTCGTATAGCTCGTCGTAGGCGGGGTTGGAGTAACCGGTTTCGTTGTATCCGTTGGGGATCTCGCTGGTAGCGTAGACCGAAAGCAGGAGGTTCGGGTCCGGGTCGGAGCCCCAGCCCCATAAAATAATATCGAAATCGAAGGCTGGACAGCACTCGGAGGTCAACGCATCCGGATCGATCGCCTGTAACTCAAGCGACACCCCGACCTCTGTCCACATCTCCGAAAGGAGTTCCGCCTGGCGCGGCGCGTTGATGCTATCGGAGGGCCAGTGCATTCGGAAATGGAGCGGTTGTGAACCGTCAGGCATATCCCGCACACCGTCGCCGTCCGCGTCCAGGTATCCCGCATCATCGAGGATCTGGTTCGCCAGGTCGACATCGAACGCATAATCCTGAAGCGTGTTGTTGTACCACGGTCCCAGCCCGTCGGGGATCAAAGTCAGACCGGGCGCGCCAAAGCCGAGGAGAACGATATCGATCAATTTTTGTTTATCGGTTGCGTGCGCCAGGGCAAGGCGTACGTTCCGATCGCGCAAAGCTGGGTGACCCGAACATATGCCCCCCACATCGGTGGGACAAATATCGGGATCGACCTGATTGAAGATGACGTCTGCAACCAAAGGCGCGGACGGAGCGCCGGTAACCACTTGAATATTCGGATCGGCTCGCAACGTTTCCACCGCTGTGGCTGGCATCTCGGTGATCATATCCACCTGCCCGCTCGTCAACGACTGCACGAGCACATCGTCGCTCTCAAAGGTTTGGAAGATCACCTCGGCGATCTTGGGCGCGCCACCGTAGTGCTCCGCGTTCGCGGCAAGATGGACGAACTCATTCTGCCGGTACTCGACCATCTTGAACGGTCCGGTACCGATCGTTTCCACATTTTCGAACTCCGTGGATGCCGGCGCAACCGCATGATCCTGCCAGATGTGCTCCGGTACAATGTAGAGATACGACAACAGGTAATCGATGTTCGGCACAGGGTTCAACAACGTGAGGACAACCGTTGTGTCATCCGTGGCTTCCACAGAATCGAAATTGACCGTATACGCGTTCAGATAAATAAAGTCTTCGTTGTTTTTGTACAGGTTGATCGAAAAGGCTACATCTTCCGCGGTCATCGGCTCACCATCGTGGAAATTCACTCCCTGCCTGATCGTAAATGTATACGTCAGGTTATCATCGGAAACATCCACGCTTTCTGCAATATCCAGTTTATACGTCCCGTCCAGTTGGTATTCATAGATCGTATCGTAAACCAGGGCAAATACAGTGTACGCTTCAGTTAGCACAGCCGTGCCGGGGTTGACCGTATCCGGACTTCCCGCCCACCCCACTCGCAGAACCGTTGGCGTGGCGTTGGCTCCGGTCCCGCAAGCGGAAAGAATCAATGCCATGATCATGATAAAAGCGCCGATCATATATCTGGTTTTCATTTTATTTACTCCTCGTGGGTCGGGTGTGGTTCACCTTGAAAACAATAACTGCACCGGCAGGAACGAACCTGCGATGCAGTTAGGATCGACATTGCCGGGCTGTGCAAACGGGTTATCGGACCGTTTCATTGGGGTGATTGTACTGTAATTTCGCGAGTGACGAAAGGCAGGTGTAAATTCAGTGTTATATTTTTGGATGAAGAGAGAAATACTAGGAAATAAATGACTACACGCAGTTTCATTTTAACCCGGAGTTGACCAATATGACAAATTACTTCCTGTTCGAAGAACGTTCGTGGGATGAAATTGCGCAGCTGCCACGAGATCTGCCGCTCATCCTGCCTCTCGGTTCAGGCTACGATTTGAACCTGCTCGCCAGTCAGTTGGGGAATCCGCATCGTGCGGGACTCCTGCCGCCGTTCCCCTTCGGCTGGCGTGGAAGTGGACTCGAACTGCCCGACGCGATCTTTGCTCAATATATTTTCAACCTGCTAGACAGTCTGCGCGACGATGGATTCTCTCGCGTGTATTGCCTTGCGCCGGCAGGCATCGATCCGCAATCCACATTCATCCTTCATGGTTCATCCTTTGTGTTACGCCTCCCCTCCCCCACTCACAACGCGGCGCCGACATTTTTACCGCCTGATTCCGAACGCGGAAAGGTGATCCTGATTCCGATCGGTCATACCGAGCAACACGGATTTCACCTGCCCCTCTCGGTTGACACCATCATTATTGATTCGATTGCAAAAGGCACTGCATCTAAAGTGCCTACGCGCTGTTGGACGATGCCCGTCATGCCGTATGGAGTTAGCACGCATCGCTCTTCGTTTGCGGGAACGATGAACGCGGGCGGACGCGCCTTCGAGGATTTTTGGGTTGCAGTGATTGATCTGCTTGTGGCACGCGGCTTTGATCGTTTCTACCTGATGAGCGGACACGGCGGCAACACGTCGTTCCTCGTCAACATCGTGAAGTATGCCGGAGAACGTCACCGCCGAATCTTTTGCGCGACGACCTGGCTTCACACGTCAGGGAGAATTGGCTTCGAGGTGATTCCCAAATACCGCACATCCCAAATCGGCGGGATGGGTCACGCCGGGGAACTCGAAACTTCATATTTGCTTCACCTCCGCCCAGACTTGTGCAAGATGGATCGTGTTGTCGATGAAACTGATTTCGTGGCGACACCCGATTACTACATGGACTGGATCGAAGGCGGCGCGTTGGTGGCGAATCCACCATGGGATGATGACACGAAAACCGGCGCGTATGGCGCGGGGAGTCACGCGACAGCAGAAAAGGGCAGGCTATGGCTCGAAGCCGCCATCGAGGAAAAAGCCGATCACGTGGAGCAGATCCACGAACAGCATGAGCGGCGCGAGCAGAGGAGGAATGAAGGGTATGGGTTGTGGGGGAGGAAATAGAGACTGGAGATCGAGTTCATTTGTAATTCGTAATTGGTACTTGATGGTCGAGTTACGACACGGGATCTGCGAGCGTATTGAGACCAGAGAATTAGAGAATTGATGTGCCGCGACCTGTTGAGCAAGTCGCGGCATAGTATTATTTTGTAGCAGTTTTTTGTTTCTCCCAAAGCCGCCGATCTTCTTTCTTCTCTGCATCCAAATCACGCGGATGCACATCCTGCACGACTTTATGGCCATGCGCCGTCCACAGTTCGGCGGCGAGTTTGCGCGCGTCGCGTTGTACGCCCTGCGCGTTGAAGTATTGACAGACGCGCGTCACGTCACGCAGGAAGATCACCCAGGCGGATGGATTCGCTTCGAGATCAACGACTTGCGGGAAATCAATCAGGGTGATGTCGCCATCCCAGTAGAGGATGTTGTAGGCTGACAGATCCCCATGGATGCGGTTGCTGGTGAGAAGCAGGTCCAAATTGCGGATGACGCGCTCGAAGAGTCCGCGTGCTTCGTCACGGTCGAGAGTCACTGCATTGAGAGTCGGCGCGGCGAGTTCGGCATCCCCAATGTATTCCATGAGGATCGCGTTCTTCTCCATGCCATATGGCTTGGGGACATCTGCGCCTGCCGCGTGAAGGAGTTCTAGCGTGTTGAACTCGTATGCGATCCAAGAGGTATGCCGAAGTTCCTCGCCATACGCAGTGCGTTTGATGATCGCGTTGACATCCGCCTCCTTGAACAACTTCTTGCCGTCCTCGCCGAGGTCGATGCGGCCCGTGCGGTAGATGCCGTCGTTCTTGAGGTTGCGGAGCGAGCGCGGGCGATACACTTTTGCCGCGACCAACGGCGCGGTGGATTCTGTGCCGTGGCACAGATAAACCGACGCCTCCTTGCCGCCCTTCAACCTGCGCAGTACATCGGAGATCAGTTTGTGCTCGTAAAAATCTCCGATAGATTCGAGCAGCCACCATTCCTCGAAGCGCGCGGGCTTGTAGGTATATTTGAAACTACGACTGGAATCATCCTGCTCGCGCAGGAACTCGCGCGTGGCGCTGGGAATCTTTTTTGGGTTGCGAAGCGGGCTTTTCGACTTGCGCCCATTATTCTTGACGACCTGACCTGTTCGATCTTCGTCGTCCATTTCATCGAGCAATTTGAGGTATTGTGTTGTGTCCATGATTAACCACGAATAGGTTGAATAACGTTGACGAACGATACGCGGTTAAAAAGAAAACCGCAGGGCGAGACGCGCCTGCGGTTGATGACAAGGTATAACGACTGAAATCGTTACTACAGGTGACCTACTGGAGGCGCGCTCAAGACTTGGGTTGTGGTAAATGATCGGGCTTGCATGGCAACGTGCCTCCTTTCAGTGGGATAAGATGACTGGAGTTTATCACCCGGACTTATGTGCGTCAAGGATTTCAGTAATCATAGGGTTCGTCGTCCTTTGATTTTTTTATGAACCAATTCCACTCCGGGTATATTTGATAATTACCCTTACCCCAGAAATTCGCCTGCACAATCATCCCAAACCCGGAAGAAAAACCTCCGATCAATCCCAATGCAACACCCCAATAAGCCATATTGACGAGACCCTCCCAGCCAGAGAGATGGAAACCTATTCCTCCAAGAATTACCACACCCATGATAATTCCGATCGCCACGTTCCGAAGGAATTTAATGAAGAAAGTTTTCCAATTCATGACATTCTCCTTTCAATATCATCGGTATCAATATACCGTCATTTGTATTGAAAGTCACCTGTCATTTGTCACAAGATTTCCCGGAACCATGGTCAAAGTCTGGCAAGCGGCTCAAGATCAAATAATTTTCCTCCTACTCTCGAAGATAGGCTTTTTCGTGAATATTCTGTTCACCGAAAAAACGGACAAATCCAAAGTCGGGGTTTTACCTAGCATCAACTCCGCGAGGTACCTCCCCACTGCGTGAGCCTGCTGAAAACCGTGACCTGAAAACCCGTTGGCGAAAAAGAATCCCTTCAACTGCGATGACTCGCCGAGGAGCGCATTTCCGTCCAGTGTGTTGACTTCGTACAGCCCCGCCCAGCCGCGCAGAATTTTGAGGCGGTCAAATTCAGGGATGTATTCCACAAGTTCGGGCCAGATTTTTTCCTCAAATGTATGTCGTTCCCATGTGAAATTATCCGTGCCAATGTAATCATCTGGAAATGATTTACCGACCATGAACAGACCCTCGCCCTCGTGAATGACGTACAAACCAGACGGCAGGAATAAACAAGGCAAGACTCTCTCAGGATGCGCATTCGTTTCCACAATTGTGACCTGACGTTTCGTCGGCACGACGGGTAAATCCACTCCAACGGTTTTGGCTAGCGGAGCCGCCCACGCGCCCGCCGCGTTCATCACGATGTTACTGATTAGGATTTCGCCCGATGATGGTTTTACACCAATGATTTGATTTCCCTGATTCTGTACTTCTACGACTTCGGCTTGAATATATTTCGCACCGAGGGCAATTGCTTTCTTACGATAGCCGTTCAACACCGCCATTGGCGACATCGTCCCATCGTGCGGACCAAATGTCCCAGCCACGCATCCCTTCAAGTTGTAAAGTGGAAAATATTTTTGGACACCTTCAGGTTTCAGCCACTCGACTTCGCATCCGAGGCTTTGTTGCAAAAGAAAGCCCTCGTGAGACTCTTCCTTGCTCGCTTCATCTAAAACAAACAAGTTCCCCTGCTGACGAAATGCAACGTCGGGTCTTTCGCCATCCACTTCCATCTCGTTGGCAAAGGTTTTGAGAACCTTCAGTCCGTATTGCGACATCTGGATATTCTCTTTGATATTGAACTGGATGCGCGTGTTGCCGTCCGAAAGCGGCGTGGAGGCGCGTTCGTAGGTCGGGTCTTTTTCGATGACGGCAACCTTGAGGGCGGGGTCGAATTTCAAGAGGTGATACGCGGTGGCGGAACCCATGATTCCGCCGCCGACTATGATGACATCGAAAGTGTTTGTTGACATGATTGATTAAACTGATCTGGTGATCCCGCCGTCCACGCGGATATTCTGTCCGGTGATGTACCCAGCCTCACTGGAGAGCAGGAAGCGCACGGTTTTGGCGATCTCGTCGACTGTGCCGTAGCGCCCCATCGGAATCCGCTGGCGGCGTTCTTCGGTCTCGGCGAGGCTGTCAATGAACCCCGGCAAGACGTTGTTCATGCGGATGCCCTGTGCGGCAAATTGATCGCTGTACATTTTGGTGAAATTTGCCAGCCCGGCGCGAATCACCCCGGAGACTGGGAAAGTCGCTTCCGGTTCGAAGACGGGATAGGTCGAGATGTTGACCACCGCGCCGCCTCCCTGCCTGACCATGACCGGCGTGACCAGCCGCATCATGCGGACAACGTTCAGCAACAGCATGTCCAAGCCTTTGTGCCAATCGGCATCGGGGATCTCGAGGATCGGACCCTTCGGCGGATGCCCGGTGTGATTGACCACCGCGTCGATCCTGCCGAAGCGTTCCATCGTCAGGTTGACGAGTTTTTCGAGGTCGGCGGGTTCTGTCACGGAGCCGGTCACGCCGACCCCACCCAGTTCTTTTGCCAGCGCTTCCGCCCCGCCCGAAGGCGACATCAAAGCGAGTTGGTAGCCCGCGCTTGCGAGTTCTTTTGCAATTGCCGCGCCCATGCCTTTCCCGGCGGCGGTGACGATGGCGGTCTTCATTTCTTCTGTCATTTTGGATTCTCCATGATGGCTGTTACTTCGATCTCGATCTCGCATCCCTCGCGTACGGTGCGACCGATCTCGAGCAGTGTGCTGACGGGTTTTATGTCCGCGAGGTATTCGTTCCTCACGGCGGAAACCTGTGGAAATTTTGTGATGTCGGTGACGAAGATCTGCACCTTCACCACGTCCGCCGGTGACGCGCCTACTTCGCTGAGAATTTTCTTGATGTTCTCAAAGATATAGCGGGTCTGCGCGCCGAAATCGCCCGGTGCGACGGGGTTGCCTTCGGCGTCCATCGCTAGTTGACCGGAGACGAAGACCATGGCTTTGTCGCCGAGGTCAACTTTGAGTCCTTGCGAGTACGCGCCGACGGTTTTGGTGAAGTTGGCGGGATTAATGCGGGTTTTCATGTGCGCTCTCTGTATAAATTTTAACTCGCAGGTTCAGGGAAGATGTTTTTCAATGAAAAAGCGCGAGCTGTTTCCCCGTATTGACGTAGATAATCCAGCCGTTCTTTGCCTTCCTTCGTGGACGGAATATGCCCGGCAGGGATCCACCACAACGCCAAGTATGGACCGTCGAATTTTTCAAACCAGCGTTTTCGATCGCGCAAGACTCCGCTGTGTGCGCTTTTATAAACATACTTGCGCAAGGCATCGACACTCTCCCATACGGACATATTGATGGCGACCATTTCGTCCTTATAAACCCTGATACTGGTTGCGTCACCGCTTTCGGATTGAAGCCGCCACACAAAGCCGGGACTTGAATCCGCCAGCGCGTTGACAATTGGCAGTTGCGCGACGAACTCCGCCATGATCGGATCGTCAATCGGCGCGAGCATACGGGCGATGTTGATTTGGGCGAGGTGGTGGTTGGGCATAAGATCTCCAAAGAGTTAATGACACGATTATAAACAAAAGCCGAAACTTTTCATACTAATTACTGACTCCTCTCCCACTCCGCAATAAACTCCTCCCCCTTCCTCATCAACTCCTCATGGTCGTCGGGGGCAGGCAGGTCTTTCAGGAATCCAATCGAATAATCCTTCAGCCACTTTTGCGCATGCGGCTGACCTGCTTCCAGCCACTTTTCCATGCTCCAGCGGGGGAAGATTTTGCTGACGTAATACCCGGTCTTATATTTTTTGAGCGTCGTCGGCGCGGAGACGAACCCCTTGCCCGGTCCCACCGCGTGGATTTCGTCCAAGCCGACGTTGGGCGAATCAAGTTGAAATCCCGATGAGAAGCGCAGAGCCTGGTCAATGATCTCGTGACAGTAGATGAACGTCAACGGCGAGACGGCTTTCGACCCGAGCGTGTCGCCGACGAAAGGCGCGATGCCGCCTTTGGTGAGAGACATCATCAGCGTGTTCATCCAATAGGTTTCGGCGGCGAGCAAGTCCATGCCCCAGCCGGTGCCGCTCCCCGACGTGCCGCAATGCGGGATGCCGTAATGCGCCATCATCTCGGCGCATGCCAGGCTGACGAGAATACTTTGCGGGTCGTAAAAATTCAAGAGCGTTTTCATGTCGAGGTAGACAGGCAACATGCCGAGCAACATCGGCGCGCCTTCTTTGTATAACTGCCCGATGACCAAGCCCGCGAGCAACTCGGCGAGCAGGACAGCGATCGTCCCTGCGGGCGTGATCGGCGTGGTCGCGCCCGACAAACTGTAATTCGACACGATCACGGGCAGTCCGCGTTCGATGGCGATCTTCATTTTGTCAACCGTTCCCTCATTCATCACCAACGGCGAGACGGGATTGAAATACGGGATGATAAAAGGTTTATCGCCGAGGTCGCGCGTGTGCAAATGTTGAATCATGTTCAACACATCATCGAATTTATGTTCATCCGAACACAGCAACACCATCGGCTTGATGCCGTTCGCAAAATGTTCGAGCGAGCCGAGCAGGTCGGTCAGGTAATCGGGCACTTCGCGGCAAATGCCAATCGTCGACACCATATCATACAGCGGCAGTTTATTTCCCACGCGCACCATGTCCTGCATGTGTTTGCGTTGAAATTCCACTGGCGAATCGGTCTCTGGCTCCTGATAAAACAACGCGGTGACGCCGATGCCGAATCGCGTGCGATCTTCTTCACCCCCAATGAGGAATTGTGGCTTGCCACGTCGGTCATAAATTTGGATTCTGCGCGGTGCGGCTTGAATCGCCCATTCGACGAGTTCACGCGGTATCCGCACCCGCTTCGCGTCGACGTTCGACCTGCCTACCCTTTTCGTCAGCATCTCCAGCGCGGACGGGGAATCCACGCGTACGCCGGTCGTTTCGAGTAATTTTATGGTGTACTCGTGAATGTCATGGATCTGCTCGTCGGTGAGCATATTCATTTTAGGGAGGACGTTGTTCATGAATTCTCCAAAAGCTATAATCATTCGACCCCTTCGGGGTCGTCGTGATGAAAGATCATCTCTTCATCAACGCACCCACATACACGCCGACCAGCACGAGGATGCCGCCAAGTATAAACGTGAGCGTGACCTTCTCGCCCGCAAGCAAAGACCCCGCGATTGTCGCTACAATGGGAAATAACATCACCACGTAATGCGTGGCAGAGGCGGACCAGCGTCCCAACAGCCAGACGAACATGTAGAACACCATCACCGAACCGGGAACGACGGAGTAGGCAATCGCAATCCATGTGGCTGGCAAGGTGGGGATGTTATGTTCTTCGCGGCCAAAAAACGACAGGATGACGAGCAATAGCAGTCCCGAGGTGATCGTCAATGCGTTTGTGGCGATGGGGTCGCTTTTGGGTGAATACAACTTCATGATGATGTTTCCCTCCGCGGCGATCGCGGAACCGGTGATCAACGCGAGCACCGAAAGCACCGGCACCTCCGCGCCTGATTGCGCGCGGACGGCGATGGCGATCCCTGTCACCGCGATCAACCCGCCGAGCAAACTCTGCCAGCGGAATTTTTCAAGTCCGTGCGCGATGGCGAGGAAGAAGGTCATTAATGGACCGAGTGCGATGATGACCGAACCGAGGCTGGCGGGAATCTCGACGAAGGCAAAATACAACAAAGCGAAACTCACGCCGACAGCAAAGAAACCCGTGAGGAGCAACACGAGCGAGGCGCGTCCGCCCGGGATTGGAATCCGCCGGAGGAAAAGAATCAGCCAGAAGATGAGACCCGAAGCGGCGAATCGAATCGTCGCGCCCCAAAACGGAGCGAGTTCCACGTTGCTAAATCGCACCGCAACGGACGTCCCGCCGCCGAGCAGGGCTGTCAGGAAAAAGATGGTGATGCCAAGACGGTCAGGTGATGATGATTTGTTCAAGTAAATTCAGCCTCCTTATGTAATGGAAAAGACCACAACCTCAGCCACGGATTTCACGAATTCACACAGATTTTTAATTTCTAAATTCGTGAAATCCGTGTAATCTGTGGCAAGGGTTTTCTGATTCTATTTGAGATGTTCATCGAAAAAATTGAGCACGCGGATCATGAAATCGAACCACGGCTGACCGACGAACGAATGACCTTCGCCTTCGTAGCGGAAGAGTTCGACGTCTTTGCCCGCGTCGAGCAACGCCTGATTCAATTTGAGCGACCATTCAGGCGGCGTGCCGCTGTAGACGAGACCGTCGTTCGTGCCGTAGTGGATTTGAATCGGCGCGGTGATTGCATCGAGGTGATAGATCGGCGAGACCTGCATCATGAGCGCGGGATCGTTTGGCGCAAAGTGAAACGAGTTGAGCAGGCTGTTCGGCAAGTCGAGCGGGACAACGTCGGCCGAGTTACACCCGACGATCTGCTCGCCCGCGGCAATGTCGCCGAGACAGCCGTTGCCCCAGCGCGCGATGATGTCCGCATGATCCGCGCTGACGGTGGAGTAGAGGACGGCGGCATTTATATTCACGGTGGGTGTGGTCTCGATACGTCCCGCAACGAGCGGCGGGACTACTCGACCACCAGCAATAACGAGAACCTTCATCGTCACTCCCCCACCCATGCTGTGACCCCACATGCCGACGCGCGTCGCATCTGCCTGTGGGATGGAGGGAATCGCGTTGAGCAAATTGATCACGTCAATCGCCAAGCCCGAATAGAAGAGACTCTCGCCCACATCCGACCCGCCCCAACTGCGATAATCGGAGGCGAGGGTAATGTATCCGTGCTCAGCGAGGAACGCGGATGAGCGATCCGTGCCATCACCGGAGGTGTACACGCTCCGCGCGTAGAAGCCGTGATTCATCACGATGACGGGGAACGGACCGTCGCCTTTGGGAATCTGCAGAACGCCCGTGATGTTCAATCCGTCGCTGGGATAGTCAATCAGGTACGTTGTGAATTTATCGGTTTCGCTGAGCGTTTCGAGTATACGGATTTCGCCACTTTGATAGTCGTGCAGGCGCAGCCCCTCGATCGTGTAGGGAAAGATCAATTCTTCGGTTGTGGGAGTTGGCGAAGGGAGCGGCGTTTCCGTTGGAAACGGCGAAGGCGTGATGGTTTCAATAACGATGTTTGGAGGCGGGAGGGTTTGGGTTGGGAGGGGTTGGGATGCCTGGCAGGCTGTGAGGAGGAATAAAAAGAACAGGCAAACGCGCTGTTTCATCCTGTGATTTTATCATTTGGCTGGTGGAATGTCGTTGAAGTCAAGAATGCCATCCAACGTTCCTGCCGCGGAATTTCCCTCCGCTTTCTGCAACAATTGCACAGCGACATCTTCCTCTACATACGCCTCGCCGCAACCAGGGCAAACTCGCGCGGGCACATTGTTCACGATCAACTTCATCTCGCCGCGCTCAAAATGGACGGTTGTCAACCCGTCCACGGTTTCAGCCTGCCTGCAAATCAGGCAGATCATATTCTGCGACTCTTGGAGTCTTTATTCCATTTTTCAGGGTCGGGAATGTAGACTGTGATAATCGTGGTTTCGTTTGTCTCTGGGTTTTCCGAAGTCACCACATGGAACGGACGTTTTCCCTGAAACCCCAGGATCAAACGACTCGGCTCGAGCATTTCGGAGGAGTAATCTTCGATGGTTTCACCGGTTCTTATTGCCCTCAACACCCGCTTCGCGGAAACTTCTCGCTCAAACATACGCTGAACGGCATGGACACGGAAAATGATCTTTGGAGCATTCATTTGGAAACAAGGGTATTCACTTCAACCATATTTTTTCGGTTTTCCTCCGAACCCTGCCAAGTTTCTTGTAGCTTTTCTGTTTGTTCAGAGAATTTGCATTTGCATCACGCTTGAACAGATGACGAAATAATCCCTCCAGTTCCTCTACTTCAGCCTCTACAATGTTATCCCAAACCTCGAACACAGAAAAATGTGTCCAAAGCCCACTCTTATGTCGCTTGTGAGATTGCAAACGTCCCTTAATTCCCGTATTTGAGCCTCGCGCCATATCGACATATACCAAATCGAAGTTCCTTCGGTTACGCGTGCGTTTGTAAAGAGCGTAAATACCTCGTGTTTTTGCTGGCACAATATCAATGTCGTCAATCGATTTGTATTCCAAGGCGTTCTTGATAAGACGAAGTTCACTCTTTGCCATCATTTCCTCCCGAAATGATCAATTCATGACTTGATGTACAAACTCTCGCGGTGAAAGAATTGAGATCTGCTTATAAGTTTTCAAATCAAGCAAGTGAGGATCGCCCGAAACAATATAATCCGCCCTACCTTCAATAGCACAGGCGAGCACAAAATCATCGTCACGATCGGGGCTTATCTGATTTCCTTCGGGAACCCCCGATACAAATTCAGCAAAGGCGCGCAGAAAATCAAGCAGGTCTTCGGCATTTTCCGCTACAGCGGGATATTTCCGAACAATGCGGCGACGCGATATGACGTCGCTAAACTCGTCCAGTAAGTGGACGGATGTTATCATTTTCAATTTTTCATCGCGCACAGCATCTAAAATTCGGGCGGAATAGCCCGAAGCAATAACCCCGCTGACAAGCACGTTCGTATCAAGAACGACTCTTACCACGTCGTGCCTTTCGGGCGTCCCGCGTGGCTTTCACGGCATCATACTCTGCTTGTGGCTCGCTAACCTTTGAATAGGCCTTGCGAATCGAATTTACCGCCGATGAAAACTTCTGCGCAATCGCCGCGCGATCCAAATCCGCATCCAGCAGACGCCAGAGTGCGATTTTTTCTCGCGATGGCAACTGTCGCAGGGCTTGCTTGATCTGGTCAAGGGTTACATTGACACGAATGGTTTCCATGGTAATTACTCTGGCAAAATTATAGCACAGGGCTGAGTTACTCCTGAAATCCCGTTCGATAAAGTTCATAATACATCCCCTGATTCGCCAGCAACTCGGCGTGCGTTCCCTGCTCGGTGATTCTTCCATCGTGGATGACCACGATCTTATCCGCGTTCGTGATGGTCGAAAGGCGGTGCGCGATGACGAACGACGTGCGTCCTTTCAATAGAGTCGCCAACGCGCGTTGGATAATCTGCTCGGTCTGCGTATCCACCGAGGAGGTCGCTTCATCCAAAATCAAGATACGCGGGTCGGCGAGCAAGGCGCGCGCGAACGAGATCAACTGGCGTTGCCCCACGCTCAACAACGCGCCGCCCTCCTCCACCGAAGTCTCGTATCCGTTTTTCAAGCTCATGATGAAATCATGCGCGCCGACCGCCTGCGCCGCGCGAATCACTTCGTCGTCCGTCGCATCGAGTTTGCCGAACAAAATATTTTCTTTCACCGAACCGCTGAACAGGAACGGGTCCTGCAACACCATGCCCATCTGCCGCCGAAGCGAACGCTGAGTCACCGTCCGCAAGTCAACGCCGTCCACGCGCACACAGCCCGAAGTCGGGTCATGGAAGCGCGTCAGCAGTTTGACGACGGTCGTCTTGCCCGCGCCTGTCTCGCCGACCAACGCCACCGTTTGACCCGCGTCCACGTGGAGGGTGATTCCATCGAGGACAAGGGTCGGGTCATCCGAATAATGAAATTGGACATCATCGAATCGGACTTCCCCTTTAATTGGTTTCATTTCTTCAGCGTTTTCCGCATCCCGAACTTCGATCGGTTGGTTGAGCATCTCGAGAATCCGCTCGCCGCCCGCCATCGTGGACTGAAGCGTATCGAAGCGGCGACTCAAATCACGGATCGGCTCGAAGAAACGGTCAATGTACAGGACGAACGCGATCAACACGCCGGCGGTAATGTTGTCGTCCAGCACATATTTGCCACCAACGTACACAACTACGGCAGTTGCAATCGCCCCGAGCACATCCACGATGGGCGTGAACAGCGACGCAACCTTCGCCGCGTCGCGACTCGTTTCAAGATAATAGCGATTGACGTAACCGCTGAAATTGGAATAATTTTTCTCCTGCCGCGAGAACGCCTGCACCACGCGCACACCATTGACGTTTTCCGCCAGAACGGAGTTGGTCCACGAGACGGCGGCGCGCACCTTGCGATAATTCTGCCGAGCGGCTTTGCGGAAAGCAACCGTCGCCCAGACCATGAACGGCAAGACGATGAAGGTCAGCAGGGAGAGCCGAAAATCGAGCGCGAGCATCGCGATCAACGTGCCGAGGATGCCGAGCAGATTCCGCACGATCGCCAGCACCGCCCACGTGATGAACTCGCGCAGAGTCCCCACATCGTTGATCACGCGCGTGATGACGCGCCCGACGCTGTAACGGTTGTAGAAACTCAACGAGAGTTTCTGCAAATGCTCGAACATCGCCATGCGGACGTCATACAGCACGTGCTGTCCCACCCGCGACATGATCCGCACGCGGAAGAAGTTGGTGACCAATTGAATAATGGAGACAACAAGGTAAGCCAGAGCGATATTTCGCAATGCAACGACATCGTTCTTGCCGATCCCCTCGTCAATGGCAAGTTTGACGAAGTACGGACCTGACACAGCGGCGGCGGTGACGATGAGCATGAGGATGAGCGCGAAAAGCATACGCGGCGCGTAGGGTTGGATGAAGCGCAGCAGTCCACGCGCCACGTTGGGGTCGTAGCCCTTGTCGAGTTGCTCTTCCGAGTGGGTGATGAAGGTGGGAGGGATGATTTTGGTGGTCATGGTTATGTTTATCGCGCTGAGCGGAGGGACGGCGGTGTTCCGTCCCGTAGACGAAGCGCAGAGATTACAACTCATGCTCCTCTCGCGAAGCAACGCTTTCTACTTCCATTTCTTCCATCTCCTCCGCAAACCCGGCATGATCCACCAATTGCAGATCGTGGATTTCTTTGTACAAGCCGCCTCTAGCGAGCAATTCCTCGTGCGTGCCGCGTTCGGCGATGCGACCTTTATCCAGCACGAGGATCAAATCCGCGCGGCGGACGGTGGAGAGGCGATGCGCGATCACGAATGTCGTTCGTCCATCCATCAACGTATCCAGCGCGGCTTGGATGAGTTTTTCGGTTTGCGTGTCAACACTGGAAGTCGAGTCGTCGAGAATCAGAATACGCGGATTCATCAACAGCGCGCGCGCAATTGCCACGCGTTGGCGTTGCCCGCCCGAGAGCGTCACACCGCGCTCACCGACGATGGTTTCGTAACCGTTGGTGAAACCCTCGATAAATTCATGCGCCTGCGCGGCTTTGGCGGCGGTGACGATTTCCTCCATGGTTGCTTCGGGACGACCATAGGCGATGTTGGCTTTGAGCGTGTCGGAGAAAAGCAAGGATGTTTGCAATACGATTCCGATCTGCCTCCGCAGTGTGACCAAGTCCATCTCGCGCACATCGACGCCATCGACAAGGACACGGCCGTCGGTCACATCGTAAAAGCGCGGTATGAGATTGACGAACGATGTTTTGCCCGAACCAGTCGGTCCGATCAACGCCACGATCTGATTCGGCTCGACCTTCACGCTGACTCCGTTCAGCGAGGCGGTCTTCTCGTCCTTGTAATTCAATCGCACATCACGGAACTCGACTTCGCCGCGCAATGGTTCGATCTTCACGGCATCAGGCGCGGATTGGATCGCCGGCGCAATATCCAGCACTTCAAACACGCGCTGCGCCCCTGCCGCGGCTTCACCGCCCGCGTTGACGAGTCCCGTCAACTGTTGGGCGGGTTCCGCCATCATCAGGATGTAGAAATTGAACGAGGTGAGCGCGCCGATGGTGAGCGTACCGTCCACGACCATTTGCCCGCCGAACCACAGGATCAGGATGATGCTGAGCGTAGTGAGCCAGTTGGTAGTCGGCATGATCTTCGACCACTCGTCAATCACGCGCACCCAATTCTTGAATACGGTCTGGTTGGCTTCGGTGAAACGTTGCGTTTCATATTCCTCGCGGGCAAACGCGCGGACAACCTGCACGCCGACGACATTTTCCTGCAGGCGGTTCGAGACCTCCCCCACTGCCTGATCCACTGCGAAAAAAAGCTTGCCGATCTTCGTGCCGAAACTCGCCGTCAGCCAGATGAGCGGCACCATCGGCAGGAGGGCGATCCACGCGAGTGTCGGGTTCTTCGCCAGCGTGATGGCGAGGATGCCGACGACAAGCAGGATAAATCGCACGAGGTCCGCGAGAGAACCGCCAGCGAATCGCTCGATCGAACGGACGTCTTCGATGCAACGCGAGATGAGTTGCCCGCTTTGGGTGTGGTCGTGATATGTGAACGGCAGGTGCTGGATGTGGTCGTACATGCGGTTACGCAAATCGTAGCCGACACGCACCGCCACCCACTCGGAGCCGTAGCGGTTGATCACGTTGAGGAGGGCGGAAGCAAGCCCAAGTCCGAGGAGGAGAAGCGCCGACTCCACGAGTGATCGAGTCTCCTCGAGGGCGAGACCTTCGTCCAAAACAATACGGATGATCTCCGGCACGGCAAGGTTCAGCGCGGTCAGGGCGAGCAAGCTGAACATCGTCGCAAAAATTTGCCAGCGATACGGTTGGAGGAATGTTCGTATTCGTATGAGATATTTCATGGCAGGGCAGGTAGGATACCATAAAATTCGCGGTTATGAATTTGAGGGTGGTATAATGCCCGTGTTTTTATCCTGGCTGTTGCAAAGGGACACATGAAACTTCACGAATACCAATCGAAGGCGATCTTCGCCAAATATGGAATTCCGATCCCCAAAGGACGGGTGGCGTCTACCGCGGTTGAGGCGAAACATATCGCCGAAGAACTGGGTGGGCGCGTTGTCATTAAATCGCAGGTGTTGGTTGGTGGGCGTGGAAAAGCGGGCGGCATCAAGGTCGCCAAGTCGGCGGACGAAGCCGAACAGCTCGCGCAACAGATCCTCACGATGGAGATCAAAGGCTTGCCCGTGCGAAAGGTCTTGGTGGACGAAGCCGCGGCGATCGAGCATGAGATTTATTTTTCCATCACGAACGATCGCGCTGCGAAGAAACCCGTTATCATCGCTTCCGGCGAGGGCGGCATCGACATCGAGGAAGTGGCGGCGACCCAGCCCGAAAAAATCATCAAAATGCACATTGATCCTTTGCTCGGTTTGCGCGATTATCAAGCCCGCGACATCGCCGCTTCGATTGACCTGCCGCGCGAGCACTGGCGCGACTTCAGCAAAATCGCCGCGGGGTTGTGGCAGGCGTATCTCGAAACCGACGCGACGCTGGCAGAGATCAACCCGCTCGTCATCACAAAGGATAAACATCTCGTCGCGCTCGACGGTAAAATGATGATCGATGACAATGCGATGTTCCGCCATGCAGATCTAAATGAAATGCGCGACATCGACGAGGAAGCGCCCGCCGAAACCGAGGCGCGCAAGTACGGGTTATCGTACATCAAACTCGATGGCAACATCGGGTGCATGGTCAACGGCGCGGGGCTGGCGATGACCAGCATGGACATCGTCAAACTCTTCGGCGGCGAACCCGCCAACTTCTTGGACATTGGCGGCGGCGCAGGTTCGGATAAAGTTGCCGCGGCGATGAAAATCATTCTGTCCGACTCGAACGTGAAAGCGGTTCTCTTCAACATTTTCGGCGGCATCACCCGTTGCGACGAAGTGGCGCGTGGGATTCTGGTCGCCATGGACGAAGTCAAACCGAAGGTTCCAATGGTGGTGCGGCTCGTCGGCACGAACGCGGAAGAGGGACGCAAACTCCTCGAGAACGCGAAGATGATCACCGCAGAGACTCTCGCCGACGCGGCGAAAAAGGCTGTTGCGGCGGCGAAGTAAAAAAATAAAAACCTCACAGGTCTTTAAGACCTGTGAGGTTTATCTTCGAGGAAATCAATGAGCATACTTATCAATAAAAACACCCGCCTGATCGTGCAGGGCATCACCGGCAACGAAGGCAATTTTCATTCCACACAGATGCTGGCATACGGCACGAACGTTGTTGCAGGCGTCACGCCCGGCAAAGGCGGTGAATGGGTACTGGATGGAAAAGTCCCCGTTTTCGATTCAGTCAAACTGGCGAAAGATGCGACCGACGCGAATTGTTCGGTGATCTTCGTCCCTGCGCGCTTCGCCCCCGACGCGATGTTCGAAGCCGCCGACGCCGGCATCCCGCTAATCGTGTGCATCACCGAAGGCGTCGCCGTGCAAGACATGATGCGCGTGCGGAATTATCTCGATCAGAAAGATGTCCGATTGGTTGGTCCCAACTGCCCCGGCATGTTGACCCCCGGCGAGTCCAAGGTTGGCATCATCCCCGGCAATATCGCCATCCCCGGCAATGTCGGCGTGGTGTCGCGCTCCGGCACGCTCACCTACGAAGTGCTCTATGCGTTGAAACTCGTCGGCATGGGCGCGTCCACGTGCGTGGGCATCGGCGGCGACCCGGTGAACGGCACGAATTTCATCGACGTGTTGGAAATGTTTGAGCATGATCCGCACACCGAAAAAGTGGTGATGATCGGCGAGATCGGCGGCACTGACGAAGACAAAGCCGCGGAATTCATCGCGGCAAAGATGACCAAACCCGTGGTTTCGTTCATTGCCGGTCAGACCGCGCCTCCCGGCAAACGCATGGGTCACGCCGGCGCGATCATCGAAGGCGGCGCCGGCTCCGCGGCGGATAAAGTGAGAGCCCTCATCGCTGCCGGCGTGAAAGTGGCGAAGCACCCGGAAGAGATACCGTCGTTACTCAAGTAGTGTCATTGCGAGGAGGAGCACGTTCGCTTCGTTCAGTGTAAACTCCGCGACGACGAAGCAATCTCGCGATTGCAATCGAACAAGTGTTAGAAGGTTACACGAGATTGCTTCGGGCGATCCTTCGACTTAGCTGCGCTTCGCTCAGGACGCCTCTCAATGACACTATGAAAGTTAAACACAATAGAGCCGTCCTCGTTGGACGGCTCTACGGTTATAATCACGGAAAAGAACTACTTGTGCGAGTCGATGTACGTAACGGCGTCGCCGACCGTGGCGATTTTCTGCGCGGCTTCGTCGGAAATCTCAGCGCCGAATTTGTCCTCGAACGCCATGATCAACTCCACCAGGTCGAGCGAATCAGCTTCAAGGTCCTCGCGGAAGCGGGCTTCTGGCGTGATCTTCGCCTCATCCGCGCCGAGCAAATCCTTGATGATCGCCTTTACATCGTTGAATGTGTCAGACATGACTACCTCCTCAGAGAATTTTTGCAATTGTACTAGAAATTACAACCACAGGAACACCCCCCCATGTCAAAAGTTGCGCCGATAGACAAGCGAAAAGCAGACCATATCAAGATCAACCTCGAGCAGGATGTCCGATCGGCGGTGACCACAGGACTTGAGAACTACCGATTTACCCACGAAGCCTTGCCCGAACTGGACTTAAGCCGCATCGACACCACCGTGCGGCTGTTCGGTAAACCTTTGGCGGCTCCTATCCTCATCTCCTCCATGACCGGCGGAACACCCGAAGCCGAGGCTATCAACCTGCGCCTCGCGGAAGCCGCACAATTGTGCAACATCGCCATGGGAGTCGGCAGTCAGCGCGCCGCGATCGAACACCCCGAACAGGCGAAGACCTTCCAGGTGCGCAGAGTCGCGCCCGATATTTTGCTCTTCGCCAACCTCGGAGCCGTGCAACTCAATTACGGGTATGGCATCGACGAGTGCCGCCGCGCGGTGGACATGATCCAAGCCGACGCGCTCACCCTTCATTTGAATCCGTTGCAAGAGGCGGTTCAAGACGCAGGCGATACAAATTTCGCGGGGCTTGCAAAAAAGATCGAAGAGGTGTGTAAAAAAGTCGAAGTGCCTGTCATTGCCAAAGAAGTCGGCTGGGGCATCTCCGAGCGGACAGCAAAACTCCTCGCCGATTGCGGAGTAAGCGCGATTGACGTTGCAGGCGCAGGCGGCACCAGCTGGTCACAAGTGGAAATGCACCGCGCCCCCGACGAATTCACCCGTCAACTCGCGGCGACGTTCGTTGGCTGGGGAAATCCAACTTCTGATTCCATTTTGAATGTCAAGAAAGCCGTTCCCGAAATGACGATCTTCGCCAGCGGCGGACTCAAAGATGGTCTCGACATCGCCAAGTGCATCGCCCTCGGCGCGACGCTTGGCGGCATGGCAGGACAATTCCTCAAAGCCGCGGCGGTATCTACAGAGAAAGTCGTTGAGCTGATGAGGCTGACGAAGAAACAGATCGAAGTAACGATGTTTGCGGCGGGCGTTGGGTCGGTAGATATTTTGCAAAAAGGCAAATTAATCACGAAATCTAATTTGTGATCCTGGGGTTATCAGAATTATCATTTTCAAAAGGCTTCTCATGGAAACCCTCTCTCCCATCCTCCAGCGCGTTCCGCTTTTCGCTTCCGCTACATCGCTTGATGTTTCTGAATTGACGGGCGGCATCACTAACAAAAACTACAAGATCATCGCGGACGGCGAATCGTTCGTCTTGCGCATGGGCGGTAACGAGACAAGGTTTCTCGGTATCGACCGCGCGGTGGAATACGAATGTTCCCGCCTCGCCGCTCGGATTGGGATTGCTCCTGAACCTATCGCCTTTCTCGAACCCGAAGGCTACATCGTAGCGCTGTTTGTATCGGGCAAACCCATGTCTGCCGAAGAAATTGGAACGCAAGAGAACATCTCGCGCGTCGTCGCTTCGATGAAGCAGTATCACGCCATTGAAACCTTCCCCGGCTTTTTCTCGCCATTCCGTGTGGCGGAGGATTACCGCAAAACCGCTGAGAGTTTCAACGTCAAACTCCCCGCCAAAATGGACTGGTATCTCGAAAAGTCAGCGGAAATTGAAAAAGTGATGTATGCGTATGAACCGCTGACGCTCCGCCCCTGCCACAACGACCTGCTCAACGGCAACTTCATTGACGACGGCACGCGCATCCGCATTTTAGATTGGGAATACGGCGGCATGGGCGACATCTTCTTCGACCTCGGCAACTTCGCCATTCAGCATGAGTTCAACGATGAACAGGATGAGGTTCTGTTGAAGACCTATTTTGGAAATCCAACCGATTCCCAGAGAGCACATCAAAAACTGATGAAGATCATGTCCGATCTGCGCGAGGCGATGTGGGCGCAGGTTCAGCGCGGAGTATCGAAATTGGATTTTGATTATGAGGGATACGGGCAAAAGTATTTTGATCGGTTCGAGGCGAACACAAGTGGAAGTGATTTTCAGGATTGGCTGAAATCTGTTTAGAATCCAACTCGGTGGTCGAGTAGCGAGTGGCGCTGAGGCGACATTGCGAGCGTATCGAGACCACAGGTAAGCATAATAAATTTTGTAACAAAAATTGCTTTACAGCATGGTGGTTTCGATAAGGGCGAGAAGATCACTTGCCCTACTCAACCACCGAATTTACATCGCAAAGGAAAACCTCACGAATGGAAATACCACAACACGCACAAGCAGTCATCATCGGAGGCGGCGTCGGCGGATCGAGCATTGCCTACCACCTCACCCAAATGGGCTGGAAAGACATCGTAATCATCGAACGGCACGAGTTGACCAGCGGTTCCACCTTCCACTCAGCGGGGCTGGTCGGTCAATTGCGCACATCGTCGAGTCTGACGAAGTTGATGCGCTACAGCACCGACTTGTATCGCAGACTCAAAACTGAAACAGGCGTAGACCCTGGCTGGAACGAAGTGGGAAGTTTACGCATTGCTTCCTCCGATGAACGGTTGGAGGAGCTGAAGCGTGTCGTCGGCTACTCGAAGGCGTTCGGAATGCCGCTCGATATTATTTCCCCGAAAGAATGTTTGGACTTGTTCCCGCTCATGTCACTGGACGATGTACGCGGCGGTGTGTACCTCCCCACCGATGGGCAGATTGACCCAACAGGGTTGACGAATGCGCTCGCGGCGGGAGCGAAGAGTCGCGGCGCAACCTTCCTGACGAATACGCGCGTCACGGAAATCACTGTCAGCGAGAATCGGGTTCAGGGTGTAGTAACAGACAAAGGCGAGATTCGAACCGAGGTCGTCATCAATGCGGCGGGGTTATGGGGCAACACCATCGCGAACATGGTCGGGTTGAATCTGCCGATCATCCCGATGGCGCATTTGTATCTCATTACCAAGCCTGTCAAGGATCAACCGCAGAAAATGCCGACCATGCGCGACCCCGATAACCTCGTTTATTATCGCGGCAGTGAGAGCGGCATGGTGGCGGGCGGATATGAACGCCAACCCGCGCCATGGGGATTGGACGGCGTGCCGCAGGATTGGAATTTCAAATTGCTGGAGCCCGATTGGGATCGCTTTACACCGTTGATGGAAAATATCATCAAGCGCGTGCCTGCAATGGAAAGTGTCGAGATCGTGCAGTTGCTCAATGGACCTGAGGGCTTCACACCCGATTCAGAATATTTGCTTGGACCAACTGCCGTGCGCGGCTTTTGGGTGGCGTGCGCATTTTGCGCGCACGGCATCGCAGGCGCGGGCGGCATCGGCAAAGTGATGGCAGAGTGGATCGTGGATGGCCACCCCGAGTGGGACATGTGGAAACTCGATGCGCGGCGTTTTGGCAATCAATATGGCAGTCAGAATTACACGCTCGCGCGCACCGTCGAAACCTACGGGCAGTATTACGATATTCATTACCCTGGCGAAGAACGCCAAAGCGTGCGCCCACTGCGACTCTCGCCCGCATATCATCGCCTCAAGGAACTCGGCGCGTCGTTCGGCGAAAAAGGTGGATGGGAACGCCCGAACTGGTATGAAAGCAATGTGGATACAGCCCGCTTCAACTACCAACCGAAAGGCTGGGGACTCCACAACTGGTCGCCCGCCACCCAGGCAGAGCACATCGGCACACGTGAACGGGCAGGACTCTTCGATGAAACGTCGTTCAGCAAGATCGAAGTACTCGGCTCAGGCGCATTGGACTTCTTGCAAAAACTTTGTAGCAACGACATTGATAAACCCGTCGGCTCGGTGGTCTACACCCAAATGCTCAACGCACGCGGCGGCATCGAATGCGACTTCACGGTCTCGCGCCTTGCGCCTGATCGGTTCATGATCGTCACTGGTACCGCCTTCGGCACACACGACATGACTCACTTGCGAAGATACATGCCGCTCGATGGCACAGTCTTCATCAATGATTTGACATCGGCTCGCACGTGTTTTGGTTTGTGGGGTCCACGTGCGCGTGATATTTTGCAAAAGGTCACAAAAGACAATGTGTCTAACGAAGCCTTCCCGTACATGACTGCAAAACAGATCACAATTGGCAACATCCCTGCACTGGCGTTGCGCGTGACGTACGTCGGTGAACTGGGCTGGGAGTTTTACGCGCCGAGCGAATATGGTCAGCAGTTGTGGGATACGCTGTGGGAAGCGGGAAAAGAGTTTGGCATGGTCGCTGGCGGATACAAAGCCATCGAAACCCTGCGCCTTGAAAAAGGCTACCGCTATTGGAGCGGCGACATCACACCTGATTACACTCCGTACGAAGCGGGGCTTGGATTCGCGGTGGCGTTGAACAAACCTGTGGATTTCATGGGCAAGCAGGCATTGGTCAAACAAAAGGCGGAAGGTATAAAGCAGAAGTTGTGTTGCGTTGTGTTGTCTGACCCGCAGACGGTGGTCTTCGGCAGTGAACCGATTCGCCACGAAGGCAAGGTCGTGGGCTGGGTCACTTCGGGTGGATATGGCTACTCGATTGAAAAGAGCATCGCGTACACCTACCTCCCCACCGAGTTGGCAAAGCCTGGCATCAAAGTCACGGTTGAATGTTTTGGCGTGGAAATTCAGGCTGATGTGCAAAAAGAGCCGTTGTATGATCCAAAGGGCGAGAAGATAAAGGCGTAGAATAGGTGACAGTCACTTTTGGGAGTGAGTGTCACCTTTCGTAACAACATGACCAACATCACCGCCCTCATTTTCGATTTCGGCAATGTGCTGATCGAATGGGATCCGCGATTCCTCTACCGCAGATACTTCCCGAACGACGAACCGGGAATGGAAGCCTTCCTCAAGGAGATCAAATTCGTGGAATGGAACGCGGCACAGGATAAGGGCCGCCCATTTGAAGAAGGCATCCAGCTTCTTTCGAGCGAATACCCCCATCGCGCCGACCTTATTCAGGCATATCACGATCACTGGCAGGAATCGCTCGGCAACGCCATCGAGGGTTCCGTCGACATCGTAAAGCAACTCAAAGCGAAGGACTATCCGCTTTACGGATTGAGCAATTGGTCGGCGGAGACGTTTCCGTACGCCTTCGCGAAATATGATTTTCTCAAATTATTCGACGATATGGTGGTCTCCGGGTATGTCGGTCACATCAAGCCCGAACCAGCGATCTACGATCTCATCCTGCAAAAGATCGGAAAGCCCACACTCGAATGCATCTTCATCGACGACTCACGCGCCAACATCGAACAGGCGGGTAAAATGGGTTTCAACACGATCCACTTCATCTCACCTGAACAATTGAAAATGGACCTGACCAAAATGGATATACTTTAAATGGACATCAAAACGCTTCTTCCCCCCATCGAGCTGGAACTCCAGCGACAGGTTTCCCGCCTGGACGCGCCGCGCACCAAATCTTTCCACGACATGTTGACATACCACATGGGCTGGACAGGCGCAGGCGCCGGCCCCGAAGCCACGGGCAAACGGATTCGCCCCATTTTGGTTTTACTCACCGCGGCTTCGTGTGGTGCGGACTGGAACTCCGCGCTCCCCGCTGCCGCGGCAATTGAACTCGTACATAACTTTTCGCTCGTGCATGACGATATTCAAGACAACTCCCCCACCCGCCGCGGGCGCGAAACCGCCTGGGTGAAGTGGGGCGCGCCGATGGCGATCAATGTGGGTGACGCGTTGTTTGTGATGTCGAGTCAGGCAATTGTGGATTTGAAAGAAAATTATTCATCAGATATTGTTTTGCAAGCGGCTGAAATTTTACACAACACCTGCCTCGATCTGACGCGCGGTCAGTATTTGGATATGTCATATGAAGGCAGAAAAGATTTGGGTGCCGAGGACTATTGGCCCATGATCTCAGGTAAGACCGCGGCGTTGATCTCGGCGTGCTGTCACATCGGCGCATTGCTCGGCGGCGCGGACGAATCGCTTCAGGAAGCCTATCGCTCATACGGGCAATACCTTGGGCTGGCGTTCCAGGTACAGGATGATATTCTCGGCATTTGGGGCGACGAAAAGGTGACGGGCAAATCTGCCGCGAGTGATTTGGTGGAGGGCAAGAACTCCTTCCCTGTGTTGGCAGGCTTGGATAAAAAGGGGAAGTTTGCCGAACGCTGGGCAAAGGGTCTGATTCAGCAGGAGGAGGTGGAGGAGCTGTCACGCCTGCTCGCCGGTGAAGGCGGCTTGCTCGCCGCGCAAGAAGCGGCGAAACAGATGACCGACCTGGCGCTGACAAACCTGCGCGAGGCAGATCCGCAAGGCGAGGCGGGCGAGGCATTGTTCACGTTGACGAATCAACTCCTAAGCCGGAACCAGTGAACCGTCCGGAATGATCCGGTGGTTTTCATCCGCCGCATTGACATTCAAATATCGGCTGGCTATAATGACGGGCGTTACGCGGGTGTAGTTCAGCGGTAGAACGCTTGCTTCCCAAGCAAGATATCGTGGGTTCGATTCCCATCACCCGCTCTGAAATCCGCAGGTCGAGCAAAACACTGTCGTATTCCGCCAGAAATGGCAGAAAGACGGTGTTTTATGTTCTCTCAGACAGTTACTGCTCAAAAATGGAATCTTGCCTCCCTAGCTTTGAATGATGCGTACACTGACTTCATCTTGAGCCGACAGGCGATGCAATGCGCGCCGAATACAATGGAGTTTTATCGGTACACTGCCGGCGTATTTTTGGCATGGGCGGAAGGTCAAGGGGTAACAAATCCCGAACAAGTGGACGCGCGACTCGTTCGGTATTATCTTTCAGGTTTGGCAACACGGGGGAAATCAGACAGAACTTTGAACGCTCACGCCCGCGCCATTCGGACGTTGCTCCGCTTCTGGCACTCAGAGAATTATATTGCCGCGCCTGTTTCAATTACCATGCCAAAAATGGAAAAGAAGCGCCTGCCAGTTCTTTCGGCTGAAGAATTGAATCAGGTTTTATCGGCATGCAGGAACCCGCGAGACAAGGCTTTGGTTTTCTTCATGGCAGATTCGGGGTTACGCCGCGCTGAAGTGACTGCTCTTAATTGGGGAGATATTGACATCTTACGAGGACTTGTCAAGGTAAATCGCGGCAAAGGCGGCAAGGCTCGAAGTGCGGTCATTGGAGCGACCACACGCCGAATGTTACTCGCCTATCGCCGAACTTTGGGAAACCCAGCCAGCGATTTGCCGGTCTTCTTATCAAGAAGCGGTGGAAGGTTTACAGGTACAGGTATATTGTTGATATTCCGGCGGCTCTCGAATAAGACGGGTATACATGTTTCCCCGCACGCGCTCCGCCGCACATTTGTTATCCTGTCGCTCCGCGCTGGTATGGACGTATTGCATCTTCAAGCCATGCTTGGACATGCCAGCCTTGATATGGTTCAGCATTACGCCCAAATGGTTGACGATGACCTGCTTCAAGCGCACAAGGCACATTCTCCGATTGATAATTTGGCGTGGCTGAAAGAAGGGAGGTAATCGAACGAGATATTCGTACTCATACATTTCGTGCTGTCTGACAGCAAACGTTCCCGGCATGTGCGGTAACACGTGCCGGGAACTGACCCAAACCGTCACAGAGCGACGGCAAAGGCTGAAAGAATTATACGCCCTTCGCCCCTGACGGAATCACCGGCAGGGACTTTTAATCTAAATAGTCCCTCCCAAAAAGAGGATTCAATGAGCACCAAACGCAAGACCAAAATCAAGACCGCCGACAAACAACCGACAATAACATTCAAAGAAGTTGATTTTTACAGGGACAAATTTGCTGAATGGCTCACTACCCAAGCCGGCAAGGAAGCGCGCGGCGCGTTCTTTGCGCTATGGGCGATTGAGGTATTCTCCCGCGTGAATATCAGCACCTTTGACCGGGAAGTAGCGAGAGCCCGCCGTACCTTGCAAAAGTTCCTGAAACATACTTTCAAATCGGCTCATTAGACTTGCTGATACGTTCACCCCATAGATTCAACTCACGAGTCTATGGGGTGTTTTTTAATTATTGCGTCGGATGCAAATCAAACTCCGAAAACTTTCCTTGCCTCTCGCCAAGTGGCTCCGGGGAGAAAATCCTGCATCAGCGCCGCCATTCGACCATAGAAGGCGCGGTCTTGATAACCCTCCTGCCTAGACCGATACGAGAGGCGGTGGCAATGCCGGCACGCGAAAATCTCACCGTGCGGAGGGAGATAAAGCACACTCACGCGCCGACCGCACCACCGCGCGGGACAAAGGAACCAGTAACGAACACCGTCCCAAGGGAGCGTGGTCGTAGTCAGGATGATTGGATAATCGAAATCCTTGTTCAAGCCGGTGTCATGTTTGGTGACGGTGTAAATCAAACGAAGTGCTTCTGGTTCATTACCCCAGACGATTTGATAACTGATATTGCCCATCGGCTCGCCGCCTCGACTCCAACTGACACTGCCCGCGCGCCAACCTTCGCGGATTTTAGGATTGATAATTTTCATCGGCAATCGGCGGCAATCTTCGACTGCAAGCCTCTTGCCATACCAACCCCACCGCGTTGACCCGTAACCACCCATAAAGCGACCTCCTGTGCTATTTAGCGAAATAATCGGCTGTTTTCGCAGTATTCAACAAGTACCCAGCCCCTACGGGGTACGTTCGGCTTGGGCGTTGGTTCTGCTAAGTAGAGTGCCCGCGAAAAAATTTTTCAAAATTTGCAGGAATGCGACCTTGCAAGCCGCCGCTCAATCATGAATTCTCACACGCTCAGACACGTTGACCGAAAACTAGTTAATATTAATTTCCAGCGGAATCATTGAGAATAATTACGCCGATACTTTTTTATTGACCTGTGCATATCTCGATTTGCGTCAAGTTCCCTATCATGCCGATGTTGTTCCCGCCGACGTTGCGCTCGCCCATGAATGTTTGCCTTCGATCTTCTATCCCTTCCTATAACTGTAATCTCTGTCATTTTTGCGTCCGTGACAGGTATCCCTGTATAAAATCCCTCTGCTAATGATGCTAGTCCCGCCGCTATTAATTGCTTTACGGCTTCGCTAACACTAGTGTATGGGTGTTTCACTGTTTTTGCTATCCTTGCGATTGTCGGCTCTGGATTTTCCAAGAGGTGACAGTAAACCTCCCAAGCACATCCACGCATCACCCCGAAAACATCTTTCTGGACGTCAGTATTTGGTAATTTCTCCTTCACCGAATTTCGTACAGTAGTTGTCACGGTTTGTTTAGTGTACGGAATTTGGGCGGACTGAAACACAATTCCGCCAAAACGGTATAAACTGGCTCCGCCATTGTCATAAGGTCTCTCACCGTTACTTGAATCAGGTCGTTCCAGCAAACCTGCCGCGATGAACCGCCGCGTACAATCCGAAGCCGTACTTTTGTCAACGAAAGCCAATTCAGCCAATTCACGAATACTGGCACGCCATAAAAAAGCCCCATCCATTCGCGCCCGCTCGATACAAGCCAAAAATACGCGCCGTGATTTATTCGGATTACCGGGTAAAGTGCGGAAGTCAAATGATCCTGCGAAATTTTGTGCCGCATCCCAAGACCCCAATTTAATCCGATTTTGAAGTTGCGAAAGATTTTCACCGCGAAAATATCTTGCAGGGTTGCGTTCCCTTGAATAAGCCGACTTCACGCGGTCGCGCAGTTCGCCATCACTCAATGGCGGGTAACACCTTTCCGCGAATTCCCGCATGTATTCCAAGGCGCATTCTTGAGTAATTCCATTCCCAGCCATATCACAAGCCACATCGTAGGTACGCAAATTTCTTTCCCCATCCTTGCACCCATTCACCCAAATCATCTGATTATTCAATGATAAGACTTGCAAGGCGGACGGGACATTTAGCAGTTCCCTGTCACACCTGCTCTTGTGTAACTTTGCTCCCAGCCATTCCAAGGATTTAATAGATACAGGCGGAAGGGTTGCGCCCTCCAACAATGACGAACGCGGTTCGGGCGTGTACCATGTGTAGTGAGTTCCCATCGGATGGATCGAAGGCGGTATGACGGCATAATGGGAACGCCCTAGTAGTTCAACCTCTCGCAGTATCCCATCTTCCTCTTTGCGCTTTGTTTTGTACAAGGTTTTTACTTCACCTTCGATGACGCGAACAAGAATTGTCCCGCCCCTGTGCCCAGTGAAAGCCCAAAATGGAATCTTTCGCTCTGTGTGTTCTCGTAATACATGCTCAAACGATTCTTTTGTGTCGCAATCAATGATTAATAGATTGCCCGAAGTCACGCCCGCCATGACACCGATATTTGGCGCGCCATGTTTGGACACTTGAAACAGGGACAGGAAGTCATCACCGCGCCGCAAGTGTGAACAGTCAGCACCGCAATAATGCAAACGGGTATAAAAAAGTTTGCCAGTTCTACCGAATGGATGTTTGTCTAAATTCCCCTTATTATTTGGACGCCCTCGCCATTCGTTCACAGAGGGAAGGGGAAACACATTAAACCCGCGCTGATATAAATCAAGCGCGGTTTCTTGTGTAAAGTTCAGGATGTGCGGCAAACCTTCGCGGATTCGTTCATGTTTTTGATACTCACCCGAATTGACATATTCAAGATATTTTTTAACGGTTTGCATTTCGCTCATTACATCATCCCCTTGAGCACCAACTGGCGCGGACTGACCAAGACCAACCCGTGCGGATTGCGAACCCGCTCACCATTGCCCGGCTTGCGTTTGATTTCGCCGCGCTTGGGCGCGTGGCTTGAAATTTCAAGCGGAGAGGTGACATCGAACTCCTCAAGGCGCATTGCGAGTTGAGGCTCGAACCCGCCGCGTTGGAGGGGAAAGGCGTGATGCTTAAAGTGATCTATCGTACATGAGAACAATTGCCCCGTTTCCCTATCCTTGATTTGAATTTCACGCGCGCCGGCGCGTTCCGCCTGTTCGAGACTCTCGACCGACAAGGCAATGGAGGGCGGTTTTTGGAGAATATGGCGGCTTCCCGTGATAGTTTTTTTGAATACGTCTTGCACGACCTCACCTATTACATGTCCAGCAACACGAATCAGAAAAGACTCGTGATTTGAATTTGTGCTACAATCTTGCATAGAGAACTTCCTTTGCCTAGCCGGCTAATGGTTGTTTTCACCCTTGCCCGCCGCTCAAACGGCGGGCTTTTGTTATGGGCGAATAAAATAGACACTGCTCAAACAGGCTTGACATTTGCCTGCTTGAGCAGTTGATTTCGTTCGGGGCGCTCGTAGAGCACCTTCGCAACCTGATGCAATGACCAGCGGAAGACCTCACTCTTGGAGCGTTTCGTCATTTGCGATACATCTCGCAACTCTCTCAAATCCTGCTCGCTGAGTCGTAACACAAATTTTTTATTTTTCTTCATTCGACTCCTTTACCTATTAAAAAAAGAAGGGCACTAAAGAGACGGTGTTTCTTGCCGTGTCTCTTTGCGTGCGCTTCAATCTTCTGTATTGATTTGCTACACCACAAGGAGACGCTGTACAGGATAACGGCGTTCGGAGATATGGGGGAAAAATTATCTCCTTGAGGCGACTTGATATTTCACAAATCTTATTCGGTTGTTATCCCTATTTTAACATAGTGGGTCAACAAAGTACAGTTCTTTTGAGGGCTTTTGGCGGAGTAGGATTGTCACATCTTTGTCCGTACATTCTGCAACTGTTTTCTCTATGAAAGAATCAAGTATGGTACGGCTCGCCCGCCGTAATAATTCCTGATACCGTTGAATATCGAGAGTCCTTTTATCAAACGAATCGGACATATCCCAAGCATAGACTCCCGGCTCGCCGCGCGTAAACAGGAACCGTACACGCTGACCCGCGCTGAGATGTTTAC
>CAZGSB010000020.1:0-47943 GCA_964528275.1 uncultured Anaerolinea sp. | reverse complement strand
GCACATACGCAAACCGATTCCAACTCTGCGGATTTGTCTGGTCAGGAATGATGCTATCTGGTTGCAAGAATCGGTTGATATAAGGCGAACCCACGCTCCGCCATCTTGACATACGTCAATGGAGGCAGATGGTTTTGCCACAAAGGCTACAGAATTTCCTGCAGAGTCAGGCAGTGTATTGATGTACAAGAATCGGTGCAACTCGAAATCGTCGAAGTAGAGCTTGCCGCGCGTGTCGGTTTCAATTCCTTGCATGCCTAAGCGGACATCAGTGAGTGTGTCGAGCCGAACAAACTGCATTACACAAGGCGAATAGTCAGTAACACAGGAGCCAACTCAATAATTACGCGCTAAACAATAGAATTATCGAAGAGACTCCGTTTTCTCCAAAAAGAAAGTGCCATAATAGCAGACATCATTGAAAGTATGATGCTGGCAGATAATAAGATGCCGGCAATCGGAGTTACAGAAACTGAACTGATATTCAATATTATGTTGAAATGACAATCAAAATCCGTTTGAGGAGGAACAACCAAATGAAGGCCACTTTTGGGGGACAAGAATCTAATCACCATAAAAATACCCGCGAACCCTGCAAGACCAACTAGTGTCAAAGTGAAGTATCGCTTCCATCGCCAATACACGAGGTTTAACAATGTCAAGAACATTATCACATAACTCACAACAGTACAGATGTAAAACATCCTTAGGAATGTTTTTTCGGATAAGCGATCAGTGTCAGATGCCTCCGTTGTTATGTCACCCCACCAGCATTCACCTCGTGATGTGGATATCTTTGCCACAAGGCTGAGAATATCTGTCTCTGAATAGGTCCTCGACGTGTTGAATGTTTTGGAAACTATGTCGATATCATATCCACTTCCCAAGTTTTGAATAGAAACTTGCCATTGAAGCCAATTGACAAAGAGTAGAATCGAAGCGATTGTTGCACTTGTAAGCGCTAGAACAAATGCCTTAACAACTAGAGAGCTTTGTTTTGCGTTCATGTCTCAAATGTTCTTTGGATCAATTCCTATAATCTGGAATCAAATGGGCGTATGACGAGGACTGGAAGGTGGATAATACGGGTGCCATTCTGGAGTAGAACTATTAGTAAAAGGAAGGCCGCCATATCCTTGAGTTGCCCAACGTGATTCCATAATCTCGTCTTCGGATTCATACATATAGGGAGCTATTTCTCTGGCAGTGTTTACATCGTAATAATCAAGTGTTGATATACTCATGTTTTCGTAGAGTTGCCATTGAACGTTCCAAGCTTTCAGTTCTGCAAGAACCGTCTCTAATTGAGCATATCCCTGAGTTTGGTGAGTAATTTCATGCCCAAATGCTCCAGCATGCACTAACTGCAAGACTCCAGACGCATTCATCATCTCGGCAGATACAAAATAATTCTTTGTCCCAAGAATATTTTCTGTATAGCGCGCCCTGGCGCCTCCAAGACTGTCCCTAACGATAATTGTGATTTGGTCTTTCACCTCGACACATTTACCGCCCCGATAACAATGAGTAGCAGTATCTCCATCACGAAACGCTTCTACAAGTGCTTGACCCTCTTCGCCGCCTTGTTCCTGCAATAGGGTTAAGTATGCTTCGATCACAGCCTGACAATCGCCTTCAAAGGTTGTGCTGCTATTCTTACACTTGAAATTGCCAGATGCATCAGCGTAGTTGATTGGGTCATTCTCCACATACGCAAATCGATTCCAACTCTGCGGATTTGTCTGGTCAGGTATGATGCTATCCGGTTGCAAAAATCGGTTGATATAAGGCGAACCCACGCTCCGCCATCTTGACAGGCGTCAATGGATACAATTTTTTTTCAAAATGATTAATACCAAACCACACAAAAAGGCTAAACAGTTAATTGCTTGTGTTGCATAGCCCTTCTGGAGTAAGAAATTCAGGATGAATAACGTTAGAAGTTTCGATGATCTTAATGCTTGCCCACTCAGAAATATAGGCAATTTGACTCCCATCAGGCGACCAGGACGGAGAGACAATCCCCACAATATCCGAACCTTGCTTCACGCATTTTCCATCTTCGGTCGAGAACATTAATCGCGAGCGCAGGCTTTCACCAGCGCCCTCGGGAGTAAATGTAAAGGTTAGAATTTGAAATCCACCCGGATACCAATCGGGATATTGTTCATCACCAGGAGTATTTGTCAACCTAAGCAATACATGAGGGTTAAGACGAAATAGAAATATATCCTTTTGAGAAGTATTTTTCTCTTTATCATCATATCCATATCTTAATGAAAAGGCCAGAATTGACGAGTTAGAAGACCACGAAACCCCTTCGATATCATCTATGTTTTCCTCGGAATAGCGAAACACTTCTTGAAGATCATCGCTTCCGACATTGTATAAACTGATCTTAATCCCGTCTAACGTTAAACAAATGGACGCCAACTGGAGGCTATTAGGCGACCATGCTAAACCACATCGAAAACGCTCCTCAAAAACAGAAATTACACTTTCGGGATCTATTGAATAACCATTCGAAACAACCTTGGTCATCGATGCAATGTATAGTTTAGCGTCTGTCTGATAAGCAAGATAATTTCCATCGCCAGACACTGCCAACAGCGATCCCGAGATAACGGAATTATTCATGTAAAATGGAAACACCTTCCTGGTATCTATCTCCCCAATAAACGCCGGGTATTTCTCAAGCCACAATCCTCGGATAGTGATCTTATTAGGCTGTGACCAATCAAGATTGATAAACGACGTTGGGGCATCTTTTTCGAGGGTTTCGCTCACAACAAACATAGTTTCTGCGTCGCCTGGTTGTGCGGCAGGAACACTTACGTCACTACAAGTTGATAAAAGTAATATTATTAATAGCCACTTAATTCCTATTTGCCGTTTCACTGAAAGCTCCAATAATTCGTGGTGCAAGTTATCAACAATGCCGCAACAACTTGTTCTAGATACCATGAAATAGATGTAACGGTAGAGGTTTTATTACTGGCTTTTTGATGTACCACCAGTTATCGAATTGACGATTCCCGCCATCAAACAGCGGGAAATTATCATATTGCCCCTTCGCTTTTGCCCATCTAGAGCTTAATATCGATTCTGCGGACTCATCGACATAACTTCCGACTTCAAAAGCATAGGCTACTGTTCCGTGATCGCTTGGTCCGAGCCCCATACTTTCATAAATTTCAGATTGAACCGCATATGCCTCAATTTCATCTTGAAGCGAACCGGAACTTATGCCTAATATTCGATCCATAGGATCATCTTGAGTAAGGTGTACGATCTCATGTCCGAATTGTCCTGTGTTTACAAGCGTATCTATATCTCCTGCTTGATCTAATAGACCAGCTGTAATTGAAAAGTTCAAACTTCCTAAATATGCAGCGCTCCCGTCTCCTTGCACAACAGTTATCGAAATTTGATCTTTCTTGTCATATCCCCCTCCCCTGCCATAGCGAGAGACACCATCTGCAACACGAAATGCCTCAACAAGAGCTTGGCCCTCTTCACCTCCTTTCTCCTGCAACAATGTTAGGAGTGTCTCAATTGCCTCATTGCAATTGCCTTCGAAACCAGAGTTCTGCTCAACTTTGCACTTGAAATGCCCAGATACATCCGAATAATTAATCGGATCATTTTCGACATACGCAAACCGATTCCAACTCTGTGGATTTGTCTGGTCAGGGATAATGCTATCCGGCTGCAAGAATCGGTTGATATAAGGCGAACCCACGCTCCGCCATCTTGACAGGCGTCAATGGAGATAAGTTATTTTGTTTTCAACGCCAATTAGCAATTCCCCTCTACAAGGCAAGCTCACCACCAGGTAATTTCAAAATTCCATTCGTATTCGGTAGTTTCTCCGGAAGGTAGTAGAAGAACTATTTTGCCTATATGTTTTCCGGGCAACAAAAAGGGGTCAAGGATAGTGACAAAACTGAATTGAACATCCAACTCTCTCCAGCCGACATGTCCAATATTCAACTTCTGCTCATCAATATAAATGGTGATGCTATCTGCGAGTAGTGGCATTTTCCCGGTATGGGATGGGGCGAATATAGGTAGGAATTCATTAGCAGGGAAAATACGTACCGAAACTACTCCACTTCGCTGAAAATCTTCGAGAACGCGAAACCCATCTTCTTTGTAAACCACTTCATAAGAGTCTATATATTTTGGTGCAAAGGGTGATTTCACAAAATCACGAATATGGCAAGCAAATGGGATTTTTGCACCAGGCCAAGGGTATAGACCCTGAATGTTGATAGTTGAATTGATGCTCTGAATTCCGTACCGAACGGGGCAGTATTTCTCAAGAGCTTGGCCCAGTGTAATAAAGACTATAACCACAATTAAAGCTATCGAAAGTCTTTTTCTAATTGAATTATTTTTCATAATATCTATCATGGTTATTGTTAGAATGTTTGTTAACAAACTAATCCTAGCCAGTTACGACACAGTGACGCCATAGTAGTTCCGCCACCACCAACAAAGTCAGCAAAACTATTTACTCCTATTAATTGTCCATTTGAAAATACGCCTCCACCAGAACTGCCAGCTATGAGAGTCTTGGTTAACATGACTTGTTGACCATAAGGAGTCCGAACTCTCCAATCATTCATAATGGTAGTCGGGCTAGAAAACATAACTACACCTGTAAATTCACCATTACTGTTGTAAAGTCTGTAGTGAGATATTACTTCTACAGGTTCGCCAGACACAATATTGTGGTTAGTTATTTGAGTAGCAGGAACTACATTGCTTGGAAGGTTGCTTGGAAGGGCGATGGTTACTATGTCACCTTCACCCTGTACAGGAACCACACCCGATATAGAGTAGCTGATCAATACGCCATCTACTTGTATCCAGAGTGTGTTTTGTGTCATAGCGCAGGCTGCATATACATGATGTGCGGTGATGATTGTAGATGCATTACCTACTACGGTTCCTATACCCCCACTACTACAAACATTATCACCTGAAGCGTACCCAATAGTATTATTGCCAGTGCCAGGGTGCCCAAAAATTAAATAAACCTCCGAATCCAATAGGCTAACATCATCATTATTATGATGTCTACATAAATCATCTCCATTGCAGTTATTATTTCCCTCACCTCCACCACCGGGAGGATCTACAGGTGGTGTTAGCGCACGGGTATTATCTGCACAGCCCAATCCGATCTGACAATCTTCATTGTGTCCTGTAGGATCGTTATACGCAATAGGATTATTCAGCACATACGAGTACCGATTCCAACTCTGCAGATTTGTCTGGTCAGGAATGATGCTGTCCGGTTGCAAGAATCGGTTGATATAAGGCGAACTCACGCTCCGCCACAATGACATGCCGCTACCGTGCGCGTGTCGTTGTCAATGAAGGCGCGGTTCGTTTTCTTCGAGCGGTCAACCCCATTCACGATTACGTTGGAGGTATTCGACGGTCGTATATGATAAAGGCCTACCCGTAGGCGTTCAAGTTATCAACAACGATGGTCAATAATTTTTGAATCCAAACTTCATCATCGAATCCAGTTTCAGTGGATGAATAAATACCAATATCCTCATGGTAAACAATTTTGAATTTTTTACCGCCAATCTCAAACGAGGCTATCCGAAAATGAATACCATTAATTAAATCTACTAGCACTGGTCCTTGTTTGAGCACTTCATTTACGACCGTATCAAAACTGTCGTAATCATTTAGCTCAGTAAGGTAGTATTGTGTCCTACTTGTATCTTTTATATCTTTTCCAATAACTAATTCAATCATTCTGGTATATGAATTCCTAAACTCTGATTTACACTGGTTCTGGATTTAGGTGCACTGTTGATAATATCTATATAAATATCATCGCCTGACAATCCTTTGTTTATAATCTTATGCTGGATCAATTCTTCAAAAGTGAAGTTAGGATCACTTAATTCAAAGCCAATAGCTCTATCTCTATCAGCCATTAAATATCTAGTTCTTGAACGCAAAAAGTTTCGGTAATCAAAGTACCACCGCGCCGTATCTTTCAACGAAAGATCGGTGGGTGCCAAATCGTCCATTTGTGCTTCTGCTTTAAGGTAAAAATTTATTCTGACATCATAATCACTGTATCTTGTTGGAGGCATAATGCCTGATACAGTAGATGCGCCTCCAGCGAACTGCATTATTGAGTTAACAACCCCACCCATCGCTGAACTGTATTGATCTACCAATGGAGTAGCTGGCCTTGGGCCTGTTGAGCCGCCTGGATTTGTTGAGTGGGCATAATGGCATTGTCCCATACAATTATCTTGCCATTGTTGAATAGCACGCTGTTCTAAGGAAAAACTGGGTGCTTGAGAAGCCGCACTAGCATCTATAGCGTTTGTTTCAAATGAGTCGATAGCTGCGGTCATTAGTACAACACCTACTATAAAGCAGGCTACGACTATAGGACCAGCACAATGTCCAGTTGGGTCGTTATACCGAATTGGATTATTGAGGACATACGCAAACCGATTCCAACTCTGCGGATTTGTCTGGTCAGGAATAATACTATCTGGTTGCAAGAATCGGTTGATATAAGGCGAACCCACGCTCCGCCATCTTGACAGGCATCAGTGGAGGTGGGTTATTTTGTTTTCAAGAGCAATCAACAACTCTCTTTTACAACGGGAAAAACCCTTTTGGCTACAGTCAAAAAGCCGCGGTTCAACTAATCGCTGTCGTTAGATCCGTGGAGCTGTAGATAAGTGAATATCGTGTTTAGGGTCCCGGCCACATTATCTTTGGAGTTTCAATACAGTCGGCAGTATCCAAATTCGAGAAGGTGGCATAAAACTCATTGAGGTTTGTTGAAGTCACATCGGCCAACGGCCGGAAATCCCGGTTCAGAGTATCTATCTCATATTCATCTCCCGTTCCGGTCACGCCCTCAGCCCATGTATATGAAAACTCAGGTGCCCAAAGATATAGCGTCGTAAATGAATTCGATATACACCCAACGTAATTATCACCCAAGATCTCTAACTGAGCAGAGTACCGAATAACAAATCCTCGATCAGAATAATCCAAGGTCAATTCAAAGTAACCCCAGCCTTCATTCGCAAAAACATAAACGCCCTCAGGCTGACCATAGGTCAATAATATTCGAGGCAACCTATATGCCTGTAATAATCGATCATTAAGTGGATTTTCCCAGACCGTTTCATAGCCGCCAGCTTCTAATTCTTTTTTCACCTCAATTGTTACTTGAAGATCTTCTAAATAACCTGACAGCTTTCTGTTATAAGTAAAACTTATGATAGTGTCAACCAGTAGTCCATCGCTGTCAACCCGCCAATGGGCACCGCCAACATTTTCCTTGAAGGAAGTTCTTAATGATATAGCTGATAGCCTTTCCAAAAGGAGTTTTGCGGATTGGTTATCGGTTTTCGCAGGTGTAAGACCAAACCAACAAGGTAAGAGACAGTCGTGATTGCTTTGCAGCAATGCCAACAGGGTATCTTCGGCGTTTTGTGACGGTAATGGAGACACCGTGGGAATAGCGACTGCGGCAGTGGCCGCGAGCGGCAATGAAGTTTGAGTCGCAGTTGTATCCACCAGAGGCGACAAATTGGGAGTGGCTTGAGTTGCCGAAGATAATGTGGCGCAACCCGTCATTATCATTAGTAGTATACATAAGGCGATGCGTTTCATCTTTAACACCTGTTTACTTACGGCAGATTAGCAGCTTGTGCCACCCAGCCGTCCGGGCCATTCATGTTTTCCATAAATTCGGGACGGCCAATATCATTCCTCTCGTCCCAAAGCCCATATACCCAGCCAAGGAATTGATCTGCAAAAGTTTCAGAGCCATCGGTACCTGAACTTGCCTCCCAAGTTCTATTATTTGGAGGCCCATAAAATCCTTCTGCATTTACCAACAAATCTAATCTCACTGCCAGAGCGTTTTCAGGACCCCGTCCAAGCCTAATATTTAAGGCGTGTCCTAGCTCATGAATAACATTATTAATGTTGCGAAGAGGAGTTTCTACAGCCGACATAGATGCGAATTCTATCCAATTTTCAGTGTTCGTAAATCCAAAGCCTGATTTACAAGCGTCTCCTGAGGATATGCCTGCATCACAGCCTGTAGGGTCTTCCCGACAACCCCAGCAATTCGAATCCCACTCAAAGAAGAATGTGTCACCGTCATCGAGCCCATAAACTGCTTTAAATGCATCAGCAGCTGAGATGTTATTCCCAAGTTCTTCTTTGAAACGATACGCAGTTCGGATGACGCCATGAACAACTGCCCATTTAAGTTCCTCCGGCCAATCGTCATCGAGACTTACGTTAAATTTACCTAGAATATACTCTGGCGATAGTGGCTTGGCAGTTTTACAGGCTGTATCGTAAGGAGCACAATCAACAGTGTGGCCGCTACGATCAGTAAAAATAGTTGGTCGATTATAAACATATGAGAAGCGGTTGAATGCTTGCGGGTTCTCCGGAGCGGGAACAATGCTGTCCGGTTGCAAAAAGCGGTTGATATAAGGCGAACCCACGCTCCGCCATCTTGACATACGTCAATGAGAGCAGGATGTTTGATTTTCAGCCGCGATCAACCACTCGTGTATAAAAGATAAGATGCCTCTGCATAGTTCTCGCGGCGCAGCCGGGTTCGTTTTCTTCGGGCGGTGAACCCATGCCCGAGAAAGTTTGAGACCTTCCCAACTTCAGAGGCTCGACAGGATCAGGAGTGTTGCTAGGGTTTCCACGCGGGGCTTACGGCGTCACCATCGATATTTTGCGTAATATTTGCCCAAGAATTGCCATCGCGAGAAATAATAAAGATATCCGATTCTCCCGCATGAGGCGAACTAAATGCCAGATACATACCATCGGGCGTCCAACTTAGCCCACTGATGATTAATTCATCTCCGTTCGCAGGTGCTGGTAGAACGGCCAAGCTCTTGTATTCCAATGTGATTAAATCAAGAGTGGCTATTTCTACACGACTGCGGTCTTTCCAGCCCGAGTATCGAATGAACGCCAATGTTCTTTGATCGGAAGCGAGAGTAGGCAAGGCCACATTTCCCAAAAATTTTGGTGACAATTCCTTTAGACCTGTGCCGTCGGCATTGACCAGAAAAAAAGAAGCGTTTTTGTTACGGTCAGCTGCAACAAACAGGATTTGCATGTCATTGTTTATCCAGATCGGTGACGAATTGCGGGTTAGATAGAGGTTAAAGCCATATATCATACTCTTACTAAACACCTCAAATAAACTGTCAACAACGTATGGCCAATCACTTAACAATGTTGAAGTTTCGCTTGTGACTTCAACATAATCTTGTTGGTTTCCATAGGTGGTGATTGCAATTCCGCTATAAGGAACCCCATACCCAACAGCGATTTTGTCTCCTTGCGAAGACCAGGATGCGTTTTCAACAAAATTACCGACCCTTTCGATATTGCTGATCCGAAAAAATTGCTTTGTTTCCATCTCGTAGGCCCAAATGTTCGAGCCAAAGCCATTGTCAAGGTCAGTGGTATCTGTTGCAACAGTCGCAAATCTGCTTCCATCTGGTGACCAAAAGACTCTTTTGGGATCGATAAAGTAATTATTCTGCCCCACAGGATCTCCAATATCTTCTATTGAAAAGTTATCTGAAATTATTAGCGTTTTAAAGTTTGCGAACGCCGGATTAGTCCCATAGACAATAGTCAGTTCATTTGAGCCTGGACGCCAAGACAGTTTGTTGCTCTCCAAGCGCAAATCCTGTCTAAATTCGCTGAGGCATCCTAGCATATTTACAAATGCTATTGATGAGGTTGGATATTGGTCGGTGATATTTTTTCTGCTTCCACTACCGTCACTTACTACAATGTACACTTCTTGTTGCTCGGGAAAGTCAACGGACGCCGGGGCGTCAATTGGACGCCAGCAATATGCAAGCGTATAGGAATTCAACTCTCCAACTTCGATCTCAATTGGAGGAATATGAGTTGGGGGAAGTTCTAAGATTGAAGATGTTGTCGTGCAACCTATCAAGAAAGCTTCCAATAGTACGGCAAGAAAAATTCTGGTTTTCGAAATCATAGTGAATTACTTCAAGGTGCCATTAATGATTACCTGACCAATTACAATGCCTCCGGGCAAAGTAAAACTACCAACTGTTTGAATCGAATTCTGTCCCGTCTGTTGGGTTGTAAATCTAATAGTTCCTGGCAAAGAAAAATTGACACCATTGTAACTTGCGGTATTGCTTGTCCAAGTAATTCCATTGTTTACCGCAGAAGGACGCAGGTAGGCAGTCGTATAACCCAAACTTCCATCTCTTAATGGGAATTGTTCGATTGCTGCTGGCGCACCTTGAAAAGAGCTTGTTTGCCAATTCGCATGGAAAAGGGGCAAAACAATACCACCATACTCTACATCTCGATTCCAATCAATACCGCCTGTCGGGTTGGGATATACATTTGGTAGCAAAGTATAGTTCAATCCTTCAAATATACATCCCTGCCACAAGATAACACACGAAGCTGCCGTTCCGTAATTTGGATTGGCTATTAGGTATAACCAATCGGGAAAATCGGCATGTACTTCCAAATCAAAAGCAGAAGGGTTGGTATAAAGTTGACATGTTAATTCCGCTACGTTTTCTCCACAATTCAACCCTAGCTCCGCCAATTGTTCTTCAGTTAAGACACTTGGAGGATCATTTCTATTTCCTCCTCCAGCCCATCTGGTGCTTACCGTACCCCCACCAGATCTGATAGGAGAAGGCAGTGGATCGCTCTCACAACTTGGTGTTGGATCTTCGGGATCAGAACAGACATGTCCGCTTGGGTCGTTGAATCGAACAGGATTATTCAGCACATACGCAAACCGATTCCAACTCTGAGGATTGGTCTGGTCAGGAATGATGGTATCCGGCTGCAAGAATCGGTTGATATAAGGCGAATAAAAACGTGATTTGTAATCCATGATACCACCCATGCCCGAATCGAGCATCCTTTGACCGGTGTAGGTGAAATCGGTGCCCGCAATTGGCGAGTTGGGAATGCTCCGCGCTTCGCCGAAGGGGAGGTATCTCTGTTGGGATGTTAAAGTTCCGCTGCTGTTCGTGACCGCCACCGTCGAGCCGAGGTGGTCGGTTAGGAGGTATTGTAATGCAGTTCCATCGTTGACGGCAACCATCATCCCGGCGATGGAGTAGTATTTCTTAGTTGTTCCATCCTTCACTTCGAATTGTCCGCCCATGTAATACGCAGTCGTTGAATCAGGAGTTCCGCTTGTTCCAGTGAAATGTGCAGTCAATACGCGGGTTCCATCCCCATCGTACGCGAACGACCACGATTCGATGATCGTCCCGGTGCAGTTGGTATTGCGTTTTGCAATGCTTGAAGCGCGGTTCTCCGCGTTGTAGGTGTGGGTGTAAATCACATCGTTTTCGATACGGCAGGTCATATTGCCATTGGCATCGTACTCATACGTATTTGTCCCTCCGCTTTCGATGGCCATCGAAGTCACTGCATGAGGGATGGTCGTGCTGTATGAATAGGTCGAAGCCGTCCAGCCAGCAGGATTCGTCGCTTGGGGGTCATTGACTCCAGGATCAGGCAGAGTTCCAATGTAGGAGAATCTTCGAGATTCAAAGTCATCGAAATATATGGTTCCGCTGGTTCCCGTTTCTACGCCTTGCGCGCCCAAGCGAATATCGGTGATGGTTCTTGCGTCGTTGTCTATGAAGGTGAGACTCTGTTTTTGGACGTCATCGAGCCAGAGGCTCAACGACCCACTGTTGGCGAAGGCTTGGTAGTGGATTTCTACCGCGGTCCATGAATTGGGAACATCGTACCAGCTGGTGTCGGTCCATGTGCCGGCGTCATTGAGCAGTCCCGAACGAATCTGGTAACTCGTGGCGGTCTTTTGTAATTGGATACGCAGAACGTCCGTCCCTGCGGTGTTGCGGCCAATGAATAGATCAAGGACGTCGTTGGTCGCCATCGTCAGGCTGTTGGGATGTACATAAAAGCGTGTGCGGTATTGGGTTTCGTTGTTCGGCGTGTCGTCTTGAACGTAGATCGCGTTGGTGTCGTCAATGACTGCCTTCATCCCGTACAGTCCCCAGTAGTCGGCGGAATCCGAGGCGGAGAGACGTTGCCCTGAGCATGTCGAAGGGTTACCTCTGCCTCACACCACGCTCTTCGCCACCCGCTCGCTTTTATATGACATGTCTTCGTTATAGTCCCATCTCCAGAAATTGAGCGGGCGTCAGAATGGGGATTTCACGAAATGGATGGAGAACAAGTAGATCTTTGTCCCCGCTTACGATGTAATCGGCGCCTCCATTGATTGCAAGCGAAAGAAACTTGTCATCGCGAGGGTCGCGGCATTCTTGAACACGTTCGGTAATTTGGATCAAGTCGGCGTCTCGTAACAGAGCGGATAGAAATTCAACTCGAAGCGCCTCGGTCGTATATTTCTCGAATTCGTCACGACGTAGGACATCGTTCAACTCCTCGATGATCTCTTCGGAAACAAGCAAAACGCCATTCTGTCTCGCCTTGTCGAATGCCATCCTTGGCTTTGACTTGGGAAGTAGAACGGCGCTTAAGATTGCGTTTGTGTCAAAAACGAATCTACCTGCCATCGAGCAGTGACTGTAGTTTTTCTTCGGTCAGACCTTTTGACTTTGCCCGCGCGCCGATCTCATCCATGATCGCCTCGAGCGAGCGAGCCGAATCGGCAAACTCTCTCAGGAGAATCGAAAATAGCAAGCGAATTTTCGCCTGCTCGTTTGCGGGTGTTTCCTGATAGATTTTGGCGGCTTCCGAATCCACCTGGACAGTGATACTTGAAAGAGCCATTTTCAACCTTTCTGCAATTTGGCAAGTATATCACCTGCCGCCTCACACCACGCTCTTCGCCACCTGCTCGCCGTAACCCAGGAGCGCCTTCACCATGTCATTCGTACGCCCTTCAGCGTAGACGCGCAACACCGGCTCCGTCCCAGAAGGGCGGATGAGCAACCACGAATCGTCCGACATGATGTATTTCACGCCGTCGCGCTGGCTGACCTCGGTCACTTTTTCGCCGCCGATCTCGGCAGGGGCTTGGTGGGTGAGGAATTCGGTCATTTCCTTCTTCGCAACAGGGCGGCTGAGGCGCAGGTCGGTGCGCTCATAAAATGCGGGACCGACGTCCGCGAGTAGATCATCCACCATGCCTTGCAGGGTCTTCCCGGAATGTGCGATCATTTCGACGAGCAACAACCCCATGATCGGACCGTCGCCTTCGGGGATGTGTCCCTTGAACGAAATGCCGCCCGATTCCTCGCCGCCGATCAACACCTCTTCCTGCATCATGTGGTCGGCGATGTGGTTGAACCCGACGGGCGTTTCGTGCAACGTCAAGCCGTAGCGTTTGGCGAGGCGGTCGATCATGCGCGTGGTCGAAACCGTGCGGACGACGGCTCCCGTCCAACCGCGTTTTTCCACGAGATATTTCAGCGCAAGCGCCATGATCTTGTGCGGGTCCACGAACGTGCCGCGTTCGTCCATCGCGCCGATGCGGTCGGCGTCGCCGTCGGTGACGATGCCGAAGGTGCCCATCCCTGCGCTGATGGCGGAGGCAAGCGCCCCGAGGTTTTTGGCGATCGGCTCGGGGTGGATGCCGCCGAAGCCGGGATTCATCTCACCGCGGATCTCGGAAATTTCACAGCCTGTCCCTTGCAAAAACGATTTGATCACGCCGCGACCCGAACCGAACATCGCATCCACCACGAATCGCTGGGGATGCTCGGCAATGGCGTCAGTGTCGATCAACGTCCGCAGATGGTCGAAGTACGCGGGCAAGGGGTTGAATTTCTGGATCAACCCCGCCTCGCGCGCCTTTTTGAAGTCCATCAGGTTGGGTCCACGCGCTTGTTGCTCATTGTCATTGATGTACACTTCCACGCGGCGGCATTGTTCCGGGAGAGCCGAGCCGCCGAACGCGCCCTTGAGTTTGACTCCGTTATAGCGCGGCGCGTTGTGCGAGGCGGTGATCATCACACCGGCAATGGCGCGTTGATGTTTGACCGCGTAGGAAATGGCGGGCGTCGGCGAATCGGATTGGGCGAGCAGGACGGAGAACCCGTTGGCGGCGAGGACGCGCGCCACTTCCCCGGCGAAGCGGTCCGAGAGGAAGCGCGTATCGAACCCGACGACGATCTTTTTCGGGTCGGGCGCATGGGAAGCGTCATTGGGTGTGTACCAATGTTCTGAATCCACCGCGTCGGCGATGGCTTGCGCGACGATGCGCAGGTTGTCGAAGGTGAACGAGTCGGAGATCACGGCTCTCCAGCCGTCGGTTCCAAAGTGAATGGGCATGTTTTCCTTTGCGTGTCACCCTGAGCGTAGCGAAGGGTCTCCAATCATTGAAAGAGATTCTTCGCTACGCTCAGAATGACACCAGTGAGACTACGGCGTTGACGTGGTTTCCGGCGTGGGCGAGGGTTGCCAATCTGCCAGCGGGGTGGCGGTGACGAGCACCGCTTGAATCATCCAGCCCTCCACGCGCACATCGTTGACGGTGGCGAACACGTGCACCCAGATCACGCCGTTCACATCTTGAAAATCGTTCGGAATGATGGTAACGGTCGCGCCATTGGCGAGTGTGGCGAGCACCTTGCCGCCGGGATTCTCGCGGATGAACGCGCCGCCTCCCTCCGCCGCGCGGATCTGGGCGATGATGGGAGTGGGTTCGGCTGTGATGGTGGAGGTCGCCGTGTCGGCAGGGGGTAGCGTGGATGGTGGGGATGGATTGGGCGTGCGCGACATGGTCGCCGTGGCTACGCCCACGAACACTGTCGGTGACGGAGGTCGTGTGGCGGAACTTGTCGAAAGCGCGGATGGCGCCGGCAAAGGCGTGGATGTCTGCTGGGCGAGGGGAACAGGCTCAGGCGTGGAAAGACCCGCCCGCACTTGAATCCACTGGTCGAAGCCGGTCAGGAACGTCGTGGCAAGCAGGATGGTCACCAGCAGAATTCCGGTGAGCGATGCGCCGCCGATCGTGGTCGGGTAAAAGCGCAAAAAGAAAAGTGTGACGATGGCGAAGAACGTCGCCCACGCAAAGTGGACCACGAAGACGAGCAACCCCTGGGGCCAGAGTTCGGCGGTCGTCACGCCGCTCCCCAAACCGAAGCCCGCCGCGCATAACGGCGTGAACAACACAGACGAGATCAAGGCGCTGGGCAGGTAGGGCAGGGTCTCGGAACGCACGAACGAAATCGTGAAAATGATCGAGCCGATGGTGAGCGTGACAAAACTGGGCCACCACAAACGGCTGAGCGTGAAGGCTTCGTTGAAATTGAGCGGTTCGAAAATGCGCGTGGCGAAACCCGCGAGCAACCCGCTGGCGAAAACGAGAAGCGCGCTCAGGAGCAAGGCGGCAAAGGTCTGCGCGAACAGTCGGAACGACCCTGCAATGGCGGCGAGCGACAACCCGATCCATGGGGTGAGCACCGGCGCGACGAGGATGCCGAAGAAGATCAATGCCAGTGAGTTGACGAAATATCCCACCCCGATGATCACGCCCGCCACGAGTGAGAACACAAACAGTTCATACGAGGGATAGGCGCGGCGCGCGAGATGTTCGAACAGGGCGGCGCGACCTTCCTCGTCGGCGGGGAAATTTGCGCGGCGCAAGGCGCGTCGTCGTCGCGCGCGCGCAGAGACGAAGTCTGGTTCGGGTTGTGATGTGGGGTCGTTGAATTCCATGCGGGTCAATTATACAGGGATAAAAGCATGGATGGGATATGAGCCTGCGGAACGATGACATTCACCACATCATTCCGTCGTGACGCCTGCTCCATTATTGACATGTATATCGCCTCGTGTATAATTCCCGTCCGCGCGTGCGGCTCCGTAGCTCAATGGTAGAGCAGTTGACTCTTAATCAATTGGTTGAGGGTTCGAATCCCCCCGGAGTCACTAATTTCAATGAGCCTCCCCATCGGGAGGCTCATTGGTTTACCAGAGTTGCCTGTTGTTGTCCACGGAAATGTGTATTGCGCGCCCATTAGGACATAAGAAATTAGGCAAGGGATAGAATGAGGCTGGCATGTTGTGAACCCGAGATTGGACAACCTTGTAACCAAATAATACCGGTTTCGTCATTTTATCCAACCAAACCTTTATGCGGCTCCGAATTCGCCAGGTTAGAATCGTGCAACCGGGGGGTTCGGGGATATATAATGTAACAGGACACGATCGTCAGATGAGTGCAATTTGGGAACGGATTCGACAATATCTAAAATCCCTGGCTGGCGCGCTGGAAAAGTGGCGCTGGTTGATTCTTGTTTCCATCGGCATCCTCTTGCTGTGGGTGGAAATTTATGAATACCTTGCGGCTGATAAACCGGGTCAACAGTTCCATTTCATCGAAGTAATCCTGTTTGCCCTATTGCTCTCATCGACTGGCATCTTAACCGAGCTCTTTTCCCGATCCAATCAGGCTTATAAGCAAGCCGCAAGAATCCTTTCGTACAAACACAAGATCATCAAAGAACTCATCAGTGATGATGACTGGAGATCGCTGATGGAGAAGGTTCCAGCCATCCCCTCCCAGATTGTCCCTGCCATGGATGCATACCTGGTCATGGTCGACCCCATCACGATGAAACCCCAGGTGGATGCCTATTGGACGAGCGTGGATGCGACCAGTCGGTTGGACGGCTGGGACCCATTAGCCCCGTGCCGAATTTGCCTGGAAGAGACACACCAGACCTTTCACCTTTGCCGCATGGCTGATGAACCCGGCTCGTATTTTGCCTATCGAATGGACGTGTCGAGTCAGGAATACCCATCTGCATTTCTCAAGTTTCGGGTCATGCCTGAGTACAAGTTATCGGCTGTGGAGGAGGAGATTTTCTCCGGCATCCGTGACGAGATCATTGTGGCGATTCAAACAAGTCAGAATAGAAGGAAAATGTCGGATCTTCTCACAGAAGAAGTGGTCCTGGCGGAACGACGGTCGATCTCCACCTATGTCCACGACCAACTGGGTCAGAACCTGGGTTTTCTCCATTTAAAACTCGACCAGCTTTCAATGAACGATGTTGTCAACAAGCACAAGGAAATCCGCAGTGAGATCAGCCATTTGCGCGAGGTGGCAAGCAAATCGTATGATATCGTGCGAGACATCCTGAAAAAAATCCGCCCGCGAGCTTCGCCGGATATGACCCACCTCCTGCGCGAGCATGCCAAAAGCGTCGCGAGACGAGCCAGGTTGAAACTCGACTTCAAATCCAACGGCACTCCCATCATCCTCGAAGAAGTTGCCCAACAGACAATATTTCTAATATTCCGTGAGATGGTGCGGAATGTGGAGAAACATGCCGAGGCTACAATCCTTGAGACCGTGTTGACCTGGGATCAGGGTTTCCTGGAGATTATGGTTAGAGACAATGGAAAAGGATTCGACCCTGCCGCGATCTCCACCGAGGACCACTATGGAATGCAGATAATGCACGAGCGCGTCGCGTCACTGGGCGGCGTTTTCAACGTATCGTCGCAAGGTGGTCAGTCTGGTAGCGTCGTGTCCATTTCTGTTCCACTGGCGCTAATCAGTGTGGTGCCGTAATGAGCGGTGTGGCAAGGCAAAGGTTCATTTTCGGGCTTGACTTTTCCGTGCGGGTAGCCATACAATCGCTTCGACACGCAAAGTCAGCGAAATTTCTTTTTGCCGGACTCTATGAAAGTTTCAAATCATCGGTATAGCACCATTCCAAATCGTAAATGTATCTCGTGAGGACAAATATGGAAACATTTGCACTGATCCTTGATGTAATTTTAGTGGTCGCAAGCATCGCAGCATATATCGCCAGGCCAAGGATTGGCGGCGAACTCGCCAAGGGGATGCGACTTCTGGTCAGCGGAGTCCTCATCCTTGGCTTCGCGCATCTGATCGAGTCGCTCCTTTTTGTGCTGTTTGATGCGGCGCGTCCATTAAACGAAGTTCTCCACCGGCTCATTGTCGCCTTCGCCCTAATGTTCGTCATCGCGGGATTTAATCGCATGCGTGGGGCGTTTGATCGATAGGAGAAAATAATGAGTATGTCTGACGGTTCGGAAATTCCAGTCACTGACACTGCTCCATACAGGGAAATCATCGACGCGATCCTGAAGCGCTTCGCGCGGCTCGGGGGAACCTCTGCTGCGATTCATGTCGCACGCAAGGTGCCGAACCTTTCGGTGGACGACGATGGTAACCTCCTGTCGTATGATACCAAGGACCCGGTCGGCACCATCAACTTCCTCATCGATCAACATGAGGTGCTCTATGGTGAAGTTGCCCGCGAATTAGCCAGCCAGGCCACCAAGCCTTTATCTACCCATGCTGGGTTGCTGCAAAATTTGGGATTATCCGAGCCGCCGCCCTCGCCCATACGGATTCTCCTCGTAGACGATCATACGCTCTTTCGCGAGGGATTGGTCAGCCTGTTCAACACCCAACCCGATATTGAGATCGTGGGTCAGGCGGGTTCGGTAGAGGATGCAATCGCGCTTGCCAGCACAGAAACACCCGACCTGATCTTAATGGATCTCACCCTCCCCGATGGGACGGGGGTGGACGCGACCCGAGCCATTCATATCGTCGCACCCGAAGCCAGGGTGATTATTCTGACCGTGCACGAGGAAGAGGAAAGCATCTTCGAATCGGTCCGTGCCGGCGCGATCGGTTACTTGAATAAAAATGTACGCGCGGCTGAACTTCTCGATACGTTGAGAAGGGTCAGGAGCGGCGAGGCGGGCATTTCAGGAATGACCGCGCGTCGAATCCTTGATCAATTTGTCCGTCAATCTCCACAGCTTCCGGTTGAAGCCGTCACCCTGACGTTTCGTGAAATCGAAGTGCTCCGCGAATTGGCGAATAATGCCTCCAATCAAGATATTGCAAGCCGTCTGGTGATCAGCGAAAATACGGTAAAAAACCATGTGCGTAACATTCTGGTGAAACTTCATTTCCATAATCGGCGTGATGCAGGAGAATACGCTCGCAGGCATGGGATTGTCCAGCGAGGACGTCAATAAACACCAGACAAAGATATTGATTTCTCCTCCTGCTGATACTCGCCCTGCGATTACGCTTTAACTCACGCGAAATAACTAGTCATTCGATCTGCTGAATGACTAGTTATTTTTTAACCAACCTCATCAATTATCACTCCGTACTGATGATAGATTTATTTTCGCTAATTACTATAATTTTTGTCAGATATAGACACAGAGGTTTCATTACCTCAAAACATCAAAGAGTGGATATGCAAATTGTCTGGTATTACCGAACAGCCCAAAGAGATGAATTTCATAGCGATTGAATAAGCTGGCAATCAGTGGTTCCACTCTTAGCCATCACAAAGGAGAGATGTATGAAATCGCACCTGCCTGTAACTAAGTTTTTCGTTGGCGTGCTGTTGATCCTTTTTGCGGCATGCAGCCCACGCGCAGAAACTGCAACAGAGCCGCCTGCCACTCAATCCCCGGCGCCAGAGGTGCCTGTTGCCACTCACCCGCCAATCAGCGGAGATGTCGCGCGGGGAGGAAGACTGTATGATGAGTGGACCGTGGAATTGGGGGTCGAACCACCGGAGGGAGATCAACCCTTATGGTCCACTCAAACCACCAATACACGCGCGGGAGCAGATACGTGGAGATGCAAGGAATGTCACGGCTGGGACTACAAGGGTGTTGATGGCGCTTACGGAACAGGCTCGCACAAGACGGGTTTTGTCGGCGTATTGAGGGTTGCGGGGATGGATCCGGCTGAAATCCTTGCCATCCTCCAGGGATCCACGAATCCTGACCATGATTTTTCGGCTTATATGGATGAACTGGCGCTTACCGATCTTGCCCTATTTTTGAGCAGTGAATCGCTGGATTATGCACCTCTGGTTTCGTCCGGTAATTTAGCCGACGGCAAGATATTTTTTGACGACACTTGTTCTGCATGTCACGGACCTCAGGGTCTTGCCCTGAACTTCCATGCCGGGTCGGATGAAGAGCCTGAATACCAGGGGAATATTGCGGTAGACAACCCGTGGGAATTTCTCCACAAAATGCGTTTCGGACAACCCGGTTTCCCGGATATGCCTTCGCTGGTGGACGATGGCGTCAAACAGACCGATCTCGCCAATGTGCTTGCCTACGCTTCCACATTCCCTACGATCGCTCCAGTCTCTGAAGGAGGTGTTCTCTACGACAACTGGATGAAAGCAGTGGCTATTCCGGCGCCTCCAACAGACCAGCCGCTCTTCGCCACCCAGAGCACCAATTCGCGCACCGGAGCTGATACGTGGAGATGCAAGGAATGCCACGGGTGGGATTACAAGGGCGTAGATGGACAATACGGTTCAGGCTCACATCTGACCGGATTCAAGGGCGTCTTCGATAGCGCCTCAATGTCGAACGAAGAGATGACTGCGTGGCTTACCGGTCTCAAGAATCCAGACCACAACTTCGCCGGCGAAGGCTTTTTGAATGATTCGCAGATCCAGGCGCTCGTATCCTTCCTGCAGAGCGAGAAGCTCGTTGCAGGCGATTTTATCAATCCGGATGGCACTGTTATCGGAGGCGATGCAGTCAAGGGAAGCGAATTTTTCAATTTCAACTGCGCGATGTGTCACGGCGACGATGGTACGGCTCTCAACTTCGGTGATGCGAACGAACCCGAATTTGTCGGTACGGTTGCCGCCGACAACCCCTGGGAATTCCTTCATAAGGCGCAATACGGTCACCCCGGCGCCATCATGCCTTCAGGTGTCAACATGAACTGGACTCCTCAGGAAATCATCGATCTGCTCACATTCTCGCAGACGCTCCCCGAAAAATAACCATTTCGAGGAGTTATCAAATCCCCAGCCCGGGAGATGATTCGATCATCATCTCCCGGGAACAATGGTGACATTATGGAATTAGTCGAACAAATTTTATATAACCTGCTGGAAGTTCACCCTATTCATACGCTGACTGTTCATTTCCCTATCGCTCTTACAACATCAGCGTTATTTTTTATGGCAATGGCGGTGTGGCGAAACAGTCGGCAAATGGAACAAGTCGCATTTGCCAATATTGCCCTCGCCACATTGAGCACCGCTGTAGCGGGCATGACCGGCTGGCTGGATAATCGTGAAGTCTACGATGGAGAGGCTCCAAACGCATCCGTAAAAATCGTTCTTGCCATCGTCCTTTTATTGGTGACACTTTCAGTAACGGTAGCACGCTGGCGCAATTCTGACCTGTTCTACTCAAGATACCGGCGCTTCTATATCGCAGGGTACTTAACCAGTTTTGCCCTGGTAGCTGTGCTGGGTTTTCTCGGCGGCGTGATCTTGTATGGCTTTGAGAAGAAACCTTCACCGGAGAGCCTGATCCCGGTTACAGGGCATAATTTTGGCCCGGCTCAGCCTTCTCCTTCCGCCACAATCTCAACCGCTGATAGTGCGCCGGGAGTAAGCTTCTCGAATCAGATTTTACCGATCTTTAAGAGCCGATGTACGAATTGCCACGGGGGTCAAAAACTCGAAGAAGGCCTTAATCTGACTAGTTACTCCCTGCTGATGTCAGGCTCGGAAAATGGATTTGTGATAATTCCTGGCGACGGGACAGCCAGCGTTCTTGTAACATCGCTCGTGGAGCGAAAAATGCCCAAGCGCGGACCAAAACTGAGTCCTGAGCAGATTCAACTCATCATCGACTGGATTAACGAAGGCGCACTCGATAACTAAGGGGGAAGATGCTTTGCGGTCCGGTTGCCTGGTTTCGGGTTTTGCTCGCGGAACTAACTAGTTATTCCTGGGAGAATTAGTGAATTATTAGGTCGCTATGAAGATGGACTTATCCCATCGGATTCTTATAATGGTTTCATGCAAAATAAAGCGCCTCAACTTGTCCTGTTGCTTGGGCAAGAGTCGTTGTTGCGTGATGGTTTGACAAGCCTGCTAACCGATGAGCCGGATTTTCAAATTGAAATCATGAGCTTCTCCGAGTTGGACTCTACGCTTGGTGATTTGAAATCTGGAGATGCCCGAATTTACCTGGTTTGCGAAGCCAACCATGGTGATCAGCTCCGAACGATGCAGCTCCTGCGAGACATCCTGCCCCGTGAACTTTTTCGCGTGGTCGTGATCCGCCACGACGACCGGATGGTCGATGTATATCGCAAACAAAGACTGCCGATCAACTCGTTCGAAGACCTGATTGCAATCCTTGAACCTGAACTGATTGAACTTCCGAATGAAGGTCAGTCTGCCCATTCCCAAATAATGTGAGGCGACGCGGTTGCAGATGTGATACCAGCCTGCAACCGCCATCCTGCAAACCAGAAGGAGAAAACCAGCCATGAGGAGATCTGCTTTGAAATACCGCGCGCTGTTTGTCAGATCGATGCAATGCCTACCCATTCAAGGAGGTCGAGAATGAATCAGATGTCCCAACCCAACCCGATGCGCCGGGGAATGCTTTCCCGGCGGCAGAGCATTACCGTCTTCACGATCTTGACGATCGTGATCGGAACATTTGCTCCCCTCGCCGCGGTCACACCGGTGCTCGCGGAACCCGCGGCAGTCACCACCAGCCATTTGATGTTGAACGTGGTGGATGCAGCCAATTCCACGGCGCTGACTGAATACAAGTATTTGATCAACATCGACAATACCGGCGATCCCTTTCAAGCGAGGAACGCGGGTTGTTCCCCGGAGGACGCCGGCTATCCGGATTCCTGCGACTGGCCCTCCATCCGTGCCGTCCCCGGCGCGGCTCCGATCTATACCCAGGGCAATCAGGATGATTTCAACGGAACCACCTTGAGCGGTTTGGATTTGCCGGACGGCAAATATCTGATCAGCGTCCTTGCGAACGGCTACAAGATGGGGGGTATCCATTTCACCGTGCCTTTGCAGGGGACAGGTCAACTCACGGTGGGATTACAACCTCATCCGTTGCCTGCCGCAACCATGCGCGTCAAGGTATTCGAAGATAACGCCTCGGTCAACGGGCAGTTCGACACTGACGAGCACGGACTCGAAGGTTTTCACGTAATCATCAACGACATCCTCGGCCAGGTTTCCACCGATGTGTTCGGCAACCCACTTTGCACCACGTACGACACGGGCGGGAACGCGACCGGCATCAATGTGTATGGATGTTCGACCAGTGACGCCAACGGCGACATGACGATCCCCAACCTCGGACCGAGCCGCTACGATGTGCTGGTTGCTCCGCCGCCCGGTACCGATTGGACCGAAACCACCACACTCGAAGGCTCTCCAAGTTGGGATACCTGGTTGCAGGAAGGCGCGACCGGGTTGGACAACGAGTTCGTGGTCGCGGCGGAACCCTTCCCGTGGACGATGTTCGGATTCGTCAGACCGACGGACAGCCTCAACACAGCCGCAACAGGCGGAATATCCGGCACGCTCGTTTCCGCGTCCGTATACCTGCCGCAACAAAACGCACTCCCTTATTTCGGCGATATCTGGTCGGGCTTTACAGGCACAAAAGTGACGGGTCCCATCACCGACGGCTGGGTGGCGTTGTCCGATTTGCAGAACGGCGACCAGGCTGTCTACGTTTCTTCGATCAACCCTGATGGATCGTTCGCCATCACGAACGTGCCCGATGGGAATTATCTGTTCAGTTGGTGGGACAAGAACCTGCATTACATCCTCGATTGGATACAGGTCACCGTATCGGATGGACAGATGACAGATATCGGGACGCCCATGCTAACCGGCTGGTTCACAAAGGTGGAGGGGTATGTCTTCAACGACTTGAACAGCAACGGCAAACGCGATGCCGGCGAACCTGGCATCTCAGATTATCTGGTCGTGTTGAAAGACCGCGAAAACAGCGAGATCGACCGCATGTCCATCTCAGCCGTCACCGATGTGGATGGGTATTACGTGTTCGAGAAAGCGTACCCGATGGGTTCGTGGATGATTCTCGAATCCTACTCGGATCGTTACTACACCACCGGCATTACCTATCAAGTGGAAAATCAGCCGGATGAAACGACGGTGCTTGGAGCCGGGGTGGATGTTGGCTTCCTGCCCATCCTCGGTCAGGCTGGACGTTTGGATTGGGGTGTCCGCCCATACGCTCCCGGCACCAATGGCGGGATCGTCGGAACGGTCTTCTACGATGTCACCCGTAACGAGTTAGATGCGCAATACCAGGCAGTGGAAGGCTGGGCGCCCGGCATCCCCGGGCTTTTGGTCACGCTTTCCAAACCTGTCTGGTGTGGAACGACTGCCGCGCCGTGTGATCCTACAGAAACATTTGAACTGGCTCCTGATGGCTCCATTGCCAGGGATATGGCCGCCGGCGGTGTTGCTTGTGGCACGAACGCGGGTGAACCGTGCGACCCGAGTGGCACTTGGGAATTGGACGGGGCAGGCAACTTCAAGGTTGGTCCCGTGGTTAGCACGGCGATCACTGAAACATGGGAACAGCCCACCGACTGTATCGCCCGTGACGCGAATGGCAACCCGTTAGCGTACCCCACCGACCAGGCTGTGCTACCGCCGGACCCAACCGGCCTGCGCTGTCTCGAAGGTCCTTTGATGGGCACGCAGTTCCAGTCCGGGTTTGCCTCCCTCGACGGCAACTACGGGTTTGATACCGTGTATTCGGGTTTCGGCACAACAGCCGAGCCTGTCGGCTCGGAAATCCCTTCGGATGATTATCTTGTTGAGGTGGTGGCACCGCTCGATAGCCTCGGCAGACCGATGTACCAGGTCGTACGAGAAGAGGATATTAACATCTTTGGCGGTGATGAATTCATTCCCGCCGTGCCGCCTCCAGCGTGTGCCGGCCCCATGCACATTGTAGATGTGGCGGGCGATGGCGCGGACGGACCGAACGCCGTGGTCAACCCGTCGTTTGCCGATGCAGGTGGCAGTGTCTTCGAAGGCATGGAAAAACCACTCTGCAATGTCAAACTCGTCACACTCAACAACGGTAAATCCATTGCGCCAGCCTTTACCTACTTCACCGACGTTCCGATTCCAGGGAAATGGAAAGGCTATATCATCGACGACCTGACCGTCTCGACCAACCCCATCGATTTGATGTACGGCGAAAAAGCCGGTGCGCCCCTGATGCCGATCGGTATTTACGATTTCACCAACCGCCTCGTGGCAACGATGACATCAGACCCGAACGGTGTCTTCGAGATCCTTCTCCCCGCCTCGCATTCGGTTAATTGCCCGACCCCCTCCGGTGTCTGCCCCAATGTGTATTACATGCTGGGGAACGACCCCGACTTGCCCGGCTACAACCCGCAATATCGGACCATCGGCGCCAGTTTCGAGATCTATTCCGGGTTGATCATTCCTTCGGACCTCGCCCCGACGCAGATTGTGCCGGGTGTGTTGGCGGCTGGTTCGCTGTATAGCAACCCGCCGCAATGCATGCTGGATAATGCCACGCCGCAACTATTCCGCGTTTCGCAACCGTACGGAGCGCGCGGCACCAGCTTCACGATCACCGGGCTTGGATTCGGTGCGAGTGCCGGCAATGTTGCCTTCGACGGTCTTCCGCTCAGCACGTCGGCATGGAGTGATACCAGCATAACGGCGACGATTCCAAACACGATGCCATTTGGCACTCATCAAATGACCATCACCGCCGGAAATGGAAGTTCGACCGTCAACAGCCTCACATACCATGTCACGGGTACCGGTTATAACCCACTTGTCTACGAGGTGGGACCGGGGAAAACGTACGCGACCATTCAGGCAGGTATGAATGCCGCCGCAGCCGCGGCAGGTGGACGTCCGCGATTGGTCGTGGTTTACCCATCCGCTACTGGTATCTATCTTGAAAATGTCGTGATGAACGCCGAGATGAAATTACAAGGCGTCGGTCCCGGCGGTACCTACGCGGATGCGACGAAGGTCTACGGCTCTGTCATTGACGGACGCGGTGTCGCTGGCGACACGCCGTATGCCGAAGCGTGGAACGTGTTCATGGCTGGGCTCACCTGGAGCGGCAATCAATCCATCACTGAAGGACCAGTCGTGTACGTCGTCGCACAGGATGGCAATTTCGATAACATAAACCACGCTAGCATTGACGGCTTCACCATCCAGGGCGGGGATCAACAAGGATTCCCGAACCAGATCGAGGCGAATGCGAATCCGGCGCTCCATGAAGTCACCGGCGTCCAGGGCGGCGGCATTTACGTCAACGGCTATGCCCGTAATCTGCAGATCACGAATAACATCCTGCAAAGCAATGGCGGCGCGTATGGCGGTGCGATCCGCCTCGGCACGCCTCACCTGGCTGGCGCATTCAACGACAGCCAGAACGACTCCGTCCGCATCGCCAACAACCGCATTCTTGCCAACGGCGGCACGAACCTGGCAGGCGCAATCGCCATCTTCTCCGGCACCGAAGGCTACGAAGTCGCCAGCAACGATATCTGCGGCAACTTCTCGGCCGAGTATGGTGGCGGCATCAGTCACTATGGCTTGAGCCCGAACGGAAGCATCCATCACAACCGCATCTACTTCAACCGCTCGTACGATGAAGGCGGCGGCGTCATGATCGCGGGCGAATTGCCTGCAGACCCAGATCTGCTCACATCAGGCGCGGGTCCTGTGGATGTGTATGCCAACTTGATCCAGAACAACCTTGCGAACGACGATGGTGGCGGCTTGCGCTTCCTCATGGCGGGCAACTTCCCGTACAACGTGTACAACAACATCGTCGTCAACAACATTTCCACTCATGAGGGCGGAGGCGTCTCCTTAAACGATGCGCCGAATGTCCGCTTCTTCAATAATACGGTGATGAAGAACATCACGACCGCTACCGCAATGACCAGCCTCGGTCAACCGGCACCGGCAGGGCTTTCCTCCTCGCGCAATAGCAATCTACTGCAAGCCACCCTGCCCGGCGGTTCGCCGATTTTCAGCGACCCCGTGTTATTCAACAACATCTTTTGGGATAACCGCGCAGGGACCTTCGTCGGCAGCGCTGTGGCAGGCATCGGTTCACCCGGCGACCCGAACCCGATCAACCAATGGGACCTTGGCGTTACCGATGGGACCGGTCTGCTATCCCCGACGGACTCCATGTTGCAGGTCACCACAGGGACGGTTCCCGATGGATCGAATATCGTCGGCTCTGACCCAACCGTGGTCGCCACGTATGACACGACCGTGCGCGCACTGCCCTGGCGCGGCAACCCGCGGTTTGTGGATATCCTGATGATCACCACGGATGCCACGCCCAACCTGCTCGGCGACTATCACATCCTCGATACCTCACTGGCGGTGAATGCCGGCGCGGCTTCCAAGGGAAGCATCAATGCGCCCGCACAAGACTTCGACCGCGGCGCGCGCCCATCCGATGGCGCGTTTGAGATCGGTGCGGATGAAACGCCCATCATCGCAGACCTGTCCATCACCAAGACAGATAACCTGACCAACGTCACTCCGGGCACCCAGATACGCTATACCATCACAGCCAGCAATGCGGGTCCCGACCCCGTGGTAGGCGCTGTTATTACCGATGTCTTCCCAACGCCCTCGCCGCTTGCCGGGACCATCAACTGGACCTGCGCAACAACCGGCGGAGCGACCTGCGGAGGTGCGGCGTCCGGAAACGGAATGATCTATCGCACAGTGGATATCCCCGCAGGCGGAGCCGTAACGTTTACCACAACCAGCGGCAGTGTCGCCACGGGCGCATCCGGGTTCCTGACGAACACGGCGACGATCGACTTGCCGGGTATCGTAGACCCGAACCCCGCGGACAACAGCGCCACCGACACCGATAACATCCTCACCACATCGAACCTGTCGATCACCAAGACAGACAATGTCACCGCGATCTCGGCTGGCGGTATCGTGACCTACACCATCGTCGTCGGCAACAGCGGTCCCAACCCCGTGACCGGCGCATCGGTGACCGATAACTTCCCGGCAGGCATCAGCGCGGTAACGTGGTCGTGTGTCGCATCGGGCGGATCGAGCTGCAGTGCCCCAGCCGGTAGCGGCAATCTCTTCAACGGCACCGTGAACCTGCTGAACGGTGGAACGGCGATCTTCACCGCCGTTGCATCTGTCTCGCCAACCGCATCCGGCAGCCTCGTCAACACTGCCACCGTGACTGCCCCCGCCTCCACTTTCGACCCGAATCTCGGCAACAATAGCGCGACCGATACCGACGCCATCATTGCCGCCCCAGCCCTGCCGGCTCTGACCCTCCGCGACAATTTCAATCGAGGGAATGCCACAACTCTCGGCGCTAATTGGAGCCAAACAACGATTCTCGGGCAGGCGGCGATTCGGGTGAATACCCTTCAGGCGTATGCTCTGGTGGATGGATGGGCAATCTGGAATGTCCCCGCAGGCGGGTTTGCAAACCGCCAGGGCGCGTCATTCACATTCTCGAATGCGCCTGTGACCAGTGCGTTTTTCAGCCCCAGCTTGATCTTAAAGGCGACCGGAGGAACCCCGGCAATCCCGTCACGCTACATCCGTGTATCGTATCAAGCCAGCGCTGGCGTGGTGACAGTCACCACGGTCAACGGCGGGACGGTGAATCGAGCCAGCTTCCCAGCCACCTTTGCTTCCGGAGATACGCTGGCGGTCACCGCCATCCAAAACGGCACAGTCTATGTCTACAAGAACGGCATAGCCATTGGCGCAGTCACCATTCCGACCAGCGGCAGCGGCGCATGGACGTACGGCACAGGCGGTGGACGCATCGGTCTGTTACTGCCAACCGGGCAACGTGTCGACAACTTCAACGGCGGGACGATCCCGTAACGACGATCAACCAGATCCCTGAGGAGACTCGTTCAGCCTCCTCAGGGATCGAAGAAGAGGAGCAGCATATGAAACAGAATCAATTTTCAGGCCGTGTGAACCGTCGTGATTTTCTTAAGTTGATGGGCGGCGGTTTGCTTGCCGCTGGAGGCATGAGCCTCCTGCGAAGATATATCTCCCCCGAGTCGGTGGCGTTCGCCCAGATCGATCCGCCGGATAAGGTGTTTGCGGCAACCGATGGCTGGATGTATTTACCGCCTCTGCCCACCGCGTCGCCATATCACCCCGACGATCTTTCACCCGACCCGGCTCTTTTCACCACCTACATCTTCGGCTTCCGCGACGTGACCGGCATGACCGACGAGCAGATTCTGAACCAAAAGATGAAGGCACAACACTCCGCGCCCATGTTCTGGATCGACGAAGGTCAGCAGTTCAAACTCGAATTGCGCAACCTCGGCTTGCAGATGCGCCCAGACCTGACCGATGCCCATACCGTGCACTTCCATGGCTTCAAGAATGCCATCCCGTTCTTCGATGGCGAACCATCCTCTTCGGTCTCGGTGCCGATGAACCGGGCGTTCACGTACGTCTATCGCCCCCACGACCCCGGCACCTACATGTTCCACTGCCACGTGGAGGATGTGGAGCACGTTCAGATGGGTATGACCGGTCTGGTTTTCATCCGCCCAGTGCAAAATGGAAATACCTCGCTCTACCCAAGCGGAAAATATGTGTTCAACGACGGCGACGGTTCGACAGGCTATGATCGGGAGTTCGGCATGTTGCTCAGTGAAATGTGGGTGGATTCGCACTGGGCTGACTCGCACATCCAACTTCCCGAGTGGAGCGATTACAAGCCGGATTTCTCGATGATTAACGGGCGCGTGTACCCGGATACCCTCGCTCCGCGAGGGCAGGGATTCGATGGGAACGGCGATTTGATCGCCCCGGCTGGATTCCCCAACCTGCAATACAACCCGATTTCATCCCTGGTGGAATGCAACGCGGGCGACCAGGTGCTGTTGCGCTTCGCCAACCTTGGTTTTATGCAGGCATCCATGACTCTCGAAGGCATCTCCATGCGCGTGGTCGGCAAGGATGCGACCTTCCTGCGCAACGGATCGACCGACCTTGCTTATGAGACGAATACGATCGTGATCGGCGCAGGCGAAAGCTACGATGCCATCTTCACCGCCCCGGCACATTCCGGCGGGGTCGGACCGGATACGTACCTGCTTTTTAACCGTAACTTCAGCATGTCGCATTCGATCGGCGATTTCGGCGTAGGCAAGCAAATGACCGAGATTCGCGTCCATCCCGGCGGGACCCTTCCTGCCCAAACGGAACCGAACACGTAGCCGGACTCGCAATAAGGAGATAACCATGCAAAAACATATTCAATTCACCCCCGGCAAGGTTGTAGCGGCTTTCGTTCTGCTGGCGCTGATGATCGCCATGATCCCATTCGGGAATGGAGCGGCGAACGCGCAAGGACCGCTGACCGACGGGATGGTCTGCACCAACGGACCCAGTTTCAGCCTCACCACAAACACTGGTTATATCGGTACGCCCGATGGTAACGTAGTGTACATGTGGGGATTTTCCTCCGGATCCGATCCGTTCCAATATCCGGGACCAGTGCTGTGTGTCAACCAGGGTGATACAGTCACTATCGTTGTGCACAACACCTTGAACCGCAAGATCTCGCTGGTCTTCCCGGGGCAGGAAAACGTACTCGCCAATGGACAACCCGATGGTCCGGAATTCAGCGGCACCACGTTGGTCTCACTTGCCAAAACCGCCGCGGCAAGCGGCGGCTCGGTCACGTATAGCTTCGTGGCACAGCGACCCGGAACGTTCGTCTATCAAAGCGGCACTGAGACCGACATCCAGGTTCCCATGGGATTGTTCGGCGCGATCGTTGTCCGTCCGGCGGGTCACCCCGATTGGTTGTACGACAACGCCAGCACGGCATTCAACACGGACAGGGAATATATCCACCTCCTCTCGGAAGTCGACCCGGCGCTCAGCACCGCCATGGAACGCAACCGACCCTTCAACACGCGCAACTACCATCCGCGTTATTGGTTCATCAACGGACGTGGATTGCCCGATACGCTCGGACCGAACTATGCGTCCTGGCTGCCGGGGCAACCGTACGGCGCGCTGGTACGCATCACGCCGTACGAAGCGACGTTGAACCCGCTCCCGGCGGCGGTGCGCTACCTCAGCGTGGGGAGCGTCGATTATCCGTTCCACCCACATGGCAACAATGTGCGCATCGTCGGGCGAGATGGCAACCTGCTCGAAAGTTCCACTTTCGAAGACCTGGCTTATGACAAATACTCCATCCCGGTGGGACCCGGTCAGGCATTTGATACTCTCTTCACCTGGCAGGATCCGGAAGCCTACAGCCAAAGCAACCCGGTGCCCGTTACCTTTCCGAACATCCTGGATCTGTTCTTCGGCACATTCTTTAGCGGCAGTCCTTACCTGGGTTCGCAAGGAGAACTCCCTGTCGGGACCACCGTTCAAAACCAATGCGGAGAGTTCTATCACATCGCGCATAACCATGCCCTTTATCAACTTACCTCATGGGGCGCGGTCATGACCGGCATGGGGACCTACACCCGCATCGATCCGCCGACGGGATGTCCGTAACGGGCAAGAAAGCAATGAGGAAAAAACCCATGAAAACAAAACAATTGCTTCCGATACGTTCGGGATGGCTCGTGCTTGGCTTGATCATCGCAATCCTCTCTTCCGCGTTGCCCGTCGGGTCAGCCCAAGCCGCAGTGTTGCCCGCCTCGACATGCACCGAGATCAGCGGCACTCGCACGTGCGATCTTTGGGCAACCACCGGCACTCTGACTTTGCCCGGCAGTGTGGTCGTCAACATCTGGGGGTATGCCTCAGATAACGTAAGCCCCGCCGGTCTTCCCGGCCCGATGTTGATCGCCAATGCAGGTGAAACCCTCGAGGTCGTTCTTCACAACAGTCTTACCGAATCAACATCGCTGTCCATCCCCGGCATCTCGAGTAAATCGGATCTTGTCGGTGTGGCAGGCGGCGGTACGAAAACTTACACCTATGCGGGTCTGCAACCCGGAACGTACATCTATCAGGCGGGTCCCACTGCCAACGGTGAACGACAAGTGGCGATGGGCATGTACGGGGTATTGATCGTCCGCCCGGCGGGTGCGCCCTTGGAGGCGTACGGTCCCGCCTCTGCCTTCGACGATGAGGCTGTGCTCGTCATGAGCGAGATCGACCCTCTCCTCAACGCCAGCCCAGCCTCGTATGATCTGCGCAATTACACTCCGCGCTACTTCCTGTTCAACGGTAAGGCATACCCGAACACGGATATGATCGACACCACCGCGGGGAACACCGTCCTTCTGCGCCTCGTGAACGCCGGCATCAAAAGCCGCTCATTGGGTATGTTGGGGCTGCGCGGTTCGATGATCTCGATCGACGGCAAGCCATTTTCCAAGCCGCACTTTGCCTCGGCTGAGACTCTTGGCGCAGGGCAGACCGCGGACGTGCTCGTCAATGTTCCAGCCAGTGCCCCGGCAGACCAACTGTATGCCGTGTTCGATTCGAGCCTACGTTTGGTCAATAACAATGCCCGCTTCGGCGGCATGTTGACCTTCATCCATGTGACCGGCACGCCCGGCACCGGTGACAATACGGGTCCCCTCTCAAGTGGGCTGTCTCTCGCACCCAATCCCTCCAACGGGTCGACCCTTGTCACCCTCAACGCCACCGTGGACGATTCGTCCACCGGCGGAAGCGTTGTGGACCAAGCCGAATACTTCATCGACTCGGTGGGGGCGGGCGGGAGCGGAACGCCCATGAGCGGCGCATTCGCCTCCACAGCCGAGGCAGTTACGGCGTCGATCGACCCGAGTCCGTTGACGTCTGGTAGTCACACCATTTACGTTCACGGGCATGACGCGGCTGGCAACTGGGGCGCGTTCACATCCATCACTCTGGTGCTGGATAAAGTTGGACCCTCCACAACGGGCTTGTCTGCCAACCCCAATCCCAGTACTGGAACGACAGCCATCTCACTCAGCGGTAGCGCCAACGATAGCGCTTCCGGCAATAGCAATGTAACGCATGCCGAGTTCTTCATCGACGCACTCGGTGCCGATGGGACGGGCACGCCCATGACGCTTAACCAAAACGCCCCGGTCGTTTCTTTGACCGCGACGATTTCATCCGCCACGATGAGCGGTTTGACCGAAGGCTCGCATTGGGTCTACGTTCACAGCCGCGATGCCTTCGGAAACTGGGGCGCGTTCGCTTCGTTGGAGATCAAGATCGATAACAGCGGACCAGCCACCAGCGCACTGCAACTGCGTCCCAACCCGAACAACGGCGCGCTCCCGTACTCGCCATCCTTCCAATCTGTCCGTCTGGATGCTACGTTCACCGAGCCCGGCGCAGGCCCGATCACATCGAACGTGGTCAATGCCGAGTTCTTCATTGATACCGTCGGAGCGAACGGGACCGGCATTCTCATCACGCCGAGCGATGGGTCGTTCAATTCCGCTTCTGAAAACGGATATTCTTATATACCCTTGCTTACCATCAACACGTTGTCGAATGGAAACCATGTATTTAGCGTCCATGCCAAAGATGCGGTTGGGAACTGGGGTCCGTTTACCACGATCACCCTGGTTATTGACCGTGCCGCGCCGACTGTCAGCGGATTGACGCTTACACCGCCCGCATCCAACAACACGGCAGTAGCCGTCAGCGCGACGGGCAATGATACCGCCACGGGCAACAGCAACATCGCCGCGGGTGAGTATTTCATCGACACTCTTGGCGCGGCAGGCACTGGCGCTCCGATGACTTCCGCATCCCCGGCGCCGAGCGCGGCAATCAACGGCACGATCTCGGCAACCACCGTCTCCGCGTTGACCGCAGGTAACCACACGGTGTATGTCCGCGCAAAAGACGCGGCGGGGAACTGGAGCACAGCCATCAGCGCAACCTTGCTGATCGACCGCACTGCGCCTACGTTCACCGGATTTACGCTCACTCCCAATGCCATCCCGGTTGGTACGGCTTCTGTCACCCTCACATTGACCGGCGCGACCGACCCGTTCGTTAGCAGTCTTGCCAGCGGTGTGGCGGGCGGTGAATACTGGTTCGGTACGACCAACCCGGCGCCTGGCGGCGGCACAGCCTTCAGCGGCTCAAGTTTCAACCTGCCCACGAGTTCACTGACGCCCGGAACATATACCGTGCGTGTGCGTATCCGCGATGTGGCAGGCAACTGGAGCACAGGCGCGGCTGGTATCCGCAGCGCAACCCTGCGAGTCAGTTATCCGATCTACTTCTCCACGTTTGGCAACACCAATCCGCCCGGGTTGGCAGGCACAGCCGACGATGCCGATGTCTACTTCTGGAACGGGACGACCTTCAGCCGCGACTTTGTGGCAGTGACCGCAGGCTTGCCCGCCACAACCAACGTGGACGGGTTCGACAGGGTCGACTCGACTCACTATTACCTTTCCTTTGTCGCCGATACAGTAGTGCCGGGTCTGGGAACGGTGCAAGACGAAGATATCGTGTACTACGATAACGGCGTCTGGTCGGTGTACTTCGATGGCACCGCGCAGGGTCTGACCGCCGCTAACCAGGATATCGACACCTTCAAGATCGTCGGCGGCGTGCTGTACTTCTCGACCTTCGGGAACACCAACCCCACCGGCGTGGCGGGCACTGCCGACGATGCGGATATCTATTCCTGGAATGGCATATCGTTCAGCCGTGTGGTTGATGTGACCGCCCTCGGACTCGCAACCACTGCCAACGTCGACGGTCTATACTTCGTCGATGCTACACACTTCTACGTGTCCTTTGTCGCCGACACAGTCATTACTGGTCTGGGAACGGTGCAGGACGAGGATATCGTGTACTTCAACAGCGGTGTCTTGTCGGTGTACTTCGATGGCACCGCGCAGGGTCTGACAGCCGCCAACCAGGATGTTGACGAGTTCGATCTTCCGTAAGGCATTCACATATCAACCTGGAGGCTCCGGAAAACTCCGGAGCCTCCAGAAGAAATCTTTTGTCTTTTTTGAACGAATCGCCCGTTTGTTGATTGGCGAGGAGACTTGGAATGAAACAACAAAATCTTCACTGGCTTGCCATCCTCCTCATTATTGTTACGGGAGTTCTGCATTACATAACCGCCCCGCAAGAATACAGTGAAGCCCGTTACATGGGCGTATTGTTTCTCGCCAACTTTATCGGCTCGCTCGTGTCCGCGATCGGCATCGCCCGCCGCAGACTCGGTTGGGGCTGGATCTTAGGCGTCGTCATTACCGCCGGCTCTATCCTCGGGTACATCCAAAGCCGCACGGTCGGCATGCCCGGCATGGAAGTGGAGGAATGGTACGATCCCATCGGGATCCTGGCGCTTCTCGTTGAAGCGGCTTTCCTCGTCGTGGTTGGCATCGTGAAACCCTGGTCCGATTCATTCGACGATGGGGATGTGAAAATTCCCGCTACGCAAAAACGGCTCGTGTGGGGCGCGATATCCATTGCCGTATTAACGATCAGCCTGGTTTCCATCATGTTGAGAGTCGGCGGCGCCAATCGGCAAAACGAACATCCACTTCCGGACGCCGTCATATCTCAGAAAGTGCTCGAAGAACAATACGGCATCCGTGTAACACTGGTGGCGGTTACCGCGGCGGGCGGTATGGTGGACGTGCGCTACCGGATCATCGACCCCGAAAAAGCTGCGCAACTCGTCGACCCGGAACATGGCGGCATCATGCCCATGATCCACGTGGAGGATGTGCTGTGCACCGAACCCGGGTTGCGCGCGCGCTATGAAAATATTTTCCTTGAACCCGATCCGCACATGCGCACCCAGCAACTCATTGCCGACCGCACATACTTCACCTTGATACCCAACACGCGCAACGTAGTCACGCGCGGCGCGAGCGTGATCGTGGTCTTTGGCGATGTGGCGCTCGAACCTCTGGCGGTCAGGTAATTTCGATGCGGATGAAGACACGCCTTCAGGCGCTATTCACAATCCTGCTGGCACTCAGTTTGTTCGTGCCGCCTGCGTGGAATGTAGCCGCAAGCAGTGAAGCGATGCCCGGCTGGCATCTCGCCGCTGTCCCAAATGCCAACCGGATTTCACCCGCGTTGCAAAAAGAACTTGCCGGTATGGCACAGACGGACATGACCACGGTGGTTGTTAGACTGAAGCAGGAGGCAAACCTTCCCTTCGAAAAAAGCCCGGGGCATGGCGAGCAACTGCACAGGGTGATCGAAGCGTTAACCCAAACAGCCGAGGGGACTCAAGGTCCGCTCAAAACATTTCTGGAGACTAGGAAACGCAAAGGCGCGGTCATGAAGTTCACTCCGCTTTGGATCTTCAACGGATTCTCTGTGACGGCAAATGCGCGAACAATTCAGGAACTTGCCCTGCACCGCGATGTGCTGTCGATCACGCCCGATGCCGTCGATATCGTACCCACCTCTGCATCGCAGGCGCTCGATAACCCTGAACCGAATATCAGCCTGATCAACGCGCCCGCCCTCTGGACGATGGGCTACACGGGACAGTCGGTTGTCGTTGCATCGCTCGATACTGGCGTGAATCTCTCGCATGCCGATCTCGCGGCGCAATGGCGAGGCGGCTCGAACAGTTGGTACGATCCATACGCCGAACACGCCGCTCCAGCCGATCTCGACGGGCACGGCACATGGACGATGGGGCTCATGGTGGGCGGCAATACTGCCGGCACGGATATTGGGGTTGCCCCCGGCGCGCAATGGATCGCGGCGAAGATCTTCAACGATCAGGGAACTACCTCCGCGACCGCCATCCACCAGAGTTATCAATGGATTCTCGACCCGGATGGAAATCCGCTCACTGCCGATGCCCCGCACGTGGTCAATAATTCATGGGCGTATGGAACACCGGGTTGTTTCCTCGATTTTGAGCCCGACCTGCAGGCGTTGCGAGCGGCGGGCATCCTGCCCATCTTCGCGGCGGGCAACGGCGGACCCGCGTCCAACACCAGTTACAGCCCAGCCAACAACCCCTCGGCATTCGCGGTCGGCGCGATCAATAACGCGAGCGGCATCTACGGGTTGAGCAGTCGCGGTCCGACGAACTGCGGAGGCTCGACCGGCGTTTTCCCCGAACTGACCGCCCCCGGCGTCAACGTCAACACGACAGACATCGGCGGATTCTTCACCACGGCGACCGGCACCTCGATGGCGGCGCCTCATGTCACGGGTGGGCTGGCTCTCCTCCTTTCAGCGTATCCGAACCTTTCAGTGACCCTCCAGGAGGATGCCCTGCGTTACTCGGCATTCGACCTCGGCATGATCGGACCCGACGACACTTACGGATACGGTCGACTCGACCTGCTCGCGGCATTCAACTGGCTGGCGAACCCGCTTGCCACACCCACCGTCCCCCCGACAGCAACAGGTACAAACACGCCTACCGAAACGCCAACCCTCGCGTTACCTTCCGATACGCCCACAGTGACCGGCACACCTCCCACACCGACGGACACCGCAACTTTCACATCCACGCCGACAACCACTGCGACATTCACCGATACCCCGACGGCAACGCCAACATTCACTTCAACACCGACCGCCACCACGACAACCTCTGCAACGGCGTCACCGACCGCGTCTGTTGCTCCCACCCATACATCCACGTCGACGATGATCGTGGTCGAGCCTCCGGTTGAGAAACCGAAACGAGTGATCAAGCCCAGAGGTTCGCTTTTCATCGTAGACCTGGACAGCAAAACGATCTTCACAACGGGAAAGAAGTGGAAAGCGATCGTTTACATCACCGTCAATGACTCGAATGGCGACCCGGTCCAAGGGGCAAAAGTATACGTGAAATGGAGCAACGCCGGAAGCATGACGATGTGTGTGACAAACGCCAAAGGGAAATGCGCGCTGTCTCAAATAAGTATCAATCCGGGCATTTCGATCGTCACGGCGACAGTCACGTGGGTGTCAAAACCGGGGTACACGTATGCGTCCGCTAAAAACCGCGACAGCGATCGGGGTACCAATGGAACCATGGTCACGATGAGACAACCAAAGAATCCACAAACCCCGGGTGGAAATGCACATTAGTCCCTCCCGCCCCTGGATTAAACTGGCATCCGCCCTATTAATCGTTGCATGGATGGGAATGACCGCTAATCGTGTGCGGGCATCTACACCCATCACGGTCACCACTACCGAAGACCTGCTTCAAGATGACGGAGAATGCTCCCTGCGGGAGGCGGTGATCGCGGCAAATACCAACACGCCCACCGGCGGATGCATCGGCGGGGATGGCGTAGATACGATCGTCTTTGACGCATCCCTCACGAGCCCGGCAGTATTCGTCCTGACCCTTGCCGGAGCCAACGAAGACAACTCGGCAACCGGCGACCTCGACATTACCGGCATCCTCACCCTTCAAGGATCAGGCTCGGAAAGAATCATTATTGACGGGAACAGCACGGACCGCGTCTTTGACGTCCGCCCCGGGGCAACGGTCGTGATTTCGAATGTCACAATTCAAAATGGGAATCCCGGAAGCGGTGCCAATGGTGGCGGGATCCTCGTGAGCGGCGGTGTGCCTCGGGCGAAACTAACCCTGCTCAACAGCATCGTCATGGATAACACAGCCGTCATCGGCGGGGGAATCCATAATGCCGGCAACGGAGCGGCGGCTGTCATTCAAGATACGCAGATTGCATCGAACAGCGCGGCAACCTCTGGCGGCGGGATTGCCAATAGCGGCGACCTGACCCTGATCAACAGCACCCTTGCGGATAATCAGGCACGCAGTGGCGGTGGGATCGAGCACTCCGGTTTCTCGATGAAACTGACCAATGTTACGGTCAGTCAGAACGCCGCCAGCGACAACGGAGGCGGGCTTTACAATCGGGGGGACGCGCTCATCCTGAACTCCACGTTCCAGGGCAACACAGCCAGCGGACCCGGCACTGGCGGCAATATCTTCCAGGACACCGCCTCGATGGCGATCCAGAATTCCATTGTTGCGAACTCTGAAGCGGATGGAAATTGTTTTGTCAACGAAGGGTTTTTAATTTCACAAGGGAACAACCTGGAAAGCGGGGATACCTGCGGTTTCCGCGCAAGCGGAGACCTGGTCAATGCCGACCCGATGCTGGGCGCGTTGCAAAATAACGGCGGCTTTACCTGGACGCACGCCCTACTACCGGGCAGTCCTGCCATCGACGCGGGCGCGAATGCGAGTTGTCCTGATGTCGATCAACGCGGCTTCCTCCGCCCAGTGGATGGGGACCTCGACGGTACGATAATCTGTGATATTGGCGCGTATGAATCTCAAGTCGGCGATACAACCCCAACCCAGTCGCCAACTTCCCCAGCCACATCCACTGTTTCGCCCACCACTACCCCGGCGCTTACGCCCGTCCCCCCAACTCCAACACCTATTCCTCCTTCCACGCCTTGTGCCAACTCAGCGACAGCGCTAATTCTGATTGCATTGCTCATCGGGCGAAAGTCATTCTTCGCTATTAATTGAGGTTGGCAGTGACAACGGGGAATTCTTGTCGATTCTATCGAAGGTATAACATTTTCACCTGTCGCGAGTGAATAATTGGAGCAACGCCGTGTTCACTTTCAACAAGGTGTTCCCAATCTTTTTAACGAGAGGTTCGAGCAGGGGCCAGAAGAAGGGCACGCGGATCACGACCGCGGCAACCGTGAAAAGCAGGAGCGCCGCACCGAAGAACAGCGCTCTTAACACGGCAAACAAGGCGCCGAAGATGAGGAACAGGGGCCACGTAATCGGCACAAGGAACAGGCTGTACACATCGTAATCCTTGTGCGCAGGGTCGCCGGGCGAGACTCGTTGGTTGATAAAATACGAATACCCCGCGAACGATACCAGCAGTGCGGAAATACAAATCAATCCCAAGAGACAAGCATTAAAATCCACCATGAGATTTCCAGACCCCAGCCCATATATTCCATTGTAGTGCACAGGGTGGGAATTGTAAACAAAAAGAGCGATCCGCTTCAATGCCGATCGCTCCTGGTGGTTCAAGCTTGTTGTAAAAAGCGCTTTGCCGTTTCTGCCAGCATGGCGGTGCCGATGGGCAGGGCGCGTTCGTCAAGATCGAACCTGGGGTGGTGAAGCGCAAAATCCTCATGCCCAGCTTTTTGCGTCCCAAGTGTGTACATCGCGCCGGGGGCGTGTTTCATAAACTCGCCGAAATCCTCCGCGCCGAGAGTCTTCTCGATCTCGCTAACATTGGTCTCACCGAGCAGTTCCCGCCCGGTCTGCTCGATCATATCGGACACGAACTTGTCGTTGACCATCGGCGGACCTCCAAAGTCGTAGCGGATCTCGTACGCCCCGCCCAGCGCCTTGACAATGTCGAACGCGCGCTCGATCTCGGTGTGGATCTGCTGATGTACTGCCTCGCTGGTGTAGCGCAGGGTGCCGGTCATCTTGATGCTTTCAGGGATCACGTTTTCGGTGAAGCCGCCATTGATCGAGCCAATGCTCACGACGGCAGGCTCGAACGGATTGATCCTGCGCGAAATGATCGCATTCAGTGCGATGATGACGTGCGCCGCCAGGTAGAACGGGTCAACCGTTTTGTCGGGATGCGCGCCATGCCCGCCCTTGCCTTTGATGACCGCATGCCATGAATCGACTCCACCGGAGCTGGGACCTGCATTAATACCGATGGTACCGACGGGCTTGCTCGGGTCCACGTGTTGGGCGATCACGTAATCCACGCCCTCCATCGCGCCCTCTTCAGACATTCTTTGCGCGCCGCTCTTGCCTTCCGCGTCTACGGTCTCTTCGCAGGGTTGGAACAAAAAGCGCACGCGCCCCGGCAAATTCTCTTTGGATAATAACAACGCCGCGCCGAGCGCCATGGCGGTGTGCGAGTCGTGTCCGCAGGCATGCATCGCGCCTTCGTTTTGGGATTTGTATTCGGCATCGTTCATTTCAAGGATGGGAAGCGCGTCCATATCCGCGCGGATGGCGACCATCCTGCCGCCTTCGCCGATCTCCGCGACGACGCCGGTCTTTCCCACATTGCGTTTGACTCTGTACCCCATCTTTTCCAACTCGTCCGCGACGATCTTCGACGTGCGGTGCAACTCGAACCCGATCTCGGGGTGCATGTGGAAGTCTCTTCGCCATTCGATAAGTTCTTCGGATATTGCGTGTGATTGTTTGAGCATGTTATCTCCTGTTATTCCGTCATTGCGAGGAGCGTTCGTTGCGACGAAGCAATCTCCGTCACCGTGTTGGAGATTGCTTCGTGGCGCTTCGCGCCACTCGCAATGACGGGTGAGTGTTTTACTTCTTCTTCACCTTCACCGTCTCTTTTTCCGCTGCCGCAAGGATACGATCCAATTCCGCTTCCTGTTGCGGTTCCAACGGGGTGGGGACATGTTCGCGTAGAATCCGTTCGGCTTCGTCAATGGCATAGTCCGCCATTTGCTTGCGTCCCATTTTTTCTTCCCAAGTATCCCACGAATTCCGTTCGGCGAGTTTGGTCAGCGCCATTTCGCCTGCGCGTAAATGTTTGAGTGTGTGCTTGCTGGCGAGATAGTTGCGGTTCGTGTCCATGACTGTGCTGATAATTTCCACCGCGAGATGTTCCACATCCGCAGATAATCCTTGGCGTTGACGAAGTACGCTCTTCGCCAGTTCATTATCTAGTACCATCTGTGCGAAGGAACCCATCACACCTGCTTCCATTTCACCGATGCCCGAGAGTTCGTCCGCGCCGGCCAGGGCGGGGAGCGAGGCGTTGAGTCCGCGTTCGAAGGCGTTCTGCGCGTCGAGGGTGTGCGCGTTGGTGGAGAATCCATATACGTTGACGGCGAACCCGTAATAATGTCCGAGTTGAACCGTAGCGGCGGAGGAGATACCGAGCTCGACGCCTCCCCAGATGAGTCCAGTGCGCGGCTCCAACATCCCGAGTCGTCCACAATAAATGACACCGCATCCTGGATTAATTAGCTGTGCCAACACGAGAGGCGCGAGAGTCTCTGCACTTTGTTGCACGAGACTGCCAGTGATGGTCATTGGTGAGGTCGCGCCTCCTGTTGGAGCTGGAAGGTTGGAGTGAATCACGCCTGCATTTGCCATATCCATAATTGCCTGCGCCGCGACATCGTGCATGGTCAACGGGCTGACGGGGGAGAGGGAGAGCGTGAGTTCATGCGAGGGGATACCGACCACTGCCGCCATCTCAACCGCATATTTTGCTTCATGCCCAAATTGGATGCCAGGTCCTTGCACAGGCTTCGTTGTATTTGAAAGCGTATGACGAAACATGTGCAGAGCCATCATTTCGTTCGGCACGTCGGGCGGCGTGAAAAACGGCGTGACGGTGTTGCAGTTGGGGAGCGCGTCAAGCACACGCGTCGCGTTGATGCAATCTTCCTGCGTGGCGGCATGATGTGTGCCTGTGCGCGCATCGAACACATCGCGCGCGCCGCCGAGATTGTGAAAGTAAAGATTGCCGCTTCCGATTTGATTTTCCGTCCCATTGCGCCCGCGAATGACAGGACGTTTATTCGCCGTCTCCGCGCTTTTCATCACGAGATCGCGCGGAAATAAAACTCGATTCTCTTTGATCGTGCATCCCGCGTCGGTGAGGATGTCGAGGCTGGTTTTGTGCGTCCAAATGATGCCGATCTCTTCCATGATGCGCATGGTCGCTTCGTGCATGGCTTGTACGTCGTTGTCAGACAAGAACTTGAGGGGTTCCATAAATTTTCCTCGTTTAATTTCTGTTCAGTGATTGAGTAGTCCCGCGTGCTTTTCGCGGGACGTATCGAAACCACCAATGTCCAAAAGTAGTCTTGATACAAGAGTTGCTCTACGCACGGGTGGTTTCGATACGAGCCTCACTCCGTTCGGCTCTACTCAACCACCGAGGTATTTCTGCAAAAACTCAACTCGCTTCGACTCCGCATCCAGCACATTTTCGATCTTCAAAAACTCGTGACCTTCATCTTCATACAACAACAACTCAACCTCTTTACCAAGCGCTACAAGTTTATCACGCGCCTCCATCGAATCAGAGGCGGGACAGCGCGGGTCGTGTCCGCCGCAGATCAATTGCACGGGCGCGTTGATCTTATCCAGAAAGAAATATGGTGAGGCGTTGTGCCAGCGTTCGTAATTTTCTTTTGGGTCTCCCATGTTTTCGATGTCCCAATGCCGCACATCGTCGCGTGAATTTTCGTGGGTCTTGAACCAATTCATGAACGGCACCACCGCCGAGCCCGCGCACCACAATTCGGGGAATTGAGTCAAACACGTCATCGTCAAATACCCGCCGTGACTGCGCCCCGTCACGGCGATCTTGTCTTTCACGGCGAGACCTTCACGGACCAAAAACTGCGCGCCTGTCGCCACGTCGCGCGTATCTGCGCCACCCAGATCGAAGCGCGCCGCGTATTGCCAGTCTCGCCCGTAACCCGTCGAGCCGCGATAGTTCGGAGCAAGCACCTCGTATCCATGGCTTGCAAGATATGCCATCACAGGATTCCATTCCATCGAATAATGCCAATTCGGTCCGCCGTGGATCATCACAACCGCTGGGGCAGGGGGTTGTTTTGGTCGAAACAACAACGCGGAGATCTGCACACCGTCCATGCCTTCATAAAATATTTCTTCGGGCATGACGAATTCTTCGCGCGATAATTCTTCGGGCATCGAATTCGTCATCTGAATCGCTTCGCCTGACTCGACATCCAGTATCCACAGATCAGATGGCTGGCTGGGACTGCTGAACGTGGTTACCATTCGTTTCGAATCGGACGTGAATTTGATTCCGCTGTGGATGCCTTTTCCCACCTGATACTTTTTTCTGCCGCCCTCGTCCCCAAGCAACTCAACCCAATTGATTGCGCCTCTGCTCTGCGCGTAGGCAATTCGATAATGCGGTACTGTTTTTTTGTTTGTTGGCAGGAAAACAGGAGATTGAGAGTCGCCTTCGTTGTTCGTCAGCCACGCAACTTGTCTTGTGTCGAGATCGTAAACTCCGATATCAAACCATCCGCGCGGATCGGAATGAAATGTAAGCGCTTTGCCATTCAGCGACCAGCGCGGTGCGTGCGCGTTCAGCGGAATGTCACCCTGAGCGATAGCGAAGGGTCTCTGATACGGTTGGAGAGATTCTTCGCTTCGACTCACATCGTCCCGATGTCCTTCGGGAGAATGACATGCCTCGAGATCAATAATGAATATTCCATAATCCTGCCCGTGCATTTCACAGCAGACTGCGAGATATTTTCCATCGGGCGACCATTCCACCTGCCACGCGGGATGACCGGTGTCTAAGATCAATTTTGGACTACCGCCGTTGACTGAAATCATGTACGCGCTGAAATGTCCGCGCTCGTTGCTGAGGAACGCGAGTTGGCTCCCGTCCGGCGACCAGCAGAAGTTGGGTTGCAGAGCGTGGGAGATGTTTGGTGTCAGGTCGGTGTGTTGCTTTGATTCAAAGCCGTAGACGATGAGGTGGTAACTTTCACTGCCGTCCACATCGAGGGCGTAGGCGAGTTTTGTGCCATCGGGCGAGTAGCGCGGATTGAATTTCCCGCCGATGCCTTGTGTGATTTGGACTTCACCCTCATCCCCGCCCCTTCTCCCTAAGGGAGAAGGGAGTCGTGATTCATAAATTTGCCATTCGCCGGTTTTGTTCCAGGCGAAGGCGATTTTGGAATCGTCGGGGGAAATATCAAAGAGCGAGTCAACGTGCGGGGTGCGGAGGAGGTCGGCGAGGTTGAGCATGGCTATCGTAGTGCGAAACGCTTTGCGTATTTCGCGCTACGCATGTTGGGCTTCTTCGATCATGGGCAACGCGTCCATGCCAGCCTTGCGGGCAAGTTCGAGCATGTACGTGTGGAGCGCTGTCTCTTTAGCCTCCTCAAGCCGGGGTCGGGAGTAGGAAGCGAGCAGTCCATCCACGATGATCTTTGCGCGTTTGTAGGCGTCCATCGCGCCGGCGTCTTTCCAATTGCGCATCGAGTCGCGGTCAATGACGTTGCTTGGCAAATGCTGTTCTTTACGGAAGAGTTGCATGGTGATCCTCTGTTTGAGGAAATCACCGCCTTTGAAATTGATATTGTCATCGTAGAAGCCTGTGGCGAGAGTCTCGGTGTGGAGTTGCACCCCTTCGACCATGCGCTTTGCCATGGCGATGCCTTCCGCGTCGATGACAAGCTTTTCCGCGCTGTGGCAGGAGAGAAAATCGAGCATACCTGAACCGGAGATCATGTTGATGCCGCTGAGCGCGCCGATCATGGCTGTGATGCCGCTTTCAAGTCCCGCTTGCGCGTCGACGAGTTTCGAATCGGTCGCGCCGAGGTAGGTGTGCGTGGGCATGTTGAGCGATTTGGCGACCTGCGCGTACGAACAATCGAGCATCGCCGTTTCGACTGCGCCCATGGGGGTCGCGCCTTTTTTCATGTCGAAGATGCAGGCGGCGCCGCCCCAGACGACGGGCGAGCCCGCTTTCGCGAGTTGATGAATCGTGATACCCGCGAGGCATTCCGCGGTGTGTTGCGTGACCGCGCCCAGTAATGTGACTGGCGCCGCCGCACCGGCGAGCGGGACCGAAACGATTTCGGCGGGGATGCCTGAACGCGCGAGGGCGATCAGATTCCCGGAGGCGAAGTTGCTCCAAATCAACGGGGGAGCCGGGCACACGTCGAAGATGGCGCGCGGTTTTTCACGCGCGTCTGCCGGGCTTCCCGCAGCAAGCGCGAGCATCTCGATCATTTCGTTTACGGTCTTGTTGGTGAATGCGCCGGTGACGATCGGTTTTTTGGAGTACAGCAGGGCGAGGTAAAGGCGGTATGAGTCCTGGATCTGTTGCGGCACATCGTGGCAGATCACCGCCGTGGACTGCGCGTCGTATTGCGGCAGTTGTTCTGCAACTTTGATGAGTTTGAGTAAATGCTGGGTTTCGGTGGTGTCATGCTCGAGAGTTTCAGGGTTGAGCATGGCAATGCCCGATGAGCCCGGGTCGAAGTGGACAGCGTCGCCTCCATATTTGACGGTGGAGTTGCCGTCGGCATCGTACAGGTAAAACTCACGCGGCGCAGATTCGAGTGCCTTGCCGACGATTTGCGCCGGGATGTGGGCAACGTTCGTTTCCGCATCCACTTTTGCGCCAGCGGTGGCAAGCAGGTCGCGCGCTTCATCGTTGTTGACTTTAACGCCGGGCTTGAGCAATAACTCATACGCCTCGTCGAGAATGCGCTGGATGATGTCGTCGGTGAGGAGGATGAGTTTCGGTTGCATGGCTTACCTCTTTTTAAACATGAAGGACACAGAGTGCACGAAGGGAATTTGATTGATGGAGTTAATTACTTGTAGAGCTTGTCTCGTTTTAGTCAAGCTCGCACGGACGTTAATGTCTGTGCTATTCGTACAAAGCCCGCTAAAGCGGACTGCGTCTATGAAAAGACAACAAAATCATTAACCGATTAGAAGACGTTGTGTCTGTAGTGTCACTTCGACAGGCTCAGTACAAGCCTTCGCGTTTAGAATCTTATTCCTTGCCAAGCAACTTCTTCGCCAATTGCACTGCGCCAACCGCATCTTCGGATGTGCCATCGGCTTTGATCTTTTCCGCCCAATCTTTGGTGATCGGCGCGCCGCCGACCATCACCTTGATCCGCGGACGCAAGCCCTCTTTATCCAGATCCTCGATCACTTCGCGCTGGCGGATCATCGTCGTAGTCAACAACGCGCTCATACCGATCAGTTGCGCATCGATCTCGAGCGCCTTGCCGATGATCTTGTCAGCGGGCTGGTCCACGCCCAGGTCGGTGACTTCAAACCCGGAGGCGGAAAGCATTGTGCCGACGAGCGTTTTGCCGATCTCGTGGATGTCGCCTTCGACGGTGGCGAGCACGACACGTCCCATCACTTCACGCGCTTCGCCGAGCTTGAGTAATTCGGGTTCGAGCACAGCGACCGCGGCTTTCATCGCCTCGCCCGCCATGACCAATTCTGGCAGGAAGGCTTCGCCGGCCCCGAACTGGTCGCCGATGTAGTTCACGCCGACGACAAATCCTTTTGTGATCGTATCGAGCGGGTGCATGTTCAACTCGATGGATTTTTGGGCGAGTTCGATGGCAATCTCTTTCTCGCCTTCGATGATGCACTGTGCCATTTGTTTATAGAGTTCGTCTGACATGAATGATTCTCCTTATGATTTCTTTCATAAATCACCGTTGGTCGAGTAGGGACGGTGGGTTTCGATATACTGCTTCGCAGCTACTCAACCATCGCCGTCACGTATCGAGACCACCAATGTCCAAAAATAATCTCGTAACAATAATTGCTTTGCTTACTGGTGGTCTCGATACGTCCCGCGACAAGCAGCGCGGGACTACTTGACCACCACATGGACTAGAAATTATCTCTTCAACCAAAACGCCACTTGTTCTTCTTTTTCCCGTAACAGATCTGCGGGGATGTCCGAATATTTTTCCAGCCAGCGCCCCGAAGAAACGATCACATGCTCCACGGAGAGTTTTGCCGCCAGCAAGCCATTCCCAGACTTGAGCGCTTTGACAATGTCGGTATGCTCGCGGTGCATGTCCGACATGCTCTCGGTGAGGATCTCAGGCTTGCGAAACATCGCTTCGTACAAAATCCAATCCGGGAAGGCGTTGGCGACGATGCCGTACAGCCTGACGAGCAGGTCGTTGTTCGAGGCTTCAGCAATGGATGTGTGAAATTCCCGACTCAATTTTCTAGCCATCGACATATCCTTCAGGGAGTCGAGTTTCTTCATCCCGGCAATCGTTCGTTCCAAAGCGGCGACCTGCTCCGGCGTTATCTTCTTTGCCGCCTCCTGGGCGATGATCGCTTCGAGCACCAGCCTCAAGCCGTATGCCTCCACCACATCCTTCGCGACGATCTCGCGCACGCGGACGCCGCGGTAGGGGACACGTTCCGCCAGCCCCGCCGCCACCAGCAGATCGAGTCCCTCGCGGACGGGGGTCATGCTCACGCCGAGTTGCGTTGCGATCTCGTCCTGCCGGAGCCACTCGCCGGGCTTGAACGTGCCCGAAACGATCT
>CAZGSB010000019.1:0-48534 GCA_964528275.1 uncultured Anaerolinea sp. | reverse complement strand
CGCACCTCCACCGAATCATTCGCGGACGTGAACTTGAGCGCGTTTTCGACGAGGTTATACACCGCCAGCACCAGCAAATCGCGGTCGCCGGTGATCATCGGAAACGGCGAGGGGATCTTGGGAATCAACAGGCTGATACTGCGCCCTTCGTAGGCGGGGATGGCGCGCGCCGCATCCACCACATCTTCGAGCAGGCTCGGCACATCCACCGCATAGCGCTCGATGGGACGTTCGTCGAGGTCGGCGAGTTTGCGGAGGTCGGTGAGCAGGCGCGTGAGGCGTTCGACCGCTTTACCGGCATTTTGTCCCGCCTGCCAGCGTTCGTCCGCCGCCTGCGCTTCTTGCAAATTGACAAGCGCAGCACGCAGCCCCGTGAGCGGATTTTTGATCTCGTGATCGAGCCGCCTCAAAAAGTGACGGCGTTTCTGTTGCGCGTCCTCCACGTAATCGGCGTATAACGTTTGCGCCTCTGCCACACGACGCCGGTCCCAATAGCGGAGGAGGAGGAGGGCACCGGTCACGGAAAAACCGATGAGAAACGCAAGCAGGGTGGAACTCCAAATGTACAACCCCAACACCAAGACGAAAATGCCGACATTGATCGTGGTGATCGTGGGAGGAATATACGGAAAGAGGAACCAAACGGGAACGGCAAGCAACAGCCCCACCAGCACCGGCAGGGAGAGTTGGAAAACCATCCGCCACTTTCGCGTTATTTTCCTCATTTATCCCTCTCCATGTACCGAGGCGACAAAGCAATAGCCTTCACCGGGAATGGTTTCGATAAAGCGCGGGTCGGCGGGGTCATCGTCCAAGGCGCGACGCAACTCTGCCATGCGCGTGTCCACGGTGCGGGTGCCGGCGGGATATTCCCAACCCCACACGGCATCGAGCAGTCGCTCACGCGAGATGGCTTCGTCCGGGTGTGTCATCAGATACTCCAGTACCGCGAGGGCTTTCGGGGTTAACTCAACGGTCTCACCGGAGAGGCTTGCACGGCGCGCGCGGCGGTCAAGCACCAGGTCGCCCGCGGTGAGCAACCAGGCTGTGGACAACGAACGCTCACCGGGTCGCGCCCGCCGCAACACGGCACGGATGCGCGCCAGCAGTTCATGCGGGTCGAACGGTTTGTTGAGATAATCGTCCGCTCCTTCTTCGAGGGCGAGCGCGCGCTCCGAGGCTTCGCCGACTTGGGTGAGGAGAATCGTCGGGGTCCAGATATTGAGTTTGCGCAGGCGGCGTAACGCCTCGCGCCCGTCCATGCGCGGCATGAGCACATCAAGGATGATCAGTTCGGGGTGGTGCGCTTGCGCCTTCTCGAGCGCGGTCATCCCATCGGGAACGACCAGCACATGGAAGCCGGCGCGTTCGAGGAACGGCGCGAGGCTATCGGCAATGGTGGGGTCGTCGTCGGCGAGGAGGATGGTGGATCTATCTAAAGACATTGACTCTCCCTTACCCAACCCTCTCCCGTTGGGAGAGGGAATTTCCGGGCTAGAGAAAAAGCCCGGTCGAAGCGGACCGGGCTTCCCGTCGGAAAAGAAGCGAAACGTCCTATTGCGTAAAGGTGAAGGTGTTGATGATCGTATCGAAGAGCACGGACTCGGCGGCTTTGTCGAACAACGGGGGAGGTGTGGGCAGATTACCGGGATTTACCGATTTCAACACGAAGGCGAGGTTAATGCACGCGTTGTTTTTCACGGTGGAGTAACTTACCCAATCGAAGAAACTGCCCGCCGCGCCTTCCGAGCCGGACTCTTTGAGGAATTGCACGCCATTGATGGTGACATTGCCCGACGAGGTGGGGAACCCGCTCGCGTATTTGCACGGATTGGCTCCATCCACAATCGTAATGGCAAGATATTTTTCGCGCAGGTTCGTGCTGGTGTTGAAGGTGAAGTCGGCTCGCCCGGAATTATCGGACATGCCCGCCGACGCATCCGGTGGCACTTTGACGCCGAATTTATATTTACTGTTCGCGAAGAACCCCCATCCAGCGAACGGATCCGGGGTGTGAGACGCTGTCGGCGCGGAGGATTGTGTCGTCGGCGTGATGGTCGGCGCATTGGGCGATGGTGTCGAGGTGGCAGGAGGCGGCGCGCCGGAAGCCCGGAAGATATGCGGACCCACCCACAACGCGCGGTCACCGGCGGCGGGACCCACAGCCAGCGCGGTGAGGATGAATTTCACATCCCTGCCGGCGAGCGGCGTGAGATCCACATCTACGTTGAAGGTCTGACCTTCGTAGCGTTCGAGGAAGGGACCCCACAGCGTGGCGATCGGGTCGCTTCCGGTTTGATAATCGAGCCGGTAGGCAACGTAGCAAAGCGTGGAACCGCCTTCGCATCCGATGGTCGAGCGGAAGCGGTCGCCGCTCTGCACTTTGAAGGCGGGGAAGAAACCTTGAATGTATCCGCTGGAGACGTTCTGCGGAAATGTGAGAATGGTGGGGCGCGGGTCAGTTGCGCCGGTCTCGAGTTTTGCGCTGGCGAGTTTCAAGGCAAAGCCTTTTGAATCGCCATCCGTGCCCGGACATGGCAGTTGACCCGCCCCGCTGAACCATGTGCCCAGGCAGGCATTGGTCGCAAAGTCATACGCGAGACCCGCGATCGGCGTGACCGTCGGTCCCGCGGTGGCGGTTGACGTGATCGAGGTTGGGGTTTTGCTCGGTCCGCCGGGCGTTACGGTGGGACCCGAAACTTTGATGTCCACCCACCACGGTTTGTTCGCCTGCGCGCCGATGCCAAACAATGCGCCGCTGGCATTCTTGAACATCCAATATCCGCGATACGAACCCGCCGCCGACGGCGCGATCATCGGCACAGAAATATCGATCGTCTGCCCCACTTCCACAGCGCGTGAAAATGCGGCGGAAGTCGGCGCGCCCATTTGCTCGCCGCTGAAGAACACCATTTGATACGAATTCGTCCACGCGCACGAACCGACGTTTTTGAGCCGCCAGGTTTTTGTGAAGGTCTGACCCGGCGCAAAGGTGGTGCCATCCGCGACAGTCACATCCGCGACGAATTGCACTTTGTCACACGAGGAAGGCGGGACCGTTTGCGTGATCGGAGCGGGAGTCTTCGTCGGTGTGGATGTGGCGGGCGTGCCGGTCACGGTCGGAGGAGGAGGAACGGTTCCTTTCCGGACGATAACCGGGCTTCCCCATAGGGCGCGGTCCCCCACGGGAGAGCCATACGCAGAAACATACAGGATGAACTTTACATCCTGCCCCGCCAACGGAGAGAGATCGATGTTCGCATCGTACGTCAGCCCTTCGTAGCGTTCGCGGAATGTCCAAAACGTGCGGATGGTGCCGCCGACTTCATAGTCGAGGCGATAAGCGACGTAACATGAGGTCGCGTTGAAGTCACATCCCACGCGGGTCTGGAAACGGTCGCCGCTCTCCACTTTGAAGGCGGGATAACGCGCCTGGATAAATCCGTTGGTAAGATTTTGTGGCGCAAACAACAAGCCCGGCAGGGATAGTTCCGCGCCACTTTCAAATTTCGGTTTGTCTTTTTTGACGGCAAACCCTTTGATATCTCCATCCGTCCCCGGGAACGAAAGTCCGCCTGCCCCGCTCGACCAGGTGGCTTCGCCGGCTTTTGCCGTGAAGTCATACACGATGTTTGTGCCGGAGGAACCGATCACGTTGATCTCCACCCACCAGGCTTTGTTCGCGTTCACGCCGATGCCGAAGATCGCGCCTTGGTCGCTCTTGAATTTCCAGTACCCGATGTAATGACCCGCGGTGTTCGGCGCGGTCATATCCACGCTCACATCCACGGTCTGGCCCGGTTGGATGCCGTTCGTCACCGCCACCGAGGCAGGCGATCCCATTTGGGCGCCGGTGTCGAAGACCATGGTCACACCGTTCCAGGCGCAAGTGCCGATATTTCGCAAGCGCCATGTCTTTTTGAATGCCGCGCCGGGTTGGAAGTTCGTCCCATCAGGAACGGTGACATCCGCCACGAACTGCGCTTGTAAACAAACCGCCGCAGATACGTGTTGAGGCGCCGCCGCGGCGGGCACAAGCGATATCACCAGGGCGATCAGCACCGTTATGGAAAGTACATGGAATCGGGTTTTCATAAGCTTCTCCTCAGGGTCTTTCCAATTAACTTCGACGCTTAAGACTATAAAATGTTCCTTATGCCTATACGCCTCAAGTATAACTTTCCTTCAAGGTTTGTTCAATACACTTTATAACCCATTTCCTCCTATTTCCAGTACTTCATGAAGAGGTTTCAGAGTGGAAACTCAGCGGAGCGCCGTATGGGTCAGTCGCTTTTTAGCCGAACGACCGACATAAAGCGATTAGTAACTCACCTTACGCAGGAGACTGGGTAAAACATTGGAAGGACAATGCCATCGTGCCCGCCCGACGATACCCTAATGGGCACGCGTGAATCGTCGGGCTAATCACCCGAAGCCGCCTTCGGCGGCTTAAGTCCCGCGTAATGGGGCTTTGTAAGATTAGCACGGGGGTTCATCCCCGTGCGGGTGTGCCGATCGTATAACTTCGTAAGGTGAGTACTACGCTTTCGTGATCTAGTGATTTAAACACAAAGGCATGACGTTATGCCATGCCTTTGCAAAGCGACCCGATGCAAACTAGGGAGGCGGGAACGGCGTGAGGCTGGGGGAAGGCGTTACCGTGGGTGGTTGATTTACAGTCGGGAAGGGAGTCAACGTGGCGGCGGGGAGCGGCGATGCCGTGATCGTCGGGAACGCGGATACGACAGTTTCCGTCGGGCTTACACCCGCAGGGAATGGCGTGGGGCTGGACGCCACCAATATCGAGGCTGACGCAGTGCCGTTGCGCTGAATGCGCGGACCAACCCAGAGCGCGCGGTCATCGGTTGGAGTCCCTGCCGTATGGACGGAAAGGATGAACTTTACGGTCTGCCCCGCCAGCGCGTTCAGGTCCACATCGGCTTGATAGAACAACCCGTCATATTTTTCGCCGAACGACCAGAGGGTGTTCACGGTTCCGTTCCCGATCTGATAATCAAGGCGGAAGACCACATAACAACCTTTTGCGTTGAACTCACAACTAATGGTGGACTGGAAGCGGTCGCCAGCCTGAACGGTGAATTCCGGGAAGACCGCTTGAACTGAACCATTGAACGCATTTTGAGGAACCATCAGAATCGCCGGGCGCGGGTCGGTGGTGTTGTTTTCGAGGACCGGGTTGGACACGATCATGCCAAACCCTGAGGCGGAGCTATTTGTGCCGGGGCAGGGTAACACGCCGGCGCCGCTGGTCCATGCAGCGGAGCAAGCGTTCGCGGCAAAGTCATAGCCGATGCCGGAGGCGGGCGCGCCGGATGTTTTGATATCGAGCCAGAATGCCACATTGCCCTGCGAACCGATGCCGAACAAGGAGCCGCCCGCGTTCTTGAGAAACCAATAACTTCGGTAGGTACCGGGATTTTGCGGCGCGGTCAGGCTGACGGAGAGGTCAACCGTCTGGTTTGGGGCAACCTGACTAGGGAGGGAGATCGAGGCGGGTCCGCCCATTGAGTCGCCGGTGGAAAAGACAAGCGAGTAGTTCGTTGTCCATGTGCAGGTGCCGGCGTTCTTGACGCGCCAGGTCTTTGTGAACTGCTGACCGGGCGCGAATGTGGTACCGTCGGGAACTGATACATCGGCAATGAATGCGGCGCGGTCGCATTTTGTGCCGGGCGGCAATGAGCCGGTGGTGGGGACGGGCACCGGCGTTGACGGAAGCGGAATCGATGTCGGACCCGGTGTGACGGGCGCACCGGGACGCACGATGACCGGGTTCACCCACAACGCGCGGTCTTTTGTCGTCTCGCCGAGCGGGCGCACCATTAGCATGAACGCGACCTTTTGCCCGGCAAGGTTGTTGAGACTTAAATTGATGTTGCGGAATTTCCCATCGTTCTTTTCCCAGGCGTTCCAATAGGTGCGGTTGAACCCAAGGTCGCCAGGCAGTTTATATTTGAGGACGAACTGCACATCGCAACCCGCCGCGCCGTATTCGCAACCGATGACAGCCTGGAAGCGATCGCCGGACTTGATCTCCAGTTCGGGATAATACCCGTAGATCGATTCGTTGTATTCAAACGGGGGAATCATCAGGATGCCCGGTGAAGTGGCAGGCGCGCCGCTTTCAAGGATGGGCTGGGATAGGGGCATGACCACTCCGCGTGCATCAGGGATCGCCCCTGCGCACGGAAGCCTGCCGCCCCACTCGCTATGCCAGCTGGCGGCGCTACAGGCGTTCGCCGTAAAATCGTATAGCACGTAGGAACGCCCAACAACCTCCACGGAAACCCAGATCGCATTTGTCGCAGTCGCGCCGATGCCGAAATAGCCTCCGCTGGGATTACGTAACTGCCAATAGCCGCGATACAACCCGGGGTTTTGTGGAGCGGTAAGATCAACCGATATATCCACCGTGCCGCCAGGCGGGACGTCCTTGGGTAAATTCACGGCAGATAGCCCGCCCATCTGCTCACCGCCGGCGAACACGAGCGAGTAGTTGCGCGTCCAGGTGCAGGTGCCGATATTTTTCAATCGCCATGTTTTCTTGAAGACCAGGCTGGGCGTAATGAGCCAGCCATCCGGAACGGTCACATCCGCCACGAACTGCGCCCACTCACAATATCCCCCTGCGCGGGCAGGTATTGGGCTGACTGCCGAAGGGGTAACCAGGGACACGGCAATCACTACCCCCAGAAAGAGTTTTATTTTTCCGCGCATCGAACCTCCAACATAATCCACAAATTACAAATTAAGTATAGGCACATGCAAGCGGAATAACATTGCAATTCAGGCGACAATTCATCGCACGCACGTATAATTGCATGGAAAAATAAATCCGATGAAACGAACCATCTTACACCTCGATCTCGATGCGTTCTACTGCGCCGTGGAGGAGAACCGCAACCCCGACCTGCGCGGCAAAGCCTTCGCCGTCGGCGGCAGACCCGAAGAGCGCGGCGTGGTCGCCTCGTGTTCGTATGCCGCGAGACGAAACGGTGTGCGCAGCGCCATGCCGATGAGCCAGGCGCTGCGACTCAGCCCCGGGCTGATCATCGTCGGAGGGCATCACCGCGCCTATGGCGAGGTATCACGCCAGGTGATGGAACGCCTGCACGACCTCGCCGCGCTGGTGGAACAGATCTCGATCGACGAAGCGTTCCTCGACATCTCGGATATTCAGGACGACCCGGAACGAATCGCGCGCAGGCTTCAGACCCGCATCCGTGACGAACTCCACCTGCCCTGCTCGATCGGCATCGCTTCGAATAAACTGGTGGCGAAGATTGCCACCGAAGTGGGCAAAGCGCTCGCCTTGAAACGCATCAAAGCGCAGGGGCGGGCTGATCCGCCCAATGCGTTGACAGTTGTCCCCGTGGGGGAAGAGGCGGCGTTCTTGAGTCCGCTACCGGCAGACATGCTGTGGGGTGTCGGACCGAAAACCTCGAAGCGGCTCGCGAGTTTGGGCATCCACACCATCGGCGATATTGCGAAATGGCCCGAAAGCGAATTGATCCGCCTGTTCGGCGAAAACGGACGCGAGTTATCGCATCATGCAAAAGGAATCGACACGCGCCCCATCGTCACCGAGCGCGAGACGAAATCCATCAGCCAGGAAGTCACGTTCACACGCGATGTGCGCGACGATAAGGCGCTGGAAAAAACCATCCGCGAGCAATCGGCGCAGGTAGCGCGACAATTGCGAAAGAACGACCTGGCAGGCTCAACGATCAAACTCAAACTCCGCTGGCCCGATTTCACCACGCTCACGCGGCAGACCACGTTGAACCATCGCACCGACCAGGAGGAGGAAATTGCCAAAGCCGCGCTGGATTTGTTGAAGGCGGCTCGCAAGCCGAATCAATACGTACGCCTGATCGGCGTGGGTGTGAGCGGCATCGGCGCGCCGATCCGCCAGTTGGGGTTGTGGGATGCCAACACCGGGAAATCGCATAAACTGCAAGAAGCCATGGATAGATTGCAAGAGAAATTCGGCAGGGATATGATTCACAAAGGCGAGCCTGAATGATATATTTCACTGGCAGACAACAAAACTGTGTCATCCACCCGGGTGATTCAAGGAGTAAGGTATGAAAATGCTCGACCTCAAAAAAGACTTGAAGTATCTATATCAGCCGTCGGCAAAGAAACCCGAGATTTTGAAGGTTCCAAAATTGCAGTTCGCCATGATCGACGGCGCCATCGAAAAAGGAAAAGAGCCGGGCAATTCTCCGGGCTTTCAAGAAGCGACTCAGGCGCTGTACGGCATCTCGTACACGCTCAAATTCATGCTCAAGAAACGCAAGACGAACGCGATTGATTATCCCGTGATGGCGTTGGAGGGATTATGGGGATTGCAAAATGTTTCGACGGATATTGCAAAGAAAGACAATTGGTCATACACGCTGATGATTTTGCAACCTGATGCGATCACCACGGATGTGTTCGCCGCGGGACTGGAACAAGTCCGCAAAAAGAAAGGCGACTCCCCTGCCCTTGCAAAGGTGCGGCTCGCGCATTTTGAAGAAGGGTGGTGTGTGCAGAGGATGCACATCGGACCGTACGCCACCGAACCCGCCACCATCGAGACGATGCGCGCCTTCGCCCTCGAAAACGGCTACCGTGACCGTGTGGGTCCAAGTGGCTTGCACCATGAGATCTACCTCGGCGACCCGCGCAAGGCGGATCAAGCGAAATTGAAGACGGTGCTGAGGCATCCGTTGGAAAAGGTTTGAAAGGTTGAAGGTTGGAAGGTTGGAACGTTCAAACCTTCCAATGTTCCAACGAGAGAGAGATAAATTGAACTGTTATTACCACCCCGATACACCCGCCATCGGACTCTGCAAACACTGCCAACGAGGATTGTGCTCAGATTGCATCGCTCTTGTGGATGATACGCTCGCCTGTAAGAACCGCCACGAGGAACAAGTGCGAGCGATGGGGTTGCAACTCGTGCAGGCGAAGCGTGTCCGTTCGGATTACATCCGCAACGCGGTCTTCTACGGCAGTGTAGGAACTTTATTCACCGTCTTCGGCATCTCGCAACTTCAGTGGCTGGGGTTGCAGGCAATCGTCTATGCGGTGATCGGGTTGGCGCTCCTTTGGGCGGCAGGCGCGAATTATTTGGAGAGTAGGAAGTACAAGTAATAGATGCGTACCGGTGGTTGAGTAGGCGGCGTTCGTCCGCCGTATCGAAACCACCTGTAAGCAAAAGTACTTTTATTAATGGTGGTTTCGATACGCCCTTCGCAACAACCGCTCAGGGCTACTCAACCAACGGAGCCTCCTTGCAACTTCCCTCAACTCAATGCGTATGCCTTCCTAGACATCATTAGAAAGGAGCATACCCATGAACACCAACTACAAACAACTCACCCGCAGTACATCGAACCGCATGATCGCGGGCGTGTGCGCCGGCTTGGGCGAATACCTCGGCATTGACCCGACCATCGTCCGCTTGTTGACCGTGCTGGCGTTTTTCACCGGCTTCGGCGGAATCGCGCTGGTCTACCTGATCATGGCGCTGGTCGTCCCTGAACAGGCGCAAGCACAACAACAGTAATGATAAAGACCAGGCTTCTGAGCCTGGTCTTGTGATTTTCACCTCGCCAGCGAAATGAAGACATCCTCCAGCGTCGGCTCGCCGACGAGGACATCGCGCACGTTCACATTCTTCCCCTTCAGCCCGCGTAATAAGTCATCTTTTCGCTTCCCTCTTTCCGTGATTGTTCGCAAATGATCGCCCGCCAGCGACACGCGCAACACGCCATCCACGCCCGGCAACACATCCAGCCCTGCCTCCAACGGATCGGCGAACACCTCCCACACATCGCCAGGGATGATATTCTTTTTCAAGTTCGAGGGGGTGTCCATTGCCAGGAGTTTGCCATCGCGCATGATGCCGACGCGCTCGCAGTATTCGGCTTCGTCCATGTAGTGCGTGGTGACGAGAATCGTCACGCCGCTTTCGGCGAGTTTGTAGATCAAGTCCCAAAAGGCGCGGCGGGCGGTGGGATCCACACCAGACGTCGGTTCGTCGAGGAATAACAATTTCGGTTCATGCACCAACGCGATGCCGAGCGCCAGCCGCTGACGCCAGCCCGCGGAGAGCGAACGCGTCAACGTGGAGTCGTGCCCGGTCAAGCCGACCAGGTCGAGGGTCCGCGCGATGCGGGCTTTGTCGCGAATCCCATACACGCCGCCGTAAAACGTCAAATTTTCGAATACGGTCAGGTCGTCATAGATCGCAAACTTCTGCGACATGTACCCGGCACGTTTGCGGACCTCCTCGCTTTGGCGGAACGCGTCAAACCCCAGTACGGTGGCTTCGCCTTCGGTCGGCGCAAGCAACCCCAACAACATGCGGATCGTGGTGGTCTTACCCGAACCGTTCGGACCGAGATAGCCAACGACCTCGCCCTCGTTGACTTCAAAATTGACGTGATCGACGGCGACAAAATCGCCGAAGCGGCGCGTGAGATTTTCGACGTAAATGGCAGGCAGGCTCATGAACCGTCATCCTTTTTCCAACAACGTTTTTAATCGGGCAAGGTTGCCCTCCATCATGGATTTCACCTGCCCGGTCATCATCCCTTCGGCGAGCTTGAAAATTCCGCCGGGATTACCCTGCGCATTCAGGCTGATCTTCGTGCCGGTGCCGACCGTTTTGAAACTCATCGTCAGATCCACTTGCATCGGTCCCGCCTTCACCTGAAATCCGCATTTCGTGTCGGGCTCATACGCAGTGATCTGCATTTCACCCTCGATGCGGCGCCCCATCATTTCGCCCACGCTCTTGAATTTTGTGCCAACCCCTACAGCGCCCGGCGTAATTTGCTCCAGACTCACGACCGCCGCATTCCACTTCGACATGTTGTTGGGGTTGGCGACGAACGAAAACACATCTTTTACCGGTCTATCAACCAACGCGCTGAAATCAAGATTGATCATGACGGTCTCCTTTTTATTTTTCGCTGGTTGAGTAGCCCGAAGGGCGTATCGAAACCAGCATGTAGCAAGCGTTCCTTTGTTAATCGGTGGTCTCGATACGCTTCGCTACTCGACCACCGGATTTTCAGACAAGGCGATGAAGACATCTTCGAGGACGGGATGAACTAGCCGCAATTCCTCCACCTGACCGCCCGCGCCTCGTATTTCAGTCCTCAACCTGCCCAACACCTCGTGAGCCTTCCCCTCCCCCACGCGGATGTGAAGCCGGTCGCCGAACGCCTGCACGTCCTCCACATCCCGGTCAGAATGCGCGGTATGCCGCAGAATGTGCAACGGCGACCCGCGCAGTTCCAGCACGCGGTCATTGAGCCGCGCCCGCAAATTGGACGGGGTATCCTCGGCAATGATCCTTCCATTCTTCATGAATCCTACCCGATGACAGCGCGAGGCTTCGTCCATGTAGGGGGTACTGATTAAGACCGAGACGCCGTCGTATTGCGTGCTGCGTGCTGCGTAATCCGTATTCGTGTGTTTACCTGTTTCCGTGTTTGCCTGTTTATTCTGAGACACCAATTTAATGACGAGTTGCCAGAAATCCTGCCGTGTGACCGGGTCCACGCCAGTGGTGGGTTCGTCGAGCAACAGCACGCGCGGCTGTGTCACCAACGCGGATGCCAGCCCCAGTTTTTGTTTCATCCCTCCCGAAAGTTGACCCGCGCGGCGGTCTTTGAACTTCTCCAGCCCGACGAAATCGAGGATCTCCAGCGAACGCGGCAGCCACTCGTCGGGTTTGAGTCCGCGCACTTCGGCAAAGAAGCGGATGTTCTCGAGCACGGTCAAATCCTCGTACATCGAAAAGCGTTGCGAGAGGTAGCCGAATTGCGAACGCGCAAGCTCGGTCTGGCGGTTGACGTCGTAGCCGCAAATGTTGATCTCCCCCGCGTCCGCTTTGAGCGCGCCAACGAGCAGTCGCATGGTGGTGGTCTTCCCCGCCCCATCCGCGCCGACAAGCCCGTAGATTTCGCCCGCGCGAATATTCAACGATACATCGTCCACGGCGTGGGTGTCGCCAAAGGATTTGCGGAGGTTGGTTGCGTTGACCAATAATTCCATGTCGTTTTCCGTAGGGGCGGGGTCTCCCCCGCCCATTTCGTATTGAGTGGTTATAGGGGCGAGAAGACCTCGCCCCTACGTATGGATGTTACTTGAACTCCACATCCGCCGGCATACCGATCTTGAGTTTGCCTTCGGAGTCGGTTACTTTCAATTTAATGGCATACACCGTTGAACTGCGTCCTTCCACCGTTTGGACATTGCGCGGGGTGAACTCGGCAGAATCGGCGATGTGCGTCACAACAGCCTCGAACGTCTCGCCGGGGAATGAATCGACTGTGACGGTCGCTTCCTGTCCGAGCGAGATACTGCCGTATTGATCCTCCGGCACGTAGACTGTGATGGTCAGGTCTGCGAGATCAGCCATAGCCAATGCTACCGCGCCAGGCTGGACAAATTCGCCAGGCTCTACATTGCGAACGAGGATCACGCCGTCCATGGGGGCATAGATGGTGAGTTTGGCGACCTGCACATCGATCAACGCCAGGTTAGCTTCGGCGGTTTTCACCGCCGCACCGGCTTGATCCATGGCGGCTTTGGCTTGTTCGAGCGATTTCCCGGCAGTCGCCACCTGTTGCGAGTCTGCGCCGGTTTGCAAAGCGCGCAGGTTATCCACGGCGGAGTCATAGAGTTCCTGCGCGATGATGGCATTGGCGCGCGCTTCAAGCACATCTCCCGCGCCGTCTGTAGTCAGGGCGTCATCGTACTCCGTCTGCGCATCTTCGAGGTCCAACTTTGCTTCGTCCAACGCCACCTGCGAGGCATCTCGCAAATCCTGGCTGTCTGATACGCCGCTCGTTTTATCGAGCACATCCTGCGCATTTTCGAAGGCAACGCGAGCCTGGACCAGTGTCGCTTCAATGGCGAGAAAGTCGGCGCTTCCCGCGCGTTGATTGATATCGTCGAGTTCAATCATGGCGTTCTCGAGCGCCGCTTTGTTTGTATCCACATCGGCTTGCGCGGCTTGCATCCGTTCGGTCTTTGAGAAATACCAGACCGGCAGGTCGAACTCGGATGGCTTGCTATCCCTCCATAGGGCAGTACGGACAGCCTGTTCGGCGGCAAGCGCGGTGTTGAGCGTTGTGTCGTATTGTTCCTGCGCGGTCGCGTACGCCGCCGAAGCCGTTTCAAAAGCGGATTTGGCAGACTCGACCTGGGCGGCGGCAACCGCTCGCTGGGCGGCGAGCAGATCCCCGTCGAGGGAAAGAAGCGGATCACCCGCAGTGACGGCTTGTCCCTCCACCACCAGCACATCCCCCACCCTGCCAGCCAGTTCCGGCGAGATGTTCACCGTCACCGATTCGATGGTGCCCGAGGCTGTGAGCTGTCCGTTCTCCTCTCTATTGAGAGATTTGTATCCGTAATATCCGAGCGTGCCCAAAATGATGATGAGGACAGCGATGCGGACGGGAAGGGGAGGAAGGTTTCTGTGCATGATGAACTCCTATGAGTAAATTAATCGAGACGTTTGCGGAAGCGCATCGACGCCGCGCCCATGATGACAACGGCGAAGATCGCCAACGCGACGATCTCGGTCTGCAACGCCGCCACGCCCACGCCCTTGAGGAGCAGGGCGCGGATGATGACGAGGAAGTATCGGAGCGGCACGATGGCGGAAACATATTGCAGAAATGTGGGCATGGCTTCGATCGGGAAGAAAAAGCCCGAAAGGAAGATGGTCGGCAACATGGTGACCATCACCGTGATGAACGCCTCCTGTTGCGTGTTGGCAACCGTGGAAGCGAAGAGCCCGATACCGAGGCTGGAGATGATGAACAAACCCGAAAGCGCGAAGATCAAGCCGAGGTCGCCCTGGATGGGAACTTTGAACCACCAGTGACCGATGATGAGAATTTCAGCGGTATCGATGAACGCGAGGATGGTGTACGGCAATAATTTTCCGACGACCAATTCCCACGAGCGGATCGGGGTGACGATCAACTGTTCGATGGTGCCGCGTTCCCGTTCGCGCACAATGGACGATGCCGTAAGCAAGGCGGTGATGAAATACAGGATCATGCCAATCACGCCGGGCACGTTGAAGTAAGCGGCAATCAGGTCGGGGTTGTACCAGACCTGTGTGCGCACATCGAGCGGAGGTTTGAACGAGAAGGGCCTGCCGGTCAGCGCGGACTGTTCCGCGAGGACTTTCGTCGCGTACGATTGCCCGATGAGTTTTGCGGTGGAAAGCGCTGTCCCGCCGACGGTCGCGTCCGAGCCATCCAGCACGAGCGAGACTTGGGCGTTCCCTTCCAGCAGGCGGATTTCGTAATCAGGCGGGATGATGAGCGCGGCGCGAATATCGCCCGCTTCGATCAGTTCCCGGTATTCGGCATCCGACCCGACAACGTAGTCGATGCTGAAATAATTCGCCGAGCGGAAGGCATCCAGCAAGGCACGGGATTGCTGAGATTGGCTTTGGTCCCAGACGGCGAGCGAGATGTTCTTCACGTCCGTCGTCGCTGCATAACCGAGAAGGAACAACTGCATGATCGGCATGACGATGATCAACGCCAGGGTGCGCGGGTCACGAAAGATTTGGATGAATTCCTTGCGGATGATGGAGAGCAAACGTGAATTCATGCAGGCTCCTTGAGAATGCCGTGAAGGAAGATATCCATGTACGCCTCCTCGGTGTTCGACGGCATAAGTTTGTGAATAATGGATTTGGAGACGAGCATCTCCGTGACGAGGTACGAAACCACTGTTCCCATAAAAGATCGCATCAGGAAGGCTGGGTTGGTGACGCGCAGTCCCTTGCGCGCTTTGATGATCTTCTCGAAGACCGGTAACACCTTCGGGGCAATCTCGCGGAGCATGGTGGACCCATGCCTGCCCTTGAATTCGACCAGTTCGATCATCATCAAGTTGATGAATTCGGGCCGCTCCCCCATTTCGGTGACGATCAAGCGGAACGCATTCCTGAAGAATTCCTCGAGGGTCTCGCCTTGCGCGGCAAGGATGGCGGGCAGAACCTTCCGATACGGATGCTTATCCACGATGATGCCCTCGAAGATCTGCTCCTTGCCTGCAAAGTGGTTGTAAATGCCGCCCAGGGCGATGCCGGCCTTGTCCGCAACCTGGCGCATGGACGTGGCGGCATACCCTTGCGTGAGGAATAATTCCATCGCGGCGTCTTCGATGGCGGCGCGGGTGGACTCCCCTTTGGTGAGTTTTTCTGTGAGCATAAAAATGAACGAGTGTTCGTTTTTTATTGTAGCCGAATGGGAGCGGCTTTGTCAAGGACGGAAATATCCGAATGGTAAAATCGTCCCATGCTCCCCCTCACGGCCTTGGAAAAACATATCCGTATTCACTTGCGACATAACGTCTTCGTCAACCTGCTGGATGGCGCCCTATTCGGGCTGGCGCTCGGTTTCGCATCCTTCTCGACGATCATCCCGTTGTTTGCCACAAGACTGACCGAATCGGCGATTCTGATCGGGCTGGCACCGGCGTTCCACTCGATTGGCTGGCAATTGCCGCAGTTGTTCAACGCAGGTCAGGTGGCGCGGGCGAGGGAATATAAACCCATCGTCCTGCAGAACACGATCCATGAGCGCGTGCCTTTTTTGGTGCTGGCTATCACGGCATTTTTGATTCCGTGGATCGGTATTCCCGCCGCATTGTTCATCACCTTCGTTGCGCTTGCCTGGCAGGGTATCGGCGGCGGGTTCACCGCCAACCCGTGGACAAGTCTGGTCTCGAAGATCATCCCGGCGGAATCGCGCGGCACATTCTTCGGTGTGCAGGGAGCATTAGTGAACCTTGCCATGAGCGGGGCGGCAATCGGCGCGGGGTATTTGCTGGATACGGTCGCCTTCCCGAATAATTTTGCGATCAGCTTTTTCCTCGGCAGTCTTCTGCTGGTCGGGTCGTACATTGCCATTGCGAAGACACGTGAGCCTCGGGATGAGGAAAAGGTCGTTTCGGAGCGGCAGGTCCACTTTTGGGAGGATGCGAGATCGATCCTGAAAAAAGACTGGAATTTCAACGGGTTTCTCCTGACCCGTTTCCTCTTCCAGTTCATGTTGATGGGTTCGGGATTTTACATCCTGCTCGGCGTGCGACGGTTCGACATGGATGCCGTCACAGCAGGGTATCTCACGGCGACCCTGACGCTCACACAAACAGTGGCGAGCGCTGGCATGGGCTGGCTGGGCGATAAGATCGGTCATCGCGCGATGTTGCTGGCAGGCGCGATCTCGGCTTCCATCGGGTCGGTACTGGCGTGGTTTGCGCCGTCCATTGCATGGCTGTATCCCGTGTTCATCCTCACAGGCATCGGCAACGTCGCCATGTGGACGATCGGCATCGCGTTCACCGTCGGCTTCGGGAGCGATATTGAACGCCCGACCTACATCGGCTTGTCGAACACACTGGTTACACCCGCCACGATCCTTGCCCCCATCCTCGGCGGCTGGTTGATCGATGCCTTCGATTTCGAGCCGACGTTCGCGTTATCCGCAATGATCGGGATCGCTGCCGCTGGCATTTTGTTGTTCATTGTGAAAGACCCCATAAAACACCTAGCGACGAATTAAGTCGTCACTACACAGGAGAATGTCATGACTCTCATTCAAGAAAAAGTTTCGCAAGCCATTGAAATCATCAAAGAGCAACAGACCGATATGTGGCTCACATTCGTGCGCGAAACCAGCGGCGTCCGCGATCCCGCGCTCGACCTGCTCATCGGCGCAAACGACCTCACGTGGGAATCGGCGTTGATCTTCACCCGCAAAGGCGAACGCATTGCCATTGTTGGAAACCTCGAAAAGGAAGCGGTGAATCAACTCGGTGTGTTCGATGAAATTCTCGGATATGACAAATCGGCGCGCGACCTCATACGCGACACGCTCACCCGCCTCGATCCCGACAGTGTGGCGGTCAACACTTCCCGCAACAACGTCCACGCCGACGGGTTGACTCACGCCATGTACGAAATCCTGCGAGATTTTCTGAGCGGCACGCCCTACGCAGACCGCCTCGTCAGTGCGGAACCGATCATCAATGCCCTGCGCGGGCGCAAAACTCCCGCCGAGCAAGCGCGCATCCAACGCGCCATCGAAATCACGGATGAAATCTTCCGAATGACGTTTGCCTTCATCAAGGTCGGCATGACCGAGATCGAAGTCGGCGAATACATGCATAAACTCACGAAAGAATATGGCGTCGGACTGGCATGGCCCCGTGAGAATTGCCCCGCGGTAAATACCGGTCCAAACAAGGCGATCGGGCATCTCGGACCCACCGACATCAAGATCGAACGCGGGCACCTCATCCATTTTGATTTCGGCGTGAAATACGAAGACTACTGCTCCGATATTCAGCGCGTGGCATACGTGTTGCGCGAAGGCGAAACGCAAGCCCCGCCCGAGGTGCAACGCGGGTTCGATACCGTCCGCGCCGCAATCGAGCACTCGCGCGCGGCAATGAAAGCAGGCGTGAGCGGCAATTCGATCGACGTGATCGCGCGCGAGGTCATCACCGACTCTGGCTACCCCGAATTCAATTACGCCCTTGGTCACCAACTTGGACGGGTGGCGCACGATGGAGGCGCGTTGCTCGGTCCGCTTTGGGAGAAATACGGCGACTCGCCGAATCAAAAATTAGAGTTGGGGCAGGTATTCACCATCGAACCCGGGCTGGCTGTGCCGGGCTATGGCTATATGGGATTGGAGGAAGATGTGGTGATGACCGACAAAGGCGCGGAATATTTCACCGAGCCGCAGGGAGAGATTGTATTGATTCGGTAGAAGATCTATACCTCCATGAAATACGCTTCTTCCACCCCCCGCCATGTTTCATCATGCAGTTTCATGTATCTCGTCAACAGCGGGTGGACGCGCGCCATCTCTTCGTAAATTTTTTGCGCCACGCGGCGGATGGAAAAGTGCGCGTTCGCCGCAGAGCGCAACTGACAGAACGCGAACGCCTCGCGCAAATTGAACTGTGCCAGCACGCGGCGGTTGAATCCGTTGGGGACAACGTACTGCGCGACTGCGGGATTGAACTCATATAATTTTTCGAACATCGCGGAAGCCGCCCCCATCGCCGCCTCATACTCGGACCCGAAGCCTGCCTCGGTTATCAGTAAAGGAGTCGCGTACCCCAGCCGCGTCGTCAGCCGTTGCGACGTTTGCGTCATCATGCGGTGACGTTTGAACTCGGCGTACGCGCCCTGGTCCATAACGAGGTCGAAGGTGTAGGTGGAATATTCCAATTCACGAAGCGGAACCTCGAACTTGCCCAGTTTTCCCAACAGTGATTCGGCTAGTTTTTCTTTTGCTTCGGCGTTTAAGGATTCAATATGCCGCAACGCATCGGCATATGCCATTTCACCAAAACGATACAATGCCGCCGCTAAAACTTTCTTTTCGCCGTCTTTATCGTAATCAATCAGAGAACACCAATCCTCGTCATCCAGTCTCCAGTCTCCAGTCTCTAATTCTCCAATGCTCTGCATGGTCTCCACCAAATACGGCACCACATCGGCATACTTCACCAGCGTAGGCGTTTCGGCTTTCGATACTTCCTTCACCTGCGCGCCAATCTCACGGACTTCCGCCAGTTCATGCGAGAGCATCTTGCGGATGGTGTTCTCGATGACGCGGGCATTCGCGGTCATGCCGACGTTTGCCAGCGCGGCGGCGGGAAGGAGGAAGCGGCACACGTCCACGTATTTCGAGCGGATGCGGCGATCCCACGCCTCATCACCCTCGTTCTCGCGGCGCGGGAATCGGTCGAGGATGAGAGTCCGCACGGGGTTGAGCGAACCAGCATAGGTTTTGAAAAGGAGGCGGATGGTATCCACAAATTCGGCGCGGAGTGGATGGGTATCCAGTTCGGGCGGAATCGTGAAATCGTCCTGTCCCCATTTTTGGTAGCGGGTGGATTTTTCGGTGTACGAGGCAAGCCGATTCGACTCGATGCTTTCGATGGCAACGCGCGAAACGTTTTCGAAGGCAATATGAAGGACGGCATGCTCTGCCACCGACGCGTGACCATACCCCACCACCCACTTCTCGTGAAATTTCGCCGACGATTCATCGCTGAGTTCAGCGGCAATATCGCGGAACGATTCGGGCGAACGCGAGGTTTTGGCAAACGCGACGGCAATGGTTTCCGGGCTGAGCGCGCGCGGTGAGAGTACATAAATTTCACGGTTGGGCATGAGACACTCCTCTAGAAAATCTTGCAGATTATACCCATGAAAAAGGCGACCCGAAGGTCGCCTGAAGGGTTGATCTATATCCTTTCGATCGTGGTTCGCATTCGCGTCGTCATCACCATGGCGACTATGATCGAAAGCAAATACATTGCGCCGAAGATCGTGTATGGCAACCCGCTGTTGCCGTTGAGAAAGAACAGCGAGGCGAATATCACGAACAACCCAAACTGCACATACGCGAGCGTTCGTATCGAACCCTGGCTGGCGATATCCGTATTGTGTTTGCGGGCAAGCGAACCCAGCAGAAGGAAATAGAAACCGAAGGCGAGAAACTCACCCGTCTCGAGGAGGATGTTCAACCACACCGGGACCGTGAACCAACTCCAAAAGTTGATTTCGCCGCCGAGGGGCCAGAGGATTTCCACCCCGCCAAACCATGCGACCAGGTCCACCAGAATGTGCATGAGGATGCCCGCCCCAAACCCCATCCCAAAGTTGCCCCACTTCTGGTTTTTCGTGATGGCGCCGAGCGCGTAGAAGACAACCAGCACAGCCAGGATCGTGAAAATGCTATGGGTGAATGTGCGGTGCAAGCCGTGCGTGTCGCCGCCGGTCAGGGTGGCGTATGCCACTGCCAGGTTATCGAGATCGGGAGCCATGTTGCCCAGTACAACACCAAGCAAGAGCCATTCCTTGTGCGGCATCCACTTGCGTGCCGCCACCCCCACGATTGCATGAATTCCGTTTTGTGGCATGTCGTCCTCCTTTGGTTTGCTTCATAAAACACTGCCCTATAAAAAAGGGAACGGTCTATTCCGTTCCCAGAATCTCGCGGGCCTGTTTCACGTCCTGCCCGATCTGTTCGATCAAGGCGCCCACCGAGTCGAATTTCAACTCGTCGCGCAGGCGGGAGACGAACTCCAGTTCGATGACCTCGCCATAAATATCCCGGTCGAAATCGAGCAGGTATGCCTCCACGTTGATGGATTTTTTATCCGGCGTAAACGTGGGGTTGATGCCGATGTTGACCGCGGATCGAATTTTTTCTCTGCCGAGTGACGCCCAACAAGCATAAATCCCTTTGGGCGGGATGAGTTTATCCGTGTGATAGTCAATGTTTGCGGTTGGGAATCCGATCGTGCGCCCTCGCTGGTCGCCGCGGACGACCGATCCGCGCAGGCGGTAAGGATGCCCCAGCAAGCGCGCGGCTTCGCGGAGGTTGCCTGTCGCGATCAATTTGCGTATCTCGGTGGACGAGATCACGCCGCTTTCGTCGCCGAGGGCGGCTACGGTTTCGACGGTGTATCCCAGCGTGGAGCCGATCTCGGTCAGGCGCGTGATGTTGCCTTCGCGGTTTTTGCCCAGGGCGGAGTCGTAGCCGAGGAGGAGGTGACCCAGCCCCAAACGGGTCTTGAGGCGTTGCATGAAATCGAACGCGGTGATGTTCGCCACATCCATGTTGAACGGATGCGTGACCAGGACATCCACCCCCAACGAATCGAGCAGTTCGGCGCGTTCGTCGGGCAGGGTCAATAATTTGATCTCGCCGCGCCCGAATATTTTTGCAGGGTGCGGGTCGAAACTCAACACGACGGCGGGCAGTCCATGGGCATGCGCGCCATCCACCAGTTTTTGAACGACGGCTTGATGCCCGCGATGCACGCCATCGAACACGCCGACCGTGAGCCAGCAATCAAGCAGGGAAAATTCTTCGAGGGAGTGAATATGTTTGATCGCCATAAAAAAATTCCAGCGCCTCTTCGGCGCTGGAATCATATCAGGTTTTGCTCCCGCAAGCTCAACGACCCTGCGGTCTTGTCTTCCAGAACACGACGGTCAAAGACTGCGTTGGAGCATAGGCAGTGATCACTGATCGTTGGTAAAGAAAACTTTCTTGGGTTGCCAGGCGGGGGCGCCGTCTTCGCCGATCAGGCATTCCATCAGGGCGACAAGTTCGCCCTGGGTGCTCACACCGCGGACGCGTTTTCCAACTTCGGTATCCGGCTCGGCTTTGACGCGGTGTCCGTGGCGCACGCCCTCCACATCGTCCGGGCTGAGTTCGATCGAGGTCCAATCTCCCAGCGCTTCAGCGGCGGGGATCAAGTATTGGTACCAGTTGCCGGCGGTGAATGCCTCCTGTAATTTCCGAAGAGGCGTTGCATCGCGCAAGGAGAACCGCCCGCTCTTGGTGCGGCGCAACCCGACAAGGTAGGCGCCACAGCCGAGTTTCTCGCCGAGGTCGTTTGCCAGCGAGCGCACATAGGTGCCCGAGGAACAATGCACATCGATGACGGCTTCCGGCAGAGCCCATTCGAGCACTTCGAGGTGATGCACGGTGATCTTGCGCGGCGCCAGTTCCACTTCTTCGCCCTGGCGCGCCATTTCATAGGCTTTACGCCCCTGCACCTTCACCGCGGAATACGGCGGCGGGGTCTGTTCGATCTCACCAACGAATGTTTTCAACACCTCCTCGAACTGCGCTTCGGTCACATTCACGGGATTGTTCGCCTGCGTCATGCGTCCATCGGCGTCGAAGGTGTCCGTTTTTCCGCCGAGACGGATGATGGCTTGATACCGCTTGTCGGACGCGGATACGTATTCGCTCAATCGGACGGCTGGACCTACTAATATGACCAACACCCCCGATGCGCGCGGATCAAGCGTACCGGTGTGCCCCGCGCGGCGCAGTCCGGTCCCGTTGCGAATGGCTTGCACAACATCGTGCGAAGTCATTCCAACGGGTTTGTCCACCACCAGAACGCCGGAGATGGCGTTCTTCATATCCTGGTTATTTGGTTGTCTATTCACTCTGTCCTCCAAAGATTTGGTCGAAACAACACGATCAATAATAAAATATTCTATCCAAGGTCAAGCAATTCGCGCGTAGTCGTTAGTACTAATCTTTGAATATCGCTCATCGCGCCGGGGAGTTCTGCCCCGGCAGCGGCGGCATGGCCACCTCCGTTGAAATGTTTTGCAACTTTTGATACATCCATGGATGGGTCGAGCGCGCGCCAGGAGATTTTGACATGTCCGTCGCTTTGTTCGACGAATATCATACCCACCTTTGTTCCGTTCCCGGTGATCGCTGAGATTAGATTAATCAAATCGGCGTCGTCGTTCCCACCATAGCCCGCGCGCTTCCGGTCTTCGAGCGTGAGCGTTGCCCAGACGATGCCATGTTTTCGCTCGAGGTTGGATAACCCCGCCCCCCAATAGCGCGCTGCCTGAAAAGATTTTTGCACCAGCGACCGCATGTACAGGTCGGATAATTCTGCGCCGGTTTCCATCAGGGTGGCGCACAATCGCATGGCGGAGGGGTTGGTGTTCGGCGTGCGGAAACCGAGCGTATCGGTAACGATGCCGGTCAACAGGGCGGCGGCAATCGGTTTAGTGATCTTGTAACCCCATTCGGGCAGGTGGTTGGTGAGGATGGCGGCGGTCGCCACTTCATCCTCTTCGATCAGGTTCAGCATCCCGAATTTTTCATTGGTTTTATGATGGTCGATGTTGATGTCGGGCACTCCGAAATTTTCGAAGATTTTCCCCACCCGTTTAAAGTCGGCGCAATCGACCGTGATGAAGGTATCGTGCTCCCCTTGTGGTTCCTTCACGATGAGGTCGCTTCCTTCGAGGAATTTGAAGGAGGAGGACACACCGTCCACGAGCACCATTTGCACCTGCTTGCCGGCATCCTTCAATGCCAGCCCCAACCCCAACAGTGACCCGATCGCATCGCCGTCCGGGCGGACGTGCGAGGCGATGACAACCTTTTGCGCCTGCTCCAACCGTTGTTTGATCTCCCCTGATCGCAATTCTGTCATTCTCTAAATAATCCCTTCGCTTGATTATCCGGCGATCGCCCGAAATTTTCAACCATCAATTCGGTTAGCCGGAGGAGTGTTTTGTTATTTTTTTTCTCGCAGCCCTGCCAGCACTTTTTCGATGTGGTCGGCGTTCTCAGGCGTGACATCCCAGTGAAAGCGCAGGCGTGGAAAGGCGCGCAGTTCAATGCGCGAGGCGAGAGTCCGCCGCAGGAAACCGGAAGCAGATTCAAGTCCGGAAAGAACGTCCTGCGAGCGGGTTGATCCCTCGATGGCGGAGACGTACACGTCGGTATACGCCAGTTCCCTATCCACTTTTACGTCGGTGACGAATATTTGTTGCAGGCGCGGGTCGCTGATCTCCCGGATCAACAACTCCGAGAGCTCCTGGCGGATTCGATCCGCTATACGTTGTAGTCGGATTCCGGACGGCAAAGTTACGATTTCTCCAACACATAGCAGACCAGCTGGTCGCCGGGCAGGATGTCGCTGAACCCCTTGAAGCCGACACCGCACTCGTAGCCCTGCTTGATCTCTTTCACATCCTCTTTTTCATGACGCAGGGAACCCATGTCGCCTTCGTAGACCAGGTCGGTGCCGCGATATAGTTTCACCTTCGCATTGCGGCGCAGTTCGCCGTCCGTGACGCGGCAACCCGCCACTTTGCCAAACTTCGAAGCCGAAAACACCTGCAAGACCTGCGCCCGCCCAGTGACTTTTTCTTTCACATCCGGTTCAAGCATGCCGCTCAAGGCTTTCTCAATGTCCTCGGTCATGCGATAGATGATCTCATACAGGCGGATATCGACGCCTTCTTTTTCTGCGAGGCGGCGCGCCGGCACTTCGGCTTGCACGTTAAAACCGATGACGATCGCCTTCGAGGAGGAAGCGAGCATGACGTCGTTCTCGCCGATGTTGCCGGTCTCGGCGTAGATGATCTTGATGCCGATCTCGCCTTCCCCCAGCTTGTTCAACTCGGTGACGATCGGGTCGAGCGATCCTTGCACGTCCGCTTTGACAATGAGATTCAATGCCTGCGCTTCGCCCGCCTGTACGTTTGCAAACAGATCCTCAAGCGAAACCTTCTTTTTGGATTGCGCCTGCGCCTTCGTCGCTTCCAACCGTTCGGCAACGATCGCGCGCGCCTCTTTTTCCGAATCAACCACCTCGAACAGATCGCCCGCCGCAGGGACGTCGCTCAGCCCCATCACCGATACCGGGATGGACGGGCCCGCTTTTTTCACCGGCTTGCCTTTGTAATCGGAGAGGGCGCGCAGTTTTCCATGAGCGCTCCCCGCGACGACAATATCGCCAGCCTCCAACGTGCCATTCTGGACGAGCAGTGTGGCAATGACGCCTTTGGTCTTGTCCAACTCGGCTTCGATGACCGTACCGATGACTTTTCCGCCCGGGTTTGCCTTGATCTCGGTGTTATCCGCCACGAGCAGGATTCCTTCGAGCAGGTCGTCGATGCCCTGGTTCTGCTTGGCAGAGACGGGGATCACCATCGTGTTGCCGCCCCAATCGTCGGGGACAAGTTCCTGTTCGGCAAGTTGTTGTTTGACGCGGTCGGGGTTGGAATTCTGTTTATCAATCTTGTTGAGCGCCACCATGATCGGCACGCGCGCCGCTTTGGCATGGGCGATCGCCTCGCGGGTTTGCGGCATCACACCGTCATCCGCCGCCACCACGAGGACGACGATATCCGCGCCTTGCGCGCCGCGCGCCCGCATTTGCGTAAACGCCGCATGACCGGGCGTATCGAGGAACGTGATCGAACGCCCTTTCTTCTCCACTTGATACGCACCGATATGCTGGGTGATCCCGCCCGCCTCGCCCGCGGCAACATCCGTCGAACGGATGGCATCGAGCAGGCTGGTCTTGCCGTGATCCACGTGACCGAGGATCGTGACCACCGGCGGCCTGTTCTTCAACTGCGCGGCATCTTCGCCCGCGATCATCTTCCGCCAGAGAGGCACCTCCCCGGTCTCGACCTTGACCTCCTCGATCACCTCAGGGACGGCTTCATAGCCGTATTCGGCAACCACGATCGCGGCAGTATCGAAATCCACCGATTGATTAATGGTCGCCATGACGCCGTTGATCATTAATTTTTTGATCAGGTCGATGGGGCTTTTTTCGATCATTTGCGCCAGATCGCGCACCACAATGCTACCGGGCAGTTCGATCTTCCTGTTTCCATCGTTACTCATAGGGCTGTCTCCAATTCATCAGATCGTCAACGGGTCAAAATCTCGACCCGCAAAATTCATCGTTTGCCGATCTGGATAGATAATTCCGCATTCCGGCGACAGCCCTGCAAGTCAAAGCTTTACATGAGGCGGTTCACCGGTCCCCTGCCGCCTTTTCAGCAGGCAGGGTATTCATGAAATCTTCCAAAGTTGTGCGGTCATCGTCAGTGATCGTTGTTTTCAACGCGTGCGCCAGCGCGCCTTTCAAACCGCGCTCCCAACATTCCCGGCGGTCATGCAGATAGGCGCCTCGCCCGGATTTTTTGCCGGTCGGGTCTGCCATCACCCCATCCATGGTACGCACAATACGGATCATCGTGCGCTTGGGCAGGATTTCGCGACAACCTACGCATGTTCGCTGGGGCACATGCTTCACACGTTGAGCGGGATGTTTCGACATACTCCTTGCTTTCCCCTCTCCATTTCGAAGAGGGGTCAGGGGTGAGGTCTACTCTTCCTCACCGAACGAATCGCCACCGCGCTTGTGCTTTTTGCGGCTGACAACCTCGCCGCGCTCTTCGTCCAGCACAAGGGTGACACTTTTCTTCTTGCCCTTCTTGCCCTTCTTCTTATCGCCCGACTCATCCTCTTCGCCGCCGGGGGTCTGGAAGATCTCCGGCTTCATTGCGAATAGGTCATCGAGCGAGACGCCATCCTTGGCGTGTTCGTCTTCCTCTTCCTCGACAACACGGCGCGCTTCTTTCTTAGCCGCTGCCTGCTTCTCCGTAGCGATCGCTTCCGCGATTTCGGCCGGTTCATCCGCCGCCGATGTAGCGACAGCCTCGGCGGGCGAATCAGCCGTCCCTTCGGCAGGAACCGCTTCAGGGAATTGGATCGCCGCAATCGATTCTTCGATGTTCTGCATCGCCTTTGAGCCGATGCCGGACAACCCAAGGATTCGGTTTGGATCCAGCTTCAACGCCGCCATCAGACTGCCGACCGTGTCGTACCCGGCTTCCACCAGGATGTTGAAGATGTGTTCTTTGATACCGGCCTTATCCAGCGACATGCCAAACGCCGCCGTGGGCACATCCGGATACACGCCTGCGCTGGCGCTTTCGGCGCGCGCGGCTTCCTCTTTGATCTGGATTGTCCGTCGTTCAACGCGATCGACGAACTGACCCAGCGTGGTGTATTCCTCCGGTGTGACCGGGCGATTCTCCGCTTTCTTGGCAAGGATTTCTTCGATGGCTGGAATGGACTCAACCGCATTCGGCATCAGCGCCGCGAGTTCTTCGTCGGTGCGGAGTTTTTGCAGCGAGTCGCCGGCGGCTTCGGTCAGCGATTTGATATCGATGCGCCAGCCGGTGAGTTTCGCGGCAAGGCGGGCGTTCTGCCCGTCGCGGCCGATCGCGAGGCTCAGCTGGTCTTCCTGAACGACAACCGTCGCGGTCTTGTTACCTTCCACGTCGGCGACGTACACGCCGGTGACGCGCGCCGGGCTGATGGCTTTCGAAATATACACAACAGGGTCTTGATCCCACTGAATGATGTCGATCTTTTCATCGTGCAGTTCTTTGACGATGGCTTGAATGCGCACACCTTTGATGCCCACGCACGCGCCCACGGGGTCGACGCCCGCCTGGGTTGCCATCACGGCAACTTTGGCGCGCGCGCCCGGCTCGCGTGAGATCGCGCGTATCTCGACAATACCGTGATAGATCTCCGGCACTTCGTTTTCGAGCAGGCGGCGCAGGAAATTACGATGCCCGCGCGAAAGCACGATCTGCGGTCCGCGTGAGCCGTCCTTCACTTCGAGCACCACCGCGCGGACGCGGTCATGCACTTTGAAGCGCTCGCCGGGGATGCGCTGGTTGGCGGGCAACATGCCCTCGGCTTTCATGTCCAACCCGACGGTGGTCGCCTGCGCGTTGGTGGCTTGCACGATACCACTGACGATCTCGCCGACCTGCCGCTCGAAATATTGCATCTGGTTGGATCGTTCCGCCTCACGGATGCGTTGCTGGATGACCTGACGCGCGGTCTGCGCGGCAACACGACCAAAATCTTTTGGCGTGGTTTCGACAACCACCATGTCGCCGAGTTGCGCTTCGGGATTCACTTGGCGCGCCTCGTCGAGCAGCACTTCGGTCTTCGGTTCGATCACATCTTCAACGACTTCTTTTTCGGCATAGACCAACACCTTGCCGGTCTCGAGGTCGATCTTCGCCTCCACGTGTTGGGCGGTGGACGCGTTGACCGCCTTGCGATAGGCGGATGCCATCGCCGATTCAATGGCACCAAGGATGATCTCCTTGGATAATTGTTTTTCCTCCAACACTTCGTTGAATGCCAGGGCAATTTCGTTCTTGGACATGCGTGGTACTCCGATTTCTCCTTAGTTCAAACAAAAAAGTGGGGGTCAGCCCACTTTCCAGTGCGTGCGTCTCAGTTCGTCGTGCGCCGATATTTTAGCACTGGGCGGGAAAACTTGCAAGATATAATTCCCCCCATGTCTCAAAGAGATTTCGACAAGGCGGCTTTACGCGGCGAACCCTCGTACGTCTGGCGCGCGGGTCAACAACGGCGATTGGAGATGATCGTCCGCGCTGGAGGCGAACGCATCAAAGGAACAATACTTGAAAACGGATGCGGCGTCGGCATGTACGTGGAGCACCTCTCCCCCTTTGGTGGAACCGTGATCGGATTGGAATATGACTTCGACCGCGCCCGCGACGCCAAGGCAAACTCGCCTCAGCTCCTCAACGCGGCTGGGGAATTTCTCCCGCTTCCTTCTTCGACGTTCGACCTGATTCTCAGCCACGAGGTGATCGAACACGTGCAGGACGATCGCACCGCCATCCGCGAGATGGTTCGCACACTCAAACCCGGCGGACGAATCGTGCTGTTCTGCCCGAACCGCGGCTACCCTGTTGAAACTCATGGAATTTATTGGCGGGGGAAATACCATTTCGGTAACAAGCTTTTCGTGAACTATCTGCCTCGAGCCATACGCGACAAACTCGCCCCGCACGTGCGCGTGTACTCAAAACGTGACTTGGGGAAACTTTTTGATGGGTTGCCTGTTAAGTTCATCGAACGGACGGTCATCTTCGGCGCGTACGACAATATCATCGCAAGGCTGGGGGTAGCGGGGAAACTCCTGCGCGCCGTGTTGCAGTTTTTGGAAAAGACGCCCCTGAGAATACTCGGCATATCTCATCTTTGGGTCGTGGAAAAGGTCTAGCGATGAAATCCATCCAAACAGCCTCTGAATTAATCCATACGCTTCAAGACTCCAACCAGCGCGTGATCAACTGGTTCACCCAAATTCCCACAAGTGAATTTTTTACGCGCAATGGCGATGCCTGGTCGGCTTCGGACAATCTCGACCATCTCATCAAGTCGCACCAGCCGCTCGCCAAAGCGTTGAGACTTCCCCTCGTGGCGCTGAAGGGAATGTTCGGGACGGCGGACCAGCCGTCCCGTGGTTATGAGGCGGTGTGCGAGGCGTATCGCGATCTGATTGCAAAAGGCGGGGTCGCCTCGGGCAGGTTCCTTCCCGAACAAAATAATCCGATTGATTTGGAAGTGTCAAAATTGAACCTGTTGAACCAGTTTCAAAAAGCCAGTGGTGAGGTTGTATCCGCCGCGGAAAAATGGGGCGAAGAGGATTTAGATGCCTACCTGCTTCCCCATCCACTGCTCGGAAAGTTGACGATCCGCGAGATGTTGTATTTTACGATCTACCACAACCTCCGCCACGCCAGCCAGGAAGGGGATTAACTCTCCGCGCGCATTCGATAGCCCACGCCTGCCTCGGTCACGAGGTAATGCGGGCGCGAGGGATCGGGTTCGATCTTGCGCCTCAGGTTGCTGATGTTGACCCGCAGTAAATGCATCTCGCTTTCATACACCGTCCCCCACACCTGCCGCAGGAGTTGACGATGCGTGAGTACTTTACCCGCATTTTGCATGAGCAGGCGCAAAAGATCGTACTCGGTGGGGGTGAGTGAAAGTTCCTGTTCACCCAGCATAACAAGACGGCGGGACACATCCATGGTAAGTTTTTCCACCCGAAACACCGGTTCATCCGTTTTATTCGTATGTCGCCGCAGAGCCACGCGCATTCGCGCCATTAATTCACCCGTGCCGAAGGGCTTGGTGAGGTAATCATCCGCGCCCGCGTCGAGCGCGGCGATCTTATCCTGCTCGGCTTCGCGGACAGAGAGAATGATGATCGGCGTCTGACTCCATTCACGCAGGCGGCGCGTCACTTCGATGCCGTCAATATCAGGCAAGCCCAAGTCAAGGATGATGATATCGGGGCGATGACTGAGCACGGCTTGCAACGCGCCCTCGCCCGAAGCGGATTCGTATACGGTGAATCCCTGCGCGTTCAATGCCGCGCGCAGGTAACGCCGAATGGGCGCTTCATCGTCCACGACCAGAACGCGTTGATTGGTGGGTGTCGTCATACGCTCAATGGTAATTCAACTTCGAGAATAGTGCCGCCGCCTGCGCGGTTCCTGGCGCGGATTTCGCCGCCATGCGCTTCGATGATCCCTTTGCTGATGGAGAGTCCCAACCCGGTGCCGCTGACACTCTCCGGGCGTTGGACTCGGTAGAACTTGTCGAAGACGCGCGAAAGGTCATCGGAGGGAATCCCAACCCCAACGTCCAGAATTTGGAGGCGGGCGTTGGCGTCGTCCAGGGAGGCAATCACTTCGATCAACGAATCCTGCGGCGAATACTTGATGGCATTCTCCAAAAGATTGACTATCACCTGCGCCATGAGCGTGAAATCCATGGGCACGAGCGGAAAATTCGCGGGCACATGTACGCTGATGGTGTTCTTCTCGGCGCGTTTGCCAAGTTGTTCGATGGCAGTGCCGATCAAATCCTGCACATCGCACAATTCGATCCGCAATTTGATCGCGCCACTTTCGATGCGCGTCATGTTGAGCAGGTTTCCAACCAGCCGGTTGAGTCGTTCTGCCTCGCCGCGCGCATTTTCGATGAGCGCATTGCGAGTCGGTTCATCGATCTCCACGTCGTTTTCATCCAGCGCCGAGAGCGCGCCTGTGATGGCGACCAACGGTGTGCGCAGGTCATGCGAAATGGAGTTGAGCAGGGTATTCTGCAATTTCTCCGCGGATTGCAACAATGCGATCTGACGGTTTTGTTCTTCGAGTTGCGCCCGCTCGATGGCTTGCGCGCCTTGATTCGCAAAGGCTTCCATCAATCGGCGCTGCGCGGGGGTAAGATCGCGATCGGCTGTATTCGGCTTGCCAACCCCCAGCACGCCCACCACGCCGCGCGCCGTTTTGAGCGGCAAATAACGCAGTTGTGCCGCCGGCAGTGTTTGGGTATGGCGCCCCGCTGACTCGCCATGCCGAAAGACCCAATCTGCCACCGCTAATTCCTCCTCGGTCAATTCCAGGTTTTGGCTTGTAACGCACGTGACCAGTCGCCCCTGATCGGGCAACAGGACGGCGATGGTGCGGCCGAATGTTTGTTCGACATGCATCCGTAGAACGGACAAAATCGACTCCAACTCGCCGGCCGACGCAAGATCGCGGCTCAGATCGTACAGTTCGGCTGTTTCCGCTTCGCGTTGGCGCGTCGCCTCTGCCTGTTCGTTGGCACGGGCGGTCAAATAACTGATGACCATGCCCACGAGGAATAAACCAATGAAGGAAATGATGTACTGGGTATCCGAAACAGCGAAAGTAAAATACGGCTCCACAAAAATAAAGTCGAATGCCGCCACGCCGAGAATGGACGCCAGGATGGCAGGACCGCGGCCGAGATACACCGCGGCGATCACCACGGCAAGCAGGTAAAGCATGACCAGATTGGTCGATTCGATCCGTCCGCCGATCCAGAACCCAATCACCGTAGCCGCCGCCACCAGAATCACACTGAGGATGTACATGTAGATCGGGCTGTGTAGCTTAAACAGGCTTTCTTCCGGGGGAATCGACGGCACATCGGAACTGGTCACCACATACAGATCGATATCCCCGCTTTTGTGGAGCAACACATCCACGAGCGAACCACGCCATACCTCCTGCCAGCGCGGACGCAAAGGTTTGCCCACCAGGATCTTGGTGATGTTGTTCTTGTGGGCAAAGTCCATGATGACTTGCGCCGTGGATTCGATGGAACCGCTGGAGGACAGGGTATACGACTTCGACCCCAGTTCCTCGGCAAGGCGAAGCAGGCGCGCCACCCGGTCACGTTTTTCGACCGGCATCGAAGCGAGCCGGGGTGTTTCCACGTACAGGCAAAGCCATTCCGCGTTCAACTCTCCGGACAATCGCCTCGCCGTGCGGACGAGCCGTTCACTCAACGGGCTGGGGCTGAGACAAACCAACAACCGCTCCCCCGCCGCCCACGGACCGGAGATTGCCCGCGTTTGCATATAGGAGCGCATCTGGTCATCCACCCGTTCGGCGGCGCGGCGCAGAGACATCTCGCGCAATGCAGTCAGATTCCCCTTGCGGAAAAATTTCTGAATCGCCCGTGCCGCCTGATCGGGCACATACACCTTCCCCTCTTGCAAGCGCACTAGCAACTCATCGGGCGGCAGGTCGATCACCTCGATCTCAGCGGCTTCGTCGATCACGCCATCGGGTATGGTCTCGCGGACAATGACTCCCGTCACCTGCGCCACGATGTCGTTCAGGCTTTCAAGGTGCTGTATGTTGAGCGTGGTGTACACGTCGATGCCCGACGCGAGAATTTCCTGCACATCCTGATAGCGCTTGGCATGGCGCGAACCTGGCGCGTTGGTGTGCGCGAACTCATCCACCAAAACAAGTTGTGGACGGCGCGCAACCACGCCATCCACATCCATTTCGTGCAGGGTTACGTTATGATATTCCACCTGCTTGCGCGGTAGAACCTCCAACCCCTCCACCAACTCTTCGGTCTCAGCGCGTTTATGCGTTTCGATGTAGCCGACCACCACATCCACACCCTGCGCCTTACGCTGGTGCGCGGCTTCGAGCATGGCATAAGTCTTCCCCACGCCCGCCACATAGCCGAGAAAGATCTTCAGCCGTCCACGCCGCGTTTCTTCGGATTGGATATTTTTCAGCAGTTCATCGGGGTCGGGGCGATGTTCATTCATCAAAGTTATTGTATCCCATCGAGCGCGAGATTCAACAAGAGGATATTGACACGCGGCTCGCCAAAAATCCCAAACTGACGCCCTTCGGTAAATTTTTCAACAAGGGATGTGACCTGCGCTTCACTCCACCCGCGAGCGGATGCAACACGAGAAACCTGATACAACGCTGCCGCCATGCTGATGTGCGGGTCGAGTCCGCTGGCAGAGGCGGTGACCAGGTCAACTGGAATCGGCAGTGTGTTATTTGGATCAGCCGCATGGAGCGCGTCGATTCGTGCTTGCACGACTTCTTCAAGAGATGGATTCATTGGTCCCAAGTTGTAGCCAGACGAAGCGGCGGCATTGTATCCCGCCGCAGAGGGACGACCCCAGAAATATTTCGGGTCATCGAACTGCTGACCGATGAGTTCCGAGCCGTAGGTTTTTCCGTCTATGACGATGAGACTGCCATCGGCTTGATGCGGAAAGAGAACCTGGGCAAGCCCTGTGACAGTAAGTGGGTAAATCACACCCGTAATGACAGTGAGCAATGCCAGCAACGTGATGGCTGGGCGAAGTTGTGCCTTCATGAAAAGACTCCAGAAACGATAAGTAACGTCCATGCGATGGTGAACATGAAAACCCACGGGCGCAGAGGGACGGGGATATGCAAAGTATTCGGGGCAAGGCTCGCGACGATAAGCCCCGCCGTGGAGAGGATGCCTGCGATTTTGGAAAGGGAAAGTTTTGTTTTCATTTTGTACTCCTTGACTACGTCATTGCGAGGAGCGCTCTTGCTCTTCGCGACGAAGCAATCTCTTACACCGTCTGGGATTGCTTCGGGCTGGAGAGCACCGCCCTCGCAATGACATCAAACTAAATGCAACGCCATCAGCAAAATATCAATGACCTTGATGCCGATAAACGGCACGAGCAGACCGCCAAGACCGTAAATAAGCAAGTTGTCACGTAACAACTGCGCTGCGCCGACAGCGCGATAGGGCACGCCGCGCAAGGCAAGCGGAATTAACATAATGATGATGAGCGCGTTGAAAATTACCGCGGACATAATCGCGCTTTCTGGCGTAGCAAGACGCATAATGTTGAGCGCGTTCAATTGCGGATAGGTCGTAGCAAAGGCAGCGGGGATGATGGCAAAGTATTTGCTCACGTCGTTGGCAAGACTAAAGGTAGTGAGTGCGCCGCGAGTCATCAGCAGTTGTTTGCCGATCTCCACGATTTCAATTAACTTGGTCGGGTTGCTGTCCAGGTCCACCATGTTGGCAGCTTCACGCGCGGGCTGCGTGCCTGTATTCATCGCCACAGCAACGTCGGCTTGAGCAAGCGCGGGCGCATCGTTCGTGCCGTCGCCTGTCATCGCAACTAACCGTCCGCCTGTTTGATATTCGCGGATGAGTTTAAGTTTGGCTTCGGGTGTGGCTTGCGCCAGAAAATCGTCCACGCCTGCTTCGGCGGCGATGGCGGCAGCGGTGAGCGGATTGTCTCCCGTGATCATCACGGTCTTGATGCCCATCTTGCGCAGTTGCGCGAAGCGTTCCTTCATGCCACCTTTGACAATATCTTTCAAATGGATGACTCCCAGCGCCTTGTTGTCGCGAGTCACTACCAGCGGAGTCCCCCCTGCTCGGGCAATGGAATCAACTGTCGGCTTGAGGTCTGAGGCGACGCCGTTTCCGTTCGATTGAATCAAGCCCATCATCGTGTCAGGCGCTCCCTTGCGAATCTGCGTCCCGTTGAAATTAACTCCGCTCATGCGTGTTTGTGCGGTGAAGGGGATGAAATGCATTCCGTCCACGGTGTGACCGCGCAGACCAAATTTTTCTTTGGCAAGCACCACGATGGAACGACCTTCGGGAGTCTCATCGGCAAGGGATGCGAGTTGCGCGGCTTCGGCAAGATCGTTGGCATTCGCGCCGTTGACGGGGATGAACTCGACCGCCTGACGATTGCCAAGCGTGATGGTTCCCGTTTTATCGAGCAGCAGCACATCCACGTCGCCCGCGGCTTCCACGGCGCGACCCGACATGGCGATGACATTGCGCTGAATCATTCTGTCCATGCCTGCGATGCCGATGGCAGAAAGCAACCCGCCGATGGTGGTGGGGATGAGGCAGACGAGCAGCGCGATGAGCACGGTGATGGTGATGGGCGTGCCGCTCCCGCTGGCTTCAACGCTGTAAATCGAATACGGCAACAGCGTGGCGCAGACGATGAGAAAGATGATGGTGAAGCCCGCGAGCAAAATGTTGAGCGCAATTTCGTTCGGCGTCTTCTGACGTTTCGCGCCTTCGACCATGCTGATCATGCGGTCGAGAAATCCCTGCCCAGGGTCGGCGCTGACGCGGATGATGAGCCAATCGGATAGAAGCCGCGTGCCACCCGTGACAGCGGAACGGTCACCGCCCGCCTCACGCACAACTGGGGCTGATTCGCCTGTGACGGCGCTTTCATCCACCGAAGCGATTCCAATTACGATCTCTCCGTCGGCAGGGAGTATGTCACCAGCCACTACTAGATACAAGTCATCTTTTCTCAGAGCGGTTGATGAAACAATTTCATGTTCAACATCTAGACCCTTCGGCAAGCTCAGGGCAAGCTTTTCAACTTTTGAACTGACCTTCTTCGCGGGCGTATCCTGTCTTGCTTTGCGCAATGATTCCGCTTGCGCCTTGCCGCGTCCTTCGGCTACTGCTTCAGAGAAGTTGGCGAACAAGACCGTGAACCACAGCCAAAGCGCAATCGCGCCGATGAAACCAGCTGGCGCTTCGCCGTTGCCGACGAGAGATTGAATCCACAACAGGGTGGTTAGCAGGCTGCCTACTTCCACTACAAACATGACAGGGTTGCGCATCATCCAGCGCGGGTTGAGTTTGATAAAGGAGTCCAGCACAGCGCGTTGGTACATTTCGCGGCGGGCTTGGGTTTTGTTTTTGGTTGTCATATAAATTCTCTTTTCACCACAGAGATTTTGAACTGCGAAGCGCGCTAAGAACGCCAAGAAAATCTTTAAAGTGCTTCGCGCACTTTGCGGTCTTCGCGGTTAATGGCTCTTGACTTTTATCCGAAGATCATCAAGTGTTCCACAATCGGTCCGAGTGCCAGAGCGGGCAGGAAACTCAACGCGCCGACGATGATGATGACGCCGATGACCCATGCAATGAACAACGGGGTATGCGTGGGCAATGTCCCTGCACTGGCTGGGACTTTCTTCTTGTTCGCCAGTGAGCCCGCTATTGCCAGAACAGGAATCGCCAGCCAGTAACGCGCAATGAACATGGCAATGCCCAGCGCGATGTTGTAGAAAGGATTGTTCGCTCCCAGCCCAGCAAACGCCGAGCCGTTGTTATTCCCAGCAGACGAGAACGCATACAACACTTCGCTGAATCCATGCGCAGACGGGTTGTAGATCGTGGCGCGTCCTGCTTCGCTCATCAGAGCAACTGCGGTTCCAGACAGCACCAAAAATACGGGGATCAAAATAATAATGGACGCCATCTTCATTTCGTAGGCTTCGATCTTCTTACCGAGATATTCGGGTGTGCGTCCCACCATCAAGCCAGAGACGAAGACCGCGATGATGACGAATGCCAACATGCCATACAAGCCTGAGCCGACGCCGCCGTAGATGATCTCACCGAGTTGCATGAGCCACATCGGCACGAGTCCACCTAGCGGCATGAATGAGTCGTGCATGGCGTTGACCGATCCGTTCGATGCGGCAGTTGTGGCAGTTGCCCACAGCGCGGAGTTCACGATCCCAAAGCGGACTTCCTTGCCTTCCATATTTCCGCCTGGGTTGATGTCTGTTTGCGTTTGGTCAATGCCAAGTTTTGCAAGCATGGGGTTTCCGCTTTGCTCCGACCAAATCGCCACGCCGAGTAACGCAACCAGCACAATCGTCATCACAGCCAGCAGCGCCCAACCCTGACGGGTATCTCCGACCATCTTGCCGTAGGTGTAACAAAGCGCGGCGGGAATCAGCAGGATGGATAACATCTCCAAAAAGTTCGAGAAGGGAGTCGGGTTTTCCAGCGGGTGCGCCGAGTTGGTATTGAAGAATCCGCCGCCGTTGGTGCCGAGTTGCTTGATAGCGACTTGTGAAGCAGCAGGTCCCACTGCGATGAGTTGGGTCTCGCCTGATTGAAGCGAAGTAGTCGTTTTGTATTCGCTAAAGGTTTGCACAACACCTTGAGAAACCAGAAACAACGCAAACACTAGCGAAAGCGGAATCAGGATATAGATGACGGAGCGAGTCATGTCCACCCAAAAGTTACCGATCTCTTTGGTGGTGTGTCTCACGATTCCACGAATCAACGCCACCATCACCGCCATGCCTGTTGCCGCAGAGAGAAAGTTTTGCACGGTCATGCCGAACATTTGGGTGAGGTAACTCATGGTCGTCTCGCCGCCGTAGCCTTGCCAGTTGGTGTTGCTGGCAAAACTCACCGCCGTATTCCACGCGGAGTCAGGTGAGACTGCGCCGAGTCCCTGCGGGTTGAGGGGAAGAAGTCCCTGCAGGCGTTGCAGCAGGTAGACGACAATCAAGCCGAGGATGTTGAAGAGTAACATGGCGACGGCGTACGTTTTCCACGTCATCTCGGAGCGCGAGTCAATGCCTGAGAGGCGATAAAGGAATCTCTCAACGGGACCCACTATCGGGTCCAGAAAGATGCGCTCACCTTGATAGACTTTCACCATGTATGCGCCGAGCGGCTTTGTCAAGAGAAGCAAAATCCCGAAGTAAAAAATCAATTGCAGCCAAGTGTTCATCCGAACCACTCCGGTTTCACCAATGCCAGTACGAGATAGAGCAAAAGTCCGAGAGCCACAATCCCTGTGATCCAATATAGCGGACTCATGACTTGTCCTCCCGCAATCCATCGAGCGCATTCAGCAGCCCAAGGGTAAGCAAAAACAAAAGGACGGTTAAGCCAGGAAATACAAGATCGTTCATGCGCGCCTCCGATGGAAGCAGTGTATTCAGTTGCGGGTCAAATCGGGGTTAAGGGAAATCGACGGGGCATCAAGATGAGGTCAAGAGATCGTAAACTGAAAGGTTAGAGTTTATTCATTTATCGAATATTTCCATAAAAACTCATATAAAATCGGCGCAAGTTAGGGAGTAGCCATGGCGCCACATTGGCGTCACCGGCTGGTCGTCAAGACGGAACGAACGTTCCCGGCCAGCCGTACGTGCAGACCGCACCATTGGCGAGACTATCCACATCATAGACTGTGGAGTCTCGCTTTTTATTTTCCACAGTCAAATTTAGGAGAATATTCAATGGACGGAACCATCTGGTTATGGGTGGGCTTTAACCTGTTTGTGCTTGCACTTTTGGCGATAGACCTGGGGGTCTTCCATCGAAAATCGCATACGGTTTCGATCAAGGAAGCGACGATCTGGAGCGTAGTCTGGATCAGCCTTTCCTTGCTTTTCAACCTTGCCATCTATTTCTTTTGGGATCGGGTCTCCTTCGAGAGCGCCTATTCCAACAGTGAGGCGGCGCTCGCCTTCCTGACCGGGTACCTGATCGAAAAATCGCTCAGCGTGGACAATATCTTTGTTTTTGTCCTGCTGTTCACCTTCTTTGGAGTTCCCGCCGCCTACCAGCATCGCGTGCTCTTTTGGGGCATCATCGGCGCGCTAATCATGCGCGGCACGCTGATCGCTGTCGGCGCGGCGCTGCTCAAGGAATTCCACTGGATCATCTACGTGTTCGGCGCCTTCCTGGTCTACACCGGGTTCCGAATGGCTTCGCACAAGGAAACCGAACTCAACCCGGACCAAAACATTCTTCTGAGAATCTTTCGCAGAATCATGCCCGTCACGGAAACCTACGAGGGCGATAAATTCTTCATCCGCCGCGCAGGGCGACTGCTGGCAACCCCGCTTTTTGTCGTGCTTTTGGTTGTCGAAAGCACCGACCTCGTCTTCGCAGTGGACTCCATTCCCGCCATCTTCGCGGTGACGGACAACCCTTTCATCGTGTACACCTCGAACGTGTTCGCCATCCTCGGTCTGCGCTCGCTGTACTTCCTGTTGGCTGGCGTGGTGGATAAATTCCATTACCTCAAGTTGGGGCTTTCGGTCGTGCTGGTGTTCGTCGGCATCAAGATGTTGATCGTTGACCTGTACAAGATCCCCGTTGGGTTATCGCTCGGCGTGATCGCGGCGGTCCTGACCACTTCCATCGTCGCCTCGCTGATCCGATCGCGTCGAATCGAAAAACTGGAAGCCACGGCAAGCCAATCGTAGAAAAACGCCCCTTCGTTCCAATCAACGGAGGGGCGTTTCAATATCCGCCTTACGGAGGGGGTCCGCCTGCCGGCACACAGGCAAGTTGTGTGGTGTTGGGCGGGGTTTGGCACGTCCCAGTATTGGGACCCACCGTGCACGCCGCACCCTGACTCAAACCGACGCACGCGTTAATCGCCTCTTGCGGAGGTCCGCCCTGCCCGCCTCCCTGTTGACCGCCTTGGGGTTGCTCACCACCCTGCTGACCACCACCCTCGCCCGATAACACGCGTACAGAGGGAGTCCCTTTGAAACACCCAACCACGTAAGGGAATTCATGCGTGGCATGGTAGTGATACATCTCCACAGATTGACCATCCCACTCGATAACGTGCGTATGACCATGGCACTCATCCAGATCCGCATTGGTCACTTCCTGTCCATTCTCGCCGTAATATCCGTAAATGCCGAAGCCGTCGAACGCATAGCCCATCAGGGCGGAATGACCCGACGTTGTATCTTCGATGCAATCGCTCAAACTGTGATAGTGATAAAAACCCGATTGTTGCGGATGCCCATCGCAGGCATCCTGTACCTCGTGCGCCGGCGCGTCACGCCCCTCCGCGTCGAAGGCGTTGAAGATGACCACTCCTGAAAGCATGATCCCCAGCTCGCCACCCACACAGGTCGGCTGTGCCGCAATTGTCGGATTCGCCGGCACGCTGAAACTTACGGTTTGTGATTGGATCGAATTCGGGTTGCGATCCACCGCATAGGCGTCATCGTTCGAAGAAATCGGGTATACGCCGGTAGGATGATCGGGAAGGTCGTTACCGGTGAACACGCGCTGATCGCCTTGAACTGCGATCGTGAACGAATGGGGCCACATGACCGAACCATCCACCACCGCTTTCTTTGTCGCATCCCAGGTTCCGTCGCCGTTCATCCAGTTGCCGGTACCGGTGGCACCCCCGCCATTGAACTGAGTCTGGCACGAAAAGACATAGCCCACTTGCGGAGAGGCGGAATACTTTCCATCGCCCACGGTGAGGCGAGTCAGGTCCACGTCCGAGGTGTGAGGCGCGTCGCTGAGGTTCGCTTCGTCCACCACCACGGGCGGAACGGCGGGGATGCCCACATCCGGCACATCCACCGGCGGCGGTTGCTCGGGCGGCGCAGGGACGGCGACACACGCCGTCAGCAACATACAAAACATCAAAAATACACTACATTTCTTTCTTGGATTCATTTTTCTCCTGGTCAAAAGTATTCAAATCCAACGCTTCACCGGCTCGCGAAAATCGTAAATCCCATCTTCCACTTCCCACTGTTTCCTGCAATGCGAACATTCGAGAAATGAATGGTTATCCTCCAGCGGACTGTGTCCACAGTCAGGGCATTTGAAGTAGGATATTATGTTATCTTGCCGGTAAGGCGGGATATCATCCCGCCCCTCGAGATTCGACCTCACAAACACCGAGGGAGTGACTTGAATCCATGCGCCTGTCCACTGCAACATCGAATCGAGGAACACGAGAACCCCTATGGGGACGATGCGCTTCAACAATCCCATGCGGAAGTGCGAAAGAGTCAACGATTTCTCGATGTGGAAGCCCAATTCTTTCAGCCAATTCCGAACCGCTATTGGGTGGAAATCGAAATTGAGTTTCACAAACTCGACGGGCTCTAGCGTGAACGGATTCCAGTCCTGCCTCCCAAGCCAGAAGCGCAGGATGGCTTTGATGTTCAACTTGTTGGCAAATTCAAGGATGAACGTGCCCCCCGCCGCCAATACATTACTCACCTGCCCCAGCGCCTTCGGCGCGTCTGCCATATGATGCAGAACACGGATCATCGTCGCGGCGTCGAACAAGCCGTCCACGAAGGGCAAGCGATACACATCCGCCGCGACGTAGATATATTTATCAGAAGTTCCAAGTCGCTGTTGCGCCTGTTCGAGTTGGGTGCGCGAATAATCGAGCAGGACGATACGGTCAAAGCCGAGATAGCGCGGCGTGTTCCGCCCGGCGCCTGCGCCAAGTTCGAGCAGGAGGCGCCCGCTTGATGGGAGCAGTCGCTTCAGAGCAATAGCTTCGGTGCGGTCTTCGTATTCGCGTCCGCCTTTATCCCAAAAGGAGGACTGGTAATCGGAGCCTTCGTAGTTGCAAACAGGGGGGGTATTAGTCATATAGTCGATCAGTTATATAGTCGTTTGGTCAAATGAAAAATCGGGTAGCGGGGCATATTGTACCCGACTACCCGACGCATAAACGGTAGTAACCGTGTCATGCTGAGGGGCGATTTTTGCCCCGAAGCATCTCGAATGATGACGATCGAGACTCTTCGGTCGCGAAGATCACGCTCCCTCAGAGTGACACAATAATCTATTTCCCGTTCGTGGGTCTGCCGATCGCGCGGTAATTGAATCCCATTTCTTTCATACGCGGCGGGTCGTAGATGTTCCTGCCATCGTAAATCACCGGGGTCTTCATTTTCTCTTTCACTTTTTCGAGGTCGAGTTGTTTGAACTCGTTCCACGGGGTGACAACGACAAGCGCGTCGCAATCCTTCGCCATTTCGTACACATCGCTGACGATTTCGACGGCGGGCATCATCGGCGCGGCGACCTCCCGCGCCACCGGGTCATACGCGCGGACTTTCGCGCCCGCGGCGATCAGGGCGTTGGAAATATCCACCGAAGGCGCATCGCGCATATCGTCGGTGTTCTCCTTGAACGCCAGCCCAAGCATGCCGACGGTCTTGCCTTTCAAGTCGCCGCCGAGCAATTTTTCCACTTGTTTGGGGACATCGCGCCGGCGGTCGTAGTTCACATCCACCACGTCGTTGAGGATGCGGGGATTCAGCCCCTTGGTCTTTGCCATGAACGCGAGCGCTTGCACATCCTTGGGGAAGCACGAGCCGCCCCAGCCAAGACCCGCATCGAGGAAGTGACGCCCGATGCGCGCGTCGTAGCCCATGCCGGCAGCAACCTCTTTCACGTCCGCGCCGTACGCTTCGCACACGTCCGCCAATTCGTTGATGAACGAGATCTTCGCGGCGAGGAACGCATTGCTGGCATATTTGATCATCTCGGCGGTGCGCAAATCGGTGATGACGATGGGAGAGCGCAAAGGCAAGTGCAGTTGGGCGACCTTGTTCGCGGCGTCTTTATCCAGCGAACCGATCACATTGCGGTGCGGCGACATGAAGTCGGCGATGGCGGAACCCTCGCGCAAAAACTCGGGGCATGAGACCACGGCGAAGTCGATCGGCTTGGGCTGGGCAGATTTCACAATATCGGCGACCCAGTCCCCCGTCCCGATGGGAACCGTGGATTTGTTGATGATGACGAGCGGTGTGGTCATTTCCCTGGCGAGCGAACGCGCGGCAACCTCCACGTATTGCAAGTCCGCCGCGCCGTCCACACCTTCGGGAGTCCCCACGGCGATGAAGGCAAATTCCGCGCCTTTCAACGCCTCGGGGTAGGATGTGGTGAACGATAACCTCCCCGCTTTCACATTGCGCTTGACGAGTTCCTCCAAGCCGGGTTCATAGATCGGCATGATGCCGTTTTTCAGGTTGGCAATGCGTTTCTCGTCCACGTCCAGCGCGACGACTCGGTTCCCCAGATCGGCGAAACAGGCTCCGGTGACCAACCCCACGTAGCCCACGCCGACGACACAAATTTGTTTCATGATTTACCTCTTGGTTTGAATGGATGACTCGATGATGGTGCCATTCCCAGCTTGGCACGAACATTTTTTGAAGGGTTCCGTTTGGCGACCCAATCCATGACCCAAAACCGCCGAATTTGTTACTTGCGGGTCTACCGAGATTAGCGTGATTCATTTTTCTCAACCACAAAGGCGAAAAAGGAACAGAAATGAAAAAGACCTGAAAACTGCCTTTGTGTACCTTCGTGACCCTTTGTGGTCAGGGTTATTCCGCCAGAAACACGGGAGCCTTCCTTTCAAAAGATCAGTTTTCTTGGGCGTCGCTTGCTCTTCTTTTTCTTTTCCAGCACGTGGCCCACCTCTGCCAGAAACCCTTCCACATTCAGGGGTTTGGTGAAGTAACCGTCGCAACCCGCCTGCATGGCGCGGAAGCGGTCGCGCGGCAGGGTGTGCGCGGTCAACGCGTAAATGGGGATGTCTTTTGTCGAAGGGTCTGCCTTGATTTTTTCCGCCGCGTTCCAACCGTCCATTTCGGGCAGGCTCAGGTCCATCAGGATCAAGTCGGGATGTTGCAGGCGGGCGGCATCCACCCCGTCGCGCCCGTTCACAGCCAAAAACACATCGTAGCCGCCGTGCTCCAAAATCACACGCACCAGCTCGTAATTATCCATATTGTCTTCGACGACCAGGATCGTTTTCTTGTCCATGCCCGGCAACTATACCTCGTAACGACGCTTCGGGCAATCACGTATAATCAACAAATATGAAAATTTTATTCGTCGTGGATGCGCGATCCCCGATCGCCCTGAATTGGATTCGTTATTTCGTCGAGCGCGGCGACGATGTGTTCATCGCCTCGACCTTCCCCTGCACGCTGGATTTGCCGATCAAAAAACTGGAAGTCATCCCCGTGGCGTTCAGCGGACTCAAAAAAGCGACGCAACGCCCCGGCTCCGCTTCCGCCCGGACCTTGGGCTTGCGTACCCTCCTTCGGCAGTGGCTCGGTCCTCTGACGATCCGCCGCGCCGCGCAGCGACTCGCCGCATGCATCGCCGAAACCGAACCCGATCTCATCCACGCCATGCGGATTCCGTACGAGGGCATGATCGCCGCGGATGCGTTGGGTTATCTCAAAGGGCGGAGGGACCCCGCCCCTACGCCGCCACCTAAATTAATCGTCTCCACGTGGGGCAACGATTTCACCCTGCACGCGCCCTCCTCCCCGCTGATGCGCCACTACACGCGCTGGACGTTACAAGTCGCGGATGCGATCCACTCCGATTGTCACCGCGATATTCGGCTGGCGCACGAATGGGGATTCGACCCAACAAAACCAACCCTCGTCGCGCCGGGCAATGGCGGCATCCGCATGGATATTTTTTTCCCGCCTGCAAAACCTGTTGAAGAACCGATCATTTTGAACCCGCGCGGATTCCGCCCGTACGTGCGAAATGACATGTTTTTCAATGCGATTCCGCTGGTGCTGGCGAAACATCCGAATGCGAAATTCATTTGCACGGGGATGGCTGGGGAAGAAGAAGCAATTCGGAGAATTAGAGAATTAGAGATTGGAGATTCGGTCGAGTTACTCGGTTTGATTCCACCCAATCAAATTGCAGATGTGTATCGCTGCGCGCAGATTCTGGTTTCGCCGTCCATTCACGACGGCACGCCGAACACTTTGCTCGAAGGCATGGCATGTGGATGCTTCCCCGTCGCGGGCGACTTGGAGTCCATTCGCGAGTGGATCACGCCGAACGAAAATGGGTTGTTGTTTGACTCAACTAATCCGCAATCGATCGCAACGGCTTTATTCGAAGCCATCGAAAACAAATCCCTGCGGGAAAAGTCCGCAGGGGTGAATCGGGAAATCATTTCCTCCCGGGCGGAATATGGAAATAATATGCAAAGGGCGGATAAGTTCTATCAAAAGGCAACAGACAACCTTTAATTTCAGATTGCTCTATCCCTCAGCCCTCGGCGCGCGCATGGACTCCAACTGGTGACGCAACTCGATGCGGCGTTCGTCTGCCGCGTGGCGCACATCGTTGAAGAAATTCTCGCCGCGAGCGCGGATCATCCCGCGCAGTTCCGCGCCCGATTCAGGCGCCATCAACAGCGCGATCGTCGAACCGACCAAACCACCGACCAGGATACCGATCAAAAAACCAAACATGCGTTTCATGGTAAATCTCCTCGTGTTATCGTAGGGACGAGGTCCTCTCGCCCCATGACAAACAAATTAATAATAATCAAGATGCGGACAATTTGGGCGGGACAACCCCGCCCCTACGCGCCAATCTAAATTTGATAATTTTATTATAGGCGAAAAAGAAGAATTGTGGAATAATACGAACTAGTACCGCGCGTATCCGCCCTGCGTGAACGCGACGGAAAAAATTCACCCAAGCCTGTCCAGCGCGGCAATCAGAGGGCGACCGCACCCAACGGCTCCTACCTTACTTGGAGGATACCATGTCCACTTTACCCCCCATTCCCACGCGCGTCCCTGCGGCGCGAAAAAAAACCACCACGCTCACCTTCCGTCAGAAGAAGGAACGCGGCGAGATCATCACCATGCTCACCGCGTACGACTATCCCACCGCGCTGGCGATGGACAAGGCGGGAGTCGATTCCATCCTGGTCGGCGATTCGCTCGGGATGGTCGTGCTCGGCTACGAGAACACACTGCCCGTCACCATGGAGGAGATGCTCCATCACTGTCGCGCCGTTGCGCGCGGCGCGAAGAATCCCCTTTTGGTGGGCGATATGCCGTTCATGTCGTATCAAGCCTCCACGGAGGAAGCGACGCGCAACGCCGGTCGATTCCTCCAAAACGGCGGCATGGACGCGGTCAAACTCGAGGGCGGGCGCGAACGCGCGGAGGCGATCCGCTCGATCACCGGCGCGGGGATTCCCGTCATGGGGCATATCGGGTTGACGCCGCAATCGGTGAACCAACTCGGCGGGTTCCGCACCCAGGGCAAGACCGCCTCCGCCGCAAAACGACTCGTGGAGGATGCGCTCATCCTCGAAGAGGCGGGGTGCTTCAGCCTTGTGCTCGAAGCCGTGCCCGCGCAACTGGCTCAATTGATCTCGAATAAGGTCTCGATCCCAACCATCGGCATCGGCGCGGGCGTGGGCTGTGACGGGCAGGTGCTCGTCACGCACGACCTGCTCGGCTTGTTCGACCGCTTCACGCCGAAGTTCGTCAAGAAGTACGCGAACTTCCACGGTGAGATGCAAAAAGCCTTCGCTGACTTCATCGAAGACGTGGAGACGAAACGCTTCCCCGCGGCGGAACAGTCCACCGAAATGGATGCGGCAGAATGGGATGCGTTGTTGAAGGAACTTGGCTGACAAACAAGTAAACATGGTAACAAGTAGGCAGGTAAACAAGTAAGTCACGTGTGTACCTGTCTACTTTTACACTGCGCATTTCGTATTGCGTAATCATGGACATCTTAATCCTCGGCACCGGGGCGCTCGCTACCTTGTTCGCCGCGCGACTCGCGCAGGCCGGGCATCACATCACCATGCTTGGTTCGTGGACGGAAGGTATTGCCGCGTTGCGCGAACATGGCGCGGGGGTGGTGGATGCGAATGGAATCGAATCGAGATTCAACGTCCGCGCGACGGATGACGCGCGTGAATGCATCGGCGCGAAATTCGCCATCGTACTCGTCAAAGCCTGGCAGACCGAACGCGCCGCGCGTCAACTTTCGGATTGTCTCGCTGACGACGGACTTGCCCTCACCCTCCAAAACGGACTCGGCAACGACGAAACGCTCTCGCGCCATTTGGGGCTGTCTCGCGTTGCCCTCGGCACCACCACCACCGGAGCGACCCTGCTCGGCGCGGGTCTGGCGCGCACAGGCGGCGAGGGTGTCATCTCGCTGGAGCGCAACCCGAAACTCGCACCCATTGAAGATGCCCTGATCTCTGCAACGTTCAACGTGCATCTCGTCAACAGCGCGCAATCGCTGGTGTGGGGCAAACTCGTCGTCAATGCGGCGATCAATCCGCTCACCGCCCTGCTCAAAGTTCCCAACGGTGAATTGTTGAACCGCCCCTCCGCCCGTGAGATGATGGGCAGGCTCGCCCGCGAGGTTGCCGCAGTTGCACAGGCGGAAAGAATCGCCCTGCCGTTCGACGATCCTGTAGCCATGGCGGAGGAGGTTGCACAACGAACCGCGGCAAATCGATCCTCCATGTTGCAAGATGTGTTACGCGGCGCACCGACCGAAATAGACGCCATTTGCGGGGCGGTTGTGAAATTTGGGAAAAAACACGACATCGAGACCCCGGTCAATTGGGCGTGCTGGCAGTTCGTGCGGGCGCTCCGCAATTCGTAGCGATGCCGCCCCGGTTTACATGGTAAGATTTGGGGAGCACACTTGGAGGTCACGAATGCACAAGCGACTCATCCTTCTTTGGATCGCCATCCTACTCATCGCGCCCGCGCCGGTTCACGCCCAGGGCGAGGTCAAACTGGACTTTCTCAGTATCGAGTTATGGGCGGAATACGACCAGCCCAGCATGCTGGTCATCAATGAATTCGTCGTATCCCCGGAAACACCCCTACCGACCCGCGTGACCTTGCGCTTCCCCAAGGATGGCAACCTGATCGCTGTGGCGTTCAACTCCGATGGGCAACTGGTCAACGCCCCGTTCGAAACCCCGGCTCAACAAGGCGGCTGGCAGACGGTCACGCTGCTGGTGGATGTCTATGCCCCCTACCGCATCGAATATTATCAACCCATCGTCCGCGAAAGCAACCGGCGCTCGTTCAGTTTCAAATGGTTCGGCGATTACCAGGTCAACCAGCTCAGCCTGACGCTCCTCATCCCAGCCGACAGCACCGCGGCGAACCTTTCCCCCGCCGATGCGCCGTTCGAGCCGTCGGCAGATGGGCGTTCGCTGGTCAGTTCCAACTTCATCAGCGAAATGAAAATGGGGCAATCCTATCAGTTGGAGTTGGAGTATGAGCGGCTTTCCGATGAGTTGACCTCGCCCAATGCCGCCAGCCAGGTGCAACCGTCCGAGCCGTTGGGCGAAGATACCGTGGGCCGCACCTCGGTGGATCGACTCCCGTGGATCATCGGCGGCGTGGGGCTGGGCTTGATCGGGTTTGCGCTGGTCCTATATCGCAGGTCCCTGCGCGCCGGCTCACCCGCCTCGACCCACACACGAAAGCGACGCGGCAGTTCCACCGGAACCCCCGCCCAGGATGTGTATTGTCATCAGTGCGGCGCGCGCGCCACCGCCGGCGATCGGTTCTGTCGCACCTGCGGGAGCAAACTCCGCACCGAGTAGGCGAGGCAACTTAAAACGGAGGGGAGAGGCGTTCACATCCCCCGGTAAAACGAAAAGGCTCCCGAAAATAACGAGAGCCTTTTTTCTTTGGGCATCCAAACAATTCGACAATTACTCGACGGGAGCAGGTGCGGCGGGCGCGTTCTTGCGTTGCCGGAACGTGATACGCGCGCGGGTGAGATCATAAGGCGACATTTCCATCGCCACACGGTCGCCAAGCAGAATGCGGATGTAATGCTTGCGCATTTTGCCGGACAAATACGCCAGCACTTCGTGGCCGTTATCCAGCCGCACGCGGAACTGGGTGCCGGGTAACGCCTCCACCACCACGCCTTCGGCTCGAATTTTATCTTCTTCCTTCGCCATAGAACCTCTTTTTATTCACCGTCTCTGGTGAACACGCGTCGCTTGATGCGGCGGATTGCCTTCTTTTTTTCCATACGGCGCTGTTCGCTCTTGGAGACGAACCAGCGTTTGCGGCGGACGGTGCTGAGCACTCCGCTCTTGACAACCTTTTTGCGGAAACGTTTGAGAAGCGAATCCTGCGATTCGCCGTTGCGTAAATTTACCGATGCCAAACGAAGTCACCTCCTTCCCGTATGGGAATAAAAAACTCTGCGCGAGCGCAGAGTCGGTTGAGGGAGGATGGAACCGGGAAACGAGGATAAGACCATTGGATCAAACCGTACGCTTCATTCTCCTTTCGGGCTGGTATCTAACCTTCAGCCTTTGCCATCAACCGATCTGTGTTTGGAATTATACATGATTCACGTGCAGGTGGATAGCCCGCGCGCGAAATTGACATACAAAACCCCGCCTATTGCTAGGCGGGGTTTTCTGAAAAGCCTCTTGGCAATGACCTACTCTCCCAGGAGGTCGCCCTCCAAGTACCATCGGCGCTGA
>CAZGSB010000018.1:0-48618 GCA_964528275.1 uncultured Anaerolinea sp. | reverse complement strand
TCACCCCTAACCCCTCTCCCGAAGGGAGAGGGGGATTCTGGCTCCCTTCCCCCTTTGGGGGAAGGGCTGGGGATGAGGGCGAACTTTTCCTCCACTCCCCAACCAATTCCAACTCTCCATCGAGAAATGCTGTCTTCGTCGCACGGCGTTGGATCTTTCCGCTGGAGGTTTTGGGGATGCTCATCGGTTTGACCAATGCGATGGCGAAAACTTGCAGGTCGTGTTTCTCTGCCACCGCCTGCCGAATCGCGGAAGTGACTTCGTTCACGTCGGCTTGACGCCCAGCGCGAGTCACTTCCTGCACGATGACGAGTTGCTCCTTGCCGTTTTCCGTCACGGAGAATGCCGCGCCGCTCGAAGGTTGCAAAGCGGAGTGACTGGCTTCGACCGTGAGTTCAACATCCTGCGGGTAATGGTTGCTCCCGTGGATGATGATCAAATCTTTGAGGCGGCCCGTGATGAATAATTCGCCGTTTTTCAGGAAACCCAGGTCGCCCGTGCGCATAAAGGGACCATCGTTCGTGTCGGCGGTGTGCGCGCCGAAGGTGTCGCGAGTCTCTTCCTCGAGTCTCCAATAGCCCTTCGCCACGCTGGGACCCATCACCCAGATCTCGCCCACTTCGTTTTCTGCACAGCGCGTGAGCGTGGCGGGATTGACGATGAGAATGCGCTGGTCCACGATGGATGCGCCGCAATTGACCATGGTCAGGGAGTTCGCATCGTCGGGTGAAGCAAGGAGGACTCGATCGCGTTCCAGGGCTTTGCGGTCGATCGTCAATGTGCGCAACTCGCCCGGACCGTTCCCGCCGGAGACGATCAGCGTGCTCTCCGCCATGCCGAAGCACGGGTAGAAGGAACTCTTACGAAAGCCGACCCGTTCAAAGGTGCGCGCGAAGCGTTCGAGCGTTTCAGGGCGGATCGGTTCGGCGCCGCAAAATGCCAGCGACCAGTGGCTTAAATCCAGCGTGTCGATCTGTTCGGGGGTGATGCGATCCACACAAAAATCGTAGGCAAAGTTCGGGGCGCCGCTCGTCGTCGCTTTGTATTTGCTGATCGCATCGAGCCAGCGGAACGGCTTTTGCAAAAACGAGACCGGCGACATGAGCGTGGAGATGCCGCCGATGTACATCGGTTCGAGGATGCCGCCGATCAACCCCATATCGTGATAACTCGGGAGCCAGAACGCGCCGGAAGAATCATCGTCGAGTTGAAAGCCGCGATAAATGGCTTTGAGGTTGTGCATCAGGTTGCCATGGGTGAGCATCACCCCCTTGGGTTGACTCGTCGAACCCGATGTGTATTGCAGGAACGCCAGCGTGTCCGCGTCGATCAGCGGGTCGCGCCATTCGTCTTCCAGCGCGGGCGGCACCTCGTCGGTGTTCAACCAGTTCAACGCCTGCAGGTCTGGGGTGTGTTCAAACCGTTGTTCAAGGCTGTGATGGATGGCGGAGGTGGCAAGCGCGAACTTCGCCTGCGAATCGGCAACGATGCCCTGGATGCGGGGGACGGGACGGTTCAAGCGCGGGGGGTAGGCTGGCACTGCCACCGCGCCGGCGTACAAACACCCGAAGAAGGCGGCGATGTAATCGAGCCCGGCGGGGTAGAGCAACAGGGCGCGTTCGCCGCGCGCGCCGTGCGCTTCAAGCCATGCGCCGATGGCGCGGGCGCGGCGGTCCAGCTCGCCGTACGCGAGGAGCGCGCTTTCTTCGCCATCATCCTGTACAAAACGATACGCCGCGCGATCGGGCATTTCGCCCGCCCTCAGGCGCAACAAGGCAAGGAGTGTGGCCGGCATGGAAGAAGTGAAAAAATGCGACATGTGAGTCTACCCGGTTGGCTGGAAATGAATTTTTCAGTTATATCATAAAGCCCCGGCATACGGTTTGTACCTTTGGCTTGCTTGACACGGCATCCTCGCAACCGTATAATTTTCGCACGTTGATGACCTGGGGCGGGAAGAAAATTTACGCGAAGACCTCATGAGAAATTGGTTGTCGAAGAACGTCTGCACACCATAGAAAAGGAACAGACCCGTGGCACAATCAGGCAAATTCAAATTAACGCTCGTCAATGCGCAGAGCAGTACTCCCCCGAAGGAATTTGAATTAACCAAATCAGAGATCGTCATCGGCCGCGATGAAGGCGTGGATGTCGTTATCTCGACACCGGCGGTATCGCGCCGCCACGCGCGCCTGATGATCGAGGGCGGGAATTACGTCATCGAGGATCTGGGCAGTTCCAACGGATCGTTCGTCAACGGGGACCGGGTGATCGGGCGGCGCACCTTGAACCACGGCGACGAAATCCGGCTCGGGCAGGCGATCACATTGAACTACTCCACCCCAGCCGAGGTGGACGAACCCGCGAAGACCGTGGTCGGAGCCAAGGCGCCGACACCGGTCGTCGTTTCGCACGTGGCGCAAACCACCATCGGGGATGAAATTCCCATGCCGTCTTCCGCAGGACCGCGCAAACTCATTGTCACCGTGGCGGGCGAAGCCTCGAAATCCTACAACCTCACACGTTCCACACTCTCCATCGGCAGGCTCGACGATAACGACATCGTCATCCCTTCACCGATTGTTTCCGGCAAACATGCCCGCCTCGAAGCCGCCAGCGGAGGCGGATACACACTCACTGTCCTGGCGGAGGCGCGCAACCCCGTGCTTTGCGACGGCAGGATCATCGAAGGCTCGCGCACCCTGCGCCACGGCGATATCCTGCGCATCGGCGGGCAGGATCCCGGCGTGATGGTCACGCTGAATTACGAAGCCCCATCCGAAGCGCAACAAGGCGCGCGCGATATCGTTTTCGGGGCAAAAACCCTCATCCAGATCGGGCGCGACCCCAGCAACGATGTGGTGCTGGCTTCGCCGAGCGTCTCGCGCTTCCATGCGCAAATCCAGCGCGTCGGTCAGCGCTACCGCGTGGAGGATCTGCGCAGTTCCAACGGCGTGTACGTCAACGGCGAACGCGTCGAAGGCTCGCTCTGGCTCAAACCCGACGATTCGATTCGCATCGGTCAGTATCATTTCGTCATGGGCAGGGACCAACTCGCCCAGTTCGACGAAACCAACGGCTTGAAGGTGGAAGTGCTCGGCTTGAACAAGTGGGTGCGCAAGGATTTGAACATCCTGCAAAATATTTCGGTGGTGATCAAGCCGCGCGAGTTCATCGTGGTGGTCGGGCAGAGCGGCGGCGGCAAATCCACCTTTGTGGACGCGGTCGCCGGCTACCGCCCCGCCACTCCCCCGTCGAAAGTGTTCGTCAACGATGTGGACATCTACAACCACTTCGACGCCATCCGCAACGAGATCGGCTTCGTCCCGCAAAAAGACATCATCCACATGGAGTTGACGGTCTACCAGGCGCTTGATTATGCCGCGCAACTCCGCATGCCCGCCGACACGACTGCCGACGAGCGCGCGAAGCGCGTGATGGAAGTGCTCGCCGACCTCGATCTCACCCACCGCAAGGATGTGCAGATCAGCGGTTTGAGCGGCGGACAGCAGAAACGCGTCTCCATCGGAGTGGAACTGCTCACCAAACCCGGCCTGTTCTTCCTCGACGAGCCGACCTCCGGTCTCGACCCCGGCACCGAGACCGCGCTGATGCAACTCATGCGCCGCCTCGCCGACCAGGGACGCACGATCATCCTCATCACGCACGCCACCAAGAACGTCATGCTCGCCGACAAGGTCATCTTCCTTGCGCGCGGCGGCTACCTCGCCTGGTTCGGTCCGCCGGATGAAGCGCTGGCATACTTCGACCAGCACCGCTCCGAACGCGACCGCCGCGCCGGCAAGATCGAGTTCGACGAGATCTACGCCATCCTCGACGATCAATCCAAAGGCAAAGCGCCTGAGTGGGCGAAACGTTATCGCGAAAGCCGCGCGTATCAGGAATACGTGGTCAAGCCGCTCGCCGGCAAACTCTCCCCCGAAGGCGCGCCGACCGTGCACCAAAGCGCGCAGAAACCGCAACCGAAAGCGGGAGCCACAGCAAAAAAGACCTCTTCGCTCAAACAATTCTTCGTGCTGTCCGCGCGCAACATCAAGATCCTCACCCGCGACCGTTTCGCGCTCGGACTCATGCTTGCCACCGCGCCGCTCGTCAGCCTGCTCGACGTGGTGCTCTCCAGCGTGATGGGGCGCAACCCGTTCGCCTTTGCCGATGGCGACATCGCGCGCGTGATGATCACGCTCTTCCTCATGACGATCTATGGGGTGATGGTGGGCGGCATCTCGCAAATGCGCGAGATCGTCAAGGAAGCCGAGATCTACAAGCGCGAACGACTCGTCAATTTGAAGATCCTGCCATACGTCATGTCAAAAATTTGGGTGGCGGCTCTGCTGGCGTTCTATCAGGCGGCGGCGTACACCATCGTGCATTACCTCGCCTTCGAAATGCCCGGCGGTACTGCCGAGTTCGTCCAGATCTACATCACCATGACTCTCGCCACCCTCGCCGGTATGATGCTCGGGCTGTTCGCCTCCGCGCTCGCGCCGAACGCCAGTTCCGCGCCGTTGATGGTGATCATCCTCATGCTGCCACAGATCGTCTTGGGCGGCGCGCTCATCCCCGTGCCGGACTTCATCAGCATGCCCACCTCCACCCGCTGGGCGTTCGAGGCGTTGATGAGCATCACCGGTTCCGGCTCGGATGTTGCCGCCGACCAGTGTTGGAAGATCAGCCCCGAGGCGCAGGAAGCGCTGACCCTCGAAGACAAACTCAAACCCATCGGCAACCAGCCTGAGGGTTGCCGATGTCTCGGCGTGAACATGCTCAGGGAAGAATCGTGCAACCATCCGGGGCTGGGCGCGTTCAAAACCGCCGCGATCGACGAGCCGCTGCCGGTCGAACCGGCGCCGCTCCCGCCCGAGCCTGCCCAGCCGGTCCAGCCGGAGAACCAATCCGACAACATTGCCATGGCGGAGTTCTTCGCCCAATTGCAAACCTACGAGATCGAAGTCGAAGCGTACAAACTGCAAGTGGAGCAATACCAGCGCGACCGCGTCGCGTACGAAACCAAACGCGCCGAATTGCAGGTGGCGGTCGCGCCAGCCGAGGGCGTGGTGCGCAATTTCTACAAGAACTTCCCATTCATGTACGTGAATAAAGAAGACACGGCGACGTATTATGCCAAGGTCGGGTTTACCTGGGCGGTGCAGGGGACCATCTGCCTGATCCTGTTCGTCGCCATCCTTTACCTGCAAAAGCGGAAGGATGTGGTGTAACGCCATGCGAAAGAATCCGGCGCTCATCGTCCTCCTCGTCCTCATAATCGCTTCGCTCGCCTGTGGGACTGGCTCCACCACCGACGCGGATGCCACCGTGCAGGCGCTCAACACGCAGATCCTCGAATCCGCCACCGCCGCCGCGTTGGAAGAGGCAAACGCGAATGCCGCCGTGGAAACGGCGCGGGCGCAAGCCATCAGCCAGTCCAAGCCAGCTGAGTTGACTGCCACTGCCGAGGCATTTGCGCCTCGCCTTGTTGAATTACCGAAGTATGGTGTAGACCCCGCCGAGGGACGGTTGGGCTGGGTGCATCCGCCCGTCACGCTCGACGCCTCAGGCTTCCGCCAGTTCGAGTACATCAACTATTTCATCGGCACCGTCGCGGCGGACTTTGTCGTTTCGATGGACATCACATGGGATATTGTGGGAAGCATCGCCGGGTGCGGCTTCGTTTTGCGCTCCGACGGCAACTCGCTGGCGTTGAACCAATACATGGTGATCATGACGCGCGTCGCTTCGGGGCACGTGTTGTTCGTCACCATGTCGAACGGCGAGGTGGTGAACTACCGCGACATCTACGCCCGCTACACCGATAAAACCTTCAGTTGGGAAAACCTCGCCACCAACCGCCTGACCGTGGTCGGGCGCGGCAACACGTTTTACATCTACACCAACGATACGCTGATCGGCGAAGTGGACCCGACGCAACCGCCCAAACTCCCCATCCTGCCGCCGGAGCCGGAGCGACCCGCCGACGCGAACAACGCGCAAGCCATGCAAGCCTACCGGCAGAACAAGGCGGAATACGACAACGTGGTGGACGAGATGAATTCGCAATACGCCCAGCGGTTGCAGGCATTCAACAACTCGGACAAAATATTCGACAAGGGCTTCATCGCCATGGTGGCGTTGAGCGAATCGGGGCGCAAGACGCAGTGCCAGTTCAACAACGGGTGGTTGTATTTGATCGGGCAATAACTCTCAGATCTCAACCACTGAGACACAGAGACACTGAGATTATAAAAACTCCGTGACTCAGTGTCTCAGTGGTTCATAAATGGGCGCGGGGAGATAAAGTAAACCTGAGCCAGCCGTCCCTGCGGAGGAAGCGGGGGTAAATCCGACAATCAATTTGTGTTATCATGAGGGCGACCCATCCTGATTTATCCCATCGTAGAAATCTTTTTATCGCGGAGAGAGCGAAATGGCAAAATCATCTTTAATCGGCAAGACCGTCGGCAAACGCTACGTGATCGAGGAGATGCTCGGGCAGGGCGGCATGTCGGCGGTGTACAAAGCCACCGACCCGAACTTGAAGCGCGTCGTGGCGATCAAGGTCATCCACCCCCACCTTTCAGACAACCCGGATTTCGTGAAGCGCTTCGAAGAGGAAGCCGCGGCGGTGGCGCAGTTGCGTCATCCCGGGATCATTCTCGTGCACGATTTCAACAAGGACGAAGATCTCGACCTGTATTACATGGTGCTCGAGTTCGTGCCGGGCGAGACCATCCAGGACCACCTCAAGCGGTTGAACGATCAGAGTCGCAAACTCTCCGTTTCCAAAGCCCTCGATTTCATGGCGAACATCTGCGACGCGGTGGACTATGCCCACCAGCGCGGCATGATCCACCGCGACATCAAGCCCGCGAATTTGATGTTGACGACAACGGGTCAAGCCATCCTCATGGATTTCGGCATCGCCAAGATCGTCGGCGGACAGCGGCATACCGCCACCGGCGCGGTCGTGGGCACGGCGATGTACATGTCGCCGGAGCAGATCAAAGGCGAACAGCCCGACCGCCGCTCGGATATCTACTCGCTCGGCGTAACGTTGTTCGAAATGCTCAGCGGCAAACCGCCCTTCGATGCCGACTCGGCGATGACGCTGATGATGATGCATGTCAATGACCCGGTGCCCAACCCGCGAAAATTGAACCCGGAGATCCCGGAAGGCGTTGTGGATGTGGTGAACAAGGCGCTGGAGAAAGACCCCGCCGACCGCTACCAGACCGCCGCGCAAATGTCGGCGGCGCTGCGCAATGCGCTGGCGGGTCGCGCCGCGGGACCTGTCCCGTCGTCACGCTCGACGATGGTCGAAGACAACCCCACGTTGATGAAGAACGCGAAGTCCACCACAGTGGAGCCGGTTAGTGTGCCGCGCGGCACGGTGGTCGAGAGCAGTCCCATGCAACCACAGGTGCGCGGAACCATGGTGGAAAGCGCCCCGCAACAGACGCCGTACACCGCGCCCGCCGCGAAGCCGAAATCGCGCTCGATGCTTCCCATCCTCGCGGGGGTTGGCGTTTTGTTGATCTGTCTCGTGGGCGGCGGATATTTCCTTTTCAACCAATTCCTCGGCGGCGGAGGGAATGCCACCGAACCCCCGGTCATCCCGACGAACACGCAGGAACTTGCGACGGAAGCGCCGGTTCTTCCTCCCACCGAACTTGTCATCCCCACCGACACCGCCATCCCGCTTACAGCGACTCCGTCCACGCCGTACGTGGTGATCCTGGGGATTCGCGTGGAGGGTCCGTTGTATGCCGTGGATTACGAAGTGCACAACTTCCCCGAAGGTTCGAGCCTGCACGTGCACATGTTCTTCAATACGGTGCCGCCGGAACAGGCAGGCTCACCGGGTAGCGGTCCATGGAAGTTGACGTATGGTCAATATGGTAACCCGCCCTTTACACAATACACATTAGCAAACCGCCCTCCGAATGCAACACAGTTGTGCGCGCTGGTGGCGAACCCGAACCACTCGATCCAGTTGAACAGCGGTAATTGCATCGATCTGCCGCCGCAATAAAAAAATGTTTGGTTGCGTAGGGGCGGGGTTACCCCGCCCCTACGTTTTTTATTTCATCGCCCGCTTCGTGATCGAATCCAACAAGAAATCAATTAAATAGTGATTGACCTCGTCCGCCGCGTCGAGGTGCACCCAATGCGTGGACTCGGGGAAGAGGATCAAGTTGCCCTCGTCGCAGTAATCCATGCTGGGGCGCGCCATGCGGTGACTGAGCGCGAAATCCTTCATGCCCCACATCATCAGCGTGCGGACTTTGACGCGCAGGTCATCGGGCATCTTCGGCGGGTGCTGAACGATGGCGCGGTACCAGTTCAGCATGGACCTCAACGCGCCGGGCTGTGACCACGCCTCCCTGTATTTTTCCATGTCCGTGTCGGTGAACGAATCCTTTTTCGCCGTCCCTTGCACGGCGCGGACCATCTGTCGGAAGTTATCCGCAGTGAATATATTTTCAGGCAGCCACGGGAGTTGGAAGAATCCCACGTACCACGAGCGGCGCATCTGCTCGAGGTCGCGGCGCAGGAATTTCCGCATCACGGCCGGGTGTGGCACGTTCATCACTGTCAACTTGTGCAACTTCTCCGGGTGAGTAATTGCCAAACTCCAGGCAACGACCGCTCCCCAGTCATGCCCCACGAGGTTGACCTTTTCGTAGTCCAGCGCGCGAATCAAGCCGAGCACATCGTCCACAAGCGTGGACACGCCGTAGTCTTTTTTGTCCTTCGGTTTGTCGCTCAGGTTGTAGCCGCGCTGGTCAGGGACGATGACGCGGCATCCCGCCTCCACGAGCGCAGGGATTTGTTTCCTCCACCCATACCAAAATTCCGGGAAGCCGTGCAGAAGCACGACGGGGATTCCGCTTTTCGGTCCCGCCTGGACGACGTGCAAGCGAACGCCGTTGGTTTCGATATGACTATGTTCAAGTTCCATTTCAGGTAGTGCCTCCAAAAACGAGGCGGGATTGTACCAAAAATCGAGTGGCGAATGAAAATTCTCAGTCAGTGTTTAGGTGAATTATAAGTTTCGTAGGGAAATCGTGGGAAAGGGGGCAAATAAAAAACCTTCCAATTCTCATGTTTTTGAAAATTCAATACCCTCCCCTAAAATACGCCCGGATCAAATCTGAAATATCGGCGGTTGTGTTCTGTCTTGCGACGGCGAAGAAATCATACGCGGTGGCGCGGCCCCGTCCGTAGCGCGAGGCGTAATCGCGCAGGAAGGCAAAGAACGCGTCGTCGCCCATGCGGATGTTGAGCGCTTCCAGGAAGTTCGCGCCGTTGAGATAACTCGCGTTGACGTAGGCGCGAAACGTCGGCGCCTCGTAGATGGTCGTATCCACGTAGCCCGACGGACCGAAATAATTCACGCGCCACTGCCACCACCAGTCGTACGAGTTGGGGTAAATGTGCTCGTAGAATAACGCCTCGCTGTACACCGCCAGCGCCTCATCGAGCCACGGCTCCATTGCTGAGTCGTTCCCCACCAGTCCATACCACCATTGATGCGCGATCTCGTGCACGCCGATCGCCACGAGATTACTGCGCGCCGAGCCGTCGTACTCGTTGTAAAACTTCGTCGCCAGAAAAACGAGACCATCGTATTCCTGCCCGTCGTTCAAATCAGACTGCACAATGCTGAGACTGCCATACGGATACGCGCCGAACAACGACTCGAAGAGTCCGATAGAGCGGACTCCCGCGTTCAGGATGGCGAGTCCCTCCGTTTCGTAGCCGGGATAATAATACGCGCGGATCACCGCCGCGCCTGCGGTTGCCTCCACAACTTGGAACTGGTCGCTCGCCGACAGCGCGAACGTCCGCGCCCCGAAGATGCGATACCGCGTCCATTCGTTGTTCGGCTCGCCGACTCCGCTGGTTGCAAACGTGATATTCCCCTCGGTTGTCCGCACGTTGACTTCAAAATCCGCCGAGTCATACACGAGATGCTCGCCGATATGCCAGTCATCGTGCAAGACCCAACCTCCATTGGTATACGGTACAACAAACGGGAACCAATCCGTCAGGTTGACCTGGTCCACATCGTAACCGTAGGGATGATCCTTTGCCTTGGCGGGAATCGAAATGTGGAAGCGCATCGCCAGCGTGACCTGCGCGATGGGTTGCAGAGGCTGGGGCAAAAAGACAGTGAGACGATGCCCGCTCAGGTCGTAGTTGAGCGCGTTGCCATCGAGCAACAAATTCTCCAGTGTGAACCCGCCTTGATGGTTCGGTTCGACAGCCAGCACCAATTCGTTGAGCGCTGCGCCGGTTTGATTCGTGTACCGAATCGTTTCATCCACGGCGAGTTGGTGGCCGTAATAATCGAGCAGGGCGAACAGGGTGTATTGTGTGCGTGATGTCGTTGACGGCAGTGTGGGCAGAGGCAACGGCGTCGCGGTAAACGCGAATGTTGGCGGCGGGGTGTTCGTTGGTGGTTCGGGCGTGAAGCTGGGAATCAACGTCGGTGATTCGAGCGCGGTCGGCGTCAACGTCACGGGTTGGAAAGGCGTCGGCGACGCGTTCGGGTTGGGCGTAACAGTAAAAAAGGAGGAAGGAAGCGCCTGTCCCTGCGGGAACGCGCAAGAGGAGAGGAAAAGGAAAAGCAGGAAAAAATTTAATCGAAGTGGAAATTTCATAAAATCTATTCCGTCATTGCGAGGAGTGCCGCAGGCACGACGAAGCAATCCCCAACCCGTGACGGAGATTGCTTCGTCGTCGCTTCGCTCCTCCTCGCAATGACGTTAGTATGAATTTTTAAAATACTCCGCCATCAGATCGGACAGATCCGCCGACGTGTGCTCGCGCAGGACGCGGAAGAAATCCACCGCGCTGGCGCGCTCCCCCGCGTATTGAGCGTAATAATCTTTGAGGAACGCAAAGAAAATTTCATCGCCGACTCGCCCGCGTAGCTCTTCAAAGAATCGCGCGCCCGTTAAATAGACTTTATCCCAATACGGTCTCTGCCCGCCGCCGTCGTAGACCTGCGTATCCACCGCGCCCGCTTGTTGGAATTCAAAGTAACGATAACTCCACCACCACGCCAACAGATCGGGATAAATCGTTTCGTAATAAATTCTTTCGCTATACGTGGCAAGCGCCTCGTCGAGCCACGGCTCGATGCCCTGGTCGTTGGCAACGCCGTCGAACCACCACTGGTGCGCGGTCTCATGCGCGCCGATCGCCACGAGATAATTCTTCGGCGTGCCGTCGTATAAATTGAAATAATCGCGGCTGATGAAATAGAACGCCGAGAACTCCATGCCGTCGTTGAAATCGCCCTGCACGGCGGTCAATGTTTTATGACGATAGGGTCCGAATGTTTCGCTGTAGACCTGCAACGCCTGCGCGGTGGTCTGCAACAACGCCTCACCCTGCACATCGTAAAACGCAAAATAATACGCGTAGACTTTCACATCGCCGACGGTTTGCATCGCGACTTTGTAATCCGTACTCATGGACAGCGCGAACGTGCGCCCCGCGTCCAACTCGAACGTGCGGCTGGTTGCTGACCCTGAAAGCGCCTCCGCCCCCGACGCCGCGATCTGCGGACTCGACCCGTCGGTGAACGTGACCGTCACATCGAAATCGGCGACATCGTACACAAGATGCTCGCCATAAAACCACGGGTTATGCAATATCCATCCTTCGCCCGATTTGTACGGCACGATGAACGGATACCAATCTACAAAATTGACCTGCCTGTCGGAGTACCCGTAAATCTGCGGGCGAACTTCGTTCGGATTGCTGTACGCCTGCATCTGCGGGAGAATCAGGTTGTAGGTCATTGTGAGCGCGACCGTTCCGCTCGGAGGCAGGGGTTGCACGAGGGGGATTTCGAGGCGTTGACCATCCAAGGTGTAATTCGTAATTGGTAATTGATCGAGGGTGAGAGACTTGAGGCTAAAACCACCGCTCCATAAATTGGGTTCGACGGCAAGCACAAGAATTGTCAGCGTTTCGCCGGTCCAGTTGGGATACGTGATCGTCTGGGTCACTTCCGCCGCCTTCGACGAATAATTGAACTGCAAGTCAATCACATATTGCGGACGTTCCAATTCGGGTGTGAGGGTTGGGAAGGGAGTTGGTGTTTCAGATGGAAGCGCGGTTTCACTTGGAGGCGGCGTTACCGAGGGAGATTGGGTTTCGGTTGGGAGAGGCGGAGGGGTGGAGGGAGAGCAGGAAACTAGCAACGAAACAAAGAAAGCAGAAAGCAGAATGCGCGGCGCGATGGGTTTGTGCATGGGTGGTATTTTAACCGATGTGAGAATATCCCCCACTTAACGACAAACTCTCCCGCAATGTTTCCACGCGGGAGGGTTATTTTTTCTTCGTTTTGTCCATGAGTTTTACAGCCAGATCTAAAAAAATCCGCTTGAGTGTGCGAGGGTCAAACGGCTGGAGCATTTTCACGGGCCAACGCTCGATCTCATCTGGAAATTTTTCACAACGGTTTAAGGCTACGGCAAACCAATAATCATCGAATCCGGTATCCTTTTGCGCGGCTTGTTCAAGAAGCGGCTCAATCGGCTCTCTTTGTATGATGAAATACAAGTCGGCGGCGTCACGTGGTTCCGAACGCCCAAAGTAAGCGAGCAATTTGTCTACTCGTAAATCCGCGTAGTTGTTGACGTAGATTCCCTGCTGGGAAATTACGGCGGGTTCAAAGCGATAGGGAGAATCGAGAGCGAGGTCAATCTTCAAACTCTCATCATCTTTCTCGACCAGTAATTCAACAAATGTTGAGAAGCGGCGAACAACTTTGAAAGCCAATCCTTTTTTCTGGCACGCGGTTTCGATTTGATACGATAAAGGTAGAACGAGATTTTCCGTCCCCGTGAAATAATCGAGATCGAAGGAGAGCCGATGACCGAGGTAATATTCAGCCAATGCGGTCCCGCCAGCAAGATAAAAATTCTCCTTGTCTGGCAGGCTGGCAAGGATTTCCATGAACTCTTTTTGGAGCGAAGTTAATGTACCAAATCCCTTAATTGGCTCTGGCATCCAGATACTCCAAATAACGCCGCCACAAACTTTCTATTTCCTCGGGTAGATTCAAGTTGTCGAGCTCCCGCCTGATCTCCTCGAGGTCGAGCGCGCGGATATCCTCCGCCCTGCCGCGCGTGAGCGTCTGGCGTAACAGCCAGCGCTTTTGGAACGGATCGCTCAAATCAAGAGTGTCCGTACTCCATACAAGGTGACGGGGCGGATGCACAATCATGTTATGAAGATATTACCACGAATTCCTCAACACGATTTCAATGATGATCCACGCGCGGACGGATGGGTATCGTGCGGAACTCGCGCGCCATTTCGATGAAGCGCGTGACCGTTGTCTCGAACATCAACGCGCCAAACTCCGGCGTCGCGGCGGAGGCGTCCCCGCAGATACCCTCCTTCGAGAAGACGCTCCACCAATCCTGCCACGAGTACGCGCTCGGTTCGGGGTGATCCCAATTGAAATATTTCAACTTGAGTTGACCGACATCGCGGTACGCCTTGTCCATCTGAACGAGTTCGGGAAACGCGTGGAGCATCATCGCGGTCTCGTATTCGCAGGCGTGCGCGACGCTTCCCCATCCGCCCTTGCGGTTGGCATCCAACACGTCCGCGACTAACGCCGGGTTGACCGCCGCGTTGATGGTCGTGTTTGCGCAGATGACCCCCGTCTCGAGCACCACCTTCCGTGCGGCCAGTTCGCAAATGGACTGGTTCGACCCGTGTCCGTTGACGATGAAGATGTGGGTGAATCCGTGCCGTGCAACCGAGATCGCAACCTGCGACACGTACGCGAGACAAATTTCCATATCCACCGAGAGGGTGCCGGGAAAGTCCATGTGGTGGTTGTCCAAGCCGACGGGGATGGTCGGCGTGACGAGGATGTCGCCGCCTGCGCGTCTCCCAACTTCGGCAAGCACGGACTCGAGGATGTCGTTGTCCGTTGAAAGCGGCAGGTGCGGACCATGATCCTCCACCGTCCCAAACGGGATGCAGACCACGGGTTGGGGATCGCGGGCGATGATTTCTTTCATTTCTTTCCATGTGTATCTGTCGTAACGCCAGTGGGGTGAAGTGATCATGATTATCTCCAGAGATATTTATGTTTATTGGAATAATAACAGTAAATAGCCTTAGAAGGCTTCTTTGTATTGGAAAGTGAAACTTGTTTCTGTATCACCCTCTTCGCTACATATGCATAAGAAACTATTGCGTAATTTATCTGCGTTTATTCAAGTTCAAATTCTTCTGCTAAGATATCAGCTCTTGCTTTGAGGGCGACTTCAGACAAAAGAGCAGCTTTCTGTTGAAGAATAGTTTTGAGTTGGTCGCGTTCAGCATCAAGTTCTTTTTTCTTAGGATCATCATATTCGCTAGTTTCATACTGTTCGTTGACACTTGTGTAGTTGGCGTGCGCGGCTATCAATGTCTCTGCAGCTTTTCTCGATTCTTCTATTTCAGCCTGTTCTGAAGGTTTTAAATACTTGATACGTCGCACAACATTATGCGGTTCCTCATAGAAACGTAACTCGTCAGAGAGTAGATGTACATCCCGTTCCTCTGCATAGCGACCAATGCGATCTGCTCGGTCCCGCCAATACAAAAGAATATCAGCTTGGCGCCACCGCGCCTGACTTCTTTCTCCTCTTCGCTTAATGAGGAAATCAATGACACGAACACTAATCCATGCACCAATCACCTCGGTTGTGAAGTTAGGCCATAAATCGACCCATCCATTAGAAATTGTTAAATCATTAGCCTTGTATTCAACGTAAGCAACTGTAGCTAAAACAGCACCACCACAAATGAATATATCTACAGGCGCCCAAGTTTGTAACCATCTCTTGAGCAATTTAGCGAAATTTCGTCTGAATGTGTTGAAGTTTGTCATAGTGTTTTACAATTCATTATGGCTTGTATTTTTCAAGTTGCTCAATACTATACAGAATTTCATTTCTCAAGTCAAGAACAAACACAGAACTAACTCTTCACCCTCCTCCCCCCAAACGCGACCAAAAAGAAAAACGTCGCTACGAGCACGATCGCCGCGCCAGAGGCGATACTCAGGTAAAACGAAAGATACAACCCGATAACTCCTGATAGCGATGCGAATATCGCGGCGAGGAGCATCATCCTCGGCAGGCGGTGCGTGAGCAGGGACGCGGTCGCGGCGGGGGTGACGAGCATAGCAACCATGAGGGCAACGCCAACCGTTTGAAGCGAGACGGCGACGGTAACGGCGATCAGCACAAGCAACAGGTTATTGAGTAAGTCCACGGGGAGGCGAAGCGTGGCGGCAAGGATGGGGTCAAAGGAGAGCGTGGTGAATTCCTTGTAGAAGGCGAAGATGACGAGCAGGACGAGTCCGCCGAAGAGGAGAATCAGCCACAAGCTGTGAGTCGAAACGGACAGCACATCCCCAAACAGGAAGTGACTCAAGTCCACGGCGTAACTGCGGACGGTGGAGATGAGCGCGATCCCCAGCGCGAACATGCCCGCGAAAATAATTCCAATCGCAGTATCTTCTTTGATCTGGGAATTCTTGCTGATCGCGCCGATGCCCAGCGAGGCGACGATGGCTGTGCCAAGCGCCCACCAGAAAAGTTGATCGCGCGCCCCGCCGCTGACGAGGTAGCCGAGCGCGATGCCGGGCAGAATCGTGTGCGCGAGCGCGTCGCCGAAGAACGCCATGCCGCGCAGAACGACGAACGTGCCAACGACTGCACAAACGATGCCGACAATTACGGCGGCGATCATGCCGCGTTGCATGAATTCGTAGGAGAGGGGTTCGAGGAGGAAAGACATTGGATTTACGATTTTTGATTGACGATTGACAATTGGTGGCCGAGTAGCCCGAAGCGCTTTTTGAGGGCGTATTGAGACCCGATTTGCGATTTTGGATGCTTCGACAGGCTCAGCACAAGTTTACGATTTACGATTACGGAGAGTTTTGAGGGAGGCAACGGTCATGGCTAGGATTTCATCGGTCTCTTTGTGGAGGCTGGTTATTTGTTCTTCCGGAGCAAGACCTGCTTCAACAAGGATTTCGAGCCAGTATTCGGTTTCGTCCGCTTCCTCTTCGACGATTTTCATTTTGTTGATCATGTCGGGCGTGGATTTGGCGCGGCATGCGGAGCGATAGTTCGCCCCGATGGATGTTCCTGAACGGATAACCTGTCTCGCAACAACATCCGCCGCGCGGGAGTGGGGAAGTTTGTCCATCTGCTTGATGATCGCCACCGCCAATTTCTTCGTCCGCGTCTTGAAAGTTTTCTCGTCCATTATGATCTCCTTTGCCCATCAAAACGAAACTCTTGGAAAGTCAACACACTCATCAAACAATCGTAAATCGCAAATCGGCAATCGTAAATCGTAAATCGTAATTTATTGGTCATCACAACAATCATCCACAACCATCGCTCCTGCAGGGTCCACCCTCATGCGACCACCATAAGCCTTCAAAAGGTTTTCAGTCCGCATCACGACTTGGGGTTCACCGAAGGAAACTATCCGATGATTGAGTAACATGATTCGGTCAAAATGACTCGCGGCTTGATCCAAATCGTGCGTGGCAACCATGACGGTTACTCTTTCCTGCTTGAGGCGATCCAGCAAATTCAAAATGCCTTCCTGCGACGGGGTATCCAGCCCGGTCAGCGGTTCGTCCATCAACATCAGTTCGGCTTCCTGGGCGAGAGCGCGGGCGATGAACATGCGTTGTTGCTGTCCGCCGGAGAGCTGGCTGATCTGGCGTGAGGCAAGGTTTTTAATCTCGACGGTCTCCAGCGCATGGTTCACAAATTCCCAATCTTTTTTATGGGGCCAGTTGAACGGACCGAGCTTCGCCGAACGCCCCATCATCACCACATCCGAGACCGTGACGGGGAAGTTCCAGTCCACTTGAGTGCGTTGCGGGATGTAGCCGATGCACACGTGTTTGTTTGGGCGCGAACCGTAGATTGTCACCTCCCCGTTGGACGGTTGCAGAACTCCCGCCACGATCTTGATCAACGTGCTTTTGCCCGCGCCGTTCGGTCCGACAATGGCGACGCGTTCGCCTTCGTGCAGGTGAAAGGTGATGTTCTCGAGCGCGTCCCTGCCGTTGTAACGGAAGGTGAGATGCGACACATCGAGGATGGGTTGGTTGGTTTGGTGGTGGGTGTGAGGGTACATAAAAACTATCCCGTCATTGCGAGGAGGGCTTTGCCCGACGAAGCAATCTCCAACCTCGTGGTGGAGATTGCTTCGACCCTTCGGGTCTCGCAATGACGAATCATTTCAACGCCTCGACGATCAACGTCACGTTATGCTTCATCATTTCGAGATACGTCGCGGCGGGCGCGCCGTCGGTCAGCGATTCGAGATGCAAGTCGGTGACGACCTGTACGCCCGTCTCTTCGGCAATTTGCTGAGCCAGCGCAGGGCTATCACCCGCATCGAGAAAAATCGCAGGCGCGCCGCTGGATTCGATCTGGTCGATCAAGTCTGCCATTTGCCCCGCCGAGGGCGAGGCATCGGTGCTAAAACTTTGAAGCACACTGCCGACGACGGTGAAGCCGTAGCGGTCCGCGAAATAACCGAAGGCTTCATGATTGGTGACGAGTAACCTTCGCTCCGGCGGGATCTGCGATACCTGTTCGACGATCCACGCATCCAGCGCGGTCAACTCGGCGACGTACGCATCGGCATTGGACGTATAGACTGCCTCGCCTTCGGGGTCGAGTTGCGTCAAGCCTACGCGGATGTTTTCGATGCAAATGATGATATTGTTCGGATCAAGCCAGATGTGCGGGTCGAAGCCGCCCAATTCGAAGTCCGCGCGCTTGCTCACGCCGGTTGAGGAATATACGAATTCCATGTGCCCGTCCGCGGCATACAACAACGGCTCGAGGAAGACCTCGTAGCTTTCATTGTCGAACAGGATCAGCAATTCGATATCGGCGACCTTTGTTACATCCTGCGGGGTGTACTGATACGAGTGCGGGTCCGCGCCGACGGGGAGGATGGACCCAATTTGGATACGATCACCTGCGACGTGTTGGGCAATGTCTGCCAGGAGGGTCGTGGAGGCAAGCACTTCGAACTCGGGAACGGACTCTGCCGCGGTGGGCTGGGGCGGCGGAGTTGTCGAAGTCGGTGAAGCAACTTCAGCGGCGGGCGAAGCGGGGTTTCCTCCGCAGGCGGTCAGTCCCAGCGCGAGAATAGTCAACGCAACGATCAAACGAACCATGTTCGATACTCCTTGAAATTTACTGACAAGCCCGACACAAACCGAACAACTGCAACCAATGTTCGCTGACCTGGTAACCGGTCTTTTTCGAAATGGATTGGATGAGCGCGTCGAGGTCGTCGCCTTCGAAGAAGGCGGTTTCGCCGCATCGCTTGCACAATAACAAATGTTCGTGTCCCTGGCTGGCGGCGATGAACGCCTGACATCCGCCCGGCTGGTGCACGCGTTGGATGAGATGCAATTCCTCGAGTTTTTCGAGCGTGCGATACACCGATACCAACCCGAGCGCGGGATTCTTTTTGCGCGCCTTCTCGAACACTTCGAGCGGGGTGAGGGCGCGGCTGGCGCCTGCGATGAGGTGTACAACTGTGCGGCGCGCTTCGGTCAGGCGGTAGCCGTTTTCCTGCAATTGATCGAGCCAGAGTTCTGCGCTCATAGTGCCTCATTTTTGAAATTGAAAATCATTTTCAATAAGTATACAAAAGAAGAAACCGCGTGTCAAGGTTCCGGCGCGCATTACATGCCTCCCCTGCCGGCTCAGGGAGCCAGCCACTGCGCGGCGTAGCCTTCGAGTTCGAGATCGGAGATTTCACCGGTGGCGACTTCGATCACCTGCACGTGCGGAGTAGCGGAGACATCCAGGAATTCCACGTCACACAGCAGGTATCGTCCGTCGGGCGACCATGCCAGACTGCCGTGCGCGCGGTTCGGCGATTCAGTGAGGGCGCGCAGATCGCTTCCATCGGAACGCATCAGCCAGAGCTGGTCGCCGCGTTCCACGGTGAGATCGCGGCGGACCATCGCAATCCAATTTCCATCCGGTGACCAAGCGGCAAACAGGGTCTCGTGGTCGAGATCCGGGCTGAGGTTGACCGTTGCGTCGGAATCCAGGCGGTACACGAATACCTGCGTGACGAACTGCCCGTCGCTCCGCTGTGCCACATCGCGGAACAGGATCGCCCCGCCATCCGGCGACCATGCCGCCCCGGCGGAGTACGCGCTTTCGACCAGGCGGCTTTCGCCGCTTTGAATGTGATACAACCTCAACCCGCCGGTGGTGGTGTAACTCAGCCAAGCGCCATCCGGCGACCACTGCGGGTTCGAGCCGGGAAAATTCAACGCCTGAAAGAGCGGCTTGTTCTCGCCGCTTTGCAGGTCCATCCACCACGGGCTGACGACCACATTGGTGTTCTTGCCGGCATATTGCAGATATTCATACACGATCTCGTCCCCGTTCGGCGAAAAGACGGGGCGCGAACAGAGCGCTTGCGTACAGTCCAGCAATTTTTTTCGGTCGCCGGTGTTCAGGTCCACGAGCCAGAAACTATTTTCAAGGCTGTCGGTCCGCGTGTTGTAGATCAACCGGGAGCGGTCCGACGACAGGTTGAACCCAACTACATCATCGAGTTCTCCGCTTAACAAGACGGGTCCATCCTCTGAAGTCTTGAATAACTGACGGACATCCTCCTGCCCGCCTGAAAGATACAGGATTGGCGGTTCGTTCGACAAATTTATGCCTGCTCCCGCCAGGCGGACTTCCTCCCTGAACCGGACATACGCGCCCGCGGTCAGCGTCGCACCGAGGGCAAGCACCACCACCGCGCTGACGACCGGCAGGATCGGCGCGAAGCAGTCGAGCGCTCCTGTGCGGTCGAACAAGCGGCGGCTGTTCACCATCAGCAAGCCGATGACGATCAACACCACCGCCAAACCCAGGCTGAAGGATACGATCAACGCCAGCCCGAGCACGATGCGGTTGATCGCAATGGCAACCAGCAGGATCGCGATGGCATCGGGGCAGGGAACGAGTCCGCCGCTCACGCCCAGCGCGATCAGCGAGCGCCAGGTGATGGTTTCAGGGACATCATGCGAGTGGAGTTTTCCATCGCCATGATGATGCAAGCCGGGGGTCAGCGCCTGAAGCGTGATTCCACCTGATAATTTTTTCCAGGAGACGGGCGCAAGCGAGAGCCTCTGTTTCGGCGGGGCCGGGTTCTTCCTCCACCCTTGAATCCTTTGTCGCAAAAGATACACGCCCAACCCGACGATCATCAAACCGGAAAGCACCTCGAGAAGCGGAACGAAGATCGTGGGTAAAAAATATTGCGATACAGCGAGCGTGACCACGCCCAGCAACAACACGGACCCGGTGTGAGTGAACGTGACCACCGACCCGAGCACGACGGCATGCCAGGAGGTGCCGCGCGAGCCGACGAGGTATGCCGCAACGACCGTCTTGCCGTGGCCGGGCGTCAGCGCGTGCAATGCGCCCAACACCAGCGAAATCCCCAGCGCGAACCCATAGAACGAGGGCGAGAGGTCATCACGTTGAATCAGGTCGAGGAGATATTCACGCGAGTTCTTACTCGAAAGGGCTGGAGCAGGCGTCCCTGCGGGAGGCGCGGAATCGTTTGAGGACGTCAACGGGATGGACGGCAGTCCCGAGTCCCAAGCCGTCCACAGTTGAGATTCGACCGCGCCTTGCGCCGAAGGGCTGACCATCTTCACCGTGATCACTTGGTTGTTTTGAACGGGTGTGGGGAATTTCAACCCATCCTGCGCCGTCAGGGTATACCAGGTCGTGGAGCGAGCTTCTTCGAACCCGTTGTACAGGACGATCTCGTACGGATCGCCCAAGCCTTGGGGCAATGCCGCGTGGAAATTGACCGTGATCTTCTCGGCGCCGGTTTGGAACGCCGCCAGGTTCGATGGGAGTCGGACACTTTCGACCGTCAGGGGAAGTCTGGCGTGTTCCACAGTGGCGGTAAATTGGGAGGTGTGCGCCTGCGCCCAGGCATCCGCCTCCTGCGGGCTGATGGCGTCGTCCTTATCGAGGTCCGCTTGAAACCACGCAGCGGGAACCAGCAACGGACCGGGCTGAATCTGCCACTCGATCGCAACCCCCTCCTGCGAGAAGGTAACATCTACGGTATGAGTGTAAAGGTCAGCGGGGTGAGCGGATGCCGTTACGGGCGTGAGGAGCAGGAATGAGAGGCAGAGGAAAAGGACGATGGATCGAAAGCGCTTCTTCATGCTTGTTCAGGGCAACCAGCGCGGGACCAATCCCTCGGCGAGCACGAACGGCTCATCGAACTCCGGCATGAGGAACGCAACTTCCGGTTCGTGCGCCCCCTTGATGCGGAATTGCTGGAAGAGCAACGCCCTGCCCCACGGGTCCCATTGCAGGTTGTTGTAGATCAATTCCGGCTGGTCGGCGATCACCAATCCGTCGCGCCCGAACGGGTCCATCAGCCACAACGCCGCCGAGGGATCGTTGGGCGCCGGGCGCAAGCCGATTGCCAGCCCGTTGCTCACCGGCGACCACGCCAGCGCGTTGTAGAAATAATCACGTTCATCCTCCTCGCCGAAGATGGTGTTAATCTCGTTGAGGGCAATGCGCGCCAGGCGGATGCGTGTGTGTTCGCCGAATTCGTTCGTGCCGATGTCGGTGAACGCGAGGTAGGCGCTGTCTCCCGACCAGGTGATGGGCGACCCGGTTTGCGTGGGGATGATGAATTGCCCGCTGGTCACCAGGTCGAGCACGCGCAGTTCATCCTTGATGCCGTCGTACGAGCTGAGGTAGTTCCCGTCCGGCGACCATTCCGGTCCATACCCGATGATCTGCTGGTCTTCGTACAACGGCGCGTCTTCGCGGGTCTCGAGGTTGTAGACCCAGATGCGCGGCGAACCGAATTGCAGGTCGGGCGAAGGACCCGCCGCTTCGCGCACGTACGCGATCAATTTCCCGTTCGGTGAAATGGACGGCACGGTACAGCGGTCGGGTCCGCATTGGAGCACAAGGCTGGAACTTCCGCCCCGCCGACTGACCCTCCACAAGTCGATGCCGCCCTGGTCGTTGAACGCCGCAAAAATCACAAACTCGCCATCCCGCGAGGTATCAAAGCCGAAGATCACCAGCGATTCATCGGTGAGCGGCTCGACTTCCTTGCTTTCGATGTCGGCGATCCACAGGCGTGTCGACTCCGCCGTCTTTACGAGGTAGACCACCTTCGAAGACCGCACTTCGAACGTCCAGTCTTTCGGTTGCTTGAGCGTTTTGCCGTTCCCGTTCAACAAGCCAGCCGAAAGCGAGACAGTGTATTCGGTATACGGCAGGAAGGGTTCGAGGGGAACGAACCGCATCGTGCGCTCGTCCGCCCATTCGAATTTTCCCTTGACCTCCGGCTGGATGGAAAAACGCTGGATGGCAAGCGATTCATCCACCGGTTCTGAGAACGTGAATGTGAGCGCTTCATACGGACCTGTCAGCCTGTCTTCCGGCAACTCGGCGTTGACCCGCACCCCCAACTGCGAACCGATCCACCCTGCGAGGGCAATCGCCAAAAGCAGGGCGCCGGTCACCAGTCCGGCGGCAGAATCAAGGTCGAGTGCGAAGCGTTTGTCCGTTGTCATGGATAGAGATACGGCTGTTCCGGTTGCGCCACTTCTTCGAGTTTCTCCGCGCGGACGAGCGGGCTGGGCTTGCCGTTGTAGGCGACCACGTCGATGGTGCCGGTGACTTGAAGCCAGGTGTCCTGCTCGAACGTGGCGCCCGCCGGCGGTTCGACGATCATGCCCACCGCATACCCGTCCGCCGCGCAACACGAGAGGATGAACCGACTGACGAAGAACTGCCCTGCCGGCAGGCTTTCATCGTGATACACAAACCCGACCACCGAAGCCTGTTGCCCGATGAACGGATTCAAATCCTCCTCGAAGTAGAACAGTTTGACCCAATCGAGGATGTTGCGCTGTGCCGACTCGGTCTCGAGCAACTGACTCGTCGAATCCGAACTGATCAACGCGGAGGTGGTGGTGAGTCCTTTTGCCGAGACGGCGGAGGCATCGAGCGGTCTGGCGGGAATCAGCAAACCGATGGCAAGCGGCAGGACCATCACCCACAAATTCATCGCCGACGGCGCATGGTCGTGGTCATGATCGTGGTCGTGGCTCGCGCCCTGTTCGCGCGAGGCGCGCACTTCGGTGAACAACCTTTGCGCAAGGATGGCGAGGAACACGATGCCCACCTGCGTCAACAGGATGAACCGTAGGTTGATATACCACAACAACTGGTTGTTGATCACCTTACCCATCAGGAACAGGAACAACGCGAGCAGGAGCAGGGCTTGAAAGGAACGGTAGAGTCGCTTGGGCATGAGAAAAACTCCTTGTTACGGCATGAAGTAGTTGAACAACATGCCGGTCAGCAGGCTGGCGAGGAAAGGAATCAGGATCAGGTACGCCACGGGCTTGCGTTTGAAGACCTGCAAATACATGAGCGTGCTTTTGATATCCACCATGGGACCGAAAACCAGGAACGAGAGGATCGAGCCGAAACTGAACGCGCCGACAAACCCAAGCGCCACGAACGCGTCCACGGTGGAGCAGATGGACAGGATGATCGCCAGCACGAGCATGACCACCACCGAAAGCACGGGTCCGCTCCCGACGGCGAGCAGGGTTTCCTGCGGGATGAAGGTTTGCAATCCCGCCGCGAGCATCGCGCCGATGACCAGGTAGCGTCCCATTTCGAAAAATTCGTCGGCGCAGATCAACAACGCCTGCTGGATCTTATCGCCGAAGGATTGGGTTGCCTCGTGCGCGTGATCGTGTTCGTGTTCGCCGGATAACATCACGGGGCGCAGGATGTTGGCTGGGTCTTTCTCCACGGCGAAGACCAGCCCCACCGTGAGAGCGATCGCCAACGTCAGCCCGAGCCGCCAGAGGAGCATCTCTCCCCAACCGAACGCGGCGGCGGTGCTGAATATGACGATGGGGTTGAACACCGGGGCAGCGAGCAGAAAGGCGATTCCCGCCGGCAGGGGCAGTCCTTTGTGGAACAGGCGGCGGGTGAGCGGGATCACACCGCACTCACAGACCGGGAAGACCAACCCCATCAACGCGCCGGAGACGGCGGCAGGCACCGCACGCTTCGAGATCACGCGCGCCATCACTTCGCGGTCGAGGAAGACCTCCACCAGTCCGGAGATGAGCGTACCGATGAGCAGGTACGGCATCGCTTCGATAAAGATTCCCAAAAAGACCGTGGCGAATAAATTCAGCCGCGAGACGAATTGCAGGAACATGCTCCACGGGGTGATGCTTGCCAGCACCGCCAATAGCACGGAGACCATCACCACCCAGACGAGGGCGCGCGGCGTGCGGCGGAGAGGCGTTGTCGGGTTCACGGATACAACTATATCAACCGTAAATTAATGAATTCTGATTCAGCCTTCGAGGCTGGCGCTTTCCCCCGGCAAAACTTCCTTTTTGAGCAGGCAATACACACCAGTGAACATCTCGTTCGAGCCACCCGCCGACATGGCGCGCCGGATCGGCAGGACATGCACGACGTCCCAGCCCTCCAGCCCGATATTATCCAACGCGGGGACTTCGTAACCCTTGCTGAACGGGTCTTCGCCCAGCAGTGCATTCGAGGGCAGGTGCACCATTTTGTACCGATAGACTTTTCCGCCCTGAGCCAGCCGCTTCTTCGCCGATTCGATTCGGGCGCGACGTTCGGTCTGCTGTTCCTGCTCGATCTGGCGCTTCATCTTCGTCGCCACCGGCGAAGCAAGGATCTCGTTCGCCACTTCGAGCATTTCATCATCGTCGCCCATCGTCACCGAGATAAGAAATTCGTAACCGCGCCGATCACCGAGTTCGATGAGCCCCTCCGCCGATTCGAGGCGCGCCAACCACTCGTCGTCCTCGGTCATCAGTTCGTACAGGGTCTCGCGGTCGTTCATTTTTACAAGGTCGTCTATTTGAGTCATGCTATGCTCCCAATTTGTTCGCCGCAGAGACACAAAGACACGGAGTTTTAAATCCTTTGTGCGTTCCCTGCGGAGCAATGTGTGTATGCGTTGCCGTTATTGTATCATCCGAAATAAAAACAGCCCCAGAGTTTCTCTGAGGCTGTGTCGTGCTTCACGAAATTCATCGCGCGCCGTTGGTGAGGATGATGTACACCACCAGGATGGCGATCGCCACGATGAGGAGTTGCACCGTCGGTTTCATCCGCGTCCGCCCGCGGTATTCCGAATTGTATTGCCGCCTGCGCCGGCGGCGTTCGCGATAGCGTTGATACATGACTCCTCCAATTTACCACATTGTAAAGAATATAATCTAAAGTTTTACCCTGCTCCCGCAGGGTCTGTGACCCTGCGGAACTACATCCGCAAATACGGCGGTCAGAGACCGCCTTCGAGCAGTAGGAAAATTCAAGAAACTTATTTTACGGTGTATTTACCTGAAATTGAATTCTTCAAAGTGGATGTTCTCGCGCGGCACGCCGAGTTCGAGGAATTTCTTCTCGAAGGCTTGCGTCATCGGCAATGGACCGCACATGTACACGTGATGCCCGCGCACGTCCCCTCCCGCGTTTTCGACGATCTGCTCGATGGTCAACGACCCCATGGTGGACGAGTGTCGGATGTACGGCTTCAAGCGCGGATTCTTCTTCGCGGCGGCTTCGATCTCCTCGCTGAAGATGGCTTCCTCTGGGTGGCGCACGGTGAAATAGAAATCAACATCGTGGTTCAATGCGCCGTCCATGTCGCGGACGAACGAGAGGAAGGGCGTCACGCCGATGCCGCCGCCGATCCAGATCTGTTTCTGTCCCCCGGTCTTGTAGTTGAACATGCCATACGCGCCATCCACGATCGCGTCTGCGCCTGCGTTCAATTCGGCGAACAACGCGCGGGTGAAGTCGCCGCTGGCTTTGATGGTGAGGCGCAACACATCCTCGCGCGGTCCGCTCGAAATGGTGAACGGGTGAGATTCGTCCAGGTTCTTCTCCCTGGGGAAGCGCACGAAGAGGAACTGCCCCGCCCGCTGTCGTTGAATCGGCTGGTGTTTGGCGCGCAACACCACTTCGGTGGTCGAACCGTTGGGATGGTGAATCGCCTCCACCGTGTAGCGAACGTATTTTCGGAACAGTCCGCCGAACATTTCAGTATACAAATATGACACCGCGCCGATGATGAAAAAGATCTGCACAAAGTTGATGGCGATGAACGCATCGAGCGGGTGGCTGATGGTCAATGAATGGATGAAGGCAAGGATGAAAAAGATGCCGATGTATTTCTTGAGATTCTTCCAACCTTCGTATGTGCCGCCGCTCAACTTGTTTAAAAATGGAACGCGCGGCGATAAACTAATGATGGCAATCGTCACGATGCCAGTAAATGCGATCACGCCCAGGTAATTCCCCAGCGCCCAGCCGCTCAACGTGATCGGCACCGTCAACACATGGACGAAGATCAACAACAGCGCGGCGGTGGAGGTGTGCCGGTGCGTGACGTACATTTTGTCCAGCCCGCCGAAGAACGGCTCCGCCCATTTGGGGCGCGTGGCAATGAACAACGAAACCGACATCAACACAATGTTCACCGACCCGATGATCTCGCCCGCATATTGGCGCGTGAAGTTCTCCTGTCCCTCGTCCACCGGCGGGAAGACCAGCCATACCACAACGGTTAGGAGCACGAGAAAGACAACGAACCCGTTGCCAAGATTACTGCGCTTCATACTCTCTCCTCGAATTACAACCTGATGATTCCAAACCCGAACAACACCGCAAACACAGCCTGGATCACCACCCAAGCCCAAAACTGGAACGGCTTTTCACTGCGCGAAACCGAGCGCGTACGGCTGACGGTCGCGCCGTAGCGCATGGGGATGACCCCGCCGTACAGTTCATACGCGATCACACCGACCAGGATAACGGCGATCAACAGGTTCATGTCGGGTTTCAAAGCCTCCGTTTAAATCAAAAGCGATGTGAGATGCCCCACATCGCCGATTTGTTTAGAAAGACTTTACAGCCTCATCGAGACTCGAATAAATCTCGAACACGTTATCGAACCCGACCATTTCCAGTACGCTTCGAATCTGCTCGCCGGGGTTCAACAACTTGATGTGCTGTTGTTTGCCGGCATCGCCGGCTTTTCCCAGCGAACGGTACGCCGACCAACCCGACTCGGTATCCGGCATCTGTTCACCTCGCACCAGTAAGGCAATGCTGTGGATCGCCACCAATCCCGCGCTGGAAATATACGATAAACCGCCCAGGTCCATCAAAAAATCGCGCACGCCGGCGGCATACAACTCCTTCGCCTTGTCGATCAACTGCTGAAAATTCTGACCATCCAACTGGCCGTTCACCGCCAGCACGGTCACATCCACACGCCCCGTTTGTTTTGATACAGAAATATCCATGGCTCCTCCATCCGCGGGAATGCGCCCATTATAAACTGACTTTACGCTCCAGACGCGCCCGGCGATGATCAATTTCCTCCAGCCAGTGCCGGCGCGCATAGGATGGCAGTTCCGCTTGTTCGGCTTCGCGGTGCGCCGACATCGTCCACTGCAACGCGGATTTCGCATCCCGCAATGTATGCTCGTGATATTTCGCCAGTTCGATATGGGCGTAGATGTGACCCGCCTTCGCCGCTTTTTTCCACAAGCGGATCGCCTCTTTAAAATCGCCGCGTTTCTTTTGCAGGATGGACAACCGCTTCACCGCCACGTGGAAATCTGCCTCGCCCATCGGCGACTCGAGTCCGCGCTCGTACAACCGCGCCGCATCGTCGAGGCGGCTCAGGTCCTCGAACAGTTTGCCCAACGCAATAAAGTCCAACCCGTGTTGGACCTTCCCCCCGAACGGCTTCTCGATCATCCCGTTCATGTGCGCCAACAACGCCGCCATCGCCACCACATCCATGGCATTGTGATAAAACACCCCCGCCAGCGGACGCGCATCGCGGGTGCGGAGATAGTCAAAATACAGCCAGGGGATCTCGTAGCCCGGCACTTCTTCACTGGAGCGCTTCAACCCGAGCACATGTTCTTCGAGATATTTCAACGCGCGCGATTCGAGCCGGTCGCGCCACAGGCGGCGGGCAAGCGGCAATAAATCCAAATGCGAATACCCGTCGAACGGGCAGGGCGTATCGTGCAACGTATATCGCGTTCTCAACAACGGCGCATCGAATGCCTTCCCGTTGAAGGTGACCAGCGCCTCACAGGGCGCCAGGAAGTCCGCTACGCCTTCGAGCAGGGCGGGCTCCTCGGCTGGGTCGCGCATGAAGAATTGCTTCAACACAAACTCATCGTCCACAAAACGCGCTACGCCGACGAGGAACGCGTAGGTGCCGGTCCCGCCCGAGAGGCCCGAGGTTTCCGTGTCGAGAAAGGCAAATTTTGAGATCGGGAGGCTGGAGACTTTTTCGTCACCCGCCCATTGAGCGATCAAGGTGAGTGGGTGCACTGAAAGAAGGGATGAGTTGCCGTACCGATATCTCTTCGGGAACGCCTGCCCGGCGGCGAATACGTCGCCCCGCCGGGTGGGGAGGAAACTTCCTGCGACAACCGAGTCAACCGAAAGAGAATCAGGCTTACCCGGGGAAAGATGAGCCGTCCCTTTTTTAACGCCGAGTGACCTGAATTTATCCGCCAGGGAGGGCTTTTCCATAATCGTGATTATAACCAAGCTGCCCGGGCAAGATATGACAAAACTCCAGTTCGATGCGTAACCTTTTGTAACCTTTATTGGATGAAATTGTCATTAAAATGTAAGGCAGTACCTGCGTACTACTTTTGGAATTATTTTTTTATATCGTCAGGCAGGGGGAAGTTCTGGTCAGTCTCCGCTACACGCAGTTAAGGTCGGCGAGGCTGGACGATACATTGGGTGGCATTCGACATTGGCTGGGCGGTTCAGCCTTACGGGACGTTGTGTCTTCTCGCGTCTCGACCGCCGATTCATTTCATGCGAGGTAAATAATGAATACAAGTTCCCATGGTGTGAGGCGAAATTTTAGCCATTTCTTTACGGCATTCCTGTTGGTGACTCTGGTGTTGGCGGCTCTGCCGACCAGCCAGGCATCGGCGGCGAACACGGGTTTGCAAAGCCCGACTTCCTGCGCCGGCTGGACGAACCCAGCCAATGCCGTGTCGTCGAATAATGTGTATGCCACTACGAACGCAGGCGGCAACTCTTTGGTCTGCACATTTAATATTCCTGCCCTTCCAGCGGGAGCGATCATCAATGGCATCGAGGTTCTGGTCGAAGGGCTAACTACCGGCAGGCAGGCTGCGGCTGATCTTTCCTGGAACGGCGGCACGACATATACCGGTGGTGATCCCAACACGACCTTTGGCGGGGCAGAAACAACGCTTACCCTTGGCGGCATCGGAAACACCTGGGGCAGAACCTGGGCTATTGGCGAATTTACCGCCGCAAACTTCAGGGTTCGGCTCACGTCCGCTGGAGGGGGTGGAACCATTTCTGTTGATCATATTCAGGTGCGGGTTACCTATGGATTCGCAACGACGACAACTGTTGTCTCGGATATCAACCCATCCGTATCCGGTCAAACCGTCACTTTTACTGCCACGGTCACTTCAGCCAGTGGCACCCCTACCGGCAACGTGAACTTCCGCGATGGCGCAACTGTGATCGGCACGAGCGCACTCGTGGGCAATATCGCCACCTTCAACACGAATACGTTGACGGTAGGCTTACACAATATTACCGCGGTGTACGTTGGCGATGCGAACTTTAACACCAGCACATCCGCCATTCTCGTACAAGCCGTGAACCAGGCGCCGACGATCACCTCGGCGAACAACACCACCTTTTCGGTCGGCGCGGCAGGCAACTTCACTGTAACAACGACCGGCTTCCCCGCTCCGACGTTTTCCCTAAGCGGCGACCCGTTGCCCAACGGTGTGACGTTCAACACCAATACCGGTGTTTTTGGCGGCACACCAGCTTCAGGCACGGTGGGGGTCTATAACTTCGTCATCACCGCCACCAACGGGATCAGCCCGGATGCAACGCAGAACTTTACCTTGAACATCATCAAGGGTAACCAGACCATCAACTTCCCGGCAATCTCCAGCCCGCGACAGTACGGTTCCACATTTACCATCAACCCCATAGCCTCCTCCGGCTTGCCGGTAACGGTTGTCGCAACCGGCGCGTGTACCCTCGTCGGCAACACAGTAACCATGACTAGCGGGACCGGCACGTGTACGCTGACTGCCTCACAGGCTGGCGACGACAGTTACAACCCCGCGCCGGATGTGGTGCGCACGGTTGCCGCTTCGCGCGCAACGACCACGGTTTCGGTTGACCCGACCCCTCACACTGCGCTCAATCCCAGCCAATCCTTCTACAGCCATCCGATGACGTTCACGGTCACCGTCTCCTCTGCGGCGGGAATCCCAACCGGTACGGTCACGTTGACCGGCGGCACACCCGCGCAAAATATCACCGCCACGCTCGATGCTTCCGGCGTTGCATTGATCACGACAAGTAATCTCAATGTGATCACGTTCCTAGGTGCGCCTGTCCCGCATGGGTTGACGGTCGCTTATAGCGGCGATGCCAACTTCAATACGGATTCTGAAGCGGTATCTCACACAATCCTGCCGGCGCCGACCCAGGTTAATGTCACAACCGACATCAACCCCTCCGCCGAGGGTCAGACAGTGGTCTTCACGGTGACCGTCACGCCAACCGCCCCGGGCACCGGGATTCCATCGGGTACTGTGACCTTATGGGACGGTTCGACCCAGATAGGAACTGCCACCGTGTTGAGCGGCGGAGTCGCCACGTTTAACATCAGCACGCTGACGTTCGGCGCGCATAACATTTCGGCGCGCTTCGTCAACAGCAACGATAACTACGCCACAAGCAACAACACACCCAGCCCATACGTTCAGAACGTACGGCGCTCGACAACGATCAATCTCACTTCAAATAACAATCCGTCCATATACGGCGAGAATGTCACCTTTACCGCGACCATTACCTCCGGCACAGCGGGTGTGATCACTGGTTCGGTGACCTTTTACAACGGCGCGACCGTCATCGGCACCGACAATACGATCGTCGGCGGCGATGCCACCCTGACGATCAACTCGCTCGTTGTGGGGACACACCCGATCACCGCGGTCTACAGCGGGGACGGGACGTACGCCACCAGCACATCGAACATCGTCGACCAGGTGGTGAACAAAGCCACACTCGCTGTCACCGCCGACCCGCAGACGATCACCTACGGCGATGCCGACCCGCTCTTCACCTTCCAGTACAGTGGCTTCGTCCTCGGCGACAATGCGGCAGATATTGACACGCCTCCCACCTGCGACGCGCCGACTCCACACGTCAATGCCGGCACGTACGCCGGAATCATCGTATGCTCCGGCGGGTTGGATGACAACTACGATTTCACCTACGTGGATGGCACACTCACCGTCTCGCAAAAAGCGTTGACGATCACCGCCGATAACCAGGGCAAAATTTACGGAACGACATTTACCTTCGCCGGGACCGAGTTCACCACCACCGGTTTGATCTTTGCGGATACCGTTACAAGCGTCACGCTCACCAGCGCCGGCGCACCCGCCGCCGCGGCGGCAGGGACGTACCCGATCATCCCGAGCGCGGCGGTTGGAACGGGGTTATCGAATTACGCCATCACGTACGTGAACGGCACGATGACCGTCGGCACGAACGTGCTCACCATCACCGCCAATGACCAGACCAAGACCTACGGCGATGTCTTCACCTTCAACGGCACCGAGTTCAGCGTCGTGGGCTTGCAACCCGGTGACAGCGTCACCAGCGTGACGCTCACCAGCGCCGGCGCGCCTTTCGCCGCGGATGTGGGCACCTACCCGATCACACCCAGCGCCGCTGTCGGCACGGGCTTGACCAACTACGTGATCGTGTACTCCAACGGGCAGATGGACGTCAACCAGCGCAGCCTGACCTTCAACCCGGATAACCAGACGAAGATCTACGGCAGTGTTTTCACCGCTTACACCGGCACGTTCACCGGTCTGCGCGTGGGCGACAACATCACCCCGATCTACGACAGCCTCGGCGCGCCCGCCACCGCAACCGTCGGCGTGTACGATATCACCGTCACGTTGGACGACCCCGATGGGCGGCTGGGCAATTACATCGTCACGATCGACCCGGCGCCGACGGCGACATTGACCGTCACACAGCGCGCGCTCACCGTCACACCGGACAACCAGACCAAAATCTACGGCGATGTGTTCAGCGCGTTCACCGGCACCATTTCGGGAATCCAGAACGGCGATAATATCACCGCCACCTATGCGAGCGCCGGCGCGCCAGCCACAGCGGATGTGGGTGCCTACCCGATCACCGCCACCTTGAACGATCCCGACGGCATGCTGGGCAACTATGCCATCACGTTGAATACCGGCACGCTCACGGTGACGCAACGCGCCCTGACCGCGATCTCGGACAGCCAGTCGAAAATCTACGGCGACGTATTTACCGCGTTCACCGGTTCGTTCATCGGCATCCAGAACGGCGATAACATCACGGCTATTTATGACAGCGCCGGCGCGCCAGCCGCCGCTCCGTTCGGAACGTACCCGATCACCATCACACTCGTTGATCCGGACGGCAAACTCGGCAACTACACGGTCACGCAGGTCATCGGCACACTCACCGTCACCCGCCGCGACCTCTCGTTCACCGCGGACGATCAAAGCAAGATCTACGGCGATACCTTCACCGCCTTCACCGGCACGGTCACGGGCTTGCAAAACGGCGATGCGATCACGCCGATCTACTCGAGCTCCGGCGCGATTGCCACAGCCCCGGTGGGAACCTACCCGATCACCATCACCCTGAGCGACCCAACCAACAAGTTGGGCAACTACAACTTCACCATCGGCACCGCCACCCTGACCGTCACGCAACGCGATCTCATCGTCACCCCCGACGATCAGACCAAACAATACGGCACGTGGTTCATCGCGTTCACCGGCACGATCACCGGTATTCAAAACGGCGATAACATCACCGCCAATTACGCCAGCGCGGGTTCGCCGCCCTCCGCCGCGGTCGGCACCTACCCGATCACCGCCACCTTGAACGACCCGACCGGTAAACTCGGCAACTACAACGTCACGCTCAACACCGGCACCCTCACCGTTACCTCCTCCGTGTTGACGGTCACCGCCAACAACCAGACCATCACCTACGGAAGCCCCGACCCGACGTTCAGCTTCACCTACGCGGGATTCGCTTCCGGTGACGGACCGGGCGTCATCAACACGCCTCCGACCTGCAGTGTGGCTGGTCCACACACCGACGTGGGTACCTACCCCATCGTTTGTTCCGGCGGTGTGGACGATGCCTACACATTCGTATATGTTGATGGCACACTCACCGTCTCGCCGCGCGCGCTCGTGGTCACTCCCACCGACAAAACCAAGGTCTATGGCGATGTCTTCACCGCGTTCACCGGCGTGATCTCGGGCATTCAATTCGGCGATAACATCACCGCCAATTACGCAAGCGCCGGCGCCCCCGCCACGGCGGATGTCGGCAATTACCCGATCACCGCAACGTTGAATGACCCCGACGGAAAACTCGTCAACTACACCGTGACCTTGAACACCGGCATATTGTCGGTCACACCGCGCGCGCTCACCGTCACCCCCGGCGACAAAACCAAGATCTACGGAGCGGTCTTCACCGCCTTTACGGGCACGATCACCGGTGTGCAGGCGGGCGACACGATCACCGTCACCTACGACAGCCCCGGCGCGCCCGCCACGGCAAACGTCGGCGATTACCCGATCAATGCCACGCTCAACGACCCGGGCAACCGCTTGCCCAACTACACCGTGACGTTGAACACCGGCACGCTGTCGGTCACTCCGCGCGCGCTGGTCGTCACTCCGGATAACAAGTCCAAGATCTTCGGCACCACCTTCACCGCGTTCACCGGTGTGATCACGGGCATCCAGAACGGCGACAACATCACCGCCGTCTACGATAGCCCCGGCGCCCCAGCCGCCGCCCCGGTGGGAACCTACCCCATCACCGCCACACTCAACGATCCGGGTAACCTCCTGCCCAACTACACGGTGACGCTCAACACCGGCACGCTGTCGGTCGGTCTCTCCATCCTCACCGTAACCGCGAATAACCAGACCATCGTGTACGGAAGCCCGGACCCGATCTTCACCTTCACCTATTCCGGCTTCGTCAACGGCGATACCGCGGCGGTCGTGGATACGCCGCCGACCTGCCAGGTGGCTGTCCCACATAACAACGTGGGCACGTTCCCGATCACCTGCTCCGGTGGCATCGACGATAACTATATCTTCTCGTACGCGCCCGGCACATTGACCGTCACCGCGCGGGCTTTGACTGTGACGCCGGATAACAAGACCAAGACCTTCGGCGATACGTTCACCGCCTTCACCGGTGTCATCTCCGGCATTCAGGGCGGCGATATCATCACCGCCAATTACGCCAGCGCCGGCGCGGTTGCTACCGCAGGGATCGGATCCTATCCAATCACTGCAACGCTTAACGATCCCGGCGGCAGGCTGGGTAATTACACCGTGACGTTGAACACAGGCACGCTCACCGTGAACGCGCGCGGCTTGGTCGTCTCACCCACCGACGCGAGCAAAACCTACGGCGCGGTCTTCAACGCCTTCACCGGCACCATCGTCGGCATCCAGAACGGGGACCCGATCACGGCAACCTATGCCAGCGCCGGGTCGCCCGCGACCGCCATCGTGGGAACATACCCAATCACCGCCACCCTGAACGCGCCGGCTGGCGTGCTCAACAACTATACAGTTACGTCCAACACCGGTACGCTCACCGTCCTGCAGCGCGACCTCACGGTAACGCCGGCGGATAAGTCCAAGGTGTTCGGCACCGTCTTCACCGCGTTCACGGGCACGATTACCGGCATTCAAAACAGCGACCCGATCACCGCCACCTACGCAAGCACCGGCGCCCCCGCCGCGGCGCCGGTCGGTGATTACCCGATCACCGCCACGTTGAACGACCCGAACGGACGGTTGCCCAACTACAATGTGATTTTGGGAACCGGCACACTGAGCGTGACTCAGGCGTCCACGTTGACCGGGCTGACGTCGGATAACAACCCGGCAGGCGTCGGTGACCCGGTCACCTTCACAGCCACGGTCACCTCCAGCGCGGGCGTCCCGACTGGCACCGTCACGTTCTTCGATGGCGCGAACTCTCTCGGCACGGTAACGCTGACCGGCGGTGTGGCAACCATCAGCACCAGCACCTTGAACGCCGGCTCGCACACCATGACAGCCGTGTATAGCGGTGACGCCAACTTTGCCGGCAGTACCTCCGCGCCGTATATTCAGGGCGTTGGTCAAACGGTTACGAATACGGTCGTCACATCCAACAATAACCCCTCCGTGCTCGGTCAATCGGTGACGTTCAATGCGCTTGTCACCTCGGTAACCGGCGTGCCAACCGGCACCGTCACCTTCAATGATGGCGCGGTTGTTCTCGGCACAGGCACGTTGAATGCCGGCATCGCAACATTCACCACGAATGCGCTCACCTCCGGCGCGCACAATATCACGGCTTCGTACGGCGGCGACCCGGACTACTTCGGGAGTGTTTCCACCGTCCTCACCCAGATCGTCATCCCCAATACGATCATTGATACTGCGCCGCCCGACCCGGACAATGACCTGACGCCGGTGTTCACCTTCAGCAGCACCAGCGCCACGGGAACGTTCGTCTGCCGCATTGACGGCGCGCCGTTCGCCCCGTGCAATTCGGGCAACTCGTTCGGTCCGCTCGCCGCGGGCAACCACACCTTCGAAGTCAGCGCGGTGGACTCGTTCGGGAACACCGACCCGACACCCGCGCTCCACGTGTGGACGATCGACACCTCCGCGCCGGATACGGACGTTGATTCTGGTCCTGCGCTCGTTACCAATATCGTCGATGCGGCGTTCACCTTCTCCAGCCCCTCGCCCGATGCCGCAAGTTTCGAGTGTCAGTTGGATGGCGGCGGGTTTGCCGCCTGCACCAACCCGCAAAATTACCTGAACCTCCCGGCGGGTCCGCATGTGTTCGAAGTGCGCGCCATCGACGATGCCGGCAACCCCGACCCGACTCCCGCCTCCTACAACTGGATGGTTGACCTGGGGTACCCGACCGTCATCGGCAGCGACCCGGCGAACAATGGCGTGGTGGGTCGCACCATAACAAGGATCACGGTGAACTTCAGCAAGGATGTGAACCAGGCCGGCAATACAGATCCCGGTTCAGCAACGAACCCCGCCAACTACATGCTGGTGGATGACGGACCGAACGAAACCTTCGACACGGTTTCCTGCGCCGCGGGTGTTGTGACCGATGATGTCGCCATCCCGATCGCCATTCCCACGTACACCAACGGAACCGGAGCGGGTCCGTTCATTGCGACATTCACGATCAATGGCGGAGCCGGGCTTGCTGACGGCAATTACCGCCTATTTGTATGCGGCACCACATCCATCCTGGATATTGCCGGCAATGAGCTGAACGACGGGCTGAACGATACGACGGTCACATTCACGGTCGTGCCCCGCGTACCCGGCGGTGGCGGCGGAGGCGGTGGCGCAGGCAACACCACTACGCTGGGATCCGGCTTCCTCATCCCGGTCACCGGCTTCCCACAGGGCGAGATCACCTCACTGCCCGAGCAACCGAGCGAACTCCAATATACCGCCACGGATATCTGGATGGAGATTCCCCGCCTCAACGTGAAGATCCCCATCGTTGGCATCCCGCAGACCAAGAACGGATGGGATGTGTCGTGGCTTGGGAATAAAGGCGGCTGGCTCAACGGTTCAGCATTCCCCGGGTGGGACGGCAACTCCGTCATCACCGGCCACGTGTGGGATGCCAACAACCAGCCGGGACCGTTCGCCAACCTGATCAACCTGCAATATGGCGATCGGATCAAGATCCACGCGTTTGGGCAGGTCTACACCTTCGAGGTTACCGCCAGCGCGTTGATCCTCCCGACCAACACCCAGGCTGCGTTGAAACACGAGGAAACCCCGTGGCTGACGTTGCTCACCTGTGAAAATTACCTCGCAGATACCGACACCTACACACATCGCCGCATGGTGCGAGCCGTGCTCGTGAGCGTAACACCGGAAAAGTAGCGTTGCTTTAACGGTCTGGTTTAATGAAAATGCCGCCCGAACCCGGGCGGCATTTTCATTTGTGAAACGGCATGATCTTCAAAAACTGAATCTCCCGCTAGTTATAATTGGACGCTTCGAGTTCAACCCACTCCGCTTTGGGGATGGCGATCACAAACAGGCGGCCCCACGTCCATAACCCGTCCTTTTCGATGCAGGTCTGGAAGGTGACATGACCATCGCTCATGTACACCCGCTTGAACATCTGGTTGACGGTCAGTGTTTCGTCCGCGTCCACATTGCGGAAGGAACTGTAGGGACTGTTGGGTTGCAACGCCTGGTACTTCAAGACCTCATACACGACAAAGGTTTCCACACGCCCGTCCCCGTAGACGATCCGCACTTCGTCCCCAGCCTCCAGTTCAAAAAAAGATGCGCCGGCGAGATAGTTATGCGCGACCAGCCCCACGGTCCCATAATTTGCCGCCATACGGAACTGGGTGACACGGTCTTCCTGGTTCGAAAGAAAGCCCGGGTTATCGAGCGGCTGTTGCGCGATACGATATGCCATAACGTTTGGGACATACACGCCGCGGACCACGTTGGCTTCCCCGGTCTGGACCGAATGAAGAAAATCTGAAAAATTGGGCAGTGCGGCGGCATCCTGGCTCCCCAGCGCCGAAACGGGCATTACATTCCATGTAAGGGTTAAAACAAGAGCGAGCAGGATTCCCGCATGAACGAACCGACGGACATTGTTGTGTTGGAGCGCCATTGAAACCTCCGTTTCGATAAAGGCGCCCAACAGCGACCCGACAATGTGGAATTGTCTTCGGCAACCTGGCGATCGTAGTCACGCGGCGGCGTGACGGTAGACCCATGGCTTTGCGTCCCCGTCTTTCGACGGGTTTGCCTTTATCGAACAAATTGGATGTGACCCGGTAAAAAACAAACCCGGCAGGGTGCCAGGTTTGCGGAGGAAATCGTGACGATGGACCTTCGGCAACCTGGCGGTCATGGCCACATGGCAGTGTGACGGTAGACCCATGGCTTTGCGTCCCCGCCTTTCGACGGGTTTGCTCTTATCGGATATTGTTGAACACAGTATAGCAGAGGGTTACAGGCTTTTACTTTTCATTTCGGTAATATGGAATTACAGGATTGAAATGCCGCAGGCGCAAACGGAGGCCGGTCCGGCAAACAACTATGTAGAACCTGTGTGGATGTCATCCGGTCGCATCCATCTATGCTACACTTGCGCTCGACGCCACCTAATGAAAAATATAGTAAACCATCGCCTCCCGCTTTGGGTCAAACTCCTTTATGGCTCGGGAGATTGGGGCATCGCCAGCATCGGCATGATGCGTTCGATCTTCCTCGCCCTCTACCTCACCGATGTTGTCGGGCTGGAACCGCGGCTGGCATCATTCGGCGCGCTCTTCGGCATCGTCTGGGATGCGATCAACGACCCGATCATTGGCACCCTGAGCGACCGCCTGAGCACGCGGTGGGGCAGGCGGCGCCCGTTCCTGTTGTGGTTTGCCATCCCGTTCGGGTTCAGTTTTGTCATCCTGTGGTCCGCGCCGAACTGGGAGAGCCAGGTTGCCCTGCTTGCCTACGTGACTCTCTCGTTCATGATCTCCGATACGCTGACCACCCTGGTTTCCGTCCCGTTTCTTTCGCTGACCCCGGAACTGACCCCCGACTACGACGAGCGCACCTCCCTGACAAGTTTCCGCTCCGTCTTCCAGTTGGTCGGCGCGCTGGCGGTGGTCATTGCCGCCCCCTCGATTGTGGACTCGATCATCGAGGCGGGAGGCACCCAGCAACAAGGGTTCATCACCGTGGGCGCGATCTTCGGCGCGATCGGTGCAATCCCATTGATCTTGATCGGGCTGTTCATCCGCGAAACCTCCACGCCAGAGCAACAACAGCCCATGCCGTTTCGCGAAACGTTACGCCTCGCATGGCAGAACATTCCCTTCCGCTACGCGGTTGGCATCCACATGTTCAACTGGTCGGCAGTGGATATGGTCGCGGTGGTCTTCCCCTACTTCCTCCTGTATTGGGTGGCGAAAGGCGACTTGCTCGCTTCGATCAATTTATTCGGCATCGATTTGGCGTATGAGTCCGCTTTCTTCGGAACGCTCATGCTGGTGTGCATCCTATTCGTCCCGTTCTGGCTTTGGGTATCCAAACTGCGCAATAAACGCGAGGCATACATCCTCGGTATGGCGCTCTGGGTGATCGTCACCTTCCTGATCTACACCGTGCAACCCGGGCAGACGGGATTACTGCTCCTCCTCTCCGGGCTGGCGGGGATCGGCGTTTCTGCCGCGTACATTTTGCCTGATTCACTCTTCGCCGATGTGATCGAATGGGACGAGCTCCGCACGCGCCGCCGGCAGGAGGGCATCTTCTACGGCATCCGCGCGCTCATCCGCAAGTTAACGGGGGCGCTGATGATCTTCATTACCTTGCAATTGCTCGGTTGGTCTGGGTATGTCTCTCCCCCGGAGGGCGCGCTTCAGTTCGCGCAAAGCGACTCTGCCTTGGGGATGATCCGCCTGCTTGTCTCCCCGTTCGGCGCAGTGATGTTAGCCGGTACGATCGTTCTGGCTTGGCTATTCCCCCTCTCGCGCGAGAAACATAACCGCATTCACCGTCTGCTCGAAAAAAGGAGACAGCGCGCCGGGGGCGGCTAATTGCCGATCGTCACCTGAATGATTGCCGTATCCACGCGCTGATCGGTTCGGATGACTTGCAACTGCACCGCGTACAAACCGCTTAATCCGTTTGTTTCCCATTCTGCCAGCAGATTATCTGTCACAGGAGCATTCCCCTCGCCGATTTGAATCCATTCCTGCGGGTTCAACCCCTGGCCGATCAGTATCCGGTACGAGGCAAAATCGGCGCCAGCCGCCGTACCACGGATTTGCACAACCCCTCCCACTTCGGCGAACAATGCCGGAAACGCGATGCTCACCTCGGGGTTGATCTGCGGCGCTTGAATGACATCGTACGTGGAGGGAGGAATCTCCAACCCGGCGCTATCCGCCCAGGCGCGCGCATCCGCCGGCACCACAAGGTAGACCCGTTCATCGATCAGTTGCGGAAGCGTGAACACCGTGGCAAGCAAACCGGTCTCGCGGTTGATGGCGTATTTTTGATACATGGTGTCGGCTTGCACAGGTTCGTTGCCCTGCAAGAAGACCTCGTTTACCACGCGCGGACAGTCCGAAGTGGGCAACATGCCCGACGGGTCGCAGACGTTGATCACCGAAACACCGGCCGGCAGTGACCAATCCTCCACAGGGACATTCTGTGATGCGATTTGCATCAACGCATTCCACAACACCGCGGGCACGCGCGGCGATAGCTCGTTTGATTCGCGCGCGCCGGTCCACACCGCCACCACGCGCGAGGGCGAGTACCCGACCGTCCACGCGTCGAACCCATTCTCGGCTTGCCCCACTTTCACAGCGGCGGGTCTGCCCACGTTGAACACGCTCGAACCTTCGCCCCGCGCGGTTTCGTCGCTCAATGAGTGATTCATCAAATACGCCAACGCGGGTGTGACCACCGGCTTGGCTTGCGGCGTCGTCCAATCGAGCCACAGACTTCCATCGTTGCCTTCCACGCGCAGGATCGTCACCGGGGTAAACGCATCGCCGACCTGTTGCCCGAAATACACGCCTTGTTGTGCAAACACACCATACGCGCCCGCGGCGTTCATCAATGTCAACTCGGCATCGCGTTGCACACCGAACGATGACGTGATCGTCTCGACATTCTCAAGCCCCATTTGCGCGAGTACTTGCGCGGCAGGCGCAGGATAATCGTTCGCGAGCGCAACCCGCAGACGGATCGGTCCGTGATACGAGCCGTCGAAGTTTTGGACGTCGGTCTTGCCCGGGATGTCCCAGACCAACGAGGCGGGACTCAAGCCGCGCGTGAACCCCGTGAGATAAATGAACGCATCCAGCACGGACCCCGGCTTGTGCGCGCCTACGAGCGGCGATTCCCGAGCCTCGAACGATTCGCCAACGACGGCGAGCACCTGCCCGGTCCTTGGGTCTGTGATGATGGCGCTTGCCGACGCATCGGGAATGGTGATCGAGGGCGGCAACGCGGGGAGATAACGCAGTGAGTCACATTCAATCGTCGGGTCGGGCAGACCCGCAAGGCGCGCGGCGAAAAACGCCGCGACACACGATGACTGTGCCTGCGCGTCGAAATCGAGCGTGGAGGTGATGGTCAATCCGCCGCGTTCGATGCGCGCGCGCGAGATTTGCGAATCCAATTGGGCGAGGAGCAGGTTGACGAAAGCCGCGGCAGGCTGAGGCGAGGATGGAGGCGGAGGCTGAAAGATGGGAAATTCTCCCAGGGCGTTGGCTGCCGCTTCGTCCGACAAAAATCCCAACGCGGACATCTTCCGAATCGTTTCCCGCCCGCGTTCGAGCGCGGTCTGCGGCGCGTCGTGCGGATTCAAACTCGGCGACTCGCTCACCGCCGCGAGGATCGCAGATTCAGCAGTGCTCAGTTGCGTTGCGGATTTGCCGAAGTACAGTTGTGCCGCGCTTTCCGCGCCGAAGGCATAACGACCGAAGTGCGCCGAGTTGAGAACCCATTCGAGGATCTGTGTGCGCCCAAATTGCGACGTGACCTGCGCGGCAAGGATGCGTTCGCGCAGTGCGCGGCGGAGGGAGGGAGGTTCGTTGAAGAGCAGGAGGTCGGAGACAAGGCGTTGTGCGAGGGTTGGATGTAATTGGTAATTTGTAATTGTGTCGAGGGTGTAGCCCGCGTGGTTATAGAAGCCCGGGTCGGAGGTTGCGATGACGGCATCGGCAAGCGACTGGGGGAAATGTTGCGGGTTTGTGTCGCTCAGGGGAATATAACGACGCGACGAGTCGTCGGGCGTGAAAGTGAATATGAGATTGTCGCCCGTGCGGTCGTAAATTTGTGTGGGTTGGAGGAGGAGACCACTGGGAGGATTAAGGAGAATTGGAAGATTTTCGATGGAGGGCAGGTCGCGGGTGAGGTTGACGTAGCCGAATGCCGCCGCAATGATGAGCGCAGCGAGGAGCAGTGATACAAGCATCCCTGCGCCGAGGAAGGCGTTGCGCGCGCGGGCTTCGTTTCTATGCTGTCTTTCGATGCGTCGTTCGCGTCGCCCGCGCAGGATGGGAATGGTGGAAGGCATGGAGCAAGTATACAGGGAAAAGGGAAAGGAAAGATGGTGATTGTGTTGTGCCTTGTTCGCCTGCTCGTATTGAAACCGCCAAAGTAAATTTTCCCATAGGAGGACACCCTAAATATCGTGTGTTTAGGTACAATACAAGAAGGTTGCTTATGGATAAAACAAGTTACGACAAGGAAATAATGAGTCGATTCAAGGGGCGGGTAATAGAAAACAAAATCTGGTTTCTATTATTAGTTATAGCCAATATCATTGGATTCGTTTTGTTGTATATTTACTTCAAGGTAGTTCAGGGAAGAGACTACGCGATTCAAAATATCTTTCAAGAATTATCAAACTATATAATTCTTGAAGGTATTCTACTAATTGCTTATATCTTTTATGCAATATTTCACGAGATACCTTTTGAAATTTACACTGAACAACAGAGAACTATTTCCGAACGTCTCCCGGAGCAATTAGCATTAGAAATAGAGCGTACGCCTTATGCAATCTTCACTAATGATGGGAGAAGACACAACGTTGCGGCTTTGTTAATCAAAAGCTTGGAAGACAAGAAAATATTGGAGCTACGGGCGATAATAAATTTTGAACACTTCTATTTTGATTCAAAAAGAGCGCATGTATCTCAAACTGGCTACAGTTTGAATGCTCTGTTGTTCTGGAATAATGAAAAGTTGCCTGAGAAAGAAATCGAATTACGCCCCGACACTCCGAGAATCCTTGTCATTTGTGAACTCTTGAAGGGCAAGAGAAGCGATGGGAAGAGTGTTGAGATAGCTTTAATGGCGAGCGATCCTGTACCTACATCCACAGACTTTTCAGAAGAGTCTGTTTTCCAGACAAAGATAATGTTTCAAGGAAAACTGGAAGGTGAATATAAATTCAAAACATATTATTATGAGGCTGTGCTGTATGCCAAGCCCGAAAATAGCCGAATCTTATTCTTGGATGATGCCGAGAAATCCTATCCCGATATCCCTAAGAAGTTGTTGGAGAGAAGCAAATCAGTAATCTATTATATGAAAAAGAAAAAAACTGCTACGCTGAAGAACCGTGCATTTTGAGTAACGAAATTGAAGGAAGAGAATAACCGCGAAAAAATATGTGAGCAGGGAATTGCAGAGGTTAGGGCGGAAAGTCATCCGCGTTTGGAAACACGGGTTGAACCATCCGAATAAGTTATTGCAAAGTTCAAGAGCGTTACTGAACAACTTACCCCTCGATAAATCACTCAGCCACTCCATCAACCCGCATGGACGTAAACGTCCACGCTATTCAAACGAAGCCGACTGAAGTCGGCTAGTCCGCTTGAGCGGACTTTGTACGTGTAGCCCAGACGTTCACGTCTGGGCGGGTACGGAGATGCGATCCTTCCCAGGTAGGACTAGCTCACATGCACCAACTCTCCCAGCACGCGTTCGCGAATGTAAGGTTTCAAACTGTCGGGGGTACCGAGATCGACATGGCAACCGAGCAATTCTTCAAGATAATCCTGCAGGGCAAACATGTCAAAATAACCAACCGGGCGGTTGAACTCCACAAGTAAATCCACATCGCTGGCGGTTGTGGCTTCATTCCGGGCTACCGAGCCAAACAACAGCAAGGATTTGACGCCGAATTTATTCTCCAGTTCGGCGTTCTTCTGTTTCAAGAGTCGGATGACGGCTTCCTGTTCCATGTCGAATATTATACGCTATCCTCGATTAACTCTCCCAACAGCCCAAACAACCTAACGTTGTAACCAACCCATTGCCGTATATCTCTTGCCTTTTGTAAATTTTGGGGTTATACACTTCGATACCGCTTCGGGTCGAACTCGGGAAGCGGGTTGATTGTTCTGGAGGAGAGCATGACAAACCTGGTATTCGCCTACATTCGCACCGGCAAGCTCAAGGATAAATTTCTTGCCCTGGCGATCCTGTTCTCTCTGGTCGGGGCGGCGGCGCAATCTGCCCTCGCCTTGAAGAACGCGGAAACATCCGTAGCGACATTTCAACAAGGCGCAAGCGGCTACGCCGGCGCCGTCGATACCTTCCTGCGGGGGACAACGGCGGGCAACACGAATTTCAACAACAACACCAACCTCGAATGGGACGACAACAGCGGCACCACCACCGACGAGATCGCGCTGGTCCGTTTCACCAATTTGTTCACCTCCGAGGGCGGTCCCATCCCGAACGGCGCGACCATCACCTCCGCCAGCCTCACCTATTGGACCACCAGTTCATCTTCCGCGCCGGGCAACCCTGCGAATGTGTATGAAAGCCTCGTGAACTGGACCGGCAGTTCAGTGACCTATAACAACTTTGGCGGCGAGGCTGGCATCCAAACGGATGAATACAGCCCGGCGCTTATCGCCTCCGCGCCCGCCACGGCGCTCAGCACGCAATACACGATCAACGTCACCGCCAGTGTCCAGCGCTGGTCGAACGGCACACCGAACTACGGCTGGATTTTTCTCCCCACCGCCAGCGACGGCGTCAACCTGTACTCCAGCGATTTTGCGACGGTTGCCAACCGCCCGCTTCTTTCTGTGACCTTTACAACGGATCCCGTCAATCAGCCGCCTGCCCCGCCCACGCCGGTCCAACCCGCCGACGGCGCGACAGACACCTCCACATCGCCCACGCTGGAGGTCACAGTTTCGGATCCGGATAGCGACCCGCTGGATGTCGCATTTTATGGAAGACGCATAAACAACCTGCCGCCCGGTCCCGATTTCACCGTCATTGCCATGCCCGATACCCAGCACTACACCGACGGCGTCGGCGATGCGGCAAATTTTGCCGCGCAAACACAATGGATCGTCGACAACAGGGAGTTGCGAAATATCGTTTTTGTGACGGGGTTGGGCGACATCGTTGAAAACGGCAACGCCAGCGATGCGGAATGGCAGATCGCTCATAACGCGTACAGCCTGATCGAAGACCCGCTCACCACTTTGTTGGCAGACGGCATCCCCTTTGGGTTAGCCGTGGGAAATCACGACCAATCTCCCATCGGCGGAGGGAGCGGCGCTTCGACAACAAAATATAACCAGTATTTTGGCGTATCCCGTTTTAGCGGGCGCGGCTACTACGGCGGACATCACGGCTCTGACAACGACAACAACTACGAACTGTTCAGCGCCGGCGGCATGGACTTCATCGTCATCCACTTTGAATACGACACGACGCCCGAACAAGCCGTGCTCGATTGGGCGGACGCATTACTCACCACCCATTCCGACCGCCGCGCGATCCTCACCACACACTACATGATCAATCAGGGCAACCCCGGCAGTTGGGGCGCGCAGGGGCAGGCGCTCTACAACGCCTTGAGCGATCACCCGAACCTGTTCCTCATGCTCGGAGGTCACATCCACGGGGAGGGCAGGCGGCAGGATACGGCTGTCAACGGCAATGTGGTCACCACCCTGCTCTCGGATTATCAGGACCTGCCGAACGGCGGGAACGGCTTCCTACGGATCATGCAGTTTTCCCCGGCGAACGATGCGATCACCGTCTACACCTATTCACCCGTCCTCGATCAATACGGGACCGATCCCGTGATGGGGTCCGACACCACGTCCGCAGTGTTCACCGTTTTGTATAACATGGACAACAGCGAACCGTTCGTGCAACTGGGCGCAGTCAACGATGTGACCGGCGGAAACGCCTCCATGGTCTGGGCTGGGCTGGAACCGAACGCAGACTATGAATGGTACGCAACCGTAAGCGACGGCTCGCTCACAACCACCGGCAACACGTGGAGCTTTTCCAGCGGTGTTTCCTCACCCACCGAGACGCCGATCGGCACGGCAACTTCAACATCCACCTCGACTCCAACGGCGACGTACACCGCAAGCCCGACAACGACTCGCACACCCACACCCACAATCCCTGCCGCGGCTACATCCACTCCATCAACGACACCCACGCGCACCGCGACACCGACCGCGACGCAGACGCCTTCGCTCACACCAACGAGCGCCGCGAGTCTCATCACGCTGGGGGAAACGAGCGTGCTCACCACAAGTTATTCCGGCAACGGGAACCTGTTGATCGCGCAACAAGTGACCTTGTCGCAAAGCGCCACGATCCAAAGCCTGAGTTACTACGTTTCGACGGCGGGCGGGCAGTTGCGACTGGGCATCTACAACAACAATGGCTCGAATCCGGGAACCCTCATGGCTGAGACTGCGCCGTTCACACCGGTCGTGGGTTGGAACACCCAGCCGGTCATTAACCCCACGCTCCTGCCTGCCGGAACGTACTGGTTGGCGTTCCTTCCGCAAAATAACACGCTGGCAGGCAGGGTGATCGCTTCAGGGACGGGACGGTACTACACCTACACCTTCGGAGCCATGCCCTCCACGTATTCAAGTTCGCCCACGAGCGCCGCTTTTCGATTCTCCTTCTATGCCACACTCTCGACAGGTTCGAATCCGACCGGATCTCCGACTGCTTCGCCTTCGCCCAGCCATACTCCCACGTTGACCGCTTCCCCGTCCGCGGGGAACACGTCCACGCCCACCCTCACGCGCACCCCAACGCCAACTCCCACACGGACCGCCACCCCGGTCAATACGCCGACCGTTACGCGTACTCCGACGCGCACGCCAACGTCCTCAGGGACCATCACACTGGGAGAGACCGGCATCCTCAGCACAAGTTACTCCGGGCTCGGGAACCGCTTGGTCGCGCAACAAGTGACCCTGTCGCAAAGCGCCACGATCCAAAGCCTGAGTTACTATGTTTCAACAGCAAGCGGACAACTGCGACTGGGCATCTACAACAACAACGGTTCAAACCCCGGAACCTTGGTGGCTGAGACCGCGCCGTTCACAACGGTAACAGGCTGGAACACCCAGCCGGTTACAACTCCCACGCTTCTTTCCGCCGGGACGTACTGGCTGGCATTCCTTCCGCAGGATAACACCCTGGCAGGGCGCGTAACCGTCAGCGGCACGGGCAGGCATTACACGTTCACCTTCGGACCACTGCCCGCCGCATTTTCAACCTCACCCACCTCAGACACCTTCCACTTTTCATTGTATGCCACCCTGACGATCGGACCATGAAATAACAATTGGGCAGGGCTTAAGCAAATCAAAATCTTCAGTCGCGTGGCGCTCCAGCGCCATTCGCTAAATTTTTAATCTATTCGCGTGAATTGGCGAAATTCGCGGCTTAGCCCTTTGGGTTTTGCGTTAGTCCTATCTGGGTATTAATGAAAGACCTTCAGGTTCGATGAACTGAAGGTCTTTTAGTTTGCCGGTATCCATTTGCCGTATGCGATTGCGCATCACCCATTCAGTACATCCCCCAGCCACTCCATCAAGCCGCCCGACTCCTTCCCAGGCAGGTCGCTTCGCACCTCCCCGTTCTGACCATTGATCAGCACAAGATGCGCGCGCCCGCCGAAGGGAAGTTCGGTCATCCACACGGGGAGCAAGGTGAGGCGGAAGGATTCGACCACCATGTTGGCGGACGATGTTGACACAAGTTGCACAGGCGCAACGAGCATGGGCAGGTCGCGCTTGTAGCGGGCGAGTCCCTGTGCGCGGGCGTCGAGCGAGGCTTCCGCCATGGGGATGTCGTACACTTCGGCGGGCCAGTTCGCAAGGTAGGTTGGCTCATACGGCTTGACCGCGCGCAACTCAAACGTGGGGATTAATTTTTGAAACACGCCGGAAAGTTTACGCGCGGCGGGAATCGGCAAATCGTTGACCTGTACCGGATACGAATCCTTCACTCGAACCATCTTTGGATACTCGCCGCCGAATTGAATTTCGCCATCGTCCATTTTTTCGCCGACGTATTCGATCGCGCCGCCCAGATCGAACGTCCACAAGGGGAGGTAAACCCCGCGCGGCGGTTCGACCTTCCCTTCGGGCTGAATCTTGTTGCCTTCAACCCAATCCACCAAATGCTTGACCGCGCGCTTCTGGTCGAACGCGTGCGGGATGACACCGTCGGGCGCGAGCAACTGCTCCTCCGATTCCCAATTCACCACATGCGGGGAACCACAGTACACACATGTGGACGAAATTTGCGTGGGTGGCAAAATGAATTCGCATCCGCAACCCTCACAGTGAAAGACTTGTTGGTTCAACGGCTTGCCGTGTCCGCGCGCGGTTGCCATGGCGATGATGAAATCTTTTTCGTCC
>CAZGSB010000017.1:0-49615 GCA_964528275.1 uncultured Anaerolinea sp. | reverse complement strand
GATTTCAAAAAACGTGTCACTCTGAGGGAGCGCTCGTTGCGACCGAAGAGTCTCGATTGTCACGGTAGAGATTCTTCGCTTCGCTCAGAATGACACAAAAAATACCTGCCATGCCTCTCACCCTCGAAGAATCCCTCGCCTACGAATTCGCCCACCACTGGCGCGACAAAAATTATCGTCCAAACATCCAACGCGTGGATTGGAGTCGCTTCGCGCACCTACTCACCCATAACCGCATGGCTGTGCTGGCTGAACCAATCCTCCAACGCGTCGACGCGTCCATTCCGCCCGCCGCAGAGAAAATTCTCACCGATCAAATTAATAAGTACCAACGCTCGGCAATAAAACTTGGACAGTCTCTCGTCTCCTATCTCCAATCCTCCAATTCTCTTGGAATCGAAACCATCGTCCTCAAAGGACTCTGGCTGTGCGAAAAAATTTATAACAATCCCGCCATGCGCCCGGGTGGGGACATTGACATCCTCGTCCGCAAAGACAAAGTGGACGCGTGCCTCGCCCTGCTCGACGAACAGGGCATCGGTCAATACTGGCACAACCTCATGCACGACGATTATTTCACGCGTCATCACTTGCACCAACAACGCTGCTCGCCTGATTTGAACGTCTGGTTCGAAATCCACTGGGCGCTCGATCATCCCTACACCCTGCTGACTGTTGACTACGAAAGCATCTTTGCGCGCACACAACCATCCGCGCTTCTCGGCGCGCCTATTCATGAAATGGCATTGCCCGATCTGTTGCTCAGCCTTGCGATTCACCTCGTCAAACACGCGGTCTATTTGCCAAGCCTTGTGAATAGCGAAGACCTGCCGCGTATCATCCTTGCCGATGGCATGTTGATGTACTACCTCGATATCAGCGAAGTCATTAAACAACATAACGCCCTGGATTGGAATCTCACCATCCAACTCGCCCGCGAGTGGGGCGCAGTGGACATCCTCGGTTCCGTTCTTCGAGTCTGCAAAGAATATTTCGACACCCCTATTCCAGAGGAAGTTCTCTCCGCGCTGCCTGTTGCTGGTCCCTGGCGAATCACAAAAACAATAATGGCACGCGTCGCGGATCAGGAACTGGCAACCTACGAAGGCAAACCCATCAGCCGCTTCTGGAAATTGATGCTCGCCTCGAACGGAGCGTTCATCCTGCGCCCTGTGCGCCTGCTCGAAACCGCATCGTATTTTTTCCCGCCTGCCGATTTCTTGAGTCGCAAGTTTGGCAACTCAAATATCTTCACAAGAATTTTTCACCTTGCCAGAGCTTTCCTCCAAACCCTGCGCTTCGGCTGGGATTCGATCTACTTCGGCATCGAACGCTACCTGCGTCTCAAACGCCTCGGGAAAAGCGCCTCGCTCTTCAATAAGTTGGAAACGGATTTATAGATTTAGCGCTGGTTGAGTAGCCCTGAGCGGTTTTGCGAAGGGCGTATCGAAACCAAAGGGCGAAGCAATCTCCAACCTCGTGACGGAGATTGCTTCGTCGGGCAAAGCCCTCCTCGCAACGACGGAACATTTTGCTCTTCACATGAAACTCTCCCCTCCCCTCGAAACCGCCTCCCTCTTCCTCCTTGACGGACTCGCCAACGTCATTGACTTCGCCTTCCACTTCTGGATGGGGCGCATCCTCATCCCTGCCGATTTTGCCATCCTCCAAACCTTGAATTCCATCGCCCTCGTCTACGTCACAGCAAGCGGAGTCTTTCAGCCCGTCGTCAGCCGCTTCATCGCCGAAGCGCGCGGACGCGATCAACTCAATTCGATTCCCGCCATCTTCCAATCCTTCCTCCGTGCCGCATTACTTCTCGGAACAACCCTCTCAATTCTCTGCTTCTCTCTTGCTTCACCCATTGCCCACCTCCTCCGCCTCCCCGCATGGACGATCCAACTCTCTGGCGCGCTGATCTTCCTCTCCACACTGCGCCCCATCGCGGCGGGAGTCTTACAAGGGCAGGAACGATTCCTCGCCTTCGGGTTTGCCCGTCTGGCGCTTTCCCTTGGTCGAATCCTTTTCATCGTTCTCCTCATCCCCACAGGAATCGGACTCACAGGCGCGGTCATTGCCCTGCCATTCGGCTGGCTCATCAGTGTGATTTGTGCGTTTCTCTTTCTCGGCAACACGCTATGGAAAAAAAGCGAAACGCTCCATCAAAACATCCTGCAGGATGGCTGGAAACTTTCCGCCTACGCGCTATTGGCTTACTTCGCGTACATGTCCCTCACCAGCCTTGATCTGATTTGGGTCAATCGGGCTCTCGACGGCGACTCGGCGGGCGCGTACGCCAGCCTCGTGTTGATGCGCCGCATCGTCGCGTTGCTCCCGGGCGTGGCGGTCACGGTCATGTTCCCGCGCGTGGCGAAGATTCTCGCGCAGGGAGCGCGTCCGCAGCGGTTGCTGATTCAGACCGCGCTCATCGTATTCGCGGCAGGCGGCGCGCTCACAATTCTTTATTTCATTTTCGCAGACCAACTCATCGGCATCATCTTCGCTTATCAATATCAAGCCGTCGCGCCGCTGTTGGGCTGGATGGGCATCGCGATGATCGGCGTATCGCTCTCTTCCATCTGGTTGAATTATTATCTCGCTGAACGCCCCCGTAACTTTGTGATTCTTTTGGCGTTCGCAGTCGTACTCGAATGGATTCTATTGAATCTATTTTCCCGATCGCTGCAAACCGCCACGCTCGCGTTTGGCGCGACGGGATGGCTGTTGAGTTTAGGTGGATTGATTCTTTACACCGCGAGATTCCCACGGCGGGCGAGCGCCGCCTCGCAATGACACATCGATATGACTGACTTCAACGAACTCTACCGCACGCATAACAACGAGATGGAGGATTTCTGGTCGCGCCGCGCCAACGCGCCAAAATTTCAGAAGACGATTCGCATCTTCGGGCATCCCATCGTCTTTGACTCGAATCACGAAAAGGTTTTAGACTCCGCCGCGCTTGTGGATGAAATGTACTCCACAGCAGACTTCACCGCCGAACCCACATGGCGGATTCACATCACGGTTCCCTCCCACCTTACGGCTGGTTCGCCTCCCCAGCGACTCATTGACCTCATCCACTACACAGGCGCAGACGATTGGCTTTCAATTGACTTGCTCGAGTGGGGTCACTGCTTCGTGGATATGGAGCGCGGCGAAGCGTTTGCAGTTTTATCGCAATCACTAGCGGATAGACCTGCACAAGTCTGTCAGGTGCTCATCAACACCATTCTCACCAACTTCATCACGCGGCACGGATACAGCATGTTGCATGCCAGCGCGTTATTCAAAGATGAAAACGTCCTGCTTTTACAAGCCCCACACGGGACGGGAAAATCCACAACCGCGTTGCGCTTGCTCCTGAACGGATACAAACTCCTCTCCGACAGCATGGTCTACATCGGCGAGCGCGAGGGCAACTTGTGGATGGGCGGATTTCCCGTCGGACGGATCAAACTCCGCACAGACATGCTTCCGCTGTTCCCCGCGCTCGCGGCGCAGGCGGAGGAGGAGCCTGTCCGCGGCGAGACCAAGCATAAAGTCGAGTTGAAGCGTGTGGACGAGGCGATGGCGCATCCGCAGATGATTCCCATCCGCCGCGTGGAGTATTGCCTGCTCGAACGGTGGGATAATCCTGAAAGCCAAATTGAGTCGTTGACCGAAGATGAATTGTGGCGCGAGATCATGATCAATAGCCTGCATTACGATACGCAGGAATTGTGGAATGAAAATCTTCGCTGTATAGAGTTGTTGTTGCGACATGCAAACCTGCATCGCCTGCGCATCGGCACAGCGGAAGATTCGATCATCAAGACAGTGAATGACTTATGGTGAGCGAACGCCGTTGGCTGTGGATCATTTTCGTTTTGTATTTTTTACTGGGGATTGGTTACAGTTTGCTCATGCCGATCTGGGAGGCGCCCGACGAACCCGCGCATTATCATCTGGCGTGGCGGCTGGCGCGCAAAGGGGAGTATGCATCGCTGGAACAGAACTACGAAGCGAATCAGCCGCGCACGTTTTATGTATTGGGTTCGTATGTGATCCGCGCGCTCGATCTGCTCGACCCGGGTTATTCCGAGTATTTCTTCCCGCCCGAATTTAAATACAACTTCCGCGTGCGCGAGCGCAGGTTCGACTGGCATGACGGCAATTTTCGTTTTCTGTGGGGGGTATATGTTTTGCGCTGGTTGAATTTGTTATTCGGCGCGCTAGCGTTATGGCTGAACTGGAAAACATTCAGGATCATCGCACCTGACAAACCGACGTTGCAACTTTCCGCGCTGGCGCTCGCCGCGTTGACGCCGCAATACCTGCACATCATGTCGTCCGTGAACAACGATGCGTTGGGCGTTCTGGCTGGCGCGTTGCTGTTTTATCTTGCTGTTTGGGTTGCTCAATCACCGCAAGGACGTAATCGTCTGCCCTATCAAAACGAAGCCGCCGACGGCGGCTTAAGCCCGCGTAGCAGGCTTGGTACTTTTAGCCAGGGGCTTCAGTCCCTGGCGATAGATATCGTAATAATTCTCATCGCAATCACTCTCCCCTTCGTCACCAAATTGACCGCGCTTCCCGTGAGCGTAGCCCTGCTGGGAATCGTCGCGTGGAAATGGTTCTTCGGCTTTCGCCTAAAAAGATGGCTGGGCGTTTCAATCCTTGCGCTTGTTTGCGGCGCGGGAATCCTTCCTGTTCTCTTCCCAGAAATGATCCAGACCGCCTGGGGAGAAATCTCGTGGAGGTTATTCAGCCTGCGAAAAAAAGGCGTGGATTTTGAATACCTCAAAACCATCACCAGCCAGGTCGTGTGGACATACTGGGGCAAGGTCGGCTGGCTCGCGGTCGGCTTATCGTGGTGGGTGGTGGATCTGTTGACAATATTCGGGCTGGTCGGAACCGCAATAAAAATTCGCAACCACATCAAATCGAAAACGGAACATCCTCAATTCAAGTTATGGATTTCAACGAGCCTCATCGCACTAGTCACCGTCCTTGCCGTCGCGCGGAACGGATTAACCACAGGCGCAACGCAGGGACGCCTGCTCTTCCCCGCCATCGGGGCACTGTCCCTGCTCATGGTCGGCGGGTGGCATGACGTTGTGCCAGAAAAGGCTCAGCAAAAACTTCCGATGGCTGTGACAGTGTTGATGGTTTCTCTCAATATCGGCTTGTGGGTATTTGGGGTTATCCCTGTGTATTACCAGCCGTTTTTGGATTGAACATCTCGCTCAATCGGGGTCTTAGACCCCGATTGAGTCATTATTCCAATCTCCCCACGATTCCCGCCACGTCGATCTGCGCATCCACCGCAGGCGAGCGGAGTTGCGCCTCCATGCCGCCATCCACCACGATGCGTTGACCGGTGATGTACGCGGCATCGTCCGAGGCGAGGAATGCCGCAGCGGAGGCGACATCCGCAGGCGTGCCCGGTCTCGCCAGCGGAATAGTCCGCGCTGCGGCTTCGGGACCGGTTGCGCCGCCGAGGGCGTTATCCACAGTGACATTGCCGGGCACCACCACATTGACACGGATTCTCCACGGGGCGAGGTCAACTGCCATGGCGCGCGTCGCGGCTTCGATGCCGCCCTTGGTGGTATCGTACGCCATGAGATTACGATGCGCGCGCATCCCGCCGCCCGAACTCATGTTGATGATCGCCCCGCCCGCAGATTTGCCCTCGGGGTTTTGCTTTACCATGATGCGCGCCGCGCGTTGACTGCACAGGAACATGCCCGTAAGGTTGATGTCCAGTGCGCGCTGCCACGCCTGCTGGGTTAATTCAAGAAAGTTTTTATTCGAGGCGGGGTGATGCACCAGCGCGGCGTTGTTCACCAGCACATCGAGCCTGCCAAACTGCTCGATGACCTTGTCGAAAAGATTCTCCACCTGCTCCGCATTCGATACATCGCACAGCACGTACGAGGCGTTGAGTTGCGCGGCAAGCGCCTTTGATTTTTCCTCGTTGATGTCGGCGATGACGACCATCGCGCCTTCCTCGGCAAAGCGTGTGCTGATTGCCGCGCCGATTCCCTGTGCGCCGCCGGTGATGACGGCAATTTTGTTTTGTAGTTTCATGTTTTCTCCTCTTAGTTTCTGGTGTCATTGCGAGACCCTGAGCCGACAGGCGAAGGGTCGTGGCAATCTCAATGTACTCAACGGTATTATTGTTAGTTGAGATTGCCACGTCGCGGCGCACCGCGCCGCTCCTCGCAGTGACACATCAAATCTCCCCCGACGCGCCCCACCGACGCAACACCTCTTGATACATCGGGTCTTCGTAACGGCTCAATAAAAACGCCGGGGCATATGCGGGCAACTCGCTGTTCATGACGTGCTTCGCCAGCAAATCTCCCGCGCCGCACGAGACTTGCATCCCGAACCCGCCGAAGCCGCCGATGAGGTACGCGCCGTCCACGGGCAGCGGTCCGATCAGCGGACGATTCTCCGGCGTGCGCGCGTAATAGCCGCCGTCAATGAACGGCTTGGGGAGTTGGTTGAAATATTTCGCCAGCCCGGGGATCACCCTCGCCATGCCGCGCAGTGCCACCTCAGGCAACTGCGTGTCAATCGCAACGGGAAAAACTGGTTCATCCATTTGCATGTTGTGATACACCCACTGCAACAAAATCATATCGCCGTCGCCCTCGGGTCGTCCATGCACGCCTGCTGGAAATTCTTCCGTCAACCAGCGCGTCGCGTCATCCTCGGCAAGCGCGGCACGCTCCTCGTCCGACCACATCAACGTCACCGAGTCGTTCCAAATGAACAAGCCCATGTCGCGAGGCACCACGCGATGAGGATCGTTGAACATCACTTTGAGATGCGGCTCGCACACGATGGGCAATTCAACGCCGATCATCTTCGCAACGGACTTTTGCAACGGACCCGCCGCAATGACAAATCGATTCGTCGCGATGACGCGCGTCCCCTCTTTGGATTCCACGCTGACAGACTTCACCCCGCCTCCCTCCACGTGGACGCCTGCCACACGCCCCACAACATGACTCACACCCGCGGCAATCGCCCGCTCGTACATGTACATGCCGAACTGCTGGGCGGCGAACCATCCGCACCGCCGCGTGTGGACGAGCGCCAGCGCGTTCTCGGTGACGTACGGAAACTGTTTGCGGATCAACGCCGGGTCGAGGAACAAATCCGCGCCAGTGGGCGCATCGAACAATCCATGCTGGCTGACGGGAACGTACGATGCATCGTCGCCCTCTTTGCGATACACGCGTAAATCACCCGCACCCAAGCCTGTGATCTCCTCCGCGTTGGCGATCATCGCTTTGACTCCGCCCGGCGTGCCGGTGGCGTATAAATATCCACGGCGATTCATTGGCAGGCGATTCGGCACTTCGCGGTGCAAGCCCTCCATGATGTCAATACTGCGGTTCATCAGGCGCACCATGTCATCGCCGGGACCGGGCCACCAGTTGCGGTAACACTCCGTGGATTTGTCGCTGGTCATCGTGAGCGGCGGCAACGGATCCACGATGACGACGTTCTTCATACCGTGAACCACGGCAAGTTGATACGCGGCGGAGACCCCGGCGATCCCCGCGCCGCAGATGACGATCTCGGCGGTGTTGGTGTTGGTCATAATTTTCCTTTTGTTATTTGTAGGGGCACGATATATCGTGCCCCTACCTTGCCATTTTCCTTCTTTCCTCTTTCGTCCCCTCCTCATCCACCATCCCACCCACAATCACCACCCCATACTTCTCCCTCGCCGCATCCACCGACACATATCCCTGCCGCACATCCTCCAACACAGAGGCGGGGTCGCGCTCGAAGGGCGGATAAAAGCCGCCACCGCCGGGCAGGCGTAACGTCACGGTTTGACCCGGGCTGAGGGTGTAGCGACTCTTCGGGTGCGGGCGATATCCATCCGAGCGAATGACTTCGCCGGGCGTGCCGTCGAGTCCGCCGTGGAAACCGCGCGCGGCAAATTTCGTCCGGTCGTACATGCAGGAATGTGTCGCGGGCTTGCCCGTCAACACTTCTAGAATCATCTCCTGCCCCAGCCCGCCGCGGAATTTTCCCGCGCCGCCGGTATCGGCTAGCAGTTCGCGCTTGTGCATGCGGATCGGCGCAACGGATTCGATCACCTCGGCGGGCACGCCGGTGATGCCGCTCGGGAAGGCGGTGGCAGACAAGCCGTCGCGATACGGGCGCGCGCCCATGCCGCCCGCGGAAAAATAAATGTAGGCGAACACGTCATGCGAATCTTTCAACTCGCCCTCAAACATCGTGTTCCACAACCCCGCCGAACCGTCGGCGATGACGTTGTTGGGAATCGGATTCGAGAGCGCGTGCAGAATTGGTTGCGACACGAAATGCCCGATGAGATGCCGCGCGCTGACCGGCGCAGGCTTGCGGCAATTCAAGATCGAACCTTCCGGCGCCTTGACGTGTATCGGGCGGAACGCGCCTTCGTTGTTGGGAATCTCCGGCGCAACCGCGCACATCAACGTGTACGTGCTGTAGGCGTGGGTGTAATTCATCACCACGTTGATGCCGCGCCGAATCTGTGGCGAGGTGCCGTCGAAATCCACTTCGATATCGCGGTCGTTCACGGTAACCTTGCAGTGGATTGTCACGGGGTCGTCGAAGCCGTCAATCGTCACCGCGCTTTTGTACACGCCGTTCGGAATTTTCTCGATGGCATCGCGCAGACCTTTTTCGGTGCGATCCAAAATCAAATTCGAAAGTTCATCGAGCGTATCGAGTTTGTACTCCTCCATCATCTCGATCAACTTGCGACTCCCCACCACGTTGCCCGCCTGCTGTGCGTAGATGTCGCCGATCACTTCCTCGGGCACGCGCACGTTGGCACGGATGATGTCGAACAAATCCTTATTCGGTTCGCCCGCTTTGAACAACTTCATCAACGGGATGAATAAACCTTCTTCAAACAATTCCGTTGCGTCGCCGCCCATCGTCAAGCCGCCGATGTCCATCGCGTGACATGTGCTGGCAAACCAGCCAATGCCTTTGCCCTTGTAAAACACAGGCGAGACAATCGTCTGGTCGAACAAATGCCCCGACGCCGCCCACGGGTCGTTGGTGATGATCGTATCGCCGGGTTGTAACTTCTCGATCGGGAACTGTTTCACCACATGGTCGCGCACACAATTCGCCATTGTGTTGATGTGCCCCGGCGTGCCCGTCACCGCTTGCGCGAGCATGCGTCCCTGCGTGTCGAACACACCCGCCGAAAGGTCGCCCGCCTCGCGCACCAGCGTGGTGAACGACGAGTGGATCAACGCCGCGGCTTGCTCGTTCACGATCGAGATCAGCCGCTTCCATAACACTTCGAGCAAAATCGAGTCAATCATGGTTCAATCCTCTTTTGTAGGGGCACGACATGTCGTGCCCCTACAATTATTTCCTCGTCAACACCAAACAACCATTTTCATTCACACGCACCGACCAATTCGGAAGAACGATCGTGGTGGACTCCGCTTCTTCGATGATCGCGGGACCGTTCGCACTGAACGATGACGACAGCGACTCGCGCCGGTAGACGGGAGTCTGCACACCGCCGTTATCGGGATTGAAAACCACGGTTCGACTCCCATACGGCTGGTTCATCTTTTTTGACTCTTCGCCCACCGTCAGCGCCTTCCCCTCGATCTCCAACGCGGGACCCGACACCACCACGCGCCAGTTTACTGCCTGGATCGGCACGCCTTCGCACAGCAATCCATAAAATCGGAAGTATTCCTCTTCAAATCTTTTTTCCAACTGACGCAACGACTCTGCATTGATCTCGCCCTGCTCCAACGGCACGCGGATCTCGTATCCCTGCCGCAGGTAGCGCATGTCCACACTGCGCATCACGCGGACCTGCTCCGCGGGCACGCCCGCCTTCGTGACGATCTCGCGTCCCTCGCGCTCGAGGTCGCCGAGGATCTGCATGAGGTGATTCGTATCCACATCGTCAATGCGCGCGAGGTAACTGCGCGTGAAATCGAACGAGATCGGCGCGAGTAAAAAGCCGAATGACGATCCCACCCCCGCAATCGGAGGCACGATCACCGTCCGCACATTGAGCCGCTCCGCGACTCCACACGCATGGACAGGTCCCGCTCCGCCCGTGGTCACCATCGCGTACTTTTGAATGTCCAGTCCGCGCTCCGCCGCATGGACGCGCGCCGCCGATGCCATGTTTTCATTCACGAGTTGATGAATGCCCCACGCGGCTTTGGTGACTGAAATATCGAGTCCCTTTGCCAGAGCCTCGAACGATTTTTCCGCGGCGGAATTATCGAGTCGAATCGAACCGTTGGCGAAGTAGTCCGCGTTGAGGTAGCCGATGAGCAGGTCGGCGTCGGTCACGGTGGGATTCATGCCGCCACGGGCGTAACAGGCTGGACCTGGGGATGAACCGGCGCTTTCCGGTCCGACGGCGGGCAATCCCAGATTGTTGACATGCGCGATGCTTCCTCCGCCCGCGCCGATCTCGATCATCTCGATGGTCGGCACAAGCAGGGGAAGTCCACTGCCGCGCTTGAAGCGATGCACGTGAGCGACCTCCGAAACCGAGGTGATGCTCAACTCGCCATTGTGCGTGAGAATGGCTTTCGCGGTGGTGCCGCCCATGTCGAAAGCAAAAATATCTTTAAAGCCGTTTTGTTTGCCCCAGTACACGCCCGCCAGCGCGCCGCCCGATGGACCCGACTCGACGAGGCGGATCGGAAAACGCGTGGCGGTTTGGATGTCCGTCGTGCCGCCGCTCGAAAGCATGACGTTGAGCGGCGCATCCAAGCCTGCGTCTGACAACCCCGCTTGAATCCGTTCGAGATAATTCGAAGTGACGGGTTGCACGTACGCATTGGCAACTGTTGTAGACGCGCGCTGGTATTCGCGCATCGCTGGCGAGACCTGATGCGAGATCGAAACTGAGGCGTTGGGCATTTCATCGCGCACGATTTCATAGACATCGAGTTCGTGACGCGGATTGGTGAATGCGTGGAGTAAACAGATCGCCACCGATTCGATTCCCTCGGCGTTCAACTGTTTGCATAAATCGGTCACGGCTTGTGTATCAAGCGGGCGCAACACTTCGCCGCTGGCTGTCATCCGTTCGGGGATGCCGAAGCGCAGGCGACGTTCCACCAGCGGTTGCGGCTTGACCAGTCCCAGATCGTAAATATCATAGCGACCCTCGTTGCCGATCTCGAGTGCGTCGCGGAATCCTTCCGTGGTGAGGAGCGCGGTGCGCGCGCCCTTGCGCTCGATCAATGTGTTCGTCACCAGCGTTGTGCCGTGAATCACTTGTCGGATCGAAGCGGGGTCGATGCGGTTATCTTTCAACAACTGACCGACGCCGCCCAGCACCGCCTGCGACGGGTCGGGGTACGTCGTCAACACTTTGCTGACGGCGATGTGGTTCGTGTCGAAGTTGAACAGGACAATATCGGTGAAGGTCCCGCCGATGTCCACGGCGAGGAGGTGGGGTTTGGGAGGCATCTTTTAGTTTATCTACTTTTCAAAAATTAATCGGTGGTTGAGTAGGGGCGGTGAAGTTCCGCCCCGTATCGAAATCACAGGTACGCAAGTGTGATTTTGTTACAAAATTTCTTTGCTTACTTGTGGTTTCGACTGCTTGCACTCAACCACCGGGCATTCCGTTAACGATAATCGCTCGCATAGTCCGCTTTAGCGGGCTTCGTAGAGATAGCCCGACGGTTTATCGTCGGGCGAGCGACGGGATCAACGTATAACATTCCGCGGACAGTGTAACGCCAATGCGCCTGCCCACACGGACGTCAACGTCCGTGCTACACCTACAAAGACGGCTAAAGCCGTCTCTACATTCAACGATAACCACTCGCATCAATCATCACTTCCAACAACGCGGGCTTTCTTTCTGCGACGGCTTTTTTCACCGCCGCATCGCATTCGGTTTTATTTTCGATCCTCGCATACGCAAAACCGTAGCCGCGCGCGACCAGTTCATAATTCGGGTTGATGAATTCCGTGCCGAACACTTGCAGGTCGCGTTTGGTTTGCGCAAAGCGGATCAAATCAAGCGCGGAGTCGTTCATCACGACCACGATTAACGGCAAATCCAATTCGATTGCCAGCGCAAGTTCGCCGATCACCATCGCCAAGCCCGCGTCGCCGGTGATGCACACCGTCGGTCTGCGCGTGACACGCGCGGCGGCGATAGCGGAGGTCACGCCGAAGCCCATCACGGAAAGTCCGTTCGAGACGAGGAAGGTGTTCGGTTCGAGTGCGCGCCAGTTCAGCGACGTGAAAATTTTATGCGAGCCGACGTCGGTGGTGATGATGGTCTCAGGAGGCGTGTTTGCGCGGAGGGAAGTTAATACGTCCACCGGGGAAACACGGTTCGGAGCGGCATCTGCTTTAGACTGAAGGCGATGCGATTCTCTCCACGCGGATACCTGCTTCTCACCCCAGTCAGCTTCTGCACTGATTATTGAATTAATTAAGCCTTCCAATATCTGATTCAAATTGCCGACCAACTCGCACGCGGATTCAATATTTGGATCGTCGTTCTCCCAATTGGAAACCCAAATCAGCGGCTGAGGTTGCTTCCACGGCTTGACGAGTTCAACCACATCGAAACCAATCGCGAGGATGCAATCGGAGGCATCGAGAATTTCATAGGCGGGGTCGGTCATCGTGAGACCGAGCGTGCCAACGAACAGCGGATGAGTCGCGGTCAACGCGCCTTTGCTTTTCGGCGTATCGATCACTGGCGCATTCAGCGACTCCGCCAGCGCGCACAATTTTTCGTATGGCTTATCAGGTTCCAATCCCAAACCCGCGACGATGACGGGGCGAAGGCTGGCTGCGAGAATTTTTTTTGCTTTGGTGATTTGATTTTCACTTACCATCCCCATCGCCGGGGACGGCGATGGGAGCAGGTCAGATGAGGACGGCGGCAAGAGCAAATCGGGATTGACCTGTTGATTCGCAAACACAGCAGGGATGCTCAAATGCACGGGACCCGGTCTGCCGTCACGCAACAATCCGAGCGCGTGTGTGAGAGTCTGGTCGGCATTTTCAAGCGTGAGAGAGGCAGTGAATTTGGTGACGGGTTTGAAGATCGTTTGCAAGTCAAGCACCTGATGCGTGTGCGAGCCGACGAGTTTCGGGTCGGTTTGGGCGGTGAGGAGTAAAACAGGCGCGCGGTCGAGAAAGGCGTGAGCAACCCCTGCAAAGGCGTTGGTCGCGCCGGGTCCGAGCGTGGTGAGGGCAACGCCGATCTTGCCGGTCAAACGCGCATGCGCGTCTGCCATGAAGACCGCGCTGGATTCGTTGCACACCAATACAAAATCAATGCCGTGCTGTCGCAGCACGTCCAACACTTCCACGTTTTCGCCGCCGGGCAGACCGAAGACCACGTCCACTTTTGCTTCGGATAATTTTTGGGCAATGAGTTCGGCGAGGGTAGGCATGGACGGGGATTATATCGTGGGAAGTGTCATTGCGAGGAGACGCCGAAGGTGGCGACGTGGCAATCTCGCGATCTCGTGCAAGCGACTGTTTGCAAATTCGAGGAGATTGCCACGGGCGCTTCGCGCCCTCGCAATGACACATGGAAGTTGTTGTGATTTATTTCGTATGAGTTTATACTTCCAAACCATGTGGTGGTCGAGTGCGGCGCCGTTCGTTGGCGCCGCGTATCGAGACCACATCTTCGGGCACTTTATGCTCACTGTTGGTTCCGGTTTCGACACGGTGAGCGAAAGACGAACCGTCAACCCGGCGGATACGGCGGCGGACAATCACGCCGCCTACTCAACCAACGAATATTCTTGAACCCAAACGGACAACCTCATGCAACCCCTCCAAAACATTCGCATCCTCGATATCACCCGCGCGCTCGCGGGACCGTACTGCACAATGATGCTCGGCGATTTGGGAGCAGATGTAATCAAGATCGAGCGTCCCGTCAGCGGCGATGAGACGCGCGGCTGGGGACCTCCGTTCGTGGGCGCGCCCTATGGGAACTATCCCGGCGAGTCGGCGTACTTCCTAGCGGCAAACAGAAATAAACGCAGCGTGACTGTCAATATCCAAAGCAACGAAGGGCAGGAGATCATCCGCAAGTTGGCAGGCGTATCAGATGTGTTAGTGGAAAATTATCGCACGGGCGATCTCGATAAACTCGGCTTGGGTTACGAACAATTGCACGCACTGCATCCCAAATTGATCTACTGCTCGGTGAGCGGATACGGCCGCACGGGTCCGTATGCAGACCGCCCGGGGTACGACGCGGTCATTCAGGGCGAAGGCGGCATGATGAGCATCACGGGTCCCGTAGATGGACCGCCCTCGCGCGTCGGCATCCCGATCACCGACATCACGTCGGGCATGTTCGCCGCCACCGCGATCCTTGCCGCGCTGCGCGCGCGCGATCTCACGGGCGATGGTCAACTCGTTGATATTTCGCTTTTTGATTCACACATCGCGCTCCTCACCAATGTCGCATCCAACTATTTGGTTGGAGGAAATCCGCCGCGCCGCCTCGGCAACGCGCATCCGAACCTCGTCCCCTACGATTCGTTTCGCGCCCGCGATGGCTGGTTCATTTTGGGCGTTGCTAACGAAAAGCAATGGGGCTTGTTGTGCGACGCGCTTGACCGCGCCGACCTGAAAGCCGACGAGCGCTTCGCGTCGAACGGAAAGCGCGTGACGAACCGCGCCGCGCTAGTAGACGAACTCAACAAGGCGTTCGCGCAAAAAAATGTGGACGACTGGCTTGCGGATCTGGTGAAGGCTGGCTTGCCCTGCGGACGCATCAACTCGATCCCCGAAGTGTTCGCCCACCCGCAGACTCAAGCCCGCGACATGATCCTCGAAACCGAGCACGCCTCCGCCGGGACCGTGAAACTGCCCGGCTTCCCGTATAAATTTTCCGCCACCCCAGCCGAGATCCAAAAACCGCCGCCGATGCTGGGTCAGCACACAGAGGAGGTGCTTACGACTTTATTGGATTATTCGGTTGATGATGTGGCTTCACTGAAGGATAACGCAGTGATATAAGCTAATCACTATTTTCGATCTCAATACATCCGATCAAGTCAAGGAGACTAAAATGTCCAATCCCGATTCTGAAACTGTTCTGGTTGTAACCCGTAACGGCATGGGAGACGCCGAAGCGGACCTCCAACAGAAGTTAATAACAACGTATTTTAGGTTACTGGATGAAAACAATGTTCTTCCCGCCGCGATCTGTTTTTACACGAACGGCGTCCGTTTGGCAGTGGAAGGCTCCCCTGTGCTTGACTTGTTGAAATCATTGGAAGAGAAGGGTGCCCGCCTCGTGCTGTGCAGTACCTGCTTGAATTATTTCGATCTGGTTGGGCAAGTGAGGGTTGGGATTGCGGGCAGCATGCCGGATATTCTCGAACTGCAACGCCGCGCATCCAAGGTAATTACCCTCTAGGATCGTCCCCATGAAAACATTTGCACTACGCCTCCACCCCGGTGAAGACCCATTAACCGCACTCGATACATTTGCCCGGGACCATCACACAGAAGCGGCTTGCATCCTCACATGTATCGGGAGTCTGCGAAAGGCTGTCATCCGTTATGCCAACCAGGAACAGCCAGTGACACTGACCGGCTATTTTGAGATCGTCTCGCTGACCGGTGTATTTTCAGTCCACGGCGGGCATTACCACATCGCCATTGCAGACGGCAAGGGGAATACATTTGGCGGTCACCTCATCGAGGGTAGTGAGGTTTACACAACCGCCGAAATCGTCATTTCTGGTTTGGCAGACGTCCGCTTTCTACGCACTCTTGACCCTGAAACTGGCTATCCTGAACTTGATATCCAACCAAAGCAATAAATTTTCCGCTAGTGAATCATCTAGTGATAATAGAAGTGCAATCAACGGATAGTCATATATAGCTTAGAATGCTCAACACAGCGTGTACTCCGTTCTTGCTTCGGGTTATACTGCTCTCAAGCCGAGTCCACGTGCCGCCACTTGCGGGTAACTCAAACCGTTGGGCAACCTCTTGCAGAACACAATACAACTTATTCACTAACCGCCAATGAATAGACGAATTCCTACTCTCGAAACTGAACGCCTGATCATCCGCGAATTAACGATGGATGACTTGGAATCCATTAACAACGTCCTCAATAAGTCTTTTGGCTGGGAAACGCCGTTGCTAGAACGTCAACGCTGGCTGCAATGGACTGTATTGGGATATGAAATGTTTGCCATGCTGGAACAACCGCATTATGGAGAAAGAGCCATTGTTCTAAAAGAAACAGGAAATATTATCGGCGCAGTGGGAATTGTGCCGTATGTCGACACCTTCAATAAAGTATCGGCGTTCAAACGCAACCCCGACTCTCCTGCAACTGCCGAAGTAGGGTTATTTTGGGCGCTTGACCCTGCGCATCATCGAAAAGGATATGCCCCAGAAGCCGCTCGTGCTGTGATGGAGTATTTGTTTACCCATGAAAAAATTGGGAGAATTATCGCCACCACAGGCTACGACAACGTACCTTCCCAAAAAGTCATGGAAAAATTAGGCATGAAGGTTCAACGACTTAATGAACCTCAACCACCTGATCAATTTGTCGTTGGAGTTTTGGAAAAGAATGACTTTCAGAAAGTTTGATCGTAGAGACTTTCTTCAGTCATCGTTTTGCTAATCAAGCTGGTTGCCCAACATAGAATGCACTTTGTTATGGCTAAGGGTTAATACTGCCCTCAAGCCGAGTCTACCTGCACCAGATGCCAATGATAAAGGAGTTCTAAATATGAACTTGCCAGATTACTGGCTGACCCGTCCCACCACAACCTTCGACGAAAAAGCCGTGAACGCTTTTGACGAACTGCTCGATGCAACCCTCCATATCGGCAACTGCCCGACCATTGAATATACCTTGCCCATGCCCAAGTGGCAGTTCCTCTGTCACCTCGCCGATGTTCACGAACTCGCCTTGCACGGTTCGGGCGATGGGCCATCCCCCTGTTCGAGCCGCGCCAGTCCAATGACCTGAACGAATTCGGCAATCAGAAAGCCGTGTATGCCGCATCGGATGGACTATGGGCGATGTTCTTCGCCATCGTCGATCGCGAGCGCGTACCTTCGATCACCAATGCCTGTGTTCGTCTTGCCGATGAAAAGGGAACGGTTCACGGTCCCTACTATGTTTTCTCGGTCAGCCAATCGGCACTGCCCTCTCAACCCTGGCGGACGGGTACGGTCTATCTCCTGCCGCGGAAGACATTCACGACTCAGCCACCCATGGCATTTGGTTCAAACCAGGTGCATATCGCACAACTGGCAAGTTTTGTGCCCGTCCAGCCCTTGGCGAAACTCACGATCACGCCAGCCGATTTCCCCTTCCTGATGCAAATCCGCGGGCATGACGATAAGCGACTTCAGGAATATGCCACCGCGTTACAAACCGGCGCGCCCTGGCCCAACAGCGCTTGAAAGGTCGATCGTATGCCACCGAACACAGCGCCACTACGCGGCGCACATCACGGTCCGCTGCGGTGCGCCGCACTGCGGCAGTACGGACATCGAGCCGGGTCTACAGTCGCCACATATTCACGGCAGCCATCGTCTGAGATTCGGGAAGGTGGATTCAAGGCCCTTGTCAATTTTGGCTTTCTTCGTACAATTGTTCTATAATCATGGAAATCGAATTCAGCGGCAAAATCTTTTACTGGAGAGGACCCGCCCCCTATCTCTTTGTGCTCGTCCCAGAGAAGCACAGCCGCGAGATCAAAACGATCTCCGGGCTCGTGACCTACGGCTGGGGGGTGATTCCGGTCCACGTGAAGATCGGCAAGACCGAGTTTACGACTTCCCTGTTTCCCAAAGACGGGCACTACCTCGTGCCGATCAAGGTGGCTGTCCAAAAAGCGGAACATCTTGACGAAGGCGATACAGTCACCATACAACTCGAAGTTCGTTTCTAAACCGGTGATTAACTATCTGCTAATGGGAAAAACTTCATGCGAAAACTTATTGTCAGTAACTTTGTCACATTAGATGGTTTATACGAAGGGAAAGATAAAAGCATTCACTCGCTTTACGATTATTACCATAAAGATTACCATGGTGACAATAGTTTCGATTTCTATAATGTAGAGCGAATGAAGACAGCCGATTTCTTATTATTGAGTCGTAGTTCATTTTTAGGGAACAAAGAATATTGGTCAGGTGTACCCAATGACCCGAAAGCCACTGAAATTAGGCTTGAAACTGCGGAACTTTTTAAATCCATCAAAAAACTTGTGATTTCCGATCATCTCACAAAAGAAGAGTTAGCCCCTTGGGAAAACACACAAATCATCAAAAGAGCAGATGCGCATAAAGAAATTGCAGGTATTAAAGCGCAAGGCGGAAAAGATATTGTTGTATTTTTGAGCCGTTTATTATGGAATGATTTACTCGTCCATGATTTAGTAGATGAATTACACCTTACATTTTTCCCGTTAATTGGTGGTGAAGGTAAACCAATATTTGAGAATCGCCCGCCTGTAGCGCTTAAGCTTCTTGAAACACGTACATGGGGAAATTCTGGAAATATTCTTACGCGCTGGGAAGTAAGTAAAAAATATTAATACGCACCATCCATGGTTTATTCTATCGCCACTTCTTGACTCGCTCCAAAATTCTTTCCTCCCTCAACTCTTCACAAACCTTCTTCAGCTTTGAAGTGGCACCCCTCCATTCCAAATCGTTGAGGGATTCTTTCAACGGCACGTCTTGTCTCAGCGTGGATAATTCCCTGAACAGCAACGCATCTTGATAATTTGCTTGCAGATTTTCGAGCAACATGGTCGCCCGTCCCAGGCTGAGCGGGATCTTCTTCGGGTCTTGGGGAATGGACTCGATGTGTTTAAACTTCGCCAGCACCGCCGCCGTGGACTTCTCGCCCCAACCTTTGATTCCAGGGTAACCATCAGCCGCATCACCAACCAATGCAAGATAATCAGGAATGGATTCTGGCTTCACACCAAATTTTTCAACCACACCTTTTTCATCCAGAAGAATTTCACGCCTTCGATCCCAACAAATCACTTTCCTGCCATCCACCATTTGAGTCAAATCTTTATCCACAGAACAGATGATGACTTGCTCAACCGATTTCTCTTTTCGGAATTTTGTCACAGCCGTTGCAATTGCATCATCGGCTTCAAACTTGACCATGGACCACACGGGCACACCCAAAGCGGCGACGGCTCTTTCAGCAATATCAAATTGGTCCAGGATGATCGGGTCAACGCCTTCACTGGTTTTATAACCTTTATACATTTTGTTTCGAAAAGACTCGATCACATGGTCGAACGCGACGGCGACGTGGGTCACGCCGGGGGATTGCAACAACATCAACAGACTTCGTATCAATCCCAGTGTCGCTCCGACCTCCTGTCCGCTGACGGATTTTTTCGGCGGCGCGCCGAAATGCGCACGGAAGAGTTCGTATGTGCCGTCAATCAAATGAATTTTCATGGTGAAGACTCCTGTTGCATAACACGAATCCATCTAACAAACAGATGCACGATGGGGCGTCCCTACGGTTCATAACCATTATCTCTGGAAGCCTATCGCTCGCTTTTGGGTTTTACAGTTTTCTTTTTCGCTTTTCCGTCCAAGTTCAACTTTCCCGATGCATCTCGATGTGTGCCCGTGGTGTGCTTGAGTGTAAACGTATCGCCATGTTGAATAACATAGATCATGGCGCGGGCATGACCAGCACCGAGTCCATAATCATTCTTCAACCACGCCATCAGGTCTTTGAACTCGGTTAACTTTTTCTTCTTCGCCTCCGCAACGAATTGCTTTGGCGTTCTTCCAGTTTTTTCTTCTATAGTATCCAAATAGGCTTGAAATGACACGATGCGCTCCTGTGAGAATTATTCCTGATCGATCTTATCAAACAGGTTGATAGCGTTGATAGGTTACGCCTGTCGGTAGCGAAGAGGATTCCAGCAGTTTAAGATCGAGGCGTTTATTTGGCGGGAACAGCCGTTTGCCAACACCAAGCACAAGCGGATATACATGCAAAGCATATTCATCCACCAGGTCGTTCTCTATCAGGGTATGCATTAGAACGCTACTGCCATCCATAATGATGTTCTTCCCTGGCTGGCTCTTCAATTTGCGAATCTCCTCGATCACGTTTCCGCTGATGATGGTCGAATCCCGCCAGGCATCGGCTGATTTCAACGTGGTGGAAACCACATACTTTTTGAAGCCGTTGAACGGATCGTTGGCAGGATCAGGCTCAAACGCTTCACCATGAGTCTGCCATGTCTTTCGTCCGAGCAACAGGGTATCGGCATCGGCGAAGATCTGACCAAAGTGGACGCCGATATCATCGTGCCAGTAAGGAAGCGTCCAGCCGCCGTGCGTAAAGCCGCCGTCGGTATCTTCGGTGGGACTGCCTGGCGCTTGAATGACACCATCCAACGTGATGAACTCGTGAACAATGATTTTTCTCATGGCTTCTCCTTTACATCTTCTTCCAAACCGATGCATACTTCTTCTTATACTTCGTATCTTTCTCCAACTCGATTAATTCCAACGCTTTCGCTTTGACTTCGCTGGAGGCGGTGGCTTCGTAGAGATTTTTCATACCCACAAGAATGTCGTAGCGGATGAGAGATCCGTTCTTTTCCTTGACGCATTCCTGATACCGTTTCTCCAAGCCTTTTACCACCATGACCTGGGCGTTCTTGCCTCCCAATCCCACCTTCCAAATGGATTGCAGACAATGCCGAGCCGTGACGAACTTTTCGTCCTTCGTAACGTTGAGCAGTTTGTCGAAGTCCTTGAACATTCGTCCTTTGGGATCGCTCTTGCCGAGATTGGCAAGCAGTTGCGAAGAGATCGCACGGACGTGATTATCCTTGTGCGTCAAACCTTCGATGAGTTCGTCCCATGCTTCGTACGCCCAGTCCACGGGCTTTTCGGTTTTCTCCATAAGAGCGTAATAGGCTTTATTTTGCAATTGCCCATCCTCCGAGCGGATGTTATCCAAGTGTGCGCGAATGGTTTTGTTCATGAGCGGTTCGTTTGTAACCCGGGCGAATATCACTTCATAAGCGACGGCCGCCTCTGATCGTTATTTCTTCTTGCCTGTCTTATTAAACTCAACGGCTTCGCGAATCAATTCTTTCAAAGCGGTTTCGTCTATCACTGAATTTTCAACGAAATCAATTCCGCGAGATCCTTTTGCCTCCAGACCTGCATTAAACAGTTTGTTAGGGTCTTTCAGTGAGGCGCCTTTGAAAAAATTTAACTTGACGTGGTCCTTGAACACGCCGCCTGCAACTACATTGCCCTTGCAAACCCAAACGGGGGTTTCCCATTTCCAATCTTCGGTCAGTTCGGAAGCGGATGCGAGAACCAATTTTCGCAAACGGGCAAGTAGTTTGCCGCGCCAATCGGGCAAATCTTTGATTTGTTTGTCTATTTTTTGGGTTGGGGTCAAATCAGCCATTTTATTTCTCCTGCAATTTGATCAGATCTTTCAATGCCTTTTCCAACAAAGGCTTCTTCGTCTCCACATCCTGCATGTCCACAAAATAAGCCATGCGCCGATCAACGTAATCTCCTTCAAGCAATGAGTTCTCGACCTGTGCAATCTTCGGGTTATGGAACACAAGGTGAACGCGCTTCGCCTCCCGCAGATTGAAGGTCACAAGATACCCGCCTTTGTAATTAAAGGATGGCGCTTTCCATTTGATCTCTTCATTGATATTCTTGTTTACACCCTTGATGATGGACCGCACCGCCTCCACCTCCGCCTTGAGCGGGTGACTGAGATTCTCGAGGAATTCATCCACTTTGTCAGTGCGACTCACAGGCGAACCTTTCTTTCTCAGTTTCTCTCCCGCCTGTCCTTGTTTGAATGACAAGCCTTCCGCTTTCAACTTTTCACGCAAGATCCCCAGCGCTTTCGGACCCATTCCATGCAATTGAGCGATTTCCCCTTCGGTGACTTTGGTCAATTGCTTGAGGTTTGTATATCCTGCCGCTTCCAACGCGCGTGTGGCAGGGGCGCTGATCTTGGGCAGGTCACTTTCACTCTTTTGAGCTTTCGTCATGCAGGTTCTCCTTCAGGTAAAACGCCAACTTCGTTTTCTTCCATGTAACGCTTCGAGAGCAAGCCGTAGTATTTGGTGTTCATCGCGATCAAGGTGACGATCAAGCCAATGATACCCGTTACCGTAAAAACAAGGGCAATGCCGCGATCAGCTCCCGTGCCGAACCAGTTGCCGATGAGGTTAACGCCTGCGCCGACGGTCATGAACGGGATGAAGAAAAGCTCGGTCACGGGACCAATCAAAAAGGTCGTCAGAGGCGAGGCGGACATCTCCACGCTTTGGGCGAAGCCGAAGACACGTCCCTGCCTTTCGAGCGGGACAACTTTCTGAATGATGGTATGTTCCGCCGCTTCAATGAACGGGACCACGCTGATGTAGATGAACATGCCGATGCTCAACAGCACAATGGACGGCTGGATGGTGAAGATGCTGGAGATGATCCAGATGACGATGTTGGCGGCGAACATGGCAAAGAGCGGATTCTTGCCCAAGCCGTATTTTGAGATGAACAAACCGCCGACGATAAAACCGCAACTTAGGACAGCCCACAGCACGCCCCAGGTCTGGACCGAGACGAGGGAGAGGCCGTAAGCGTCCATCAAGCCCATGAAGACGCCGCCCAAAAAGTTGTTGAAGGTGCTGAAGAAGATCAGGGCGATCAAGCCAGGGATGGCGGCGACCACGGCGAACGTGCCGCGCAAGTCCACTTTGGGCGGCTGTCCCTCCAAATGAACGATTTCTTTCTCTGGGATTTCTGTGAAAAAGAGGTGTGCAATCGAAAGAGCCATCACGACGATGGCAAGGATCAGGACGAGGTACATGCCCGAATGTGCGACGAGGAATCCGCTGATGGCGGAGGTGATGAGGAAGATGACGCCCGTTGTTGTGCCGACGAGACCATTTGCCTTGTCACGCGACTCTTCGGGGATGAGGATGGTGACCAGAGTCGGGAGGGCGATGCCGCGCAGGTTGCCCGCGATCACGCCGAGCAGAAGAAGCGACACGAACATCCAAAGCGTTGGGCTGGTGGCGTCCTTCCATGTTTCGGCTGGGACACTCCGATAGACGGCAAATCCAATCGAGTAGATAACCAGCGAAATAAAACCTGAAAGGAGCAGAACGTTTTTTTTCTTGTTGTGGTCAACGATGCTCCCAAACCAGATGCCCGAGACCGCAACGGCAACAAGATAGATGCCTGAAACGATGGAGGTCGCCGTGACGGATTTTGTTTCAAGATAGATGAAGAAGATCATCGCAAACCAGACGGTCATGTTGGTGACGTTGGCGAGCAGGGTGTTGGCGAGTATTTGATAAAAGGTTTTCATGTGGGTACCTGTAAAGATTATTCCGTGATCTTACGTATATGACTGGTTGCTTGCTTGTGCCCGCCGACCACCGACCGCGGGAAGCCGTCGGCGGTCATTCATGTGCGCGAGTGGTTAGCCTTGAATATATTGACTTGTCAGCGATCGTTTCGCTTTCAATAATTCTTTGGGTGTACCTTCGAACATGACCTGCCCGCCTTTGCTTCCGCCCTCGGGACCCATGTCAATGATCCAGTCGGCGTTCTTGATGACATGCAGATTGTGTTCGATGACAACGACAGTGTTGCCCGTGTCGACGAGGCGGTTGATGACTTGCATGAGATGACCGATATCGGACATGTGCAAGCCCGTGGTAGGTTCATCCATGATGTAGATACTGCCCTGCTTGTGCAGTTCGCTGGCGAGTTTGATGCGCTGACATTCGCCACCTGAGAGTGTGCTGAGAGGTTGACCGAGACCGAGATAATTCAAGCCCACATCGCTCATGGCTTGCAAAATGCGGACGACATCTTTGATCTCGAAAAATTCGAGCGCCTGCCCAACGTCCATCGCCAGCACATCGCTGATGGATTTGCCGTTGAGTTTGTATGCCAGCACTTCATCTTTGAAACGTTTGCCGCCGCAGATTTCGCAAGGAGTTTTTGATTCATTGAGGAACGCCAAATCGGTGTAGATCACGCCGAGTCCCTGACAATTTTCGCAGGCACCCTTCGAATTGAAACTGAACAAGGCTGGTTGCACTTTGTTCGCTGACGCAAACGCCTTGCGGATGTCGTCCATGATGCCCGTGTAGGTGGCGGGGTTCGAGCGGCTATTGACTCCCACAGCCGATTGATCGATCACAATCGAGTCGGGATGTTGGTGTTGGAACACCTCGTTGATGAGCGAACTCTTGCCAGAGCCAGCCACGCCCGTGACGACGGTCAGCACACCCGTTGGGATGTTCACACTGACATTCTGCAAATTATTGACCTTCGCATTCTTGACGGGGAGTTTGCCCGTCGGCGTGCGGAACGAATCTTTTATCGGGATGGATTGTTGCATGTGCCTGCCCGTCAACGTCTTTGCCTTGAGCAGATTGGCATAACTGCCCTCGAAGACGATCTCACCTCCCTGCGGGCCTGCAAGCGGACCCACATCCACGACATGATCCGCCACTTTGATCACGTCGGGGTCATGCTCGACGACGATGACCGTGTTGCCCTTGTCACGCAGTTTCTGCAACAACTCGTTCATACGATGCACATCCCGTGGATGCAAACCCACGCTTGGCTCATCGAAGATGTAGATCACATCGGTGAGACTGCTGCCGAGATGCTTGACCACTTTCACACGCTGTGACTCACCACCCGATAACGTGTCCGTCTCACGGCTGAGGCTAAGGTATTCCAAGCCAATGTCCACAAGGTTCTGCAAACGTTCAACAAGCGCTTTGACCATGGGTTCGGCGGCAGGTGCTTTGATTTTCTTCACAGCTTCGATCAAGTCAGGGATTTCCATGCTCGTCAAGTCGGCGATGTTGTAGCCGTTGATCTTGCACTTCAAAGTTTCCTGACTCAAGCGTGCGCCTTTGCACATCGTACAGGGACCCATCGTCATGTATGGCTCCACTGACTTTTGAGTCCTCTCGGATTTGGTTTTCAGATCGCCCTTGATGTATTTGTTCGTGAAGCGGGCGATGATGCCTTCATAGGTCATATTGAAGTCTTTGGCGCCGACCTTGGTCTTGACCTTGATGGGTTCGCTATGTAAAAGGTCGTGTAGTTCCTTCTGGGTGTATTTGGAAATTTTCTTGTCAGGATCGAACAGACCTGTATTGATTAAATTACTCCAATACCAACTGTCCACAGCGTATTCGGGAAATAGAATAGCGCCTTCATTCAAAGACTTGGATTTGTCCAGGAATTTCTCCATATCCACGTCCAGTTTGCGACCGAGTCCGTTACAATTCGGGCACATCCCTTTCGGGTCGTTGAAGCCGAAGACGTTGGTGGGTCCGACGTGGGGATGTCCGATGCGGGAAAACATCAGGCGTAGGATCGTGTTGATGTCGGTGATCGTGCCCACGGTCGAGTGTGAACCGCCGCCCATCCGCTTCTGATCCACCACAATGGACATGCTCAGATTCTCGATGGAGTCTGCATCGGGTTGGGAAAACTTCGGCAGAAACGTCCGTATGAATCCACTGAAGTTTTCGTTGAGCAGGCGTTGCGATTCGGTAGCGATCGTATCGAAGACGATGGACGATTTACCTGAACCAGATACGCCTGTGAAGATGGTGATCTTGCGTTTGGGGATGCGCAGTGAGACGTTTTTTAAATTGTTTTCACGCGCGCCGTTAATCTCAATATATTCTTGTGGCATGTCTCTCCTCGACACTCTCTACCGGACAAAACGAAACGGGCGGGTAAAAGCAATCTACCTTTTACCCGCCCATGAGAAAGGAACGGTCATTTTAGAACATTTTTTCTAAGCCGTCAAGATAAAACTTAACTCATCGCTTTCTTTACGAGCGCAGAGAGCTTCGCCTCTTCGGCGGAGGTCAATTTAATCAAGGCGAATGACGCCGCCCACATATTTCCATCATCCAATTTCGCATCAGGTTGGAAGCCGAAAGTTGCATACCGCACCCCAAACTTGCTCGCCGCCTGAAAGAAACAGATGACCTTGCCTTCTGCATTGGCATAGGCGGGCATCCCATACCACGTTTTCGGCATGAGGCTCGGAGCGGCGGCAGTGACGATCTCGTGAACCCGCTTCCCCATCGAGCGATCGCTCGGGTCCTTCATCGTTGCGATTGCCGCAAGCACAGCGCTCTCTCCTGCCGCCCTGTCCTTGCCCATGCGTGCCTGCGCCTTCATCTCTTTGGCGTGCTCCCGCATCGCGGCTTTTTCTTCATTCGACCATACACTGGAAGCCTTTTTGCTGACGGCACTTTTGGTGTTTTTTTGGGTACTCATGGAAATCTCCTTCTTTGACTTGGGGTTGTTATACACCTTGCATAATAAACCATTTAATTATATAATAAAGATACTTTATTATAAAGATAATGTCAAGGGTATCACTATGACCAATTCCAAAAAAGCAGAACTAAAAAAACGAGCCCTTGCGGCAGTGAGGGATTACGGCGTTCATCTGACGCTGTTCCGAAATGCCATGAGCGAATGGGCGGGACTCAACGTATCCGACATGGAATGCATGAGGCTGTTATTCCTCAAAGGCACTGCCACGCCAACTGATCTTGCCAGGCACACGGGTCTTACATCAGGCGCGACGACTGCCATGCTGGATCGGCTTGAAAAGGCGGGTTTAATCGAACGCCGACCCAACCCCAACGATCGTCGTGGGTCTCTGATCGCTCCCGCAGAATCGAGCGGTGAAAGAGCGGCGTCATGGTTTGAATCGGCGAGAAAGGCACAGGATGAATTGATCTCCAGTTACTCAGAGAGCGACCTGGAGATCATATCCGATGTGTTTGAACGATTTACAAAACTATGGGATCAGGAACGTGAAAAGGTTCAAATGGATTCGTAGCGCACGCATCACTCGCCGTCATATGCTTTTTGCAGATCGGCGACAACGATCTTATGCATCTTGAGCATTGCATTGACAACTCGCATTGATCGGGCTGGGTCGGAGCCGCCCATCAACTCGCCCAATTGCTTCGGGATGATCTGCCACGACAAACCGAACTTGTCCTTGCACCAGCCGCATTGCTCGGCTTCGGTAACGGCGGACAGTTTGCCCCAGAAGTAATCCACCTCTTTCTGGTCTGCACATTCCACGTATAACGAAATCGCTTCGGTGAATTGGAAGGTCGGACCGCCATCGAGCGCCATAAAGCGCTGCCCAGCCAGATCGAAAATACCAGTGATGACCTTGCCTTCCATTGCTTCGGCACCGGGCGCCTCCATGCCTTTTTCGTAGCGGGTAATGCTAATGACCTTGGATTCTTGTTTCTTGTAGGGCGCGCCGTTGAACGTGTCGACGTAATGGTTCATCGCTTCCTCGCATTGCATGTCAAACCATAGGAATGGGACAATCTTGTTCATTTTTAAATTCTCCTTTTATTTGTCCCCTCTCCCACTGGGAGAGGGCGGTGAGGGTGATTATGATTTCTCTTTCGCTTGCTTCTTGTTTGCCGCTAAATGCAACTTGATGATCCTTCTGACCAGTTTCATCGGCATCGGTTCATCAAGCGGAAACTTGACCGTCCCTTTGCCGTCGGCATACTTGGATACTTCGGACTCGAACGCCTCATCCCCCGCCGGAATTGGGTACAACGAGATATGCTTTTTCCACCCCGCGAAATGGATGATGTTCTTCCCGTTTAACTCGAACGCCGCGATCTGATAACTGATGCGTTCCTTCGCTTTGGGGGCAAGCTTCTTTATCGCCGCACGGATCGTTTGCAGGCGTTCATGCGTCTCTTCGGGGCAGGCGGCGATGTACTCGTCAATGGATTGAAAGTTTGTTTTTGCCATCGTTACTCCTTTTCCATCAGTGCTAAAAGTTTGGTCGTCGTATTCCAGTTGCGGATGGTCATATTTTGATACATGGGAAGCCCGATGATCTTGGTTAAGTGGCTTTGCGAGGCTCTGCTAATGAGACGGGAAAAATACAGGACATATTTCCCTTCATAAGCTTGATCAACTCCATTCCTAACGCTGACCTGCTCCATTGCTTTGTCAGGTGTGAGCGGCTCCTTCAAGAAAATGACATCGTAGCGGTACTTTTCGGGTTCATCACCAAACCCCTTGGGCGCGCCAGCGATGATCTTTTTCATTTCAGAGTGAGCGATAGTGACGAGGCGAGATGTGTAGTTAAACCTTTTCGACAATGCCTTCTCGATCTTGTCGGTCAGTATAGCGTTGTCTTTTTCAGAAGATGCGAATACCACATTACCGCTTTGAATATAGGTCGTCGCATCAGAAAAGCCCATCTCTTCAAAACACGCCTTCAAGTCTGCCATTTTTATGACGTTCTTCCCACCGACGTTTATGCCACGCAACAGGGCAAGGTACTGAATAAGTTTCATAAAATTTCAAAATTCTTTCTCGTCATTGCGAGGAGTGCTTTAGCACGACAAAGCAATCTCATAACAATGTTGGGGATTGCTTCGTGGCGCTTAAGGCGCCATTCGCAATGACGATGAAATTAACCTTTCAACTTCAAATAATGCTCACGTTGTTTCTTGTCAAACTTTTCGGTCGCATATCGAAGGGTAACACGCGGCATATCGGCGGCATAGTTATCAAGAAATGCAAGCAGTCGCTTTCGGTCTTGATCTCCCGCAAAACGGAGCGCCCAGCCGTTCGCCTTGTGGATCAAATCCTCCTTGTCGTACAGCATGATCTCCGCCAGTTTGAACGCATCGTCCACATCACCCTTGCCGATGAAGAAAAGCGTGCTGACGATGGCTGTTCTTCGCTCAGGCATCCTCTTCGACTTCGCCAGTTTATACAGAACTTTGCGTGGCTTATCAAAGAGATAACTGCCAACCACCCACGGAGCGGAGCGGTCAACCAGATCCCAGGTGTTGATGCGGTCATGGCGGCGGATGTAGAGGTCAAAGAGTTCCTTTCTTCGCCCTTCGGATGTCTTTTTACTGCGTGCCTGAAAGTCCATGATGCTGACCGCTCCGACTCTCATTTCATGAATCGGGCTTTCGAGCATCGCCTCGACTTCATCCAACTCCATGTTCACGTGTTCCTTTGCCAGCGCGAAGACCTGTCCCATACGTACGCCGAGAACTTCGTCGGATGAATCAAATGCCAAATGGCTGTGAGAATCAGCCACACGTTGAGAACGAAGCGTTTTCAACTTCCTGAGAAATTCAGCGGCGGTCAACCTGGGAGGCATGTCAAAGTCCGTTAGCCAGAATGTCGTCAAGACGTTCATAGCCTTCACGCACGCCGGTTTCCATTCCGTTTTGGATCATGCCGTCACGGTCAGAGACAGATTGAAAGATGGAATGAATCGTGGCTTTGGTCCTCCCGCCGGGCAGTTCCTCCAGTGTCATGCAATCCAACGAAACGTGACCGGGGTATCCCTCGAACTCAAAGGTTTGGACCATGGTATCCATGGACATTTCATGAAATGTACCGTGAAAACCGTATTCGTTCCCTTCCTTGTCCTTGTGAACGTAGCGATATTTCCCGCCGCTGACCGGCTCGAACTCTTCAAGGATCATTTCGTATCCGTGCGGACCCAGCCATTGCACATAAACATTCGGATCGATATGCGCTTTGTAAACTAATGCGCGGGGCGCATCGAACTCACGGGTGATGAACAACTCCTGTTTGCCAGTTTCGGCAGTGACGGTCACTTTATTCTTTGATGGCATGTCATTTCTCCTTTTTCATTTGTTCCAGTACATCATCCAGGCGATTGAATCGTTCCTCCCAAATCTGCCGATATTCTTCGATCCAATCGGATACCTCGTTCAACTTGTCGAAGCGCGCCTCCACGTACCGTTCACGTCCCTGCGGAATGACGATCACTAACCCGCATTCCTTCAATATCCTGATGTGTTTGGATATGGCAGGACGGCTGATACGAAAGTTCTCGGCAACGCCGTTCAAGGTCATTTTTTTTCGCGCCAACAGCGAAAGAATGGCGCGGCGGTTGGGGTCGGCAATCGCCTGGAATACGTCTCGTCTCATATGTAACCAATCAGTTACTCTATTTTGAAAATTTTAGTACATGTGTTCTAAAATGTCAAGGGGAAATTTTCTGCGGAATTCGTAACGAGGACAGTCAGCCAGAACACTCACCCCACACTCATGGACTGGTCTGGCATATACGTAAGACGTCAGGGATGTTCGTGCTTCAACCTGCTTCTTTGACCCGTTTCCGGTTTTGTTTGTGCTTGTACATGGCTTCATCCGCCTGTGAGAGGAATTCCTCCATGGTGTACGCTGAATCGGGGGGCAGGGTGATGCTCCCCATACTGAAGGATAACCCCTGGCGGCGCTCGACTTGCGCATTATATACGTCCACATTCCGTTGCAACAAGTCCTGCATGCTGGCAAGGTCACTGCCCGATGCATCCACGATCAGGATCACGAATTCATCTCCGCCCATTCGTCCAATGATATCGGATTCGCGAAAGGTCCGCCCCAGCGTCCGCGCAAAACCGATCAAGGCGGCGTTGCCGCCGGCGTGTCCGAACGTATCGTTGATGGCCTTCAGGCTGTCAAGGTCGATATAGATCAGGGATGAGGAATACCCTTCCCGGCGGGCAAATTTCAACAGATTGGTAGCCAGGATCATGAATCCGCGGCGGTTATTCAACCCGGTCAGTCCATCGACCAGGGTCAGGTTGCGCAAGCGGGTGTTGGCGTCTTCCAATTCCGAAACTTTTTCATAGAGTTTGTTCGCCAACAATTGAAGGTGTTCGCGTTGGAGTTGACCGGTTTGAGGTAATTTTGTCGCCCTGGCTGGCTTGCGCAACGATTCGTTCACTGCGCGCAAAATCGCCTGCGGCTCGGCGGGCTTCCGTAGGATATGGTCCACGCCCGAGGCTCGCGCCAGGCGGTGAATTTCGGTCTCATCATAATGTGACGTATGGAAGATTACCGGGACACCCGCAAGGAGCGGCTCCGCCCGCAGACGACGCACCAGGGTGAACCCATCCATGTTGGGCATCAGGAGATCGGTAATGATCAAGTCTGGGAGTTCGGTCCGCGCGAGTTCCAGGACCTCCGCCCCGTCTGCCGCTTCGATCAGGCGGTGGCCAAAATTTCCAAGCAGGGCGATATAAATCTGTCGGTCAGGCGGGTTTGAATCCGCCACAATAATGGTGGACATATCTCTCAATTAGCGAACTGGAATTGTTCCAACAATTCCCAGCGTTCCGATCCTTTTTGTACAGTCCATTCGAAACTCCGTACCGTAAAGGTCAATCCGCCGTCCGTGCCGAAGGTCGGATCTTTGATCTGCGGAGACAGGTTCTCCGGCAGGTCGACGATCTTGATGTGGGGCAACCAATCGCTGGATTTATACAGGTACGCATCGCAGCCCGACTCACGGGCGATCTGGCCAAGGTCGTTGTAAATTTTTTCCAACGCGCGGGTCTTTTCCACCAACAACCATAACCGCCCCTGCTGGTTATGGACATTCATACGCGCGATATTTCCAACTTTGACCTCCAACGGAGGAATTGTCCGTGAGTAATCCGCCAGGCGGTTTTGAACAGCCGCAACATTCTCCACGTTGAGGATCGCTTGAATGGTCAGGTGAAGGTCGATGATCGGCGTGCCATTAACCCGGCGGGCAGTATCCTCCGAGAGTTTGAACAACCGGGGGTAATCCTCGCTCTCGGGCCTGACGATAATAAATGTCGATTTGCCGTCTGATACTGCAGTGTTCATGTTTTCTGTTTCCTTCAATCGGTTCCTATACAGATCCACATGGGCTTCAGCAATGTTTCTACCGATACCATAATTCCAGGCGAGCAACCCGCGGTTCCGGTCGTTTTCCCAGACGGTGCACAGCCGTTCCTGTAAACCGGGCAGATCGTCCGACGTGCTGGCAATTTTGAACTCATCCCCGGCGCGTTCCGACCGGAACAGCAAAAAACCATCTTCTTTCGGAAAATTACGAACCAGCACATTCGAGAACCGCCTCAGGTCCTGATCGATGGCTGCACTGCCATAGCGCGCGTTCCCTTCATGCATATTCAACATGTCCGTCAGGGCAACGTAATGAACCACCCTGTTCTCGAGGTACCACCTCGCCCCCAACCCGTTCCAGGTACCCGTCAGCGGCTCCTTGGTGACGATGCTTTCCACAATGCTTTGCGTAATGCGAACCTGTTCGACCACCTGTTGCTCCACCTTGGCTGGCAGGTTCAATAGGTGAATTTTATCGATAAGCCGCTCGAATGGCATTTTAAACTCATGCCAACTTTGATGAAGATTGTTCTCCTCCATTCGTTCGGGAATCTCGGAATGACTTTCCAGGATGGTCTGGCGAATCACAATAGGACGGTAGGTCCGGCGTTGTTTTTGAAGTTCGTTCTCCGCGTCCGTCTCGGTCATCCCCACCCCGAAATCCCAAGTCAACAGGGAATCCTGTTCCTGGCTGGCATACAATTTCAACAGCAGGCGCTTGATCTCTTGCGGAGGCTTGGATGTGGAGAGGATTCTGAACTCATCACTGCCCGGCGACCTGCGGACAAAGTCCCCCCTGTCCGGTGAAAATATGGACATTAATTGAAACGCAAGTTTCTGCAACTCCATATCCACAGCCGCGGCGCCGTATACCTTGTTAGCCTGGCGCAGGTCGTAGATATCCACCTTCGCCAGCCCCTTGTGTTCCCCGGGCAGAATCCACCTCTCAGCGCGGGAATTCAGGGCATGCGTGACCAGATCATACAGGGCGAGATTCTTGGCATTTTTCAAAATCCCGGAAAGGATCGCATTCAATGGCTGGAGTTGACTCTCGTTAACAGGCAACACTTGAAACAGATTCTCCAACTCCTTGAAAGCCTGCAGAAAAATCTTTTGCTCGTTATCCATGAGCTTGTTGGAGTCCTGCAAGCTGAGGATGCCCGCTCAGAATCCTTTGCAGGAGTTCCTGTCCCAACCGAATCTCATACTGCATGCCCTGGCGCTGAAACCCATCCATCGACTCGTTCACCAACACCAGCGCCTTCTTCGGATCGGACCCGGTTTGGAAACAAACCGAAGCCAAACCGAGTTGACCCCTTGCCAGTTCATCCACCCTGCCGAATTCCTCGGCAGATTGAATCCCTTCACTGAAATACTTTTCGGCATCCTCGTACCTTTTTTCCATCAATGCCACAAACCCCAGCCCGTTGAGGGCATAACTGATATGACGGACCGGGTCCTTCCGCATGGGGTCGCGCCAGGTGGCGAGTGCCTGTTGATACCATTCCCCGGCTTTACGGATATTGCCGCGTTCGTATTCCAATTCTCCCAGCCCAAACTGGGCGAATCCTTTGCTGTAGATGCCATAATCGTCGTCGGAATATTGCTGGCTGGTCTCGAGCACATCCATCAACAACCGCTCCGAGCGTTCGAAATTCCCCAGACGGAGTTCCACCGTACCCAGTGACCGTTTCGCCGCGGCGATCAGCAGCGGGTCCTCTGTGATCGTCGTCGCCGACAGCGATTCCTCCGCCCAGCGCAACGCCCTAAGATGGTCGCCCTGGTAAAAATAGATCCAACTGATGTTTCGCGCAAACGTGCTGACCGATTTCCAATCCGCCAGCAGGTTTGCCGCCCGCAGCGCGGCGTGGGCGAGGGTCAACCGGTCGTACCAGTAAGCGCGCTGCCAAAGGACGCTTCCAAACTGAACGCCGAACTGCACGAGCAACTGGGCGACATGGCGGGTCTTTTTCGTAAGCGCGGTGGGGTTGGGCAGTTTTTTCTGAATGGATTTGTAGCACCATTGGGCGGCGCTCAGGATGTTGTTGCGGTCCTGCAACAACGAATCGTACCCTCGCCATTCCTTGAAATCGCTTCGCTGGGCGATCAACCCCGCGTAATACTCGGCGATCTTCAACTCCGCCTGCTGGATGAACTTGCGGTCGTCCGCGAATTGCGAGCGGATGAATTTGCGTGTCAAGGGCAGGATGTTGAAATAATCCTTCTCCGGTTCGTGTTCGATGAGCGTAAGTTGCAACAGGTCGCTTACCGCCACTTCAAAACCGTCATCGTCCTGAATGGCGGAGATCTCCCGCAACGCCTTTCGCGAAACGGCATCGGGCTGCAAGGCAAGGATGTATAACAACTTTTTCTCATCGGGGAGGCGGAGCAGGTTCCAACTGTGATTGAAGCAGTATTGCAGGATCGGAATGCTTGCATCCATGCTCAACTTGTCGAATACCTGAGTCACCGAAAAACCAAGCACGGCGATCTGTCCCTGCACCCACAGCAGGGCAAGCGGCAGCCCGCCCGTCAGGTCGGCGAGATATTTCTTCTGCTCGCGCGTCAGTTGAATGTTCTTTTGTTGCGCATCCCACTCCAGCAAGGCGTTGCTTTCCTCGAACGACAACCCCTGCAACCGGATGATCTGCCCCTCCGTCACCCGCTCGCGGGAGGTGACGAGCACCTTGAGGGTGATCGGCGACCGCCGCAGAAAATCAAGAATGTCGCGCTGTTCGTTCTTCGAGAGCGACTCGAAATTATCCAAAACCAACAGCGTGGTCCGCCGCGCCAGCAGGGTGTACGCCGTTTTGATCTGATCTTGAATCGTCATATTCCCAATGGTGGGGTTACCGAGGCTGGCTCCGATCGTGATCAGAATATCCGAAAGAGACTTTGCCTCCGGGATGATCGGCTCGATCCCGTGCAGGGTCAACACCGATTCTTTTGCAGAGATCCAAATCACCGATTCGAACAAATCGTTTTCAATGCACCGGTAACTGACCTCGATGGCAAGCGCCGATTTCCCCATCCCGCCGATGGCTTCGATCCCGATGATAAAGGTGCGGCTGTTCGGGCTTAAGGATTGCAGGATGGCTTTGATCTCCTGTTCCCGTCCCACAAAATACGGGCGCCGCGGCAGGTTCGTCTGCGCCGTGGGTTTGCCTGCCTCATCCGTCCCGGGTTTTTTCTTCTCAAGTTCCTTGGTATACCGCGCGATCGCCTCCCGTTCCATGGTAATGCTGTTGATGAGGTGCAGAGGTTGGTCGGCGCCGAATTTTGCCAGCATCTCCTCCAGGGTATATAGGTTCTTGGTGTGCAGTTCGATCATCCGCTGCAGGTGGACAAATTCTTCTGTTTCCATTACAACCTGCCTATGATTCATGAGTCGTGGAGATTTCGATCTGATACACTTTCGACAATACACCCTCCAAGCGCTGGATGGTTTCCAGCATGGCGCTCTCCGCTTCGTTCATATTGTGGACGACGATGGCTGGGACGAGAGCGCTTCCCCATTTGGCGTATTGCTCTTTCGCCAACGCGTAGTTTTGCGAGTAGGTCTCCAGCAAGCGAACGAGATGCTGGACTTCGGCTTCATGGTTCTGCCAGAGTGGACCTTGGATGTGGGAAGCAAGCAGGGATGTCTTCGATGCCATGATCGCTTCCGGGGGCGGGAGCAGGGCGGTCTTTTCCTCCTGTGGTTTTGCTTTCGGCTGGGCGGCGGAAGCCGCCTTTCTACGTTCGCGCCGCTCCTCGAGAATTTTCCGTCCCTCCTCGAAAACAAAATCGATGGCTTTCATCAGGATGGGCAGTTGAATGGGATCCAGCATGGCACCTCCTCGGAAAGTCAGTATAGCACAACCGGTACCGAGGTACTATGAACTTACAAACCCGTAAATTCACCACAAACTTTGTGCAAATTGTCTCATGCAGGGCTACGGCGGGAAACGGCTGTAAACCCTGCCAGCGCATCGGCGCCGGAAGTTTCCCCCACAGAAAGGATGCTCTCAACCTCTGCCCAGACGTGAGTTTCCTCCCCAACGAGGAGCGCTTCGAATAACCGGTGCCAGCGGATTCCCGCCTCGCCTCTCGCCGCGGATTTCAGCCACGCCGCCGAAAGGGAGGTGGTCAACGGGGCGGCGGAGTCAGCCACACCCTGCGCGAGAACCGTCGCCACATCCCGCGGATGAAGGATCCAGGCGGCGTACAGCGCGCCCATGAGAAAATCGTCGCCGGAGGGAGTAAGTCCCTGCCCCAGGCCGGCAAGTTGAGAGGCAGTCTTTTTTGCGGAAGATATATCGGCAGTGATGAGACTGGAGACTAGAGAATTGGAGAATTGCATGATTGGCTTTCGTTGGTGGTTGAGTAGTGGCGCGTGATCGTCGCGCCGCGTATCGAAACCGCCAATCTTCAAGTAATTAGTAATTGGTAATTTTCTTAGTTGACGGACAATATCGTCTTTTTTGGTATGAAGCGTTTCCCAATCGGGGCGTGGATTCCAAAGCCTGGCGGTATTTGGTTCAACCGTGAGATTGCCGAGCGTTAGAGAATTGGGAGAAGTGGAGATTGGAGATTGGGGATGGATGTGATCTAGAAAATTTATTTTCTTTTCAACGATAAGGTTGAACGGACCGTTTCCGATCTCTGGCGTAACGATGGAGAGAATCTGCTTCTGCTCGTTGACGAGGTTGCATGCGGCATCGAAGATATGCAATATGCGAGGGCGGCGAGTTTCGACCAGCCAATCATTTACAGATGCAGTCCGCGCGATCGCCTTAATGATTTCCATTGCCCTTCGCGATTCTCTCAACAAATGAAATCAGCGATGTCGGCTCTCGCTTCAAAATCATCGTCAACACATTTGGATTCCCGACCAACCCCCAGTTGTCGTAATACTCGAACATCCTGGTTAGATTCTCCAACGCGTATTCGTTCATTCCACTGGAGCGCAGTCGCCAGTCTCCGATCGCTTCTTTTTCTGCCGTCACTTCTTTCGCCAGAACACGCCCAAACACCTCCGCCACCTCCGCATGGGACGTGGGGCTCGTCCCCGCCAGCTCATACACCGCGTCGAAGTGACCCGACCCAGTCAACACGGTTTTCGCGGCTTCGGCGAGATCGTCCAGATCGAGAAAACTGAATTTGGCATGGACGGAATACGGCACGCGCAACACGCCTGCCTCCGCGATGCTCTGCCACCCCGCCAGCAGATTTTGCATGTACGGCGCGGGTTGCAAAACCGTGAAGGGCAGTCCCGACTCGAACAGCATTTCTTCCACGCGCATTTTTTGCCAGTGATGGTTCATTACTTCGATCTGTGGATGCAAAACGGAGTGGTAGACAAAATGCTCTATGCCCGCCCGTTTTGCCTCCCTTATCACCAAACTACCAATTACCGCTTCATCAGGACTCATGTTGGGGCAAATATGATACACCGCCCTCACCCCCCGCATCGCCGCGCGGATCGCGGACGCATCGCGCAGGTCGCCGACGATGACCCGCTCCGCGCCCAGCGACTGTAAAACGGAAATATTTACCTCCCGCCGAACAAACGCGCAGACGCTTTCGATGGTTGAGAGCGTCTTGACGATTGCCTTGCCCGTTTTACCACTTGCGCCTGTTACGAGTATCATCAGGGATATTATCCCACGAACGGAGCAGGCATGTTCTCGATACAGAAAACCCCAGTCCCAGCGAACACGTTGTTGGACAGCTATACGTCCGTCATCGGCGCGTACACCGATTGCTACGCGACCGAGATTCCCCGCATCGTTACTTTCGCCGAGTATGTCTGTGCTTTTTACACCACGCCCCTTTTTAAGTTGGAGAGGGTGATTTTGAAATTTACGGTTTCCAAACCCGCAACCGATGCAGATGCAAAATACCTGGCGGATGGTCTCGCGGACAAATTCGCCGCGTGGACGGTGGAAGGCCGAAGCGAGGACGAAATCCTACTGTGCGATTTTCTCAGCCGCACCCGCTCGTGGTTAAGGACAAAGAGTGACGGTTTCCACACACAGCTCTATTTTGGCTCAGCCGTTGTTCCCAAACGCGGAGCGACAGCGCTCGACGCTGGCTTTCGGGCAATGTTGGGGTTTCATCAAATCTATTCGGTTCTGTTATTGGACTCTGCAAAACGAAAGTTGCTGAAGAACCGCGTATAATCTGTGCATTCAGCGCGTACATCGAAAGGAATATTTCCATGCCCGAAAACATCCTCGCACGAATCTACGAACACAACAACTGGGCGAACGACCAGATCGTTGCGGCGTGTGCCGCCCTCACCGACGAACAACTCGACGCGCCGCCTCAATCCGCCACGGAGGGGACGATTCGCGGCACGCTGTTGCACCTTGTCAACGCGCAACTCGGCTACCTGCGCCTGCTCACCCTGCCACTGGAGCAGAGACAGGAGCGCGTCAATTTGGATTTTGTCGAGGTAGGGGAATCGATCAAACAGACGGGCGAAGCGTTGCTCGATCTCGTCAGGGAGGGGACGTACCCCACCGGGCGCATCACCACACGCAACGGTCACTATGTGGAGCCGTGGGTCGTCCTGGTGCAGATCATCAACCACGCCACCGAACACCGCGAGCAGATCAAGAGCATGCTCACCGCCATGGGCATCACTCCCCCGTCCATCGATGGTTGGGATTATGGCGATGTGATGCAAGCGCTGGTGAAGATATGACCGACGAGGAGTTCGCCACAATTGATGTTGACGGTATTAATCCCGACGGCTCGCGCACGCCTGTCTTTCGCGCGGGAGAGTGGGCGGTTGAAGTCTAAAACGCCAGCTTAACACCGACTTGCAAGTGGTTATACTTCTTTAAAGAAATAGTCGGAGAGAGACTCGAAACCTCTCCGACCCAAGTCTGCCCTCGTCAGACCGGCGAGGGCTTCCTTTTTCTTGGGGCGAATCGAATTACCCGTTAAATCGCCTTGCGATCTTATCTTCTCATAATCACCTCCTTCCAAAACAGAAACACATCCAACACAGCCTCCAATTCTTCCAATTTATGTCAGATAACAGCAGAAAACAAGAAACGGGTCACACCAATTGGTGTGACCCGTTTCTATGTCTGTCGGTCTGGAAACATAATGGGCGCACGCCAAGGAGTGCGACCCGTTTCATTGTGTCGGTCGTTTACGTTCAAAGTTTACCACATGGTAACTTACTCAGCAAGGTTTGTGCTTCTCGAATCACGACAACAGACGAAAAGAAAATCATAAATGAAAAGAAATCGGTCAAGAGACAACGACTTAGACGAAAAACCCCAGCCTGGCTTGGGCTTTTTCTATCTGTTCTTATTTTTTATTTCTTTTTTAGTTTCTTTTTTTCATATACTTGCGATTCCTCCAACATAAGTTTCATATACTTATCGTTTTTATAATCTTCCTTCTTTCCTATAGTGATGTACTTTCCATTCGATGCTATATAGCCAGAATAATACTTCTTTCTTCTTATTCCATTTCGACTCCAATGGAATGTGAGCGTTATTGCATAAGAGCCAAATTCATGAGAAGCCACGTGGGTTGAGTTTGATCCACATAGGCAAAAATCAAATATCGGGTTCTTGGTCTTTGTGAAACCTACAATTTTTCCAACAGAAATAGTTTCCTTGTTTGAGTTTTCACCGATATTTATATTGCACCCTTTGGTTGTAGCCAACGGGCTTTTCCATCGAAGTAGTTTGTATTCAAGTTCTGCTTTTTGCCGATAAAAACTTCCATCCTCATAGAAATACCGTACAGCCTCATCCAAAGTTACATAACAATCAGTAATCTCCCAATCCAAGGGAACAACAACATCTAGTCCTGTAAAAATATTGTAACCTTCTATTGGCTCCAGAAAAAACTCTTGATAAGGTTCTTTGATTGGTACAATCTTGATTTTTGAATGAATAAACAAAAGTTCGTAGATGACTACCAACACATAATATAATGCGAAACCGATACCAAAGTAAATAATATTTGCCCAAGTATCTCCAAAATAGACTTTGAGCCTAAAAATATCATTGGTACTAGTTAAGGCATATGAAGCAACGGAAAAAATAAATGCCATTACATTCCCCACATCACGCTCGAACAGCCCTGAAACAATTGCTAAAATGTTTCGCATCCCCCGATTTTACCCGACCTGAGTTTTTTATCCTGACTATCCCTTTTGATTCTTAGAACATCTGTTACAATTTCAGGGTGGAACAAAAACCAATGACCCAAAACAAAAACTGGCTCGCCTCGCTCACACAAGGACTCCCTCCCACCTACTGGCTGTTGTGGAGCGGCACGCTCATCAACCGCCTCGGCGGTTTCGTCATCCCCTTCCTCACGCTCTACCTCACGAACCAACGCGGCATCTCGGTCAGCCAAGCCGCGCTCATGGTGTCGCTGTTCGGGGCGGGCTCGTTCCTCTCGCAACTCGTCGGCGGCGAACTCACCGACCGTCTCGGGCGCCGCCCGGTCATGCTCCTCAGTTTCCTCGTCACGCCGATCTTCATGATCGCGCTCGGGCTGGCGAAAGACATCACCCTCATCGCCCTCTTCACATTCATCGTCGGATTCTTCACCGACCTCTATCGTCCCGCTGTCGGCGCGGCAATTGCGGATCTGGTTCCGCCCGAATCGCGGACGCGCGCCTACGGATACAACTACTGGGCGATCAACCTCGGCGCGGCGGTCGCTCCGCTTCTCGCGGGACTGTTAGCCGGGTACAACTACCTCATCCTTTTCGTCGCCGACGCGTTGACCACCCTCGTCTTCGGCTTGATCGTCCTCTTCGGCATCCGTGAGACGCGCCCCGCGGAGGCGCACCACGCCGCGCATGTCTCCTTCAACGAGCGGATTCAGCAACTCAAGCGCGAACCGATCCTCTTGATGTTCTCGTTCCTTGCGTTGTTCATCGGCATCGTCTACATGCAGGGATACGTCACCCTCCCGCTCGACATGGGCGCGCACGGACTCGGTCCCGAACTTTACGGCGGCGCGATTGCGGTCAATGGATTCCTGATCATCCTCGTGACGATTCCCATCAGCAACATGGCGACCAAATGGCACCGCTTTCGGACGATGGCTATCGCGGCGATATTCCTCGGGCTTGGGTACGGATTCACCGCCCTCGCCGACACCCTGACGTTGTTTGTCGTCAGCATCGTCATCTGGACTCTCGGAGAGATCGCGGCGACCTCCGTTGCACCCGCCATCATCGCCGATCTCTCGCCTGTCGAATTACGCGGCGTGTATCAGGGCATCTTCGGTTCCGCGTGGGGACTCTCCGCCTTCATCGGTCCGCTCGCGGGCGGATGGGTGTACGAACATTTAGGGAGCGATTCGCTCTGGATTGGGTGTCTGCTGTTGGGAATTATGCTTGCCTTCTCCTATTTGGCAATGAGCGCGCCCGCAAAGCGAAGGATGGAGCAAAGCCGCGCATCCTCGTGATGAAATCCAGGAATTAAGTTGGACGCAGAAAAACGCTGATTTTCGCTGATTCAGAAAGAAGAGTCAGCGTTTTCAGCGTGAATCAGCGTCCTGTATTTAAAATTGATGGGGTTATAATCGCAACATGCCAACGAAGAAATCCTCCCCTCCCATCGAGCTGGACGAAGTCCTCGCCGCGGAATACAACTACATCGTGCAGACCGCTACGCAGGCAAACGAAGACCGGGCGCGCATCGCCTCATTTTATTTGATCGCCGTCGGTTCGCTCGTTGCTACGATCCTTGGCACCCAATTCCTCGATCCGCAGACCTTTACCCAAACCATAAAATTCCTGTTCAGCGGACTTTTCATCCTATTGACACTGATGGGTACATCAACCATCGTTCAATTGGCGCGGTTAAGGGCATCGTGGCACGAATCCATGCTTGCCATGAACCAGATCAAAGACTTCATGATGAGCCAGAATAAAGAGTTGAAGCATGCCCTGCGCTGGACATCCTCCACCCTGCCCGCCAAATACAAAACGGACAGCATCTCATATTTTCAGGCGCGCGAAGCCGCCGTCATCAGCGGGATCACCTTCGGCGCGGCAATCTTCTTCGCGCAATACGCGGTCTTTTCCCTTTCGTTGATCACGTGGGTTGTTTCAGCCACTGCGGGAATCGTCGTGGCTGTCGTTCAATTGTCGGTCTACAAGAAAGTCCTGAACTGACATGGCGCGCGATTACATTTCCCAGCCTCCCGCCGCGTTCCAACGTCGCCCGCATCTGACAAAAGATGATGAGTGGATTCGCGCGTTCCTGCATCAAGCGAAGATCGGCCACATCGCCACCTCCATGGACGGACAGCCGTTCCTCAACCCGACCACCTTCTGGTACGACGAAGCGAAGCACCAGATCGTCTTTCACTCCAACGTCGCGGGGCGAATCCGCTCGAATGTGGAAGCCAACCCGAAAGTGAGTCTCGAAGCGAGCGAGTTGGGGAAGTTCCTGCCGTCGAACGTCGCGCTCGAATTCTCGCTTCAATTCCGCAGTGTGGTCGTCTACGGCACAGCGAGTCTCGTGGATGATCCTTCCGAGGCGCGTCGCCTGTTGTATGGATTGATCGGAAAATATTTTCCAACCATGACCGTTGACAAGGAATATCGCGGGATCACCGACAAGGAACTACGCGCCACTTCGATCTATGTCATCAACATCGAATCGTGGACAGGCAAGGAAAACTGGGCGGAACGCGCCGACCAAAGCGACGAGTGGACGCCACTCGACGAAAAGTGGTTTTAATAAGGAGTTGACATGCCCGACGAAAAATTTCGCACCGAAGAATTCCGCGTGGACGGCGAAGAACTGCTTCGCAAGATCAAGAATTTGATTCAAGAGGGCAACATCCGCCGCGTGATCATCAAGGACAAGGACGGCAAGGTGGTCTTTGAAATCCCGCTCACATTTGGCGTGGTCGGCGCGTTGATCGTGCCGCAACTCGCCGCCATCGGCGCGATTGCCGCGTTGCTGGGCGAAGCCACTGTGGTCGTCGAGAAAAGAGAATAATCAATGAATATTTTTATCTGGGCTTATTTCCTCGGCATCGCGGCCGAATCCGTCATCCGCGCGCCACTTAATCGCAAACGCAAGGAACAAAAGATGAGCGAGCGCCGCGTCACAACACAGGAGAAAGCCATTCTCTTCCTACTGCTGATCGCGATGTTCATCTTTCCGCTGATCTTTGCTTTCAGTGATTGGCTGAACTCTGCAAATTACACACTTCCCGCTTGGGCAGGTTGGCTGGGGATTTTGATTCTCCTCGGCGCGTTGTACGTTTTCTGGCGCGCCCACGCGGACCTGGGGCTCAACTGGTCGCCTACATTGGAGATCCGCGAGAAGCACGAACTCATCACAAAGGGAATATACGGCATCATCCGCCACCCGATGTACGCGTCGCAGTGGTTGTGGGTGATAGCCCAGCCCTTGTTGTTACAAAATTGGATCGCGGGCTGGGTGAACCTCTTGGTTTTCATCGTCTTCTACTTCTTGCGCGTCAAAGCGGAAGAACAATTGATGATCGAACGATTCGGCGATGAATACCGCGCCTACAAGAAAAAAGTCGGTGCGGTGATACCAAAACTCAGTTGACTCATCCCACCTGTTTCAAAAACTCCAGTACCCTTATTACCCATTCCCCCTGCCGCTCCTTGTGGACGTTGTGTCCCGTCCGTTCGGGAATCCACAACTCGGCATTCGGCACATGCTCGGCAATATATTGCGCGTGTTTGTCGGGGGCATTCACGGTATCGTCCGCGCCCATGATCACCAGCATCGGCACATTCACCTTCGCCAGGTCGGCGGGTGAATAGTTCGGCTCGGAGACGATCTCCTTCAAGGTCATTTGCAACAGGTCGCGCCAGTAGTGGCGGGGTCCTCCCGCCCCTGATCGCGAAGCCACACCGACATGCAACCGAATCATCTCGTTCATCCAATCGGGGTCTTCGCGTTCGACTCGGTCGGGATCGAAGATGAATGGCTCCCGCTCGATGAGATATTTTGTCACAAACGCATTCGCCGCCTGCGCGACACACGTCCGCGTCACTTCGGGATGTTCAACTGCCGTCACCAGCGCGACGTTTCCGCCATTGCTGTGACCGATGATATGCGCCTGCTCGTACCCCATCGCGCGGACGAACGCCGCCACATCGTTTGCCAACTCGCGGAACGAATAACTCATGCGCGGGTTGTTCGAGCGACCGTGGCCGCGACAGTCGGGCGCGAACACTTTGTAATGTTCAGCGAGCGCGGGAATGACCGAATCCCAATCGGTGTGGCTGTCTATCGTCGAGCCGTGGATCAACACGATGGGCGCGCTTTGTGAAATGCCGTGTTCCTGATAATAAATTTCCGCGCCGTTGACGGTGAGGTAGGGCATTCGCACATCCTAACACGGATGGTAGAATCGCGGCATGAAAACCCATCGCAAGGAACTCTGGTTCAACCTCCCCTCCCGCCGCGGGTTTGTCAACATCACGCCCGACGTGGAGATCGCCATCCGCGAAAGCGGAATCAAAGAAGGCTTGGTCCTCGTCAACGCCATGCACATCTCCGCGTCGGTCTTCATCAACGACGATGAATCAGGCTTGCATCACGATTACGAACAATGGCTCGAAAAACTCGCGCCGCACGAACCCGTCAGCCAGTATCGCCACAACGACACAGGCGAAGACAACGCCGATTCCCACCTCAAACGCCAGATCATGGGGCGCGAGGTGGTCGTTGCCGTCACAGGCGGGCAGTTGGATTTCGGTCCCTGGGAACAGATCTTTTACGGCGAATTCGATGGCAAGCGCAAAAAACGCGTGCTGGTGAAGATCATCGGGGAATGATTTTCAGCCACGGATTACACAGATTATCACGGATCGAGTCTTTAAGATTAAGAACAAGCCGAACCTGATCAGGTTCGGCTTGTTTCGTGTAAATCCGTGAAACTTGTACTGAGCGTGTCGAAGTATCTGTGGCTAAAGAGGTTTCTACGGGCAATCGATCCGATAGGTTACCAATTGCTCGATCTTCTGCGTGCGGTCGAGCACACCCCCGCCCTTGTTCAAGCCGACGAGTTGGAATTCAAACCAGCCGAGTTCCAACCGCAAGTCGGGGTGAACCGTTTCGCCGGTAAGCAGGTACGAGAACACTCCGTTGCCCTCATCCTTCATCTTCCCCGCGCTGCGCCACTCAGAATAATATAGCGCCTTGGGCTGATCCACCATGCGATAGAAAAGTTCCGCTTCGGTGATGTCTGCCAGCGACGCCGTGGCAGTGATGGTCAGTTCGCGCGTCACACAACGCAGGGAAAATTCATTACCCGAAAGCGTGATGGCATTGAACACGCCCTTGCCGAGCTGGTCATCCACAACGATGGAGCCGCTGCCCGAATCGTTCGGCGCGGCGGCTGGAGGTTGCGTCGGCGGAATGGCAGTAGGTTGTTCTGCGACGGGTGACGCCGGCACCACCACGGTCACCACGATCGGCTCCGGTTGCGCGGGCGCCTGAGTCGGCTCGACAATCACCGTCACAACAACAGGTTCTGGCGCGACAGGTTGCGCCGTCGGCGTTGCCGGCGCGGCGCATGCGGTCAACGCGACCGCCAGCAGGACAAATAAAAGTTTCTTCATTTTCTTTCACTCCTTTTCGATTGGTGAAATAATCTTAGCCCGGCGCGCGCGGCACGTACACCACGCCGTTTGGATTTTGCTTTTCAATTTCGATAGTTCGGTTGTTTTTTGCGCGAGAATCTCCTCCCCCAAATTACCCATGCGGCTCTGATATAATTTTCGCCATGTTGACCCCCACGCAAGCGCAGATCGAAAACAAACTGGACCGCATCCTGCTCAAAGTGCAAAAGCCCGGCCGCTACGTCGGCGGCGAACTGAATAGCACGGTCAAAGACTGGGATTCGGTCCAGACCAAAGTGGCGTTCGTCTTCCCCGATATTTACGACATCGGCGTCTCGAATGTGGGACTCAAGATTCTCTACGACCAGGTGAACCAGCGCGACGACGCGCTTGCCGAACGCGTGTACGCGCCGTGGCTGGACATGGAAGCGCTCATGCGCGAGCATGGGATTCCGCTGTACGCGCTCGAATCAAAACGACCGTTAGCCTGCTTCGACCTCGTCGGCATCACCCTCCCGTACGAGACGCTCTACACCAACACCCTCAACCTCCTCGATCTGGCTGGGATCCCCGTCCGTTCCGCAGACCGGGACGAGTCGCACCCCATCATCATCGCCGGCGGACATTCCACCATGAACCCCGAGCCAATGCACGCCTTCATCGACGCGTTCGTGATCGGCGAAGGGGAAGAGGTCATTCACGATATTATCAACACCATATCGTCATTGCGAGCGAAGCGAAGCAATCCCCACGCCGTGAAGGAGATTGCCTCGACGCCTTCGGCGTCTCGCAATGACGTACTTAACGCGCTCGCCCGCATCCCCGGCGTCTACATCCCCAGTCTCTACGAAGCGCACTACCTCGACGACGGCACCGTCTCGCACATCGAACCTATCGTGGACGATATTCCCAAAATCGTCACCAAGCGCGTGGTCGCCAAACTGCCTCCGCCGCCGACGAAGTTCATCGTCCCGAACATTGACATCGTCCACAACCGCGTCTCGGTGGAGATCATGCGCGGATGCACGCGCGGATGTCGGTTCTGTCACGCGGGGATGATCACCCGTCCCGTCCGCGAACGACCCGTGGACGAAGTCATCGAAGCGCTGGATGCCGCCATTAAGTCCAGCGGGTTCGAGGAGATCGCGTTGCTGTCGCTGTCGTCCTCCGATTACACAAACGTGCTCGAATTAGTTACGAAAGTCGGCGAGAAATTCGGCGGGACGCACCTCAAAGTTTCCTTGCCTTCGTTGCGAATTGAATCCGTGTCGATTGACTTGATGGAGAAATTGAAAGACAAACGCTCCGGCGGATTCACGCTCGCGCCCGAAGCCGCCACCGAGCGAATGCGCCGCATCATCAACAAGTTCGTCCCCGACGAAGAGGTGATCAACACCACTCGCGAAATTTATCGCCGCGGCTGGACGACAATCAAACTGTATTTCATGATCGGGCATCCGAGCGAAACGCTCGAGGATGTGCAAGCGATTGCCGACCTGTGCAAGCGCGTGATCGCCGAGGGACGCAAAGTGATCGGCATGAAGGCAAAACTCAACGCAGGCGTGAGCACGTTCGTGCCGAAATCGCAGACACCCTTCCAGTGGGTTTCGTGCGACACGCCGGAACAGATCCGCGCCAAGCAGGCATTGTTGCGCCGCGAGTTGGGGCGCGACCGCAATATCAAGTTGAGTCTCACGGACGCGGAAGATTCGTTCCTCGAAGCCTGGCTCTCGCGCGGAGATCGCAACATGGCGGAGGTCGTTTACTCCGCGTGGAAGAACGGCTCGAAGTTCGACGCGTGGAAGGAAGGCAAAAAATACAGCGCGTGGATGGAAGCCTTCGAAGAGCACGGTCTCGACCCGCTGTTTTACACCCATCGCCAGCGCCGCACGGACGAAGTCTTCCCGTGGGAGCACATCACCGCCGCGGTGCGCAAAAACTTTTTATTTCAGGATTTCAGGCAATCGCTCGAAGGCCAGATCCGCGTGGATTGCCGCTTCGATTGTTTCGCCTGCGGAATCCTGCCGACGTTTGCACAGATGCGCCGCGAGAACCCTGGTAACGTCTGGCATTGCCCGGAGGTAAAGTCGCCGGGTGCCAGTAAGCAGTTACCAGTAATCAGTGAACAGCTGTCAGTAATCAGTAATCAGTTATCCGTGGTTGGGGACTGAGGATGCACACACAGCACAAAGAAGTGTTCCTGCGGCGTTTGATGCGCGAACGCGACAAGTTCGAGTTGTTACTCAACCGCGTCGGCTTTACGCGGCGGATGACGATGAAGGGCGTGACGGGAACATGGTCGATCAAGGATATCCTCGCGCATGTGTGGGCGTACGAGCAATACATCGCCGACCGCATGAACGAGATCGCGCACGGCGAAACATACGCACCCTGCAAAACGCACAACGCGCTGGATGCCTTCCTCGACGAACACGGCTACCCTGATTTCGGCTCGCCCCTGCTGACCGATGACGAAGCCAACGGCTGGGTGTACGAACGGTTCAAGAACGTCCCGCTGGAGGAGATCGTGGCGCAGGAGATCCAGTCGTTTGCTTCGATCGTAAGCTCGCTCGAAGCGATGAGCGACGACCTGCTCAAACGCCACAACCTGCCCAATCGCATCGCGGACAATACGTTTCACCATTACCACGAGCACGTGCGCGACATCAAACGCTGGCTGAAGACCCACGCGGTAAATTCGTAAGGCGGGATACCATCCCGCCCCACGCCCTACCCATGCGGATACGAATCACATTTTCAAAACAGGGACCGCTTCGCTACACGGGTCATCTTGACCTGCACAAGTTGTGGGAGCGCGCCGCCCGCCGCGCCGAACTTCCGCTGGCGTATTCGCAGGGATTCCACCCGCAACCGAAGATGAGTCTTGCCGCCGCCCTGCCGCTGGGATTCTCGTCCACGTGCGAGGTGCTGGACATGCGCCTCGAGCGCGACATTCCGCTGGAGGGGCTGCGCGAACGGCTGAATGCCACGCTCCCGCCCGGCGTTCAGGTGACCGCTGTGGAACACGTGGATGAGCGCCTGCCGGCGTTGCAGACTCAGGTCGCTTCGGCGGAGTACCGAATCGAGTTGAAGGAGCAGGTTGACCCGTCGGGGTTGACGCGGAGGATCGAAACCGTTTTGGAATCCGCATCCATCGTCCGCGTCAGGCGCGACAAGCAATACGACCTGCGTCCGTTAATTGAAGGGCTGGAGTCGACCGGTGATACAATCGTGATGAAACTCGCCGCGCGCGAAGGCGCAACGGGACGCCCCGAAGAGGTGTTGGATATGTTGGGAATCCCGTTCGAGGAAACGAGGATCGAAAGAACGGGTTTGATATTCAACGTCCCGCAGGTTTGAGATACGGCAAAGGCAGGCGGTCGAAACCTGCGGACGATAACTATTTTGGCTCTCCCGTTTTGAGCGGGGTTCCGATTTAAAGAAGAATCGTTTGCCACGGATGAACACAGATTTTCACGAATTTTTTGACCAATCCGTGTGAATTCGTGAAATCCGTGGCTGAGATTTTGGGCTTTCCTGTAACCACGGATGAGCCACAATTTTTTGGAGGAGACATGGCATTACTCGGATCGTTCTTTTTTGGTTTTGTGCCGATGTTCATTTACGCGGCATTCGTGAACTGGCTCGACCGGTATGAAAAAGAGCCAAAGCTGCTACTCGGCGCGGCGTTCGGCTGGGGCGTGGTGATCGCGGGGGGCGGCGCGTATATTTTGAACACGATGTTCGGCATCGGCATCTACGTGTTGACCGGCTCGGAGGTTGCCGCCGATTTCGGCACAACCTCCATCGTTGCGCCGATCATCGAGGAGGCGCTGAAAGGTCTGGCGGTGCTCGTCGTGTTCCTGATGTTCCGCAAGGAGTTCGACTCGGTGCTGGACGGCATCGTGTACGGCGCGATCACGGCGATGGGTTTTGCCGCCATCGAGAATGTGTTGTACATCTACCGCAACGGGTTTCAGGCAGGCGGCTGGGAGGGGTTCTGGTTGCTGGTCGTTGTGCGGGTGATCCTCGTGGGGTGGATGCATCCTTTCTTCACGGCGTTCACCGGCATCGGGTTTGCGGTGGCGCGTTTGAGCAAAAACATGCTTGTCAAGATCATCGCTGTGCCGGCGGGGTACGTGGTGGCGGTGTTACTGCACTCGTTCCACAATTCGTTCAGCACACTGGCAGGCGCGGTGATCGGCGATAGCGCGTTCT
>CAZGSB010000016.1:46745-49938 GCA_964528275.1 uncultured Anaerolinea sp. | reverse complement strand
GCTGGTGAACGCCGTCCGCCCGGGCTCCACGCTCGTCAACCTTGGGCAATCGGGCTGGAATAGCGACGCGTTAATTCACGGCGACCAGGGACTCGAGGGTCAACTCGATCGCGCCGTGGTTGAATTGCAAAACGCCGTCGCGCAAGGTCGCGGCGCGGTCGCGCTCGTGTGGATCGGCAGTAACGACTTGTGGTACCTCTACGAGTACGGCGGCGATATCAACGACGAAGCCGACGCGCAAGACCTCGCCCACTTCACCGCCAACATGGACCTCATCCTCAGCCGTCTGCGCTCCACCGGCGCCGTGGTGCTGGTGGCATTGCTCGACGATCAGTCGCGCCGCCCGGTGGCGCTCAAGGGCGAGGCGTTCACCGCCATCACACCGGACGAACTCGCGCGCATGTCTGCCCAGGCTGTGCGCTACAACGAATCGCTCGCGCAATTGGCGGCGAGGCATGGCGTAGTCACCGTGGATTTCTACAACACCGACATCTTCACCAACCCCGCCACACTCTACGACGACGGCAATCATCCCAACAGCGCCGGGTACGATGCCATCACGCAGAAATGGTGGCAGGAGTTACAGGGTTATTTGTAAGTGTTCTTTCTGCAGATTTCTGAATTCTTCACTATAAAGAAAATTCCCCCGCGCCGCCGCTCTCTGTTATTGAAGTCGATTGCAGGTGGTTGCCACGCCTGGAACCTCTGAGTCAAATAACCATTCCAGCGCCTGTTTGTAGTCGGTGAAGACCTTGATCCGATGCATACGGTTTACTGCCACGGTTTCGAAAAACTTGTACCTGGGGTATTCCCGGGCTGGCACAACAACAACCCTTTTGAAGTAGTGGAAGGGCACGTCCAATTCCCTGGAGAGTTCCTGTTGGATTTCCTCGATCCAATACAATTGTGTGATGGAGATCTTCAAGCTCATTCCCCGAAAATCGCTCAGAACGCGAAAACACTTTTTTTCCACTGCGAGCGCCACGCCCCGGGTGAGGACTTCCTTCAGGTCCGTCAATTTCGCATCGCCTTCGTATACGAGGCGGATATAGCCCGGCTCCTCAAAGTAGATTCTGTGTGTCACGGTGGTCATCCCTGGAATTTACGGATTGTAAGCCGCTCGCACAACACGATACAAGTTACGAAAATCACGTCGATGCCTGCTCTTCGTCAAAATCACCCAAGCGCCATGGGTAAGCGCTCCATGAACAGATGAATTGGGTCAGAATTGACCGAACGAAATTCCACAAACCCTTGTATTTCGATTCCGAATCCCTATAATCAACTCACGCATACTGCCATTCGAAAATAGTTCACACTGGAGGAGGATCGCATGCCTGTTTCGCTATCGCAAGTTCTGAGTGTTGTGTTGGCGCTTGCTGTGGTTTATTACGTGTTGGGGTTGATCGTTTCTGCAGTCACCCGATATGTTCTCGAGATCATGAACACACGGGGGAAGAGTCTCGAAGGGTTTCTTAAAGGTCATTTGATCGGAGTGGTTGCGCAGGGGAAATCGTTGACGATGGAAAAGTTGAAATCCATGCCGCAGATCAACAGCCTGAAACCTGTGCGCTACGTGAAAAAGTTGGGTATCGTCCCTGTTGGCTGGTTTTCGGGGAAAACAGAGATCATCGATTACGTGGAGAAGATTCCCCCCAAGAATTTGGTGGACGCGCTTTTCGACCTCGAAGGCACCAACAAAAAGAACAACGAGAAAGTAAGGGAGGTGATCAATAACCTGCCCGACCTGCTTTCGCCGGGGATCGATTCCACCATCAAGCAGGAGTTGAAAAAACTGGCGGACGCCGGGTTCGATGATGTGGAAGCCCTGCGAAAGAAAATGGAAACCTGGGTTGGCGGGTTGATGGACCAGGCGGCGCAGGAGTTCAAGGCGCATGCGCGACGGTATGTGATCCTGATCTCTTTCCTGGTCTCCTTTATCCTCGGGGTGGATAGTATCGCGCTCGCCAATCTCTATTGGAATAACGCCACACTCGCTGCAACCGCCGACGCGCAAGCCACCCTGCTCCTTGCCTCCACCGATGCGGAAAACCAGAAGAACGCTGATATTCAAAAGCTGGTCGCGCAACTGGAAGAAATGAAAGCCACCGATCAATTCTGGTACCAAAAACCCAAGGATGCGAAAGAGGGCTTGGGGTGGTTGTGGGATGCCATCCGGGGAAAGTTTTGGGGTATGGTGATCACAGCGCTGGCTGTCTCACAAGGATCATCGTTCTGGTACGACTTGATGAAACAGATCAAGGGCGAACAGCCCAAGCCGGAACCGTCGGTTTCGGCTACGGCAACTTCGCCCAGCGGTGATGGGCCTGATCCCAGGGCAAGTATCCGCTAATCAATGATAATTCGCAGTATGCTCAATTCAGCCCCGACCTCCGGGGCTGAATTATTTCAATAAGCCCTCCGTTATAATTGCGCCTGCTCTTATGAATTTCAACACTGCGCTGTTCCTCTTTCTCTTCCTGCCATTTTTTCTCATCGCCTATTTTGTCGCCCAGCCGCGCTGGCGCCCGTGGATCGGCGTCGGCGCGAGCCTGGTCTTTTACGCCTGGGGCGACCGCCTCAGCCTGGTTTGGATCGGCGCGTTGATCCTCGTCAACTATTATGCTGCGCGTTGGTCCGCCGAACGCGCATGGACGCGACTCATCCCCCTCGGCGTGGCGTTCAACGTCGGTATCCTCCTTTTCTTCAAACTATTCACCGCGTATCGCTTCGACCTGTTCTTTGGGCTGGGCGATAGCCTGCAGGCGCGCGCGCCCGAATGGTTCGGCTCGCTTCCGTTTCCGCTGGGGTTGTCGTTTGTCAGTTTTCAAGTCATTTCCTACCTGCTCGATGTGCGGGCGGGGCGGGTGAGCGCGGAAAAGAATTTCCTCTCGTTCGCGTTCTACGTGTTGATGTTCCCCAAATTGCTTGCCGGTCCTATCGTCCGGTATCGAGCGCTGGCGGGGGCGCTCCCCGCTCCCGTGCTCGACCGCGAACAAATCGCCGATGGCATGCGCCGGTTCATGCAGGGCTTTGTCAAGAAGATTCTCATCGCCGACACCCTCGCCCTGACGGTCGATGCGATCTTCGATCTGCCGGTGGATGCCATCACGTCCGAGTATGCCTGGCTGGGGCTGGTCGGTTACGCCTTGCAGATCTACTTCGATTTTTCAGGCTACACCGATATGGCGGT
>CAZGSB010000016.1:0-46645 GCA_964528275.1 uncultured Anaerolinea sp. | reverse complement strand
GTGATCCTGCTCACGTGGTTGATCTTCCGCTCGCCCGACCTCGATTTCGCGCGCGGCTATTTGGGCGTTCTTGTGTATGGCAACGCATCCCCTCTCGTTCTGCCGTTCCAGCAGATCAGCCCTTTGCCGTTCATCGAACCGACCTTCCTGCTGGCGTTTGGTTTTGGTATTCTGTTCTCGATGCCCATCGGCGCATGGTTGCGTGAACAGGCGAAACCGCATCTCGTTGCTGTCGTTGCGGTGGATGCTCTTCTGCTCGCAACGTTCGTGCTCGCCGTGGGGAGCATGGCAAGCGGCACTTTTTTACCGGGGATCTATGCCAACTTCTAAATTCAGGGATGTGTACAACGCCGTGTTCATCCTGGTCTTCCTCGGGATGTTATTTCTTCCCCTACGGACTCTTGCCCTCGATCCCTTTACCATCGGCGAGAATTTCTACCTCCGCTCACGCCTCATCGCGCTGACGTCAAACCTGCGACTCACCCTCGGCGACCGCGTCTTCTCCAAAGTGCTGGTGGGCGACGATGGCTGGCTGATCTACACCGCCGAAGGCGACCTGGATGTGTACGAACGGACCGAGTCATTTACGGCGGAACAACTGGCGCAATTCCAATTGAACCTCGACGCGCTCGCCTCCCGCTACGCGGAACGCGGTATCACGCTGGTGGTGGTGGTTGCGCCAAGTAAGAACACGATCTACCCCGAGCGCATCCCGGCGCAGATTCCGCAATTCAACGGAGAGTCGAAACTGGACCAAGTGGTGAATTACCTGCAAGCGCACGGGGGAACGCAACTCCTCGACCTGCGCCCGGCGCTCCTGCAAGCCAAAGCCGAACGGGAAATCTATCTCGCCACCGATACGCACTGGAACGACTACGGCGCCTATCTCGCCTACTCCGCGATCATCGGCGAGTTGAACAAGGAAACCCCAATCCTCTCCCCGCGACCGATTTCTGATTTTGCCGAATCGCACCTCGCGCCTGAGCCGCTCGACCTCGTCAACGTGATCGGCGCCACTTCGCTGACCGAGTCGAAGATCCGCCTCGCGCCGGTATTCGACCTCGCCACAACATACAAAACCATCAACCTCGGCGGGCGCAAGTTGCTGTTCTCCTACAATTCCAACGAGTCGTTGCCGAACCTTGTCATCTACCACGACTCTTATTTTTTCAATGTCAACCCGATGCTGGGCGAGCATTTTCATCGCGGGGTCTTCGTTCAAAACTTCAGCGGCGGCGGCATTTGGAATCTCTCGTGGGTGGACGAGCAGAAACCCGATGTCGTCATCATCGAGTTTGCCGAACGCTACCTCGACGACCTGTTCAAGTTCGTCGATCCGGAGCGGTGACGGAGGGCTGAAAGTCATGCAAGATATCAAGATATTCACATCCGGGCGCTTCGGTACGATTCAATACGTCGAAGGCTGGCTCAAAAAGAACACCTGCGAGTTTCACTGGGAATTCGGGGGCGGGGATGTGGTCGCGCTGGTCTGGTTCCCAGCCGAAACGGAGTGGGATGCGAAGTATCCATGGGCGCAGGGGCGGCGGAAGGAGATCCTCGATTACGTGGCGGAGCAAACCCGCCGCCGGCAGGCGCCGTCCACACGGCTTAAATGGGATGGAGATTGTCTGCTATTGGTGCAGGGGTGAATTTTTTGTAACATTCTGACCATTTTCGCGCGCGCCCGCAATGGTAGAATACATTCATGTCTGAGGAGACACGCGGTTATCTGCTCGTCGTAGACGACATTCCGGATATTCTCAACCTGCTCGATACCACGCTGAAATTTAAGGGGTATCGTGTGGTGACGGCGCGCAACGGGGAAGAGGCGCTCGAAGCCATCGAAAAAGAGCGCCCGTTGCTGGTCATTGCCGATATCCTGATGCCCAAGATGGATGGCTTTAGTCTCGTCCATCGCCTGCGCATCGACCCAGCCACGCGCGACCTGCCGGTGGTTTTCCTGTCCGCCACGTACGTCACCCCGGAGGACAAGGACTTTGCGCTCGCGATTGGTGTGACGCAATTCATCGAAAAGCCGGTGGATATTGCATCCTTTCTCCCGCTGATCTCGGATATTCTGACTCAAAAAATCAAGCCCGCCCATCAATCGGTGAACGATTTCGAGTTCTATGAAGGATATCGCAAGCGGCTCGAAACGAAATTGCATCACAAGGTGGCGCAGATCACCCGCTCGGAACATTTGCTCGGCGCCACCCAGTCGTCGGACGAGAAAAATACGATCGCCAAATCCCTGCAGGATGCCCGCGAGGAACGGGATGAGATCCTGCACTTGCTCGAACAGGTGCGCGATCGGATCGATCACTCGAAAAAATAACGCCCCGAATTTTCGGGGCGTTTGTTATTTTCAGGGCGGCTACTTCCACACAAAGTTCAGGTCGCTCGATGATGGCAGGTTCACGGTCACTCTCGGTGGATCGGCGCTTGCGCAGGTGCCGCTGATGCAATTGCAGTTGGAATCCATCGTGTTGCTCGTGCATGCGATGGATACATAACTCACAGTCCACGCGCCGGAGAGATGCGCCGGCAGATAGGCATAGAATCGGCCGGTATCGTCGGTTTGCGTATCTGCGCGGTTGCTTCCCTGCTCGATGGCGAAACCGATTCCGCTGACCGGCGTACCCAGTTCAGTGTGCACCGTGCCGGTAACCAGCAGGGCATTCTCCGGTTCGACGAATGGAGGCAGGGGACCATCGAAAGCAAAATCGACGAAGAGCACCGAGACCCAGCCGTTGATGCCCTCCTCGTTGAGCACATACAACCATTCGCCGCCCTGCGAGCGCCCGAGTACTTGCAAGGGCAATCCCTGCGCCATGACGCGACTGACCTTGAACAGCGAGCCTGGTCCCACCCGCAAGCTGACATTTTGCGCGCTGGTGCGTGCGGTAAATGTTGTGGGTGATGGCGGGGTGCTTGACGCCACAAGCGTGGGGGAGGGGATGGCGGTGAACGTCGCTTCGGGCGCGGACGTGGGAGCTGATTCGCTCATGGCGGCAAACGTCACCGCGACGACGGTTTGTACGTCACCGGCTGTCGTGGTCGGCGCAGCGGGGGCGCAGGAGGCGACCAAAATCGAAGCAAGGCTGAACAGGCTGAAAGTTCGAAGGACGCGCATGGGGCGGTTATTTCACTTTGAGGTTCACGATGCCGTTGAAGGCGAGCGCAACCCATTTCCCTTTTTCGTATTCGATCCAGACGCTTTTCGATTGCAAACGTTTGCCGGTAACCGCCACGCCTTTTTGCAATTGACCGACGATGGCGAATTCCACGCCGGGTCCATTACGCACATTGAGCACATCCGAGAGGACTTCGAACGAAATGGTCGAGGGGATTTTTATCGCGTCGGGAATGTCGGTGGAAACTGCTGATTCAGCGGTGACGCCATCGTTGGAGAAATACGGCATCGGGTCCACGTACCCTTTGTACGGCGGATTCTCGCCATCGATCTTCAACCCGAAATGCAGGTGGGGTCCGGTGCTGGCGCCGGTGTTATTGCTGGAGCCGATCACCGCGCCGGCTTTTACTTTTTGCGCAGCCGCCACCGAGGCGTTTGCCAGGTGTGCGTAGTAGGTGTAGTATGTTTTGCTTCCATCGACATGGCTGATCTTGACGTAATTGCCGTAGCCGCCGTTTTCGAAACCGACCAGCGCCACCGTCCCTGCTGCGGCTGCCAGGATCGGCGTGCCGTTCGGGATGCCGTAATCGATTCCGTTGTGACCGGGAAAACCCCACTTTTTATAAATCTCCGGGTTTTCGCCAAATAATTGAGTGATGGGACCGTTGACGGGAAGGGATAATTTGATTGCCATGGGGTTCTCCTCTCATGATGCGATGCGGCTATGATAACACAGGAGCGAGTCACCTTGCGGTGGTGAAGGCGTATGCGGCGATGCCGAATGCCACAGCCACGTTGAACGATTTCTTCTCGCCTTGCATGGGGATGTAAAAAACCTCGTCGCACTGGCTCTGTAGTTCGGGGTCAACTCCGGTGATTTCATTGCCGACGACCAATACTGCATCGGCTTCCGCGTTCTTCATCTCGCGAATCGAAGATGCGTGATTACCCTCCTCCAAACCGAAAACCTTCCAACCTTCAACCTTCAACCCTTTGGCCAGTTTTACTGCATCCTTGTGATACGACCAGGTCACAGAGTCTTCTGCGCCGAGCGCGGTTTTTTTGACGGCATCGTTCTCGGGCGTGGGCGTGATCCCGCACATATACGCATGCGCAAATCCAAACCCTTCCGCACTGCGCAAGATCGAACCGACATTGCCCGCTGAGCGGATGTTGTCGAGGAGAACGGACCTCCTTGCTTGAGTCTGCGTATTGGCGGAAGGGTGAGTCGCCTCGCGAGTCAATTTTCTTTGGAGGATGAGGCTCGTCTCACCCAAACACGCCGGGCAACGGACCCCAAATGTTTTCTCGTCGACGAGGGGGTATCGTAAACCGCAGGTATTGCATGTTCTGATCTGAAAGCGGGTATCTCGCATCCGCGGATTATACATGCTACAATACCGGAACCAGGTGAGTATGCATCGCGTCGTCCCCCAGATCATCATCGAAAATTATCGCGCGGGTAAATACGAAGGGGAATTTTCCGCTGTTGGTTTGTTCCTCGATCTTTCCGGGTTTTCCTCGATGACCGACTCACTGATGCAACACGGTCAGCATGGCGCGGAGGTGCTGGCGGGGTTGATGCACGGTGTCTTCGACCCGCTCGTCGAGAGCATTTTCGAATACGGCGGCAAAGTAGTCGGCTTCGCCGGCGATGGCATCATGGCGTTGTTTCCAATGGATGGCAAGCCGAAAGAGGTCGCGTTACGCGCCCTCGCCGCCGCCGCCGAAGTGCAACGCCACCTCGTCGATCATCCCATCCGTCAGACCCGCTATGGAATTTTTCAATTCTCAGTAAAGGTGGGTCTGGCAGTCGGTGATGTTGCCTGGGGAATTTTACGATCGCAAAACGGCGAATATGCGACCTATTATTTCCGCGGGACGGCGGTCAATGAATCTGCGACGGCGGAACAACAGGCATCGGCGGGCGATATCCTGTTGACCGGCGACACGTGCCTTTTGCTTTCTGATACCGTGCAGACCACGCCAGTCGGTTCCTTCCACCGTTTCGTTGGGTTTCGCAGTGAGAAGCCTGCTCCCAGCCCGACCGTTTTCCCGCCGGTTGACCTCGATGCCTCGAAGATCTTTTTCCCCGAAGAGATCATCTCACAGGATGTCCGTGGAGAGTTCCGTCAGGTCGTAAATCTGTTTATGCGGTTCCCCGATATGGAAGGGGATGAACTCGAGCATTTCTTTCGGGTGGTATTTGAATTGAGGCAGAAATTCGGCGGATTGCTCAACCGTTTGGATTTCGGCGACAAAGGCTGTAACATGCTGATGTTGTGGGGGGCGCCCGTCGCCTACGAAAACGATATCGGCAGGGCGTTGAATTTCATACTCGAACTTCAATCGCAGGTGCATTTTCCCATTACCGCAGGGATTACCTATTACATTGCTCACGCCGGTTATCTTGGCGGCAGTATGAGCGAGGATTACACGTGTTACGGGTGGGGCGTGAACCTTGCCGCGCGGTTCATGATGTCGGCAAAGGCGGGGCAGATCTGGGTGGATGACCGCATCGCGCGCCGCGTCTCTGCCTGGTTCGATATTGAATTTATCGGCACACAGAAATTCAAGGGGTTTTCCGCGGAACAAAAAGTCCACCTCCTCAACAGCCATAAAGTGGAAGCGGATTCGATCTATCAGGGTGAAATGATCGGTCGCGAGGACGAACTGGCGCGTTGCCTGCAGTTCGTCGAACCGTTACGAAGATGGCAGTTCGCCGGGGTGTTGCTTCTGCTGGGGGAGGCGGGTACGGGAAAAGGGCGCCTCGTCCACGAGTTCCGTGCCGCCCTCCTGCATGAGAACCCGAATGTTCATTGGGGCATCCTGCAAGCGGACCAGATCCTGAGGCAGTCATTCAACCCGATCCGGCATTGGTTGATGCGGTATTTTGGAATCACACCCGCCCAATCGGCGGATGAGCGCGTGAAAAATTTCGAAAGCCGATTGCAGAGAGTGATCGATTCCACGCCCGACCAGGACCTCGCGCTCGAAGTAGACCGCTTGCGGTCGGTGCTGGGCGCGCTGGTGGATATATTTTGGGATGGCTCATTGTACGAATCGCTTGACGCCCAAAGCCGCTATAACAGCACACTGGCGGCGCTCATTTACCTGATCGAAGCGGAAAGCTTGATCCAGCCGGTCATCCTTGTGCTGGAAGACGCGCAATACATTGACGAGGAGACCCTCCAATTCCTGCCGCGGTTGAAGCGCGCCTTGAGGACCGGCAAGGAACCCTACCCTGTGGCGCTGGTGATCACATCGCGCGTTCGCGGACTTCGCCTGAGTACAGACGACGGAATGGTGGACGCTTCCATCACACTTGGCGGTCTGACACAAGAATCGATCGCGCGTCAGTTGGAGGTCTTGCTGGGAGGCGCGCCCTCGGATGATTTGGTCGAACTGGTCCACGAGCGGTCGGAGGGGAATCCGTTCTTTTCCGAACAGGTCCTCCATTACTTGATGGAGGAGAATCTGATCGAAATTCGCGGAGAGAAATGGGGATTGTCGAGCCGGGTGCGCGACCTGCTCTTGCCGGGCGACATCCGTGCGGCGTTGGTGGCGCGCCTCGACCAACTGGACCAAAGCGTGAAAGAGTTGGTGCAAACCGCCTCCGTGCTCGGCAGGGAATTTTCTGTCCAGGCGTTGATGGAAATGTCCGGCGACTCAAGGAGGGTGGAGGAGAATGTCAGGGAAGCGGAACAACACGCCATCTGGAATGTAGCCGGTATCCAGCGTTATATTTTTTCGCACGGCTTATTGCGCGATGCCGCCTACTCGATGCAGATGCATGCTCATCGGCAGGAACTTCACCGCCTTGCCGTGGATGCGCTCGAAAAAGTATACGGAGCCGAAATCCGGTTCCACTATGCCGAGCTGGCGCATCATGCCGAAATGGGCGAATTGAAGCCGAAAGCCCTGGATTTTTACACTCTGGCTGGGCGAGCTTCGGCAGATGTTTATCAAAACTCACAGGCAGTCGAGTATTACACCCGCGCCCTTTCGTTCACCGCAGTTGATGACCTTGACACGCAATACCGCCTGCTGGAAGAGCGGGTCAATTTGTACGGTCGCATCGGGAACAGAGCCATGCAGGCGAACGACCTGGAAGCACTGGAGAAACTTGCGCAGCAAGTCCGGGACGACTGGCGTTTGGCGAATGCATGGAGATTGCACGCTTTATATAGTTTTACGATTGGCGATTACCAGCGCACGCTTCAAATCGCAGAACGGGTCATCGAAATTTCAAAACGGATCGAAGAGCCCAAACTGGCATTGGGCGTGTACCCGATCTGGTCTCAGGCATCCTTTCGACTGGGCAGGGTGGAGGAAGCCACCGCCCGGCAACTGGATGGACTCGAACTTGCCCGGAGCGTGAAAGATCGATTGGAAGAGGGGAGGGCGTTGACGGCGCTCGGCTTGCTTACACTGGAATCGAACCAGCCATCGCGCGCGGTGGAGTACATGGAGCAGGCAGTGGCGATCGCGCGTGAAGTGGGTGATCGCCTGCTGGAATCACGCGGGTTGGGCAATCTTGCCAATGCTGCCGCCTACGTATTGCGAGATTACATTTCTGCGCGCGAGTATTACAAGCAGGCGCAACGCCTCGCCGTAGAAATGGGTGACCGGTTCGGGGAAGGCGTCGAAAAAGGGAATATCGGCTGGGTGAACATGTTGCTGGGCGACTATGAGTCGGCGCGCATCGACCTGGAGGCGGCGCTATCCATCGCCCGGGAGGTGAACCATACCTATCAGGAAATTTACACCCTGTTGAATTTGAGCGCGGTGAGCGAGGCGCAAGGGATTGCGGACGAGGCTGAGCAGTTTGCTGTGCAGGCGATGGAGCTATCGCTGACGCGTGGGGACAAATCTGGCGAGGCGTGGTCGTACTATTATCTGGGCAATGCCTACCTTCTCAGTAACAAGATGGAACAGGCTGAGGAATCCTTCACGCAGGCGTTGAAAATGCGCAAGGATCAGAACCAATCTGCCCTTGAGAAGGAGCCGCTGGCGGGCTTGATCCGTGTGGCGCTTGCCCGTGGCGATCGTTCCACCGCCGCGCGTCATGCCGCCGAAGTTGCGTCGTATTTGTCCGCCGGCGGTACACTAGACGGCACCGAGGAGCCGTTACGGATCTATCTCGCGTGCTACAATGCGCTGGCAACCGAACAGGAGGACCCGCGCTGTGCGGAGATCCTACAAACGGCTTGCGGCATTTTGAACGCGCAAGCCTCGAAGATTTCGGTGTTGTCTTCCCGCCGCAGGTTCATCGATAATGTGCCGTGGCGGCGGGAACTCATGGAACTTTGCTCGATGCGTTAGATGCCGGAGGGAACACCGCCGACGGCAGGATCGCCCTGATTCAAGGTGATTTTTCCGTCCTTGATCTTGTCGGTCATTTCGTAGGCGGTAATGACTCCGTTTGAATCTGGGTAAGCGACAAAGATGCGGTGCCCTTTGGCGAGGTTGAACGGAAATGAATATTCCACCGAGGCGTATGTGCCGTCCTTGTTTTTCACCGAGAACGAGGCGAACCAGTGAATGCCGTTTGGATTCGAGGCAGGGAGCTTCATATCTGTCCCGTCCAATTCCTCGACAATGTAATCGTCGGGATTGTTGGTCTTCAACTCAAGTTCGATGGATTTACTGCTGTTGTCTTTTCTGGTGATCTTATACTTGCCGTTCTTACGATCAATGGTTTTCTTGGTCATGGAAGCCTCCTCTGTTTGATTGCTTGAATTATAGCCCCGAACTCTCAAGTGCGAACCATTATCTTCAATAAACCGTACGGCGTGCTTTCGCAATTCACCGACAACGAAGCCACGGGGCATCCCACGCTCAAACAATTCATCGACGTGCCGAGCGTCTATGCGGCTGGACGGTTGGACCGCGATAGCGAAGGCTTGCTCTTACTCACGGACGACGGGTCGATAATCAAAAAGCTGACCGACCCGAAGCACCACGCAGAAAAAACGTATTGGGTAATGGTGGAAGGCGACGCGACTCAGAATAAACTGAACCAACTTGAGCGCGGCATTCAACTCAAAGGTTATCGGACTCTTCCATGCGCGGCACGCCTCCTTCCGGACCCCAATCTGCCTGCCCGACCCAAGCCGGTCACCCCGCACGGACCAACCGCCTGGATTGAGATCAAGCTTCGGGAAGGGAAGAAGCGCCAGATCCGCCACATGACGGCGGCAGTCGGACTTTTCACCGTTCGGTTATTCCGTTGGCAGATCGGGTCGATCAGTCTGGGTGATTTGAAGCCCGGCGAGTGGCGCGATCTATCGCCTCGCGAGGTCGGCGTGCTCAAGGAATGAATCCGTTGGAGAATTAACCGCACGGAATGAAAATAGGGGAAGAAAATCACCAATGCAGAATTACCTACCGGGAGTGCGAGTTTGTTATGATGCAAATATATCAATTACGGAGACGACCATGAGCGAAATTCATATCGATGCATTACTACCGCAAGAGATGGCGGCGCGGGCGGAGTTTCTGGGGGTACGCAAAGCGGAAATGCCCTTTCTGAAAATGTTCATGCTTTCTGTGCTCGCCGGCGCGTTTATCTCACTTGGCGCGATCTTCTCCACCACCGTTAGCGCCGGGGCACTGACGGTCACCCCGCAGGGCGATGGATTGGCATACACTGTCGCTTTGCCTTTCGGCGTAACCCGCCTGTTGGCGGGGTTGGTATTCTGCCTCGGTTTGATCCTGGTGGTGGTGGGCGGGGCGGAGTTGTTCACCGGCAACAACCTGATCGTCATGGCGTGGGCAAACGGCAAGGTGACCGGGCGTGCCATGTTACGGAATTGGGCGGTCGTGTACGCCGGTAATTTTTTCGGGGCGATTGCGACAGTGATCCTGATGTTTTTTACCCGGCAATACACCTTCGGCGGGAACGCGGTGGGGGTTACGGCGCTTCGCATCGGCGCGGCGAAATGCGACCTCGAGTTTTTACAGGCGGTCGCGCTGGGCGTGCTTTGTAATGCCCTGGTCTGCATGGCGGTCTGGTTGACTTTCAGCGCCCGCAGTACCCTCGACAGGATTGCCTCCATCATCTTTCCGATCACGGCGTTCGTTGCCGCCGGCTTCGAGCACAGCATCGCCAACATGTATTTCATTCCGTACGCGCTGGCGATCAAGATGTTCGACCCAGATTTCACCAGCGCTGTTGAAGCGTCGGTACCCAACCTCGATGCATTGACCTGGCAGGCGTTCTGGTTTTCGAACCTATTGCCGGTCACGATCGGCAATATTATCGGCGGCGCGGTGCTTGTCGCGGCTGCCTATTGGGCAATCTACCTGCGTCACACCCCGTCGTCGTGAGGAAAGGAAAATTTCATGAAAGCATATGTTCTGATCAAGATCCGTGCCGGAGAGGTAAAAGAAGTCGTTCGACAACTGCGGAAGAACAAGAATTTCCCGGAGGCGAACATGACCTTCGGTCCGTATGACGCGGTGGCGGTGATCGAAGCGCCCGACCGATATGCGTCACCTGCTCGCTAAGACATTCAAGGCTGGCGATTAGGGCAGGGTGAACCGAAGGATTCGATTGTTTCCCGCATCGACCACCCATACTGAACCGAGGGGGTCTACCGCGATGCCTGAAAGCAGTCCGAACTGGTCGGGTCCAGTTCCAAAGTCACCCCAGGTGCGCACAAATTCACCCGAGGATGTAAATTCAATTACGCGGAAACCCTCCGGGTCAGTGATGTACACATGGTTGTCGTTGCCGACGGCGAGGAACGGCTTGTTATCCAGCGATTGACCGAACCAGCCGTTGACATCCCATTGGGCAAGCGGCAAATAGAGCAACTCCGTCCCTTCGGTTGGGATGAACGACTGGATGCGTTGATTCCAAGTGTCGGTCACGTACACGGTGCCATCGCTTCCTACGGCGACGCCAACCGGCTCGTCGAACTGACCGGGATCGAATCCCCCGGTGCCGAATTCCGTGAGGTAATTTCCATCTTCATCGTACACCAAAATCCGCTTGTTGCCCGTGTCGGCGACGAACACGCGTCCGTTGGAATCCACCGCGATACCGCGCGGACCCCAGAAGAAGTAGTTGGAATCGGGCAGTTCCGGCGCGGGTTGACCGAATTGTCCCCACATGGTGATCGGCGTTCCGTCGCGCGTAAACTTTTGCACGCGATGATTCCATGTATCTGTCACATACACCGAGCCATCGGGACCCACCGCCACTCCCCACGGTTCGTTGAATGTTCCGAGCGGAGCATCGCCCAATGCCAGGTCGGCAAAATTACCCCATTCCTGTAAAAGACTTCCATCGGAGGCAATGTGCAGGATGCGATGATTGCGCGAGTCTGCGATGTACAGGTCAACATTCGCTCCGTAGGAAATGCCTCGCGGGGCATTCAACCCGAGCGGCAGATAACGGTCGGAATTGAAAATCTGGTCGGCGCTGATGATTTGTGTGCCGGCTTCATATGGGTCGGCGGTCAGCGGCGACTCGGACGGACCAACTCCGTAATTCCAGATTTGCGAAGCGACATCCTTGCGGACGTACAACCGCATCTGGTCGGCGGGTTGCCAGGTGGTCAGGGTCATGCTCGAACTGCCGGTTGCCTGGGCGTAGCGCGTGTAATCGCGGTCGAACCAGATATCGAAGATGCCGGCGCGGATCTCCGGGTTCGTGATGGCATTCAGGATGCGGGTTTGCTCGAGACCGAAGTAATCCTGGTTGGGCCACCACATGCGGATGTAATCGAAGCGGTAGAAGCCATCGCCGAGCGCGGCATCGATCTTATCGAAATTCTTCTGATCCACGATCACGGCAACTGCCTCCCGGAGTGACCGGGTGGGCTGGTCGAAGGATCGCTGTTGGGTGAAATCGCGCAAGTACCAAACCATGGGCCACGAGACGCCGGTATCCGGCGCGCTGGCATCGTAGGCAATGACCGCGTTCAACCCACCGGCTGTCCGCTCGGATATTTCCGTCACTTGCGCGATCACATCTTTGACTCCCCCGGCGCCGTGTGCATAGACGAGATATTCCGTGGCGTCGTTATAGTTGATGTATGCGGCGCGGAAGGACGTGCGCGCGGTTTGCACAGCAAGCAAACCAAAGATGGTCAATGCGGCGAGTTCCACGAGGGGACTTTTTCGGGGCAGGCGCGAAAAAAGGACGATGCCGGCGACGCATACCAGGAATCCAAAAAATGCCGCGCCGAATTTCAGCCCGTAACTTCCCGCCATGCTCGCATCGACGGCGCCGGTTTGTGTTTGTAATAATTGCGCGCCGGTCAAGACGCTGGCGCCGAAGGCGACGACCAGGACCATGACAGACGCCACGATGGCAAGAGAACCAAGGTCCTTTCGCGTGAGCATGAACAGAAGCGCTCCGCTGCCGATCGCGGTCACGAGTGGGAAGATGAACGCCGATGTGGCTTGCAATTGCTCAAGGCTTGTCCCCTGGAAAGGAGGGGTGGCGCCGTAGACCGACCGCAGGATGTTGAAGAGCGCGACCGTGAAGACGGTCAGAATGAAGAGGACGAGCGCAGATCGCCACGGCGTATCCTCTGTAAATTTCGGGAGAGCCGCCTCGATGACCTGCCCGACACCCCAGCCGGTCAGAAGAATCATGGGCCATGCCATGTGATAGGTCAACCACGGCATCCGCTCACCAGCAACCGAAAATGCCACGATGCTCGTCAGCGACCAGAACACCAACAGGCTGAACATGTTGATGAAATTCGTTTCCGGCGACGCGATTTTTGCAGGTTCAACATCCTGGATGAGATTTGCTTCCACCGGCAGCACTTCGTCCGTTTCGACAGCGGGGGAGGAGGGAGCGGTCTCGGATATTTTTTTGAACCCGACCCATGCCGCAAAAATCGAGCCCAACGCCGGGAGAAATTCATAGATTGGAATCTGTATGAGCCAATAGAAATACGCAGGCTGGCTGCCCCGCTCCACTTCCTGTTGCACCAGCCAATACCCAAGCGAGCCGACGATCCCCGTGAAAAAGCCTGCGGGGTTGGTGAACACCGTGGTATACAAAATGGTGAAAATGCCCCAAAAGAGCAAGCCAAATTTCCACCACTCGCGGTTCCAAATCGTGCCGATCAAAATGGACAAGGCGAGGAAGAGGGCTACAAACCCGCCGATGATCCAAAGCGCTCTTGCGTCGAGCAATTGCACCTGCGCCGCCTCGGTGGGGATGGACACTTGCAACCAACTCTCCAGCCACTTGATCGGGAACGGCACCAGCATGGGCAGGACGAACGTACCCAAAAGGATCATCAAACCAAACACGCGGTCCTCGCGCAGGTTGGGGAATTTCCGGGTGTACGCAAGGCGCGCCAAAAAATAAAAGCCCAGATAAAGCAAAGCCTGAGCGGTGTAGATGAACGCCGTTTCTTTGGACGTAAAATGGAGCAGTGTCGCGGCTGTGACGAGGTACAGATATTTATTCCCTCCGCTTTCCAGGTAGCGGAGCATGGCGTACAGCAACAGGATTCCCGAGAACCCCACAAACGATTCGTTGCGGACATACCGCCCGTAGTACAACATGTATGGTGAGATCACCATGAGCAAGGCGGCAACGATCATGCCCCAGTTGCCGAGGAATTTGCGCCAGTACCAAACCATCCAGACGGTACCGATACTGAATAAGACGGCGGGGATGCGGGCTGTAAAATCGGATACCCCGAAGAGGAAATATGTCAGGGCAATGATGTGGAACTGGTATGGACCGTGCATCATCGGCGTGTGCTGGTAGCCCTGCCCACGATATAACAACCACGAGAAATACGTGTGCAGACTCTCGTCGTGACTCATGACCCGCGTTTCGAGGTCGTAGAAACGGGTGAATACGGCAAGGAGCATGATGCCGGCGAACAGGGCGATTTCATTCGTGATCGCGGGCAGGGAGGAGTGTATGGGGCGATGTAGCCAGGAGAGTTTTTCGCTATTCATGGTCCGGTTTCCGTTGATTAATTGGCTGACTTATACTGCAAGAAATAGGTTCTGACAAGTTGCCTTGTAATTCTTCGTTAATGAATTACGAATCGGGTGTGTAGCTTGCGCTCTCGAACAGTGGTGTAAGGGTCACGGTGCCGGTTGGGTGCAAGCCTGTACCCGTTGGCGTAGTCCCACATGTCGGGATTGTGAGAGTGAGACCCGGGAAAAGAGAATCTACCAGTGAGCCGTTGGCGGCGCGAATCTCAGCCTCGGGCATCCCAAATTTTTCTGCAATACGGGCAATGGAATCGTCGGCTTGAACGGTGTACCGAACATCGGGGCAGATGGGCAGGCTCAACAAGGTGTTTGTGACGGTCAGTGACGGTGTGGGGATGCTCGTCGGTGGCTGAACCACTTCAGTCTGGCCCGGCGTCAGCGAAAATTGGAACATAAACACTGCCAGCACTGCCAGAAATCCGCTTGTCACCGCGAGTCGGGTGAGGAAAATATTCGAAAAATTGTCGCCGGTTCTGGTGGCGGCTTGGATCACAGACTGGATGTCTACCGGGTGAGGAGGTGACGCCCATCGGCTATTCCTGGTTTGGCGTAAAGCGTCTTCAACGATTTGCAGGTCATCCATATATTTTTTGCACGATGGGCAATTCTCAATATGTTCCATCAGGGATGCGCATTCCTCCGGCGACAATCCCTCATCGGTATGGCGCTGGATCAAGACGTGAATTTTCCGGTGCGCAAGTGACATTTTATTCTCTTTGTAGCCCTGCAAGGACATTCCGCAGTCGTTCACGCGCGGTGTGTAGTCTGGAATGAACCGTTCCCTCGTTCATGCTGAGCGCCTCCGCGATCTCTTTTGTAGATAACTCTTGAAAATATCGCAATATCATCACGATTCGGTGTTTTTCATCGAGCGAATGTAACGCAGTCCAAACCATGGATTCCTGTTCGTTTTGAATTGCATGTTCTTCCGGCGAAATTTGTCTTTGCGTCTCCATGCGGGCGATAACCGCAAGCGATGCTTTCAACCTATCGAGCACTTTGTATTTGCGATGCCGGCTTCGACTTGTGTTTAACGCGATCTTGTAGAGCCAGGCTCTGAACGTGGATTGCTCTTGATAGGAGGGCAATGCCTTGATCGCGGCAATGAAGGTTTCCTGCGTGATTTCCGAGGCTTCCGCCGGGTCGCCAAGAATCGAATAGGCAAGCCTGAACACGCCTGATTCGTGTTGGCGAACGATTCGCTCGATGGCTTGCTCATCACCTTCAAGGCATCGCGAGATAAGCCATGACGATTCGGCGGCATCCATGTTCTTTGAAACTATAACGCGCGAAAGGGTTAAAACCTTCACGGCAGATTTAGACATCGCGTAGCCACTTCCCGCTAATATTCGACTTTCAACTGGATCAAGAAGCAGCCCCCGCCAGTTGACCGCACCCGGCGTGGATATCGATCCCGCGCCTCATGCGAATCGTGCACGGAATTCCAGCCTGCTCCAGCGACTCTTTAAATCTTGCTGCCCTTTCGCGTGACGTGGCTTGCCCGCTGTAGCCGGCCGTCGGGTTGAGGGGGATGGCGTTCACGTGGCACAACAACCCCTTGAGAAGCATCCCAAGTTTCTGCGCGACCTCCGGAGTGTCGTTCACGCCGTGAATCAGCGCCCACTCAAAGGTGATACGGCGATGGGTTTGATAGACATAATACCTGCACGCCTCGATCACCTCGGCGATCGGATATTTTTTATTCACGGGCAACATCGCCAGCCTCGACACATCATCCGCCGTGTGGAGGGAAATGGCGAGGTTGACCTGCCGTTTCTCGTCGGCGAAACGCCGAATTTGGGGGACCAAGCCCACTGTCGAAATGGTGAAGCGACGCGCGCCGAAGTTGAATCCGTCCGGGTCGTTGAGCCGGTCGATGGCATCCATCGTGTTGTCGTAGTTATGGAATGGTTCGCCCATCCCCATGAAGACGATGTTCGTCACAGATTCGTTCACGTCGTTCAACATGCGCGCGTAATACATGACCTGCGCAATGATTTCGCCGCTGGTGAGGTTTCGTTTGAATCCCATCTGCCCGGTGGCACAGAATACACATCCCATCGCGCAACCTGCCTGAGTGGAGATGCAAAGCGTGCGGCGATTCTTTGCTCCGCGTAAATTCTCGCTGTTAGGCGCGGATGCGGTGATTTGCGGGTTATCTGCCGGGTCGCCGTAACGCATCAGCACCGCTTCGATCAGATTCTTGTCAGGCAGTTCAAAGAGCGTCTTGCGCGTGAAGCCATCAGACGAATCTTGAAAGACTTTCACGGTGAAAGGAGAGAAGGCGACGTGCTCTTCCAGTTTTTCGCGCAATGGCTTCGATAAATTGGTGAATTGTTCCGGCGAACTGTAGAGATGCTGATACAGTCCCTGCCAGATTTGTTTCGCGCGATAGGCGGGTTCACCCCATTCTTTCAACAGGCTTTCAAGCGAGGGCAGATCGTAGTTGTAAATCAACATGAAAATATTCAACCGATCAATGCTTCAAGATCATCGGCAATGATGTCAATCTTCGGCATCCACGCTTCTGCCTGCTCACGTGTGGACACGCCGCTCAACACCAGTGCGCATGGGCATCCCACTGCCTGCCCCGCGGCGATGTCGGTTTCGAGGCGGTCGCCGACGACAAGCGTCTCTTCATTTTTTGAGCCGAGACGTTCGAGCGAGAGTTCCATCATGAATGGAAACGGCTTGCCTGCATACATGGGTTCAACGCCGGTCGCGGTTGTAATCACCGAAATCCACGCGCCCGCGCCGGGGATTTCGCCGCGCGGGGTGGGGAAGGTCTTGTCGGGATTAGTTGCGTAAAACGGGATGCCGCGCCGCACGAGCAATGTCGCTTCGCGCATTTTGTCAAAGGTGATGTCGCGGTCGATGCCTATCACAAAAAACTTCGCTTCCTGCGCGTTTTCCGTGGTGACCATGTCGAACCCCTTCTCCGCCAACGCTTCACGGATGCCCGCCTCGCCGATCATGAAGCCCTTCGTACCCGGAGGGAATTTCTGGGCAAGCATGTGCGCCGCTCCCATCGCCGAGGTGACGATCTGACTTTCGTCAACGCGGACACCCAGGTCCGCCAGTTTGGTTTGATACTCCCCTGGCGTTTTGGTTCCGTTGTTGGTCGCAAACACAAACTTCAACCCGCATTCGCGTACCTGTTGGAAGATCGTGGGAAGATCGCCGATCGGCGCGTCCGACTTCCAGATCACGCCGTCCATATCCAGGATGAGGGCTTTGATGTTCGCAGGTAACATAGTCTGGCGATTATAACTGTAAACAAAAAGCCCGCCGATCACTCGGCGGACCCAACTACAAAACTAAGGAACTTTCAAACTAACCAACTACTTGACCTTCTCCGGCACCTGCAACACCTGATCCACCAAGCCATACTCCACAGCCTTATCCGCTTCAAGGTAGTAATCGCGGTCGCTGTCGCGCTCGATCACCTCCAGCGGCTGACCCGTGTGCTTCGCCATGATGCCCAACAGCAAACTCTTCAAGCGCAAAATCTGCTTGGCTTGGATCTCGATATCCGTTGCCTGTCCCTGCGCGCCGCCGAGCGGCTGGTGCATGTGGATGGTCGCATTCGGTAGCGCATAGCGGCGACCTTTTGTGCCGGCGGCAAGCAGAACGGTCCCGAACGAAGCGGTCACACCCACTGCCACGGTACTGATCGGGTTGGGGATCATCTGCATCGTGTCGTAGATCGCAAGCCCGGCGTAGATCACACCGCCCGGAGAGTTGATGTACATTTGGATCTCTTTTTCAGGGTCTTCGTGGGTCAGAAACAGCAACTGCGCCACGATGACGTTTGCCACCTGGTCGTCGATGGGCGTGCCGAGGAAAATGATTCGTTCCTTCAGCAACAACGAGTAAATATCATAGGCGCGTTCGCCGCGCCCGGTATTTTCCACCACCATCGGTACAATATTTTTAAAGTCAGGGATCATATCGTCTCCTTTTTTTGAATGCGACGATGTTACTTGTCGAATATTGGATTTCTGTTAACTCTTTGTTTCCTCTTCGGATGAGCCTTCGCTGGCGCTCAGCGCTTCCTCCGCGGGGACAGCTGGTTCGGCTTCGGCAACCGGCTCTGCCTCTTTGGCTTTCGCCTCCGCTTCCGCCTTACGCTCCGCCGGCGACTTGTATTCGCCCACTGCAATGGACTTCAACATCTCCAGCGCGCGGCGGGTGAGCAGGCGGTTCGCCGAATCCATCGCAATGGATTGCGCGACGCGTTCCTGTCCTTTTTTGCCGCCGCGGATCTTGCCAAAGTCGAGACCCTGCATGGCAAGCGAATTCAACGTCTGGCTGAACTCTTCATCGAGCGCAGCATTATCCACCTCGATCTCCTCCTTGCGGACGATCTCATCGAGGATCAACGAGCGCTCGAAACGCTTTTTCGCCACTGGCTTGACTTCCTCTTCGATGAACGTCTCGCGCGTGGTGTTGCGGAGTTTGAAGTAGGTATCCAGGTCCATGCCCTGTTGGCTAAGTCGTTGGGAGAGGTCCTCCAGCACATGTTCGCCTTCGTGCTCGAGCGAGTGCTGGTGATATTTAAACGTTGCGCCTTCCTTGATCTTTTCGATCAGGTCAACGAAAAACTTATCATCGTACGCGGCTTTCGAGCGGGCTTCCACATCCTTCGTCACCATCTCGCGCAGCGACTCGAGCGTCTCGCCCGCGCCGACCGTCTTCGCGAACTCATCATCCAGTTCAGGCAGGGTAACCCCACGGACGGTTTTTATGGTCACCGTCATTTCCGCGCTGACACCTTGCAGGGCTTCGAGATCATGGTCTTTTGGAAATTCATGTTTGACGGTCTTGGTGTCGCCGGGCTTTAAACCGACCAGTTCTTTGGCAAACCCAATGTAGGGCCATTCGATCTCGCGATCACTCGTACTGACAATGGTTGCAAACCCCGTCCGCTTCAATTCAGAAATTTCCGAATCGACATCCACAAGAAGATAATCTGTCTCCTGTACTTCGCGCTCGACAGTTTCTGTCGTTCCGTACCCTCGCCGCAGGTCTTCGATTGCCGCATCCACCTCTGATTCGGCTGGCGCGGTCCACTCGTAGGGCATGCGGATCGAGTGATAGTCTCCGAGGTCTACCTCGGGGGCGAGCGGCACTTTGAAGATCAATTTGGGCGGTTCGAGCGATTCGACCTTTTCCAGCGCGCCAGATGCGCCCGGCTCGACTTCCGCCTCTTTGAGAATGTTCGAATATTCACCGTCGATGAAATAATCGATGGCTTGTTCGATGATCGCCTGCTCGCCGTAGTTCAACACCACCATGTGATACGGCGCCTTGCCCGGGCGAAAACCGGGAATTTTGCCGCGTTCCGAGATCTTGCGCGCCGCGCGGCGTTTGTAACTGTCCATTTTTTCAGGCTCGACCTCGACGATGAGTTTCGCTTCGTGCCCTTCTTCGATTGTTTTTTCGATTTTCAATGTTTTCTCCATGCAACTCCCTCTCCATTCGGGAGAGGGTTAAAGTCAACACCTTCGCGTGCGCCAGGTGAAAGTGTGAGGACGGAGAGAGTCGAACTCTCAAGCCTTGCGGCACAGCATCCTAAGTGCTGCGTGTCTGCCAATTCCACCACGTCCCCGCGGTTCTGCGTTGGGTAAATTGTAATGAGCGAGCGAAATTATACCGTAAGGTATTTGATTTTTCGATTTTTGATTCTTCAATATGACACGGCGCAAGTTGACGATTCCCGAATGGTGGGTATAATCCCGCACTTGAAAACCTTTCTGGAGAAGAGCCTTGAGTCGAATCATCAATCCCGATTCCGCGGGCAAAGACCGAGCGCGGTTATCGAAAGCCATTGTGCTGGCAGTGCGAGAGCTGGCGAAACAGACCGAAGTTGCCAATGAAGCGAAGGATCTAGCGGCGTTCATTTCGCTGGCGCTGAAGACCATTTCGGAGGGCATCGACGCATCCGTAGCGGCGTGGGAGAAGCGCGACTATTGGGTAAAAGCCGACCGTTTTCGTATGGAATGGATGTGGTCTGGTCAATATGCCGAGAAGATGAAGAATGCGGTCCTTGGCGATGATTGGGGCGCTGTGGCGATGCTCTCGGCGCAGATCGCTCAGAAGTTTGGCAGGGTGGAGGTAGCAAAAAATCACAGGCTGGGGAAACCCTGGGTAGGGGCATACAGACAACTTTGAGGAACGAAGCGGATCGGTTTGGAATTCATCCAAGCCGATTTTTATTCCCATTCGGCAACTTTAAAATCAGCCGTACCTTTTTCCAACGCCTTGTGTTTCCAATTATAAGATTCTATTAATCAAAGGAGAAATAGGTCATGGCTGAGAAAAGTCAAGCGCACGATAAGCAAGTCCTGCATAAATTGGGGTATGCGCAGGAGCTCTCCCGCCGCATGAGCGGGTTCTCGAACTTCGCAATTTCGTTTTCGATCATCTGTATTTTGGCTGGCGGTATTTCTGCGTTCCCAGCCGCGTTCAACGCCCTCGGCTCCGGTGGCGCGTTCCTGATCTGGCTCGTGGGCGGTGTCCTCGCGATGAGCGTCGCCTTTGGCATGGGACAGATCGCCTCCTCCTTCCCGACGGCCGGCGGACTCTATCACTGGAGTTCGCACCTCGGCGGGAAAGCCTGGGGATGGGCAACTGCCTGGTTCAACCTGGTGGGGTTGATCTGTGTGGTGTCCTCGGTGGATGTGTTGCTGTACACGGTGTTCTTCAAAGACCTGCTCCTTGGCGCAGAACTTGGCGTGGATGTCTCCACGTTTGGGTATTGGCATCAGTTCATCTTTGTCGCCTTGGTACTGGTCTCCCAAGCCGCGTTGAATCATTATGGGATTGGCATCACCACAAAATTGACCGACTTGAGCGGCTATCTCATCCTTGCTTTGACCGTTATCTTGATCATTGCTTTGTTCGCCTTTAGCCCGGTCGCGCTGGATTTCACCCGCCTCTGGACATTCCGTAACTTTACCGGTGATGCAGGCGGCGGCGTGGTGCCGTTCCGCACGGAGAGCATAGCCTTTGCCTTCCTTCTTGGACTTTCTTATGTGTGCTACACCATTACAGGCTTTGACGCTTCGGCTCATACCTCGGAAGAGACGCAAGACGCACAAGTAAATGTCCCGAAGGGCATGTGGACTGCCGTCTTCTGGTCCTGGACGTTCGGACTCGTCGCGGTGGCGGCTTATGTGTTGACCATGCCAAGCATCGAAGAAGCCGGAGCAGCGGGCTGGGGATCGTTCAACTACATGTGGGCGGCTTCCCAGATGCCTTCCTGGCTTAGTCTGTTCCTTGCGATCGGCATGGTGATTGTTAACTACATCTGCGCCCTCGCTGGTCTTACATCCACTTCGCGCATGATGTATGCGTTTGCGCGCGATGGCGGGCTGCCCGCCTCCGGGGCGCTCTCCAGTGTCAGCACGCAATATCGCACGCCTACGAATGCGATTTGGGTGTCAGCCGTGCTCGCGTTATTGAGCACGGTCTATGCGCCGTATTACCTCGTACTGGCGGTCGCATGCGCGGTTTTCCTATACATTTCCATGGTCATGCCGATTGCGGCAGGTTTGCTCGCAGAAGGCGGATCCAAGTGGAAAGAGAAGGGTCCGTTCAATCTCGGCGGACTTTCCAAGCCAAACGCTGTGCTTGCCATCATCTTCGGCATCACACTGGCGATCAGCGGTTTCTTCCCGCCCAACGAGAAAGTATTTTATTTCACCGTGGGCATGGTTGTGTTGATGCCGATCGTCTGGTATGGTTTCGAGCGTAACCGCTTTGAAGGTGTGCCGGAAGGCGAAAAGATCAAGGAACGTCAGAAGATGATCGCCGAAATCGAAAAGAAGTTCGGCGAGCAATAAGAACCTGATTCGAGACAGGAGATTGGAGGCTTGAAGGTTGGCACAGACCAATCTCTTGTCTCCAATCTCTTTTTAACCATGAAATATCTACTCGGTATCGATCAGGGCACAACCCAGACGACGGCGGTCATCGTGGACGAACACGGTGAGATGATCGAGAAAAATTCGTCGCAACTACCGGCACGATTTCCACAAGCGGGGTGGGTGGAGCAGGAACCCGATGACATTGTTCGAACCGTCAAAGAGGCGTGCGCGCCATTGCTAGAAAAATACGATATCACCGCCGTTGGGTTCGACAATCAGGGTGAAACCTTTGTTGTTTGGGATAAGAATACCGGCAAGTCGGAGACGCCCGCCATCGTCTGGCAGGATACGCGCGGACAAATAGTCTGCGATGCGCTCGCCTCCTCCGTGGACCTCGACCTGCTGCGCCGTAAGACAGGTCTCCTCCTGGACAGTTATTTCTCTGCGCCAAAACTAAAATGGATGTTCGATAATTTCCCCGAAGTGCGCAAAAAGGCGCACACAGGTCAACTTAAATTTGGGACGACCGAGACGTGGGTACTCTGGTCGCTGACAAACGGACGACTCCATGTGACAGACCCTTCGACCGCTTCGCGGACACTTTTGTTCGACATGAATCGTTTCGAATGGGACGATGACCTGCTGGAATTATTCGATGTCCCCAGAAGTATGTTACCCGAAGTGAAACCCTCCGCCGGTTATATCGGTGATGTAGATTTTGGTAACGGCAAGCCGCTCCCGCTTCATGCCATGTTGGTTGACCAGCAAGCCGCATTATTTGGTCAGGCGTGTTTCAAGGCGGGGGAAATGAAGTGTTCGTTCGGTACAGGCAGTTTTCTCTTGATGAACATTGGCAACCAGCCTCGACTCTCGAACAATGGCTTGCTCACGACCGTCGGCTGGAAATTTGGTGACCATACCTCGTATGCCTTTGACGGCGGCATCTTCGTCACGGGGAGCGCCGTCCAATGGTTACGTGACAATTTGAAATTTATTCCCGATTCTGCATCGAGTCACGCAGCCGCACTCCGGTCAACCGACTCGGGTGTGGTGGTCGTCCCTGCCTTGCAAGGACTTGCCGCCCCGCACTGGCGGACAGACGTGCGCGGCGCCATGTTTGGATTGAATCGCAGCACCACTTCTGATGACATTGTGCGTGCCACCCTGGATGGAATAGCCTGTCGAGTCTATGAGGTGGTGATGGCAATGTCTGAAGATTTGGGGCAAATGCCTCCGCACTTGAAAGTGGACGGCGGTCCGTCGGGGAATCCGTACTTGATGCAGGCGATCGCGGATTTGTTGGATATTGAAGTCCGCGTTTCGGCGGCGTTGGAGGCGACCGCGATTGGGATTGCCAATCTCGCGGGTGTCTCCGCGCTGGAGACTTCATTTGAGGAGTTGTCAAAAAATTGGAAGGCGGAGGCGACTTATTTGCCAAAGATGAAGGAAGAAGATAGAGGAAAGAAACTGAAGCAGTGGGAAAGGGCGGTGGAGGCGGTGAAAGGGTTTCATGATTAACGTCATTGCGAGGAACGAACGAAGTGAGTGACGAAGCAATCTCCCTGACAGCGAGGGGATTGCTTCGTCGTCGCTCCGCTTCTCCTCGCAATGACGGACTTGTGTTTGACATTGCTATCATCGGCGCGGGTGCAGTGGGAGGCGCAATTGCGCGCGAGCTCTCGCGATACGATTTGAAGATTATATTACTCGAAGCCAATTCCGATGTCGGCATGGGGACATCGAAAGCCAGCACGGCAATCTGGCATACAGGCTATGATGCCGCGCCAGGTTCGCTTGAGTCGAAGCTGTTGAAGCGTAGTTATCCGTTGACGGAAGCGTTCATGAAAGAGGTAGGGAGTCCGTTTGAACTGGTGGGAGGGCTGTTGATCGCTTGGAATGAAGAACAGTTGCATACACTCCCAACGTTGTTGGAGAAGGCGATTCAAAATGGGGATACCGATTGTTATTTGATCAGCAAGGAAGAAGTTTACCGAAGAGAACCGCACCTTGGAGTAGGCGCGCTTGGCGGGATGTTCGTGCCACGTGAAGGTATTTTGTGCACGTTCACACTTCCACTGGCGTGCACGACACAGGCGGTGGTGAATGGGGTGGAGTTGAAGTTGAATTTCAAGGTGGAGGCTATACGACCATTGACGATGGACGATGGACGATGGTCTGTGGTCAACGGTCCATCGTCAAGTATTTATGTCATATCGGATGGGGAAGAAGAAATCTGTGCTCGTTGGGTCATCAATGCGGCGGGGTTGTATTCGGACGATATCAACAAGTTGTTTGGGCATGAGAATTTCAACGTCACACCGCGGCGCGGGGAATTGATCGTTTACGATAAATTCGCGCGGAAACTGGTCAATCATGTCTTGCTCCCCGTGCCAACGGCGACAACGAAAGGTGTGCTGGTCAGCCCGACGATTTACGGGAACGTGTTGTTGGGTCCGACGGCAGAAGATTTGCCCGATAAATCCGCTACGAATACCAGTGAGCGCGGATTGAGCTCGTTGTTGGAAAAAGGACGAAAAATATTGCCCAAATTGTTGGATGAGGAAGTGACCGCCAACTATTCTGGTTTACGAGCGGCGACGGAACACAGCGATTATCAGATTCAACTTCATACTGAACAACGCTACATTTGTGTCGGCGGGATCCGTTCCACGGGGATTTCGGGGTGCTTGGGGATTGCGGAGTATGTCGCTGATTTATTGAGAGAGGGCGGCGTAGTACTGAATCGCAAACCTGAATTCAAAACGATCGAGATGCCGAATATTGGCGAGGCGTTTCCGCGTCCGTATCAGCGGGCGGAGATGATCGAGCAGAACCCTAATTACGGACAGATCGTTTGCCATTGCGAACGTGTCTCGTTGGGCGAGTTGAACGATGCGATGGAGTCGCCTATCCCTGCCACAAGTTTGGATGCGTTGAGAAGAAGAACGCGCGCCATGCAGGGGAGGTGTCAGGGGTTTAATTGTCAAGCGTCGATCGTTTCGTCATTGCGAACGAAGCGAAGCAATCTCCAACATCGCGAGGAGATTGTTTGGTCGCCTCGGTCTCGATACGCCCTTCGTAACGAACGCTCAGGGCTACTCGACCAGCCGCTCCTCGCAACGACAGCGGATGTATTAATTGTCGGCGCGGGACCAGCGGGATTGGCGGCGGCGTTGGAATTGAAGCGACTGGGGGTGAAAGATATCATCATTGCAGAACGGGAAAGCGAGGTAGGGGGAATTCCGCGTCTGTGTGGGCATACTGGATTTGGCTTACGAGACTTTCATCGAGTGATGACCGGACCTGACTACGTAAAGCGATACCACGATCTGGCTTTGAACGCTGACTTGAATTTGCGCGTAGCCAATACAGTAAATACAATCAATAATTCAAGTAACCAAAAAAACAAAATAAACGTAACAATCACCAGCCCGAGCGGAATAAATGAGATTGAAGCAAAAGCCGTGCTGATTGCTACTGGCGTTCGGGAACGCCCCCGTTCGGCGCGGTTGGTGCCGGGGTATCGTCCGCAGGGAGTGTTTACTACTGGCTCACTGCAGAGGTTTGTCTATGAACATCACCTGCCAGTGGGGAAGCGGGCAGTGATCGTTGGGGCTGAGGTGGTGAGTCTTTCGGTGGTGACGACCCTTTTGCACGCGGGTGTGAAAGTCGCGGCGATGGTGACCGAGTTGCCGAGTCATCAGTTGTTTTTGCCGATCTTTTTGCCGGCAAAGGTTTTGTATGCAGATCTTTTGGCTCGAACAAAAATTTTGCCAAACAGGAAAGTGATGAATATCTTTGGGCAGAGTCGGGTTGAAGGAGTGGAAACGAGGGACCTGGAGAGCGGGGCAAGAGAGTTCATCGAATGCGATACGATTGTTTTTACAGGCGATTGGATTCCCGAAAATGAGTTGGCGCGTAATGCGGGGGTGGAGACGTCCAAGCCGTGGATGGGTCCGCAAGTGGATGGGATGTTCCGCACGTCGCAGATGGGAGTCTTTGCGGCGGGGAATGTGTTGCGTGGGGTCGAAACGGCGGATTGGGCGGCGATGGAGGGTCGGGCGGCGGCGCGGGCGATGGCTCGGTGGTTGGAGAATGCCGAATGGTCTGCGAGCAGGCTGAACGTCGAGGTGGAAGCGCCGATTTCGTGGATTTGTCCAAACGTGTTGAGTCCAGATGTCCGTGTGGATGGATTCCGAATCTGGTCGAAGGAGTTCCGAAGGGATGCCGTGTTGCAACTTCGTCAGGGCGGGCGGGTTTTATACGAAAAGCGGATTAGGTGGTTGAAGGCGAACATCGCTTTGAGTTTGGAGAGGCGTTGGGTCGAGAAAGTGAATTATGCCGGCGAGGCTGTTAAACTTGTCATACAACCGTGATGTATGGTAAAGTTCGTGAGTAAGCCGAAGACATTGCTCACCACGAAGTGTCACAAAGTAGCACTAAGGTTTTAAAGGCTTCCTTTGTGATCCTTCGTGACCCTTTGTGGTAAAAGCTTGGAGACAATTATGAAAATTGCGCTCGTCATCGGTTCGACCATTTCAACCATCAAGGATGAAGTGATTCGGGGGCGAAAACTGCTCATTGTTCGGAATGCGGATACAGCGGGCAAGCCGACGGGTGAGCCGTATATCGCCGTGGACACGGTCAGCGCGGGGGCGGGTGACCTGGTGATGGTGACCGACGGTTCCTCGGCTCGTTATACCAACCAGACAGCCAACGCGCCCGTGGATGCGGTCATCGTCGGTGTGATCGACTCGCTTGAGATGAGCGGGAAGGTTTCGTATCGCAAGGAATAATTACGAATTACCAATTACGGTTACGCGCGTTGTAATTAGTAATTGGTAATTTATTATCCTATGGCTGATTCCCGCGACCTCCTCTCTGTTGGCGTAGACGTTGGTACGACCACCACTCAAATCGTCTTTTCACGCCTCAATTTGCAGGATGTGTCGCGACCTGGGCAGATACCGCGAATCAATATCACGGATAGAAAAGTCATTTATCAAAGCCCGATTGTTTTTACGCCGCTCAAGGATTTTGAAACGATTGACGCTGATAAACTAAATGAAATCGTGCGACGTGAATATTCATCCGCTGGCGTGGATCCGAGTCAAGTGGAAACAGGCGCAGTCATCATTACGGGTGAGACGGCGAAGAAAAAGAATGCGGATGAAATTCTACGGGCATTATCCGGACTCGCTGGTGAATTTGTTGTCAGTGTGGCGGGACCGAATGTTGAAAGTTTGATCGCAGGCAAAGGCGCAGGCGCGGCGCAGTATTCGCAAACAAATTTCGCCACCGTCACGAACATTGACATCGGCGGCGGGAGCGCCAACAGTGCCACGTTTCAAAGCGGAAACCTGATCGGCGCGGCGGCGATGAACTACGGTGGTCGCATTTTGGAGATCGAGCATTCGACAGGTAAGGTGAGGCACATCGCCGAGCCTGCGAAACGTATTCTTGAAGATCTTGGGTTGAGACTGGAGATCGGAGACTCGCCATCGCTCGATGATTTGCGTCGTTTTACAGATCGCATGGCAGACATGACCGTCGAATTGATCGAAGGCACGAACTCGCCGCTGGCGCAAAAGATTTATCTTACGCCGCCCGTCGGTGCGTCGGGCAAAGGCTCGGTGCTGATGTTCTCGGGCGGAATCGGGCATTATTACTACAACCCGATCCCGATCAACTCCGTGAGCGGCGCGACGATTCACGGCGATGTCGGTCCCCTGTTGGCGGAGTCGTTGCGCAATCATGCGACATTGAACACATACACGATTGTGCCGCCTGCAGAGACCGTCCGCGCGACGGTGCTTGGAGCCAGCACACAGACCGTGACGTTATCAGGCTCGACGATTTGGGCAGAGAAAGAAATTCTTCCGTTGAAGAATGTGCCTGTGATTCGACCAGTATTTGGGCGGGGGGACCCCGCCCCTACCCCTGCGGGCATTACGAGAAGCATATCCGATGCCGTGACCCGCTGGGACGTGAACATCGCAACCGATCCGTTCGCGATTGCGCTCGAACTCGAAAAATCGCTGGATTATCAATCGCTGACCCAACTCGCCAACGGACTGAACGACTTCGCCAACACCATGCCCAGCGATAGACCGCTGATCGCCATCATCGAAAGAGACTACGCCCAAGCGCTCGGTCAAACCGTGAAGGGACTCGCTCCCTCCCGTGCCTTGCTCGTCATTGACCAGGTTGGCTTATCCGAAGGCGATTACATTGATATTGGAACCCCGCTCATGGATGGACGCGTCGTCCCTTTGAGTGTGAAGACGTTGATTTTTTATCATTGATTATTTTAATTCTAATCAAATCGTACGCACGAAGGTAATCATTATGCTCCTCCGAACCAAACTGCACGGTAAAACCTACGAATTCCCCGATATCCGTCTCCTCATGGGCAAAGCCAACGAGGAGAAGTCAGGTGACCGTCTCGCGGGTGTTGGCGCAGAGACCGCCGCCGAGCGCGTCGCGGCGAAACTGGTCCTTGCGGAAGTCCCGTTGTGGGTACTGCGAGAAAATCCTGCCGTGCCGTACGATCAAGACGAAGTCACGCGCGTCATTCAAGATGCCGTAGACCCGAACATCTACAACGAAATCAAAGATTGGACGGTGGGCGAATTCCGTGAGTGGATTCTCGCCGACACAACTTCGACAGAAATGATTCAGCGAGTCTCGAATGGACTCACCGCTGAGATGGTCTCCGCTGTCACGAAGTTGATGTCGAATCTCGATTTGATGCTTGGCGCGAAGAAAATTCCACGCACGGCATATTGCAATAACACGATCGGGGCGCCGGGAACGCTGTCTAGCCGCAACCAGCCCAACCATCCGACTGATTCGCCCGAAGGCATCCGCGCGGAAATCTACGAAGGTTTGTCCTACGGCTCAGGCGATTCAGTCATCGGCATCAATCCTGTTGACGACTCATACGGCTCTGTTGCCCGCCTGCTCGACATGACGTACGATGTTATCAAAACGTGGAATATCCCCACGCAAAATTGTCTGCTCGCACACGTCACAACGCAAATGAAATGTATGCAATCGGGTTCGCCTGTTGGCTTGGTGTTTCAGTCCATTGCGGGTTCGCAAAAAGGCAACGACTCATTCGGCATCTCCGTCGGTCTGCTCGACGAAGCGTACGAGATGGCGAAAAAATATTGCTTCCCCAAAGGTCCGAACTTCATGTATTTTGAAACGGGTCAAGGCTCCGCCCTCTCCGCCGACGCGCACAACGGCTGGGATCAACTCACGCTCGAAGCGCGCAACTATGGTCTCGCCAAACGCTGGCATCCGTATCAGGTCAACACCGTGGTTGGCTTCATCGGTCCCGAATATCTTTACGACGCGCGCCAAATCCAACGCGCGGGACTCGAAGATCATTTCATGGGCAAACTCACAGGCATCCCGATGGGTTGCGACGCGTGCTACACCAATCATGCCCGCGCCGACCAGAACGCCATCGAGAATCTCGCGGTCATGCTCACCGCCGCCGGTTGCAACTACTTTATGGGCGTGCCAATGGGCGACGACTCGATGCTCTCGTATCAATGCACCTCCTTCCACGATGCGCCATCGCTTCGTCAATTGTTCAAACTCCGCCCCGCGCCCGAATTCGAAAAATGGCTGGTGGATTTGGGCTTGATGAAAGATGGTGTTTTGACTGAGAAGGCTGGAGACCCGTCTTTCTTTTTGAAAAGATAACTCGTAGTGACGACTTCAGTCGTCAGCACATAACGACTAAAGTCGTTACTACGTTCTGGAGATTATTTTATGGACGACACCAAACTCAACGAAATCGTGGACGCAATCGTCCGCGAACTCAAAGCCTCAGGAGCCGTGAAGAGCGCCTCGGACTCAGGGACGGCTGTCTCTGCTCCGATCAGCGTTCCTGCCTCTTCGGTTGTTCCTGTTCAATCGCGCCCTCAGTCTCAAGCCTCAAGTCTTTCCATAGACCTGCCCGATCCAATCCTCCCCGAACATCGCTACAAAATGCGCGTCAAGAATCCCAAAGATGCCAACGGCGTGAAAGCGATGATCGCCTCCACCACTGCCCGCATCGGAGTTGGTCGCGCAGGTCCAAGATACAACACTGCGTCGCTTCTACTATTTCAAGGTGACCACGCAGTGACTCAAGATGCGTTGTATCGCGACGTTGACCAGAAATTATTAGATGAATACAACCTCTTCACCGTCCAAACCAAAATCACTGGCGGCAAACAAGAATATCTTCTTCGTCCCGATTTGGGACGTCAACTCAACGACGATGCAAAGCGAATCGTCAATGAAAAGTGCCAGAAGAACGTCAACATACAACTTTGTGTGGGCGATGGTCTTTCCGCTGCGGCGATAGAAGCAAACCTGCGCCAGATATTCCCTGTCATCAGGCAGGGTGCACAAAACGCAGGTCTTACGTTCGGAACACCGTTTTTCATCAAATACGCTCGCGTCGGTGTGCTGAATGATATCGGCGAACTGATAAAACCCGATGTGGTCATCCTGCTCATCGGCGAACGCCCCGGCTTGGGTCGCGCCGAATCCATGAGCGCTTATATGGCATACAAACCCAAGACAGGTGACACCGACGCCGACCGCGACGTGGTTTGCAACATCTTCGAGAACGGCGGAACCAACCCGCTCGAGGCAGGTGCGTTTGTGATACAAATAGCCCAGAAGATGATGAAACACAAGGCTTCCGGTGTGAAACTGAAGACGGCAGGTTAAACCTATGGCAATACTTGACCCCCTCTATGGCACTCCTCTCGCAGTACAACTCATCCCGCAGGTGGATCGTAATTTCGCGGAGCATCTCAAACTCCGTGACGACCAGCGCTCCATCGGTCTGCTCAGCGTGGACAATGACGATGCCACTTACACCGCCATCGACGAAGCGACCAAAATGGCAAACGTGGAAGTCGTGTACGCGCGGTCGTTTTATGCGGGTGCGAAGCACACGTCCGGGAAATGGTCGGGCGAGATCATGGCTATTTTGGCTGGACCAGACCCGGCGGAGGTCCGAGCCGGCTTGAATGCGGCGGTGGAATACATCAAGACGAAGGCGATCTGGTACTCGGCGAACGATGACGACTCCATCGCATTCTTCCCGCATGTCATCTCGCGGACGGGGTCCTACCTTTCCGGCGTGTGCAATATCCCGCTGGGAAGTCCCATCGCTTATCTGGTCGCCACGCCGAACGAAGGCTTGGTCGCGCTGGACGCCGCGCTTAAAGCGGCAGATGTCCACATCGTTGCATTGACCATGCCGCCCTCTGAAACAAACTACATGGGCGTTATGTTGACCGGCGACCAGCCCGCCTGCCGCGCCGCAGCCTCCGCGTTCCAGGACAAAGTGCTGGAAGTGGCAAGCAACCCGATAAATTTCTAAGCATTGTTCTTGATAAAATAAGATCGCCACAAGGAATTTTTTATGTTCGAAGTTGACAACGACCTGCTCTCCATTCAAGAAGCCCGCACGCTTGCCACACAGGCGCGCGAGGCGCAGAAGCAATTCCTGCACGCCACCCAAGCCGAAGTGGATCGCATCTGCGCGGCGATGGCGCAAGCCGCCGCGGATGCCGCTGTGCAACTCGGCAAACTGGCGAGTGAAGAAACGGGTTACGGCGTTCCTGAACACAAAACTCTCAAGAATTTATTGTCGTCGCAATTGTTATGGGAAGCCATCAAAGATATTCCGACAGTCGGCGTGATTCGCAGTGACCCGCAAAACGGGACGTATGATATCGCCTGGCCCATGGGCGTGGTCGCGGCATTGACCCCTTCGACGAATCCCACATCCACAACCATGTTCAAGACGTTGATCTCGGTCAAGGCGAAGAATGGAATTGTGATCGCGCCGCACCCATTTGCCGCGAAATGCTGTGCCGAAACCGTCCGCATCATGGCGGAGGCGGGGGAGCGGGCCGGCATGCCGAAGGGATTGATCGCGTGCATGACGCGCGTCACCCTGCCCGGCACGCAAGAACTGATGAAACACAAATATGTGGCGTTGATCCTCGCCACCGGCGGTTCGGACATGGTTCGAGCTGCGCATTCCGTAGGGAAGCCCGCCTACGGGGTGGGACCCGGCAACGTGCCTGCGTATGTGGATCGTTCCGCCGATATTCCCCGCGCGGCGAAATACATCGTTGCCTCGAAAGCCTTTGACCATTCTGTGATTTGCGCGACAGAACAAGCCGTGATCGCCGACCGCCCCATCGCGGCACAACTCGAAGAGCTGATGAAGGCGGAAGGCGCTTATTTCGTGGACGATACGGTCAAACAGATCCTCGCCAGGAATTTATTTGTGGGGCATTTACCGAACCCGAAGGGCGTTGGGAAGAGTCCACAACAATTGGCGCAGATGTACGGTTTCAGCGTTCCAGACTGGGCGCGGATTCTTGTCGTAAGACTCAAGACTGTTGGACGAGACGAGCCACTTTCCGGTGAGAAATTGACCACCGTCCTCGGCTGGTATGAGGTGGACGGCTGGGAGGAGGGTTGTGAACGCTCGCTCGAGATGATCAACTACGGCGGGCGCGGACATTCACAGGTCATACACGCGCGGGACGAGAAGGTGATCATGGCGTTTGGCCTGGAAAAACCAGTCTTCCGCATCGTGGTCAACACGTTTGGCACGCTCGGCACGACTGGCTTTACCACCGGCTTGATGCCTTCGATGACACTCGGTTCCGGTGGCGTCGGCGGCGCGATCACGGGCGATAACATCACCGTGCATCACATGTACAATACGAAGCGGCTCGCGTACGAGATCCGCACCGCGCCTGAAGCGGCATTCTCGCCCGGCTCCACCGATACACAGGCACAGCGCAGTTCGTTCAGCGGAGGATACGCCAATCCACCGGTGACTACTGTCAACACGCAAGTCGAAGAGATCGTGAGGAAGGTGTTGCTGGAGTTGAAGAAGTAACGACGATAGACCATAGACGATGGACAATCGTTTATCGTCAATGGTCCATCGTCTATGGTCATTAGATTAGACGCCCGATGTGAGTGATTGAATTGTATTTCAATCCCTGACATCCGGTTTCTAGCGTAGTGATGACTTTCGTCATCCTGCGGCGACTGAAGTCGCCACTACAAAAGAACTGAGAAAACCTTATTCAAAGGAGAAGTAAGCCATGCCCGTAGATGTAGCAATGATAGCCTTAGGAATGGTCGAGACCAAGGGTCTGGTCGGCGCGATCGAAGCCGCCGATGCGATGGTCAAAGCCGCAAACGTGACGCTGATCGGCAGTGAATATGTCGGTGGCGGATACGTGACCGTGATGGTGCGCGGTGATGTCGGCGCGGTCAAAGCCGCGACGGATGCCGGCGCCGCCGCCGCCAAGCGCGTGGGCGAACTCGCGTCCGTCCATGTGATCCCGCGCCCGCACGGCGACGTGGAGATGATCCTGCCGCAGAACAGCAAAGGCGCGTTCGGCGGACGCGGTAAAGAAAAATAAAGTAGACAGGTAAACAAGTACACAAGTAGACAAGTAAACAAGGCATGCGAGTTGCGTGTCCCTGTTTACGTGTATACCTGTCTACCTCCTCATGCCGCGTCAATTGTTCACTGCGGAGGATATCCGCCGCCTGGCGCGTGAGCGCGCCGGTCCGCTTTTGCTTGCCCCGGACGATATCGTCACACACGAGGCGCAGGATGTCGCGTTCGATTTGGGCGTGAAGATGATTCGGGAAACTGAATCAGGCTCACCCTTGCGAAAAGAGGCGATGCTCTCCGTTCCGAATCTGCCGCCGTTGAAAGTCGTCAAAATATCTGGCGTGCAGATGGAGCAATTCACCGAGGGCAAGACCACGCCGGGCACACACGTTTGGCTCAAGGATGTGGTCGTCACGCAGGACCGTTCGCCGATCGGCGCGGGATTTATGTCGCTCGATAAAGGCGAGATGGCGTGGACGCTGACGTATGACGAGATTGACATTGTGCTTGAAGGCGAACTGGTGATCACGCGCGGCGACGAGCAGGTGCGCGGCAAAACAGGCGATGTGATTTACATCCCGAAAGGTTCGAGCATCACCTTTGGGACGCCGAACTGGACGCGCTTTGTATACGTGGTGTTCCCTGTGAATTGGAATGAGAAGTGAAGGAGACTGTCTTTACGAGGAGCACATTCGCCATGCTCAGTGTAAACTTCACGACGAAGCAATCTCGCTGCATCATCCAACACTATATTTTGTGTTTACATGAGATTGCCACGCCGCTAAAGAACAAGAGCGGCGGCTCGTAATGACACATGATATGAATCCGAATCTCTCGACTCTTCTGACGGAAACCGACCGCATCATGTCCGGCGGGAATGGCTGGCGCGCCGACCCCGGCTTGATTCTCCCGTCCGGCGTTTATCAAGGTCGCGTTCACGTCGGCGTGGATTTGGGAACGGCATATACGGTGTTGGTCGTCCTGGATGAAAACCATCAGCCGATTGCGGGCGAGTATCAATTCGCCCAAGTGACGCGCGATGGTCTGGTCGTGGATTTCATCGGCGCTGTGGACTTGTTGCGCGGAATGAAATCACGCGTCGAGCAGAAACTTGGGTTCAAATTGACCTCCGCTGCAACGGCGTATCCGCCGGGTGTTCCGCAAGCGGAAGTACGCGCAACCGCGAATGTATTGCACGGCGCGGAACTCGAATGCACCGCCGTCGTTGACGAGCCGACCGCCGCGAACAAAGTGTTGAAGATCAGTGACGGCGCGATTGTGGACGTGGGCGGCGGCACGACAGGCATTGCCATCTTCCGCAATGGGGAGGTGGTCTACACCGCCGACGAGCCTACTGGCGGTACACACTTCTCGCTGGTAATCGCCGGTTCGACAGGAAAATCGTTCGAGGAAGCGGAAGCGATGAAGAAAGATCCAAACGAGCAGACCCGCTTGTTTCCGGTCATCCGCCCGGTGATGGAGAAGGTCGCTTCGATCATTAACCGCCACGTGGAAGGTCACCGCGTGGAAACGTTATACCTCGTAGGCGGCACATGCGCCTACCCCGGTATGGATGAAGTCATCCGGGAAATGACCGGTATCGAAACGGTTTTGCCCGGCAATCCACTGTTCGTGACCCCGCTTGGGATTGCGATGAATAATTGAAGTAAGTTTGGTGGTCGAGTAGCCCCGAATGCCCATTGAGGGGCATATCGAGACCACCATTAACCAAAATAATATTGTTTACACGGTGGTCTCGATACGTTCCTCGCAATGGCGCCCCGGCGCCAATCGGAACTACTCGACCACCAGAACCGATGGAGCATTATGGCATCAGATCAATTTTCATTACGCGTGTATTCCTACCTCGACCGGATGCAACCGCAATACGCGGCGTTCGTCGGGACAATCACCCAAGGCGACCTGCCCACCGAGGGCATGGCTTCGCTGTACGTGGAAGTCGCGCCGGGGAACGAAGTGTTCCGCCTCGTGGATATTGCCGTCAAATCCACCGAAGCGAAGCCGGGCGCGCAACTCGTCGAACGCGAGTTTGGCATGTTCGAGGTTCACTCGCATTCGCAATCCGAGGTACTCGAAGCGGGACGCATTGTGCTGGACAGACTCAGCCTCAAACCCGAGGAACGCATCAAGCCGTGGATCGCCTCCAACCAGATCATCACCAACGTGGACCCGTACCAGGCGCAATTGCTCAACCGCTTCCGCCGCGGCTCGATGTTGGTCCCGGGCGAGACGATGCTGGTGCTTGAATGCGCTCCCGCGGCGTACATCAACTTCGCATGCAACGAAGCCGAGAAGGGTGCGAACATCAAGATTTTGCATGTTTCATCGGTTGGACGGTTCGGGCGCATGTGGCTTTCCGGCTCCGAAGCGGAGATCGTGTCTGCCCGCAATGCGGCGGTCAAGGCGTTGGAAGAGTTGGATGGAAGGCCCGAAAAATAGTATGTCATTGCGAGGAGCGAAGCGACGAAGCAATCTCGTCGAATTAATATAATTTTCGCAACACGAGATTGCCGCGCCGCCAAAGAGCGGCGGCTCGCAATGACAGAGGAAATGGTATGGCAAAGGTTTTTTACACCGAACGAGACATTGATGATTTGAACGCGCGTGGCGTTAAATCCATTGACATCACGGATAACGTGGTCATCACAGATTTGGCGTTGGAACGCGCGATGCGCTACGAGATGAAGGTCAATCGCGCCGAGGCGTCGTCCGCGCCAAAAGCGACCTTGAGCGGCTCAGTGAATTTGGTCGCGGCGTATCCACGCACTGCCTCGCCTGTGGATTCCGAGTTGAAGCAGAAGATCAAATCCGCTGTGTTGGCAAAACTGGATGGTCAGGTGAATGCAACGGTCCTTGACGCCGTGATTTCACGAGTGATCTCATCTCTCAGGTAATCTTCCCCTCTTTGGTAAACAGAGCCCGCCTTTCGGCGGGTGTTTGTTTTAAGCGCTCGGTAAATTCTTTTCGGTTGCATTCAACAAGTCAATCATCTCTTCACGGATGTGCTTGTTCAGGAAGTGATGCTCCAGCGTGGATAACGGCAAAAAGCGCGCGCCTGCCACCACGTGGATGCAGTTGGCGGATCCGCACAGGCAGATGAAAGGCGCGTCCATTTCCCATTCGGTGGAGGGATAGAAGAAAAATAGTTCCTCGCCTTTTTCAATGTCGCGCCGAGCCACCATTTGCATATTTACCGTATCAAGAATTACATTCGGATCGCACGAGTGATTCAACGCGGCGAGTTTGCCGACGTCGGTATGTTCGGTGCGACCGATCTGGACGGTGAAGCGGTTCGGTTTGTTAACCACTTTTTCCCGTGGAATTTCACTGATCACCTCCCCTTTTTTATATGCCTGCTTTGTGACGAGCGTTCTGAATTTATTTTCCGTTTTGATCGCGAGCATATCCATCGAAACCATTTTGGTATCCTTTCACTGTTTGACGAAAGTTTTCATGAGTATAACGCCATTGAATATTAATGCAAGGGGTTTATCGTATGCGTTTAATACTTTAAGATCGCACGAATCCCTCCTCCAATCGGCTAGGCTGTCAACTCGCCGAATGTCCGATGTGTTTTAGTATTATATGCAATACACTGTAAAAGCTTGGTTCTGTCAATTCAATATGATATAAGGAGTAAGTCATGTCTGATCTAAACGAATTTTCCAAAGCGCTCACCTCCGCTGTTGAAAAAGGCGGCGCAAGTACTGTCATCGTGGATGCGCGCAAGCGCTACCCCGCCAGCGGGATCGCATACGCCTCGGATCTCGTCCTCACCGCTGATCATGTTGTGACGCGCGATGAGATCAAGGTGGCTCTGCCTGATGGAAAGAGTCTTTCCGGAACCATCGCAGGGCGCGACCCCGGCTCTGATCTTGCCCTCCTCAAGTTCGCGGAAAAAGTTTTGACTCCTGCGGAAACTTCGACTGAGGTAAAAGTCGGTCAACTTGTGCTTGCGCTTGGCAGACCCAATACCGCGGGCATGCAAGCCTCGTGGGGCATCGTCACCGCCATCGCCGGACCGGCGCGCACGCACCGCGGCGGTTTGCTCGACGAATACATCCAAACTGAGACGACCCCCTATCCCGGCTTCTCGGGCGGTCCACTCGTCAACACCGAAGGCGAAGTGCTTGGTCTCAACACTTCGGGTCTCACGCATGGTTCGTCACTGACGATCCCCGTCAAAGTGGCGTGGCGCATTGCCGATGAACTTGCCAAACACGGCTCGGTCAAACGCGGATACCTCGGCGTGCGGACGCAGCCGGTGGAAATCGCTGAAGCCGCGCGCAAGAGTCTCAAGCGCGAACAAAAGAGCGGATTGCTCGTACTGTGGCTAGAGGATAATGGTCCGGCGCAAAAAGGCGGACTGTTCGTCGGCGATACGATCGTTGCGGTTGCGGGTCAACCGGTCAGCGACCCTGACGATCTTTTCGCCGCTCTCAGTAGCGAAACCGTTGGCAAGCCTGTCGCAGTAGAAGTGTTACGCGGCGGCAAAGCGGAAAATGTCAACGTGACGGTAGGCGAACGCAAGTGATTCGTGTTTTGTTGAAAGTCTCGTCACCCGCATTACGGGCAGGCTTGCAGGCTTTGCTCGCGTCTGACATGACGATAAAAATAGTGAACGACTCGTTGGATCAAGAAAACGAAGCGGACGTGGTGATCACGTCCGCTTCGCCCGCTTCGTTTTCGGATGTTCAGCCTGCCTCCCCTTCGTCAACCGCGACTCTTTTTCTGGCGGGCGACCAACCTCACTTGGAAGAGTGGAAGCGTTCGTCCCGCGTGTGGGGAATCCTGCCGGTGGAATCATCCGCCGAAGAATTGACCGCCGCCGTCCACGCCTTGTCGCAGGGACTCATCGTCGGCGCGCCGCATTTGTTATTTGAATCGGAAGGCGAACCTGTCGAAAGCGGTCCGCTCACCGAACGGGAATTGGAAGTGTTGAACTTACTTTCGAGGGGGTTGGCAAACAAACAGATCGCGGTGGAATTGGGGATCAGCGAACATACGGTGAAGTTTCACGTCTCTTCGATCTACACAAAACTGGGGGTGACCAACCGCACCGAAGCCGTGCGGGCGGGCTTGCGCGGCGGGTGGATCGCGTTATAAACGTTGAATTCCGTAACCACCGACAGGCTGGGTTTCATAGCGCTCGCCAAAACCAGCGATAAATGACCTGCCCCGCGCAATCGCTTGTTGGACGGAGGGCAGAGACAACGAAGCCTGATGGCTTTCCTTGCTAACCCAGACCTCGGTCACCCAAATTGCATCTTCCTCGACAGGATCTTGCGCCACAACATAACTCAAGCACCCGGGCAGTTCGTTGACTCCCTGTAGCAGGATTGCGATCAAAACATCGCGTTGTCCCGTCGTTGCTTTTATCTTCCCGATCAAACCATACATTTCAATTCTCCTAAAACATCGCAATTTGACTGGCGGGTTTCTTCCCATCCAGCAACAAAAACGGCGCGGCGCGCGAAACCACGATGCCCAATTTGCGAAGGGAGGTCAGATCGCGAAATCTTGCACCACGCCTAGCCCGTAGAATCGCCTCCGCGCCTTTGAGCCCGATGCCGGGGATGCGAAGCAGTTCGCGCTTTTCCGCTTTGTTGATCTCCAGCGGCTTATCCTGCAAGTTCATCTGCGCCCACGCCAGTTTTGGGTCGGTGGGGAGTGGTAGGTTGCCGCTTTGCATGAACGGCATTTCCTCCAGGTCGAAACCGTAATCGCGCAACAAAAACGAGGCTTGATATAAACGATGTTCGCGCAGGGGGTCCACTGCGGCTTTGTTTTCCAGCGGCGTATCGCGGATGGGATGGAACGCGGAAAAGTACGCGCGAGACAAGCGCACATTTTTATGGAGCCAGTCGGTGGTGGTGAGGAGTTCCAGGTCGCTTTCATCGGCGCCGCCGGCGACGAACTGCGTCACCGTCGAGGGAAATTTCCCGTTCCAGAATTTATACGCGGGTTGTGAGCGTCGAATCTCCTCCACCCATCGCAACGGGCGCAACAATTCCTCGAGAAACGTCTTGTGCGGCGCAAGTTTTGCCAGCCGCTCGGTGTTCGGCGCCTCGAGATTGACAGAGACACGGTCGGCGAGTTGCATGGCGCGCTCGACCTGTCCCTTCTCCGCGCCGGGCATGATCTTGAGATGCAGGTATCCGTGGAATCCGCGCCGCTTGCGGAGTATCTCGGCGGTATCGAGGATTTTGTTCTGGGTATTCGCCCCGCCAGAGGCAATGCCTGAGCTGAGGAAGATTCCATCCACCATCTTCGCATCGTTCATTTTCATGAACAGGTCGGCAAACTCCTGCGGCTTGAACGTGGCGCGGCGGAAGTCGCGTCCCGCGCGGAACGGGCAATAGTAACAATCGCGTTCACAAGCGGACGAGAGCAGGGTCTTCAATAACCTGACCGATTTTCCATTCGGCAGTTGAGCAGGGTGGACGAATGAGGCACGTTTCTCCTTCGGCGTGAAGCAGGCGGGTTTGGTCTCGATCTTCGACTGCGCCACTTCGCGGCTGCGCTCAGACCGCGCCTCCTCTGCATGTTCCAACTCCATCTGACTGGAAAGTTCGACCAGGGTGTCCAGCGGGTTCATGTCGCAATTATAGAACGTATATTCTAAATTGACAAGTAAAATCTGACAGGTCTTAAAGACCTCTCCGGTTTGTGCTCTTGTTATAATCCCCCCATGCCGAGCAAAAAGTATTCACGTATCGCGATGATCGCCCGCTGGAAGCCCGTACACCTTGGGCACGCGGCGATACTGCGGGCGTTGTGCGACAATGGGGAGCAGGCGTTGATCGGCATCGGCAGTTCCAACCGCTACAACGCGCGCAATCCGTTCACACTTGAAGAATCGCGCGACATGATTCAACTTGTCCTCGTGAATTTCACGAACTATACCATCGTTTCCGTCCCCGACCTCGACGATGGTCCGCGCTGGCGAACGATGGTGAAGGATTTGTTCGGTGCGCTCGACGCGTTCGTGACAGACAATCCCTACGTGACGAATCTGCTCAAGGATGATTACCGCGTCATCCGCCCAGTGGAGTTGATTCCGCCTCGGGAGCGCGTACCCGCCGAAGGGTCCGCGGTGAGGCGTGCGATGGCGCGCGGCGACGAGTGGGAGTCGCTTGTCCCGCCCCTCGTTGCCAAGTATATAAAGTCGCGTCGGCTGGATATCCGCTTTCGTGAAGAGTTCGGGTTGGAAACGCTGGCAATGATGACGGTGATCGAGTAAATCCGATACCAATTGGTGGTCGAGTAGTCCCGCGTGATCGTGGCGGGACGTATTCGCTGGGTTGAGCTTGTCGAAACCGAGACCACAACATTTGCTTGCATTTAATCAATAGTTTGTGTGTTTTACCCGCTGGTCTCGATACGCTTCGCTACTCGACCAGCAAGATAATCTGTCAAAGGAGCAAACATGTACTCGTGGGATGAAGATACTTCAAAATGGTACGGCGATGCAAAATATGCGTATGCGCCCGCCGCGGCACCAGCGCGCGCGGCTTCGGCGGCGCGCGCGGCGGCTTCGGGACCGCGCACATACGAAAAGAAGGCGGGACCCAACGAAAAAATAATTGACCCCAAGCAGCATATTTCAACAGAGTCGAAGAATCCCGTCATCGTCGCGATTGATGTCACTGGCTCGATGGCATCGTGGCCCTTTGAAATCTTCGACCGCCTGCCATTGATGTACAACACGCTCTCGCAATATCGCCCCGATGTTGCTATTTCGTTTGCAGCGATCGGCGACGCCAAAGTGGACCGCTGGCCCCTGCAAGTGACTCCGTTCGCCAGTGGTTTCGACCTCGAGCAACTGCTCGGCTCGCTGTACGGCGAGGGCGGCGGAGGCGACGCGCCCGAATCGTACGGACTGTTCGCGCGGTGGGTGAATACGCACGTGACAATTCCCGCCACCGACGAAGTGCCATTCCTCATCGTGTTTGGCGATATCAACATGCACGCCAAAATGGACAGCGGACAGGTGAGTCATTATCTCGGCGATAGCGTTTGGGGAAACGTGGATGCAGTTGACGAATGGCAAAAGGTGACCCAGAAATGGAACACCTGGTTCCTGCGCCGGCCCGGCGGCAAACGCGGCGATGTAGTGGACAAACAATGGGGCGATGCCATCGGCGAGCAGAAAATTTTCCACATCGAGGACGAACAACGCGCGGTGGATTATGCTATGGGCTTGATCGCGCGGTCATGGGGTTACTTCGGCGATTTCCAGGAGAACATGCGCGCCCGGCAGGACGAATCGAAAGTGAAGCAGGTGAGCAAGCCGATCGCAATGATCTGCCCACGCTGTGGCGCGCCCATCCCTGTGGACGCGAGCGGGATGTTCAAGTGCAAATTCTGCGGAACGACGTTGAAATTGTAAATTTCATTGGTGGTCGAGTAGCCCCGTGTTCGTCGGGGCGTATCGAGACCACGACCCACATGAAAAATCTTGTTTGAATGTTACTTGTGGTTTCGATACGCGCCTTCGGCGCTACTCAACCACCGGAGCATTTATGAAACTTTCCGTCATCGTCACCACGCCTCCCTACGCGGACTTCCTCGCCGAAGTCGCGTCGCACCCCATCGTGAGCGGATTTCGCCTCAACACGGTCATGCCGTTGCGCGAAACGCACAAAGAAGTGTTGCAACGCCTGAGCAAATTCAAACAGCCGATCTGGGTTGATTTGAAAGGACGGCAATTGCGCGTGGTTGGCGCGGCGATTCCACCGTACACAGAAGTGAAGTTGAGTCATCGAATCAAAGTTGAAACGCCAGTGGATGCGTATTTCTCCGATGGGCTCGAACGCGTCCGCGTGGCGGCTGTGGACGGAGACCGACTCATCCTTGCCGATGGTCCGCGGCGGCTGGTGGGACCCGGCGAGTCGGTCAACATCATGCATCCGTCACTGCGCATCGAAGGCACACTCACCGACACGGATAAGACTTATCTTGCCGCGATGAAAGAACTCGGCATGAAGAAGGTGATGCTTTCGTACGTAGAATCTGTCGAAGATGTGGATGAAGTGAAAAGTTTGTTGCCGAACGCGGAGGTGATCCTCAAGATCGAAACGCAACGCGGACTCGACTTTGCCAGGAAACACGGCGCGAAGCACGGGCATCTCATGGCGGCGCGCGGCGACTTGTTTGTCGAAGTCCTTCGCCCGCACAAGATAGCCTCTGCGGTGAAGACGGTCATCAACTCGGACAAAGACGCGGTTGTTGCGAGTCGCATTTTGGATTCGATGGCGGTGAGTCCCATCCCGTCCAGTGCGGATATCGGCGATGTGGCGTTCCTGCTGGAGATCGGCTATCGCACGTTCATGCTCGGCGATCAGGTTTGCCTGCGCCGCGACTCGGTGATCGAGGCGTTGAATTTGTTGGAAGAGATGGGGAAAGAATATTTGTAGGTGTCTATTCCGGTGGTTGAGTAGGGCGAGTGCTCTTCTCGCCCGTATCGAAACCACCATATCACAAAAATCACTCTGCTTACCTGCTGGTTTCGATACGTGGCGCTTGCAGCGCCACTACTCAACCAGCGAGGTTATTATTTTATGAAACTCGCCATTGCACAGATCAATACCACCGTCGGTGACCTTGAGGGGAATGTCGCGCGAATCATTGACGCGGCGAGATCGGTTGCCGACCAGAAGCCTGACCTCATCGTCTACCCCGAATTGACCGTGTGCGGATACCCGCCGCGCGACATTTTATATGACGCGTCGTTTGTCGAAGCGGTTCAAGCCGCGACGGTTGATCTGGCGCTCCAAGCAAAAGATTTGCCTCCGCTTTTGGTGGGATCGTTCGCACCTGCTCCCGCTTCGCGAAAAATTTACGAGCATCCCTCGTTAAACAACATCGCCTACTTGATGCAAAACGGCGAAATGAAAATCGCGCAGATCAAACAATTGCTCCCGGTCTATGACGTGTTCTACGAGCCGCGTTGGTTCCTGCCCGGTGAGAAGACATTGTCTCCGATTGAAATCGCAGGGACGAAGGTCGGTGTGATGATCTGCGAAGACATGTGGGATGAGGAATACCCCGTCCACCCCGGCGCGGACTTGCGAGCGATGGGCGCGGAGATGTTGATCTGCATTTCCGCGTCGCCGTACCGGAGAGGGGCAGGGGAGGGGAGGATGCATCATGCGAGGCGGCAAGTTCGTCCTGAGCGGAGCGAAGCGCAGACGAAGGACGAGATGCCACTGATGTTCGTCAATCTCGTCGGAGCGAATGACGAGTTGATCTTTGACGGAGGGAGTTTTATGTTGGAAGGGGAGAGGTTGAAAGAATTTGAGGAAGAGGTGAAGGTCTTGACGGTGGACGATAGACCGCAGACGATGGTCCATCGTCCGTCGTCCATGGTCGGCGAAGAAGAAATCTTCCGAGCGCTCACCCTCGGCTTGCGCGACTTCGCAAATAAGAACGGACTCAAACACGCTTTCATCGGCTTGTCGGGCGGAATCGACTCGTCGGTGGCGGCGGTGATCGCGGCGGAGGCGTTGGGACGCGAGCGCGTGACGGGAGTCGCCATCCCCTCGCAGTTCACGGACGCGCGCTCGACCGAATCCGCGCGGGAGTTGGCGAGCCGGCTGGGAATTCGGTTCGAAGTCGTCGAATTGGAGGCGATGCATAAGGCGGCGGAGCAGGTTCTGGGTCCGGTACGAAGCGCAGGCGTCGCGGGCGAGAACATCCAGGCGCGGTTGCGGATGATCGTCCTGATGAGTTTCGTCAACCAGCGCGGCGGATTCCTGATCAACACGTCCAACAAAACGGAGTTGACGGTGGGCTACTCCACGTTGTACGGCGACATGGCGGGGGCGATCAGCCCGCTCGGCGACCTGACGAAGGTGGAGGTGTATGAGTTGGCGAGGTGGATCAATTCAAAAAGCGGAAAGCAGAAGGCAGTGATTCCGCAGTTTGTGATGGAGAGGAAACCATCGGCGGAGTTGAAGGCGGATCAGGTTGACCCGTTCGATTACGAGACGATCTCGCCCGAATTGGAAAAACTCGTGCGGGCGAACCAATCGAACCCCGCCATGCGGACGAGCGAACACAAACGCTGGCAAATGGGACCCGTGCTAAAGGTGAGCGAGAAGTCGTTTGGGAAGGGGAGGTTGATGCCGATTACGAGGAAGTAATTGGTTATTGGTAATTGGTAATTCTGTTTTCAAACGGTGGTCGAGTGTGACGAGCGGGGTTTGGGAGGAGCGTATCGAGACCACATTGTGCTGTACAATTGGGCTACTCCCGCGAGGCGGGAAGAGGTGATAGATGGAAAAAGAAAAAATCATTCCAATCGTTCTAATGTTAGTGGGACTGGCCTTCGTATTAGGCTCGGTTTTTTCATGGCTCGATAATCTTACAGCAACTGACCCCGTCGGACTGGGTAAGTGGATTTTTGACATATTGCAGTTTCTTATTGGTGCGGCGGGAACTTGGTTCGGTTACTGGCTTAGCATGAAAAAAAGAAAATCCGAAACAGCAAGCGAAAGCTCGAGAATTCAGGAAGCGATTCGATCTCCTGATAGCGAACAGAATATGGAAGGTAAGACGGGAGTGCAAAAGCAAAAAAGCGTGGACTCGCCAAGAAGCAAGCAAATCATGAAATAAAAGGCTATAAAATATGCCGCGTGATCTCAGCCATTTCCAGGATAGGGAAAATGCAATTGCCGCATTCGATAATTTTTGGAAAATGGAATCCCCATGGATACTTGCTTTTAATGGCGTTGCAGGGCAGGGGAAAAGCACATTGCTGGATTGGTTGGAAGTTAACCGGTGCGAGACGGGTCCTCTTCGATATGTCAGCCTGCCCATCGGAGATTTCAGCAGCAGTTTTCATACATTTCTCGCGAAGATTGCAGAATCGCCTTCCGCCGGTTTTTCTCCTGATGAAGAGCAAGCATTCAAAGAAGTCTACAGGAAGGCGCTGGTGGATTTAAATCAGCGCGTGCTGGAATTGAGACAACATCAAACCATTTCCGATTCGCCGGATAGTCAGCAAACGATGACGGCGAATATCGCGGAGGCTGTGCGGGCATTGGAGAGCCAAGCCAATTCGGTAATTGTCGACCGCTGGCTCGAGTTGATTCGCACCATTCGAGCGGATGTCAAGTTCGTTTTGCTACTCGATAATTATGATGTATATCAGGATCTTGTTTCACTCAACGATATTCGGACCTTATGGACTACACTGGATCGAGCCCGTCAATTTGTACCGGGTCTACGGGTTGTTGTTGGAAGCCGAGAAACTCTACGACATCAGGAGCACGTGGAATCCTTGCGGCGGGGTTTACAAGGGGAAGGGTTGCCAGAACTTTCCGCCGAAGACAGTAAGGCGTTACTCCATTCTCTCGGCGTAAGCGACAACGGGTTTTGCGACGCGGTATACCGCCTTGCTCACGGACACCCTTTGCTTACGAAAATGGCGGCAGAGGCATGGTTGGAAACGCCTGGGGGGATTTCTGCAACCGATGTGCCGGCAATCTCAGGGCGCGAGCAGGTGGTCGAATGGCTTCAGATCTATATCATTAATCGAATGGAAGAGGCTTTGCGGCCCGCCGCGCAATGGATGATGGTGCTGCGCTGGTTTTCATTCGAGATATTGAATTCGGTGCTTGTTTCACCGTTGTCCGAAGAACAGTATCAGAAACTTTCAAAATACTCCTTCGTTGTCCCCTCGAAACTGGTTGACGGGCGCAAGGCGGGTCACGATCTTGTGAGAAAGGTCCAGATCGCATATCTAAAGCGAGAACAAAAAACAAAGTTTCTTGATTTTCATAAAAAAGCATCGGAATACTTCGGCGGTATCGAAGGGGCGGGCTTGGAAACGCTATACCACAAGTTTTTTATTGACCCCGCTGAAACATTTACTTCATGGAATGAACTCGAAGCGCAAGTTGCTTTCAACTTCGATCACTTTCCATGGGGGCTGTTGCATGAATTAGCCTTGCGAGACGAATTGGATCTTCCTCACAAAATCCGAGCGGAAATTTTGTTCAGGGCGGGGAGGCGTCATTATTATCGCGCCGAATGGTCTTTGGCAGACGAATATTACAACGAAGCCCTGAAACTGTTCAAGGAAATCGGAGCGAAATTGGGCGAAGCCAACGTGCGGAAAGCGATTGGCGATGTGCAACAGTTCCGCGATGACCGAGATGCCGCGCTCGCCAG
>CAZGSB010000015.1:0-51777 GCA_964528275.1 uncultured Anaerolinea sp. | reverse complement strand
GTGAGGTTGCGAGGTTGCAAGGCATCGTGCGCGCGGCGCATATTGCGGCGGCTCTTCGAGTGCTTGCGCTTTGGATGTGGGGGCATTGAACGTACTCCTTTAGTTTACACTTGCGGGGACACATGCCCCACGATTTTTGCTTGAAGCGGGCAGATTATAGCGGCTGGAGGGAGGCGCGTCAAGGACGGGAAGCGTACTTTTGCAATCAGTCGGCAATGCAGGACAACCTCCCCAGGGGTCGATGACGGAAAAGTTCAGCGTATAATGCAGGAGCGTTCGATGAGGAACACAATACACACAAGGAGTTGGATTCGATGTCAACTACATTCATCATCATTCTCGTTGTAGCGGTCATCCTGGCTATCGTGGGGGTATCCATGAACAAGTCACGGACGCGGCACGACCAGGGTACACACGAAGCAGGCTTCTTCGCCTCTCATCTGGGATCAGATGGTCCCGGTCACTCCGCTGGCGAAGTGGGCGGACATGCCGCATCTCACGATGGCGGCGGCTGGGGGGATAGCGGCTCCGGCGGAGATGGCGGCGGTGGTGGAGATGGCGGGGGCGGCGGTGGCGAATAATCATCGACGCGTACGAATAGATCAAGGAGATTAACAATGGAAGGTTTTATGGTGTTTATTGGGTTCGTTATCCTCGTCGGGTTGCTTATCGTTATCTCGAACCGCAGTGATCGAACCAACGACAACGATTCGACGATCGACAACAACCGCTGGAACCGCACGAATCACATGAACCGAAGCAATAATCATTCCACAGGCTTCCGGTTCTCCAGCGGAGGCTCCAAAACACAAAGCTCAACTCCGCGATCCTCCCACGGGTCGGTCGGCTCCCGCTCCAGCCGCAGGACCGGCAAGCGCTAGACAGTCAACAACCAAAGTACTCCATAGTAAAATGAAGGCATGGAGTTTCAGGTTGCGGTTGCCAAGGTAAACAAATACGCCACCTCGGAAAGCGGCGACACCCTCGAAGTGGTGGAACGCCCGAACGGCGGGCTGTCGGTTGTGCTTGCCGATGGGCAAACCTCCGGACGCGGGGCGAAAGCCGTATCGCAAATGGTCGTCCGCAAGGTGATCGGCTTGCTTGCGGAAGGTGTGCGCGACGGCGCCGCGGCACGCGCCGCGTCCGATGCGTTGTTCACTGAAAAACAGGGCAAGGTCATCAGCACCCTGAACATCGCCTCGCTTGACCTGCACAGCCGAACCATCGTCCTCACCCGCAACAACCCCTCCCCGTTATATATTTGCCGCGGCGAAATCATCGACCGCATCGATGCGGAGAGCATCCCGCTGGGAACATCGCGCGATGTGCGACCGTTGATCAGCGAACTGCCCATCGAAGCCGGGCTCACCATCGTCGTCCATACCGACGGGTTGACTCACGCCGGGGAAAGGCGAGGCAGCCCGATGGCTGTGGGTGAAGCGATCCAGTCGGTGCTCGAAGACCAGGACCCGAGTCCGCAATCGCTGGCGGATGCGCTTCTGGCGCAAGCCGTCCGTTTGGATGACGACCGCCCGGCGGACGATATCAGCGTGCTGGTGTTGAAATTCACGTCGAACGTCGGCGATAACGTGCGGCGCATGGCAGTCCGCCTCCCGCTCAACGGAAACATGTAGGAATGAAAAAGTACGGGCAGAATTTTCTGGCGGGTTTGCGCGATACAGCGATCCTCTTCAATGAGTTCAAAGTTCCATTATTGATTTTCGGCTTCACGATCATCGGCGGCGGGCTGGCATACGAGGCGGTCTCGATCCGTGTGGGTGAACCTGTAAAAAATACAACTGAAGCAGTCTTCATCATCTGGAGCGCGACACTCCTGTACTCGGTAGAAGGATTTCCCGATCATATTGCATTGCAATTTTTCCACTTCATCATGCCCCTCGTGGGTTTGTTCATTTTCGCGCGCGGGCTTGCCGATTTCGGAAGCCTGCTGTTCAACCGCCGCGCGCGGGGCAAAGAATGGGAGTCGGCTGTGGCATCCACCATGAAAAACCATATCGTGTTGATCGGGCTAGGGCATCTCGGGTTTCGCATCGTGCAACAGTTGCATAAAATGGGAAAGAATGTGGTCGCCATCGAGCAGAACCCTTCGGTGGAAACGTTCCGCGAAGTGCAGGGCATGAACATCCCGGTCATTCAAGACGACGCCACGCGCATCTCGGCGCTGGTCGCGGCGAATCTCAAAAAGGCGAATACGATCATCCTTGCCAGCCAGAACGATTCGATGAACCTTCAAATTGCGCTCAAAGCCCGCACGCTCAACCCTGCCGTGGAAGTGGTCATTCGCATTTTCGATCACGACTTTGCCCAGGCGCTCCGCGAGCAATTTGGGTTCACCGCCCTTAGCGCCACCGAAATGGCGGCACCGGTCTTCGCCTCCGCCGCGGCTGGAGCGGATGTGACTAACCCGATCTCCATCGAGGGTCAGCAGTTCAGCCTCGCGCGGTTCACCATTTCACCCAAATCAAAATTCGCCCGGAAAACCGTCGGCTATGTGGAGGATAACTACAAGCTCAACGTGGTCCTGCTCCGCCATGATAGCCGGTCTGAAGTCCACCCCAAAGACACTGAGTCTATCAACGCGGGCGATACGCTTGCGGTGCTGGGCGGACCCGAGCAATTGAGGAAGTTGATGCAACACAATCAATAAGGGGCTTGCCGGCTTGCCGGAGCGATCTAAAGAAAACGAATGGAGCCTCCAAGTAAACGACCACTGATCGGAGTTGTCGGTCCGTGCGGTTCGGGGAAGTCCACATTGATCGCCGGACTCGAAGGGCACGGATTCCCCTGCCGGCACATTGCGCAGGAACACTCATACGTGCAAGCCATGTGGCAGATCATCGCGAAGCCCGAAATCCTGATCTATCTTCAAGCGTCGTTTCAAATCAGCACCGCGCGAAGAAAACTCGACTGGCGCGAAAAAGATTACAACGAGCAACTCCGACGGCTTGCCCACGCGCTTGAACATGCCAACCTTGTGATCGAAACCGATGAAAAGACACCGACGGACGTTCTGCAAATCGCACTGGACTTTCTCCACCAAAAAGGCTCATGACCCTCCGCAACGCTTCTTTCCTCCTGTTCAGCCTGTTCGCGCTTTCCTGCTCGCTTTTCACACGCACACCTGCTCCGACCTCCCCGTCGTCAACTCACGCCCCGGACCTGCTGGACACTCCGTGGGAGGACCGGTCCATTTTCAAGGATGGACTTGTCCCCTCCGCGCAGTGGGCGTTGGATGAACTGGAAGGCGCGAGTGTGTATCACATCGAATTGAATATCGAAGACGATCTTTTCAAAGCGACTGCAACCCAGGAAGTTTATTACACCAACACCGAAAATGTCCCTCTCGATGAAGTCCGCTTTCGCCTGTTTCCCAACATCCTGGGTGGGAAGATGCAAATCTCGAATTTGCGTGTCGGCAATCTGACCGTGCGGCCCCGTTACGAGCTCAAGAACAGCCTGATGATTGTTCCGCTGGTTAAGTCGTTGGGAACGGGCGAAAGCATCGTCATTCACATGGATTTCTCCGTCACTGTCCCGCGCTCCGTGGACCTGAATTATGGTGTGCTTGCCTATGCCGAGGATGTACTCACCTTCGCCCACGCCTACCCGATGATTGCCGTGTTCGACGATGAGGGGTGGAACGCCGAAATCCCACCACAATCCGGCGATGTCACCTACGCCGACGCTTCATTTTTTATCGTCAAGGTGAGTGCGCCGAAAGATTTGACCGTGGTCACTTCGGGGCGGCAGGTCAGCTTCACCGAAGAGGAGCAGACCCAAACGCTGGTTGTAGCGCATGGTCCCGCGCGGGATTTTTATCTTGCCGCAAGCCCGAACTACGAGGAGCAAGTCCTGCGAGCGGACGGCATATTGTTCAAGAGTTACACCACAGCGGAGTACGAAGCAGGGTCGCAATACGTGCTCGAGACCGCGGCGCGGGCGGTGCAAATTTTTAGCGAACGATATGCTCCGTACCCGTACACCGAATTGGATTTTGTCTCCACCCCCACTCTCGCCCTCGGAGTTGAGTACCCCGGCATGATCGCCATCACCTCATGGATCTACAACCGGCAAGATGGATTTGCCGGTGAATATCTCGAAGCAACGGTCGCGCACGAGGTGGGTCATCAATGGTTTTACAGCCTTGTCGGCGATGACCAATTGGACGATCCCTGGCTCGACGAGTCGCTCACGCAATTCGCCACCTTGCAATACTTCAGCGATGCATACGGTCCCGCCGGGGCGGACGGCTTTCGGCGCGACCTCGAATTTCGATGGGACATGATCGCGCGGGAGGAAATTCCGATCGGCTTGCCTGTGGAGGCATACGACGGCGCATCGTACAGCGGGATTATTTACGGGCGCGGTCCGCTGTTCTTCGAAGCCTTGCAGGCGGAAATGGGCGGGCAGGCATTCGACTCATTCCTGAAAGAATATACACAAACCCTGTCCTGGGGAATCGCCACGCCGGAACAACTACAAGCGCTCGCTGAAAAAAACTGCGCCTGCGAACTGAATGATATTTTCAATGAATGGGTATATCCCTGATCGGTTGGTAGTATAATAATCGCCGCGTGGCGCCCAATGCGCCACATTTTCTTGGATGGAGAAATCACACGCATGCTTCGTAACCTGACCAACCGATTATTATTCATAACCCTTGTGCTTGCCCTTGCCCTCTGGGTGGACCTGAGCAACGAATTAAAACTCGCCAACCCGTTTGCAAATGACGGCACGCTACTCTTTCAAGCAGACGTAAAGCCCCGCCTCGGACTTGACCTTCAAGGCGGCTTGCAAGTGTTGCTCGAAGCGGATGTGTCCGCTGACACAAAAGTATCGCGCGAAGAGATGGAAACAGCCCGCAATATCGTCGAGAACCGCACCAACGCGCTCGGCGTAAGCGAAAACGTCATCCAACTCGCCGGCGAACGCCGCATCGTCGGGGAATTCCCGGGCGCGGAAGATACCGACGCCATTCTCGATATCATTCAACAAACGGGCTTGCTCGAATTTGTAGACACCGGTAATTACGGTCCCGAGGCAGGGACGATCATTCAAACCGATTTCGCACCCGGCTCGTCGACCGCGCCAACGCCCGCCGATGGGATCACGGTTTTCCACACCATCATGACTGGCGAGGTGTTGAACAGCGTCAATGTCGGCTTAACCACCGCCGGGGAGCCATCCATCGATTTCACACTGACTTCAGAAGGAACATCCATCTTCGGGACGCACACGACAGCGAATACCGGCGAATATCTGGCGATCGTGCTCGATAAGCAGGTCATCACCGCCCCGATCATCGAAGATCCCATCACCGGTGGGCAGGGCACCATCAGCGGAAGTTTTACGCCTGAATCTGCCAATGCGTTGGCGGTTCAACTCCGCTATGGCTCGCTCCCCATCCCTTTGAAGGTCGTTGAAACGCGCATCATCGGTCCCACACTGGGCGAAGATTCTTTGCAGAAAAGCCTGGTGGCGGGCGTGGTTGGTTTCATCATTGTTGCGCTGTTTATGATGATCTATTACCGTCTGCCCGGTATCGCCGCCGTCCTTTCGATTCTGGCGTATGCGTTGATTCTGTACGCGGTCTTTAAATTGATCGGTGTCACGCTCACCCTACCCGGCATTGCCGGCATCATGTTAAGCACCGGCTCCGCGCTTGATGCCAACATCCTGATCTTCGAAAGGTTGAAAGAAGAACTCCGTTCCGGCAGGAGCCTGCGCCAGGCGTTCGACCAGGCGTGGAAGCGAGCCTGGCCCTCCATCCGCGATTCGAACATTGCCGCGTTGATCACGGCATTCATCCTCTTCTGGTTCGGCAGCACCTTTGGCGCTACCATCGTAAAAGGATTTTCATTCACCCTCGCGATCGGCGTGTTGATCAGCTTGTTCTCCTCGCTGTACATCACCCAATCTTTCCTGGCGCTTCTCTTCAACATTTTCAAGCCATCCAACCACGAACTTTCGATCGGTATCTAGGACACTTTCATGAACATTCTTGGAAAACGCTACATCTTCTTCGTGCTATCTCTGCTGATCATCCTGCCCGGCTTGATCATCCTCTTCAGCGGTGGGTTACCGCTCTCCATCGACTTCAAAGGCGGGAGCCTGCTCGAAGTGAAGTTTGACGCCGCCTCCCCGTCACCCGGCGAGATCCTGGACGTGTACGACGAATCAAATATCAAGGATACGCAGGTACAGACCAGCGACACCGGTAGTTTCATCATCCGATCCGAATTTCTGGAGAACGATACCCGCGATGGTCTCCTCAACGCCCTCACCGAAAAATTCGGCAATGTTGAGATCGTCCGCTTCGACAGCGTCGGACCCAGCATCGGCGAACAGGTCACCTCGCGCGGGACGCTGGCTGTGATTGTCTCGTCCCTGCTAGTGGTGCTTTTCATCGCCTGGTCTTTCCGCGGCGTACAAAACGCATTTCGTTACGGGATCTGCGCCATCCTCGCCATGATCCATGATGTAGCGATCATTTTTGCCATTACCGCCTACGGCGGATTGCTCTTCGGATGGGAGATCGATGCACTCTTCCTAACCGCCCTGTTGACCGTGATCGGCTTTTCGATGCAAGACACGATCGTGGTTTTCGACCGGATTCGCGAAAACATGAGCATCTACCGGCGTCTCGATTTTGAAACCCTGGTCAACCATTCGATCGTCCAAACCCTGCAGCGCTCGATCAACACCCAGTTGATGACCGTCGAATTTCTGTTGCTGGCGCTCATCATGTTCGGAGGCGTCACCTTGCGCGAGTTTGCATCGATCCTGTTGATCGGCTTGATGAGCGGGACGTATTCTTCGATCTTCATCGCCGCCCCCATCCTAGTGCTTTGGGAAAACCGCGAGTGGCAAACCTGGTTCAAGCCCAAGGCGCTCGCCTGAATCGAAAATCAAAAAAGACACCCGCAAAGGTGTCTTTTTTATCGTCGGCGAAGCCAACTCATCAAGATGTTCATCACAAGGGAACGGAAGGTGGTCCGCCTCACCGTGAACATGGGCAGAGGATATTCCTTTTCCTCATACGCTTTCAACTTCATCAGTAATTGGACAATGTCCTGATTCGGCTTGGTTCGATACATGGTCCGTACGTGCTCGTGAATCATCGGATATTCATACCACGTACAGGACGCAAGAACGAAAAAGATGTTACACAAAGCGTCCATCTGGAAATCCGGATGGACGCTTTGACATAGCCACGGTTCTTTCGCAGGGACAGCTGCCCTACCGTTGGTCGGCGAAACTACCCCCCCAGTTCCACAGCCAGCGCATCGTAATACGTACCCGCCCCAAAACCATCGATCAAGATATGGTCGAACGGCTTCAAATTGGGTAATTCCCGCAGGAAGGCGATCATATTCGAAGCCGCGCTCACGTTGCCAAAATCACTCAACAGCCACGGCATAGGCAGGACGATCCCCTCGTTTTGCAGGTGCTTTTCCTTGAGCTTGTTGATCTTGTAGTTGGCATGGTGCACGATCGCGACCGCAAGCGATTTGCCCGCCATCCCCAGTTCTTCCAAACGCCCCTGATAGGATGCGTACACATCCCTCACCACCTGCACCCCGGTCCGCACGAACAATTTGACCATGCCCATCGGTCCCGCCATGGCAATGGATGATCCATCGTGAGGCTCATGCATCAATCCTGCCACGCGGATGTTGTTGGCGAGAGGTTCGGTCACATCAATATTTGATTCTCCGCTGACCTTCTGCCGTGAATGCGGGTAATACATCTGAACCTGCAACACGCCTTCCACATCGAAAACTTCGTGCGATTTACCTGCCAGGAATTTCATCGTCTCACCGGGGATCACGCCGATCACGCCTGCCGCGTTCCCAAACAACTGGAGGGCATTCGCATCGTGCGACGAGCCGACAAAACGGCTCAACCCTTCGATACCGCCGACGAGCACCTTCTTGCCGCGAAGCGACTCGGCGATATTCATGTCCAGTTGAAGGTTCTCCGGAAGGCTGGGGTTCAACGCCAGATGCAAACAACTGGTCGAACCGTCGCATGCTTTGTGGTTGGCGATTTTCAGCGCGTCAGGGCGGATTCCCGCCGCCCCGGATATTTTGTCCAGATAGTCGTCCGAAAGCGGAGCGCTCATGCCGATCAGCACGGCATCCACCTCTTCAGGTTGCCAGTTACAGGCTTTCATCGCCTCCCCGAGGAATTTAGCGCCGACCTCCACTTCGAGTTGGGTATGTTCCTCGAGAGAGAGGTCGAGAGGAATATGCTGTCGGCTACGGAAGCCCAATTCGGATAAATTCAACTTCTCGTCAGCCGGCAAGGGGTGACCCAAGCGCTGTTCGATGAACGTGGGAAGCGAATCATTATCGTAACTATCGCCCCATGTGCCGTACACGCCACCGATCCCGACAGAAAGGTTGGTGACTTTTTCCACACCGTACGGAATGCCGGACCCCAAATTGATCAGTCCTTTTTCCACACTGGGGCGCTCATAAAATGAGTTCGCGACCTTGGTATTATCAGATTCTCCAGACATGACTTTAACTCCTTCGTTTCGTCTTAGACCGCAAACCCCGACTGCTACCTAAAGTTTCGCATATTAGTATTAATTTATCCTTTGAGAAACTCCCCGTCCCGTTATGAAAAGAGGCTCCCGAAGTTGGGAGCCTCTGAGCTGGGGGCAATGGATTTGAACCACTACTAGCTGATCCAGAGTCAGCCGTCCTGCCATTAGACGAGCCCCCACCGAAGTTCCAGCGGGCGGTATTGTAGCATGGCAGATGAGGTTCGGGCAAGCCTGATTTTCAAGCGTTATTTCCGCGCGTTGCGACGCGTATTGTCTTCCATATCGAGCATGATCAACATTCCTTTGGAAATTGCCTGCAAACCGAAAAAGTAGAATACACCTGGGAGCAGTTGCGTCAGATAGGGAGAGAACATATTGAACCCCATAAGGAACGTCATGCCCTTGTCACCCATCATTCCGTTGACATATTGCGACATAAACAGCATGATTTGGAAAAGCCAGGTGATGCCGTAGAATGCGAGCGTCACCCACGAGAGGGTATCCGCCCCGCGTGACAGGCGCAGGACCGAATCGCGGTCGAAGTACGTGCCGAGGAATTTCTCATTTTTATCTGCAGGTTCTGACATGTTGGCCTCCGGAGGAATTATACGCTTGAATTGTGCCTCGCGGTCGCCCTACCGCTTGTCGCGGATCCGTTTCCGAGCGCGAGACAGCCTTACAGCGTTTGTTATAATTGGCTGACGCCCTCCGCGAGAGGAATGTTCCCCAAGCCGAATCAGATAGAACGGTGAATGATGCGAGAAATATATCCAAGAGAAGAGACCAAGCATGAGTCCTGAAGAAACCACCCCGACCGATTTCATCCGTGAAGCCGTCAAGGAAGATTTGAAGACTGGGCGAGTTAATTACGTCCGCACGCGCCTTCCGCCTGAGCCGAATGGTTATTTGCATATCGGGCACGTGAAGGCGTTTATGATCGACTATCTTGTCGCAAAGGAAAATAATGGCGAGTTGATCCTGCGCTTTGACGATACAAACCCTGCGAAGGAAGAAACTGAATTTGTCGAGGCGATTGAAGAAGACGCGCGTTGGCTGGGTATCGAGTGGGTAAAGGTGACGTTTGCCTCGGATTATTTTGATTTGCTGTACGAATGGGCGCAGAGACTTGTGTTGGCGGGCAAGGCGTACGTGGACGATCAGACTCCCGAGGAAGTCAGCGCCAACCGAGGCACGCTCACGACGCCAGGAAAAAATTCTCCGTTCCGCGATCGCGATGCGGAAGAGAATATGGATTTGCTCGAACGGATGAAGAACGGCGAGTTTCCCGATGGCTCGCGGATTTTGCGCGCAAAGATTGACATGGCTCATCCGAACATCAACATGCGCGACCCCGCCATGTATCGCATTTTGCACCAGCACCATCACCGCACCGGTGACAAGTGGAAGATTTATCCGTTGTACGATTGGTCGCACGGGCAGAATGATTCAATGGAAGGCATCACACACTCTTTGTGCTCGCTGGAGTACGAAGACCATCGTCCGCTGTACGAGTGGTTTTTGGAACAACTCGGCGTGTTCAAACCGAGGCAGATCGAGTTCGCGCGATTGAATATGACCTATACCGTGATGAGCAAACGTAAACTCCGCAGGTTGGTGGAAGAGAATCATGTCAGCGGGTGGGACGACCCGCGCATGCCAACCCTGCGCGCCATGCGCCGCCGCGGCTACACCGCCGAAGGCGTGCTGGAATTCATCCGCCGCGTGGGAGTGGCGAAGAATTACAGCGTGAGCGACGTGGCGTTGCTCGAAGCCTGTGTGCGCGAGGATCTCAACAAGACATCGCTGCGACGCATGGCGGTGATTCGTCCGCTCAAGGTGGTGATTGATAATTACCCCGATAATATGGTCGAGGAGATGGATGCGGTCAACAACCCTGAAGACGCGTCGGCTGGAACGCGCAAAGTTCCGTTCTCCAAAGTTATTTACATCGAGCAGGATGATTTCCGCGAGACTCCACCGCCGAAATATTATCGTTTGTATCCCGGCAACGAAGTTCGTTTGCGCTATGGCTACTTCATCAAATGCACGCACGTGGTGAAGAACGACAAGGGCGAGGTGACCGAAGTCCACGCTACGTACGACCCATCCACGCGCGGCGGAGATTCGCCCGACGGCAGAAAGGTGAAGTCCACCATCCACTGGGTATCCGCCGTCCATGCGAAAGAAGCGGAAATCCGCATGTACGACCGTCTGTTCTCGAAGGAGAATCCAGAAGAAGGCGAGGAAGGATTCCTCGCATGCTTGAATCTCAACTCGCTGGAGATTCTCAAGGGATACGTCGAACCGTCTCTTTTCTCCGTGGAAGTTGGTTCGCGCTTCCAATTCGAGCGGCTTGGGTATTTTTGCGTGGATAAAGATTCAACCCCTGAGAAGGCTGTGTTCAATCTGACGGTGAACTTGAAAGACACATGGGCGAAGATCGAGAAAAAGGGCAGTTGACGGATTGCGCCTTGACAACTCATTCCCCTCTCATGTAAACTCTGTACGCAAGTAAATTCCAACGAAAGGAGCGCGCTTCCATGCTACGACTGAAATCCATAACGAGCCAATTTCATATCTCTGCCCGAAGTGCGCCTTTCGACAGGCTCAAGACGACGCCAACCAGCCGCCCATAGCGGTTGATCGCTGTGTCCTCTCAGCCACGGTGCATTTCGCATCGTGGCTTTTTTGTTGCCTGTCAGACCACGGACAATTGACCATTGACCATTTTCATTGTCCATCATCTATGGTCAATCGTCTCCTAACAACCTGCAAACCTGGAACCTTCAACATGAATTTGTCTTTCAAATCCTACTACCATCTGCTCGCCGACCACATCCGCCCCCAGCGTGGACGGTTCTTCCTGCTCGCTTGCATGCTGTTCGGGAGCATCGGGCTTCGCATCTTTGCGCCGCAGATCATGCGCCGGTTCATTGATTCCGCGCTGGCGGGCGAAGCCCTGCAAACCCTCACGTGGACCGCGCTCGCCTTCATCAGCATTGCCTTGATTCAGCAAGTCGTCCACATCGGCGTCACGTGGCTCGGCGAAAATGTCTCATGGACAGCGACCAACGCCCTGCGCGCCGAACTTGCCGAACATGCCTTGCATCTCGACATGAAATTCCACAACGACCACACGCCCGGCGAACTCATCGAACGCATTGATGGCGATGTGACCGAACTGGCAACTTTCTTTTCGCAATTTGCGTTGAACCTGATTGCGAACGGTTTGCTCCTCATCGGCATCCTCATCGCGTTGTTCATCGAAGATTGGCGCGCGGGTCTCGCATTCACAGTGTATTCGTTCCTCACCATTTTCATCCTCGGCAAAGTGAAAGACATTGCTGTGCCGCACCAGAAAGCGCGGCGTGAAGCCGAAGCGCAATACTTCGGTTTCATCGAGGAGCAACTGAACGGAACAGAGGATATTCGCTCCAGCGGCGCGGTTGGCTTTTCCATCCGCGAGTTGTTCCGCCATCAAGGCGAGATCCTCACCCACAACCGCAGGGCGCATTTCAAACGCTGGATCATCGAAAACGCGATGGGGCTCGCGCTCACGCTCGGCACACTGCTCGCCGTCACCAGTGGTTACTGGTTGTTCACGGTTGGCGTTATCACCATCGGCACGGTATATCTCTTCGTCCATTACATCGCCCTGCTCGAAGAACCCTTCTGGGCAATGACTCACGAGATCGAAAGTTTCCAGACCATCGGCGCGTGCGTTGAGAGATTGACCGAGTTCAAGGCGCTCAAGCGCGAAGTCCGAAATGCATCGTCCCCGCAGGGGGAAGCAGGCAAAAAATTCGAGTCGCATCCGATTCGGTTGACATTCGAAAATGTGACGTTTTCATATATCACCCCCGAAGGGGGCAATGGCGACGACTCCGTCCTCTCACGCCTCTCGTTCGACCTTCGACCGGGCTCCGTTTTGGGTCTGCTGGGCCGCACGGGAAGCGGTAAGACCACCATCGGACGATTGATCTTCCGTTTGTACGACGTGAACGATGGCTGTATCAAAGTCAACGATGTAAACATCAAAGACCTGCAACTCGATTCGCTGCGCCGCAACATCGCCATCGTCACGCAGGATGTGCAATTGTTCAAGGCATCCATTCGCGAGAACCTGACTTTCTTCGACCGAACGATTTCCGATGAAAAGATTCTCGCCACCCTCCAAGAACTCGAACTCGGTGACTGGTACCGAGCCTTGCCGAACGGGTTGGATACCGAACTGGAAACAGGATCACGCTCACTGTCGGCAGGTGAAGCGCAATTGCTCGCATTCGCGCGCGTCTTCCTGAAAAATCCAGGCTTGGTGATTCTCGATGAAGCCTCCTCGCGGCTCGACCCCGCCACCGAGGTCAAACTCGAACACGCCATCGACAAATTGCTGAAGGACCGCACCGCCATCATCATTGCCCACAGGCTGGACACTGTTCAACGCGCGGACGATATCCTGATTCTCGAACGCGCCAACGTGTTGGAATACGGCAACCGCAAAGAACTTGCTGAAGACCCTTCCTCGCGCTTCGCCCAACTCCTGCAAACTGGAATGGAAGAAGTATTGGCTTAGAACTCTTAAACACCAAGGACACGAAGGACACCAAGTTTTAATCGGCTGACGGTTTCGTTGACTCACCATGACCGCAACAACATCGCCCGGCAAGCGCATTAAACCATAACCAATCCCTTCATAATTTCTTCGTGATCTTTGTGCCCTTCGTGTTTAAAAAAGGACCAAACATGACCGAATCAACCCTCACTCAAACCAACATCCCCTCCCTCCCCGCATGGAAAGTGATCTGGGAGATGATCCGCTTCCGCCCGTGGCTGGACGTGATTGACTTCGTCTCCGTCACGCTCATCCGCTTTTGCTGGCAGGTCGCGCCCGCCCTCATTATCAAAGCCTTCTTCGACATGGTCACCGGGGCAACACAGCTGACCTACGGCATCTGGGCGATCGTCGCCTTCCTGCTTGCCACCTGGCTCGGGCGCGTCGTCGCCAGTTACGGTTTTTACTACGCCGATGTGCCGATCTTTTCGGAACTAAACACCCTGTTGCGAAAGAATCTTCTCACTCACATTTTGAAACGCCCCGGCGCGGCGCAACTCCCCGATTCGCCGGGCGAGGCGGTAAGCCGCTTCAAGACCGACGTGGACCAGATTCCCCTGTTCGTGATTCTCGTAAACGACATTGTGGTCGGCGTGCTCATCATTGCATATTCGATTTATTTGATGACCCAGATCAGCGCCTCGGTCACCGTCATGGCATTGATTCCACTTGTCATCGTCGGCATCGTGGCGAACGTCGCCACCAAGCGCATCGAACATTATCGCCGCGCCTCGCGTCAAGCCGCGGGCAAAGTCTCTGGATTCATCGGCGAATTTTTCGGCGCAGTGCAGGCGGTCAAAGTTGCCAACGCGGAAAAGAACGTCATCGCCCACTTTCACAAGATCAACGACGAACGCCGCGTGCTCACCGTCCGCGAAAAATTGTTCGACGACATCCTCGGCTCGATCTATCGCAACACGTCCACGCTTGGCACAGGCGTCATCCTCGTCCTCGTCGGTCAGTCGATGCGCACGGGGGATTTCACGCTCGGCGATTTTTCGCTCTTCGTCTACCTGCTCAACTCGATGGGCGACCTCACCACGTTCGGCGGCATGTTGTGGGCGCGTTACAAGCAACTCGATGTCTCCGTCAAACGCATGTACCACCTTATGGAAAACGCCCCGCTGAACGCGCTCGTCGAACACAGCCCAGTGGATTTCTCCGCGCCCCTGCCCGACGTGCCCTACGCGACAAAAACCGCATCCGACCGACTGGGCGAACTGGTCGCCGCCCATTTGACCTTTCACTACCCCGACTCACCCAACGGCATCGAGGATGTTTCGTTGACCGTCAAGCGCGGCACGGTGACCGTCATCACCGGCCGCATCGGCTCCGGCAAGACGACAGTCCTTCGCGCCCTGCTTGGGTTGCTCCCGGCCGAGTCAGGCGAGATAAAATGGAATGGCAAAACCATCGAAGATGCAGGCAACTTCTTCATCCCGCCGCGCGTTGCGTACACCGCGCAGGTGCCGCGCCTGTTCAGCAACACCCTGCGGGACAACATCCTGCTCGGCATGAACAAAAGCGACGAGGAGATCTACGAAGCGGCAAAACTTGCCGTGATGGACCGCGACCTCGAACAACTGGACGACGACCTCGAAACGATGGTCGGCGCGCGCGGAGTCAAACTCTCCGGCGGACAAATGCAACGCACCGCCGCGGCGCGCATGTTCATCCGCGAACCCGAACTGCTCGTCTTCGACGACCTATCCTCCGCGCTGGACGTGGAGACCGAACGCCAACTCTGGGAGCGGATATTCGAGTCCGGCAAAGAGGCGACGTGTCTCGTTGTCTCACACCGCCGTCCTCTCCTCCGCCGCGCCGACCACATCATTGTGTTGAAGGACGGCAAGGTCGAAGCCGAAGGCACGCTCGATGAATTGTTGGCAACAAGCCAGGAAATGCGCGAATTGTGGAAGTTGGAAGAATAAAACCGACCACGGACGATAGACCATAGACCATTGCAAGCGACATCGTCCATGGTCAATGGTCTATCGTCGGTAAATAAAGGAAACTTTCATGCCCGCCTCCACCGACCTCATCACCTCTGCCCGCGAGCGCTTCAATCTCGCCATTGCAAACAAGGATGCGGAAACTATCCGCACGTTGCTCGCGCCGAGTTATCACATCGTCACTGGTCGCAGTGACCAAAACCACGGCGCGGACGAGGAGGCGAAACGCTGGGCTGGCGTATTCGCGTCAGACCCGACCGCGATTTACGTCCGCACGCCGCGCGAGATCACGGTCAACGAGGCATGGGGGTTAGCAGAAGAGTTGGGGAATTGGCGAGGCAGTTACACGGTCGGAAATGAAGCGGTGCAAGCGTCGGGCGTGTATTCCGCCAAATGGCAGAGAACGATCAAAGGCGAGTGGATTCTCCAAGCGGAAGTCTTCACCACAATTGATTTCGATGAGGCTTGCGTGCCGCCGGAGCCGATTTAGACGATAGACGATGGACAATAGACAATAATTCTCATTCATGGTCAATGGTCTATCGTCCATCGTCAAGGTACTTCATATGGACATCATCACAGGAAAGATCCTGAAATTCAACAACTGGCAGGATGGACGTGCCATCGGACTTGCCAAGGATGCGGGCAACAAAATGATCGAAAGCGGCATGGATCGCGACGCGGCTCTTGCCAAACTTGACGCTGTCCGCGCCAACCCCGGCAGTTTCCTCGCCGACGCGTTGCTCGCCGAGCTTGCCCGTGAGTGCATCCGTCTTACCCAAAAGGAAGAGCCGCCAGCCCACGCCCTGCGCGAGTCGCCGCTCCCCTATCCCATCTGGGGGCGGGACCAGATCGAGGATGGCGCAGTCAGCCAAATGGACAATGCGATGCGCTTGCCGGTCACTGTCACCGGCGCGTTGATGCCGGATGCCCACGTCGGTTATGGGCTTCCCATCGGCGGCGTGCTTGCCACGGAAAACACCGTCATCCCGTACGCAGTCGGTGTGGACATTGCCTGCCGCATGAGGCTTTCGATCTACGAAGTCTCGCCGATTCTCATCGGGCAGAAGAAAGGCATCTTCGAGGAGTCGCTGTGGAACGAAACCGCCTTCGGCATGGGCGCCAAATGGATCGGCGCGAAACGCGCCAATCATCCCGTGCTCGACGACCCAGCCTGGGAAGCGACTCGTCAACTGCAAACACTTCACGATACCGCCTACGCCCAACTCGGCACGAGCGGCACGGGCAATCACTTTGTGGAGTGGGGCTCGTTCCGTTTGCACGAGCCGATGTTCGGGCTACAGCCCGGCGAATATCTCGCACTGCTCTCGCACAGCGGATCGCGCGGCGTGGGTGCGCGGATCGCCGAACGGTTCAGCAAACTCGCCATGGAGAAACAACCGCACCTGGATAAGAGCGTGCGTCACCTAGCGTGGTTGAGTCTGGATTCGGAAGATGGTCAGGAATACTGGTTGTCGATGGAACTGGCTGGCAGGTTCGCTTCAGCGAATCATTACATCATTCATCATCGCGTTGCCGCGACGGTTGGACTCAAAGAAGTCGCTGTAGTCGAAAATCATCACAACTTTGCATGGCGTGAGCATTTGCCAGATGGCAAAGAAGTGATCGTGCATCGCAAAGGCGCGACACCCGCAGGGAAGGGAGTGTTGGGCGTGATCCCCGGCTCGATGGGCGATGCCGGCTACGTCGTGCGCGGGCGAGGCGTGAGCGAGGCGCTGGAGTCCGCGTCGCATGGCGCGGGCAGATTGATGAGCCGCAGAGCCGCGCTGGAATCGATCAGCAAATCGTCACGCGATGAGTATCTCAAAGAGCGCGGAGTCTTTCTGCTCGGCGGCGGCATGGACGAAAGCCCACAGGCGTACAAGCCGATCGAACAGGTCATCGCCGCACAACACGACCTCGTGGACATCGTTGGGAAATTTTCGCCGAAAGTTGTAAGGATGGCGGACGAGCCGGGTGATATATAATTGCGATGTTCGTGTCACTGCGAGACCCCGCTGGTGGTTGAGTAGGGCGAAGCCCGTATCGAAACCAAGCGGGTCGTGGCAATCTCGTTTTTTATCCAAGTACTTTTGTAAAGCATAGGCGAGACTGCCACGTCGCCCTACGGGCTCCTCGCAGTGACACATGCAACGAGGTAATCATGTCCACAAAAACCGCAAAACCCACGGCAAAAAAATTTCAGGACCTGCTCCTCAAATTCTCGCAAGCCGACGAATCCGCGAGACGGAAATCGTTGGAGCAGCGCTTGTGGGACGGCTACGGCGCGGAGTTCGCGGTGTTCGTGCTGGATATGTCGGGCTTTTCACTGCTCACGCGCAAGTACGGGATCGTGCATTACCTTTCGATGGTGCGGCGGATGCAGTTGACGACGCGCCCCATCGTAGAGTCGTTTGGCGGGAGGATGATCAAGTACGAAGCGGATAATTGCTTCGCCGTGTTTCCGAATCCGCTTTCGGCGGTGAATGCGGCGGTGGCGATGCAGCACGCTTTCGCCGCGTCTAACCTGCTCACCTCGGACGATCTCGACATCCATATCGCCTGCGGCATCGACTACGGACGCATCCTCGTGGTGGGACACGAAGACTGCTTCGGCGACCCGGTCAACCGCGCCTCCAAAATGGGAGAGGATATCGCCGCCTCGGGCGAAGTGCTCATCACCAAAGAAGCGATGGAAATGATTCCTCCCGAAGCGGGGATCAAAGCCCGTGAGTTGAAGATTTCGATCTCGGGAATCGAAATCCCTGCGTTTGCGGTGGAGTATCGGAGGGAGTGAGGTTAGTATCTGAACTGCTGACAAAATGAGGCGCACAATAGCGTCTGTCGGCAGAAAATTTATCCCCGTCACACACGAAAGGAGATGGTCCCATGTCCGGTAATAGCGGTAGTAAAGATAAAGGCAACAAGGAACAAAAGAAGAAAGCCAAGCACAGCCTGAAGGAGAAACGCAAACTAAAACAGGAAAAGAAACAGAAGAGTCCCTTCATGCCCAGCGGCGGGTAGCACATCCGCTCAGGATCGAACGAGAAACTCCGCGCCGTTACCACCGGCGCGGAGTTTCTATTATTTAAACCTGAACTTTCAACCTTCGACCTACACTTTATCCAACATACGAATCGCGTTCTGCAAGCGCTTCAACACTTTTTCGCGCCCGATGATCTCCATGCTTTCGAACAGCGGCGGGCTGACCTTTTGTCCCGTCACGGCGGCGCGGATGACGCCGAACACCTGGTTCGCGTTCAAGCCAGAGGCTTCAACATATTCACGCATCGGCGGTTCGGCGGTGTGATGCGCGAGATCGGGCAACGACGAAAAAACCTCGTGCGCCTTCTTCGCAATGTCGGCAGACTGCTTTGCATCGAGTCCCTTTGCGATCAGGTCTTCGCGGTTCGGCGAGACTTCCTCTTTGAAGAAGAACGCCGCGAAGGCGAGGCAATCATCCAGCGTGACGAGTCGCTCGCGGATGAGGGGCGTGATCTTCAACAACGCGTCATCGTCGACGGGTAAGCCTGCTTCCACGAAGTACGGCTTGATGCGGCGGGACAGGTCGCCCGTCGGCAGGAGGCGGATGTGCGTCCCGTTGAAGTGGTCGAGGCGTTGGAAGTTGATCGCCGCGGGCGACGGGGTCAACGTGTCGATGGTGAACCGTTGCACCATTTCATCCAACGACATCACGTCGTCCTCGGCGACGCCCCACCCCATCAGCGCGATCCAATTGAGCACGCCTTCGGGTGTGTAGCCGAGCCCCTTGAAGTCATCCACAAAAATCGAATAGCCATCCTTCATCGCCTGGGCGGATTCGCGTTTGCTCATTTTGCCCTTGCCGCTCGGTTTGAGGAACACCGAGAGGTGCACCCACACAGGCTCGTCCCATCCGAACGCGCGCACGATGTTGACGTGAAGCGGAAAGGTCGAGAGCCACTCCGAGCCGCGCAACACATGCGTGATCTGCATTTCGTGATCGTCCACCATCGCGGCGAGGTGATACGTGGGCAAGCCGTCCGATTTTAGGATGACCGTATCGTCGAGATATTTATTTTCCGTCACGATGTCGCCGCGCAGATGATCATTTGCGGTGGTCGAGCCATCTTGCGGCATCTTGAAACGGATTACATATTTTTCCCCGTTCGCCACGCGCTTCGCGGCATCCGCCGAATCGAGCGCCCGGCATAAACCATCATAGCGGACGCGGTCAACCTTGCGCGCCTCCTGTTCCTTGCGCGATTGCTCGAGCCGCTCCGGCGAACAGAAGCACGGATAGGCAAATCCTTTTTGCACAAGTTCGTTCGCGCGTTGCTGATACAGATCGCGCCGCTCGGTCTGGCGGTACGGACCGAACTTCCCGCCATGCACCGGCGATTCGTCCGGTGTGATGCCGAGCCAATCGAGACTGCGCAAAATCTCCTCTTCCGAGCCGGGCACGAAGCGTTTCTGGTCGGTATCTTCGAGGCGCAAGATGAATTGTCCGCCCGTTTTACGAGCGAGTAGATAATCGAAGAGCGCGGTGCGCGCGCTCCCGAGGTGGAACCGTCCGGTTGGCGAGGGCGCCATGCGTGTGCGTGCTGGATTGTTCAAAATAATCCCTCAATTCATTTGGTGGTCGAGTAGTTCCGAACGAAGTGAGGAACGTATCGAGACCACATGGTTTATACCAAATATATGTTTACATGAAAACCGATGGTCTCGAAACGGGCTTCGCCCTACTCGACCATCAGTGTGTACAAAAATCAAAACTCAAGTTGCCTGAACCGCATGGCAACGCTTTCCACAAGTCCAATCCCCAACATGAGCGAGGTGAGACCGCTTCCGCCGTAACTGATGAACGGAAGCGGCAAGCCCGAGACCGGCACGATGTTCAAATTCACGCCGATGTTGACCATGCCTTGAAAGAAGATCAACGTCGCCACACCGTAGGCGATGCTCATCCCTGCCACGTCGCGCGCTTTCTGCGCCGCGCGCAAACACCGCCAGATCACCAGCATGATGATGACGATCACAAGAGTCGCGCCGACGAACCCGAATTCCTCCGAGACTGCCGAGAAGATGAAGTCAGTATGCCGCACTTTGAGGAAGCGTAGTTGCGTCTGCGTGCCGTGACCATACCCTTGCCCGGTCAGCCCGCCGGAGCCGATGGCGATCAGCGCTTGTTGCACGTTATACGTCGCGCCGAAGGTGGCTTCTTCCTCGGGAAGGATGAAGTTGGCGATGCGGTCCTGCTGGTATTCCTGCAAAAACGGGATGCGGATTCCCGCAGCGGTCAGCCCCACCACGGTCACCAGCCCGATCGCACCGACAGCGCCGATGGCGATCACGTGTTTGACTTCCACGCCATTGAACCAAAGCAACGCGCCGAGGATGACGCTCAAGACGACAACATTGCTCAAATTTGGTTGAAGGAGGATCAACCCAATGATTCCCGAAGCCCACAAGACTGCGCCTACCAGCCAACGCAGATCACGCGGTTGGTTTTGTGTCACATGGAAGTAACGCGCCAGCACGAGAATGGCAACGATTTTGGCGAACTCCGTCGGTTGGAGGAATAACACGCCCACCTGGAACCAGCGTTGCGCGCCGAAAGCGGTCTGCCCGAAGCCGGTAAGAGTCACTAGTAACAAAAATATCACGATGTACATCGGGCGATAGAGCGCCATCCAGTAGCGGTAATCGATGGCGGCGACGAGAAAGATGAGCACAAGCCCCGCCAATGCGAAATAGATCTGGCGGTTGATGAGCGGGAGCAACACTTCGTTCCCAGCCACGGCAGAGCGGATCATCGTGGTGCCGAAGGCGGTGGCAAGCACCACCGTGCCCAACAGCCAGAAGTCAAAGTGTCGCCATGAAATGTCGCGTAACATGTGAGGGGATTCTTGCTATCTCGCGCCTCGACGGCGCGCAGGTCACTTACTTTTTCTTGACTTCCGCCGCGCAGCTTTCAACGGGATGTCTGCCACAAGCCGTTGTGAGCGACCGTCGTGCTCCACGCCGATCTGCATGGACTGCACGTCAATTTCCACGTGGCGGCTGATGGTGGCGACCAGGTCGTCCCGCAGCGAATCAAGTTCGGCGGGGGTGAGATCCGTGCGATCGTGGATCAACACGAGTTGCAGGCGTTCTTTCGCATTGTTGGCGCTGGCTTTGCGTCCCAAGAGTTTGTCGAAAAAGCTCATGTCACTTCCTCCCTGTCAGGCGTTGGATGCGGTCCCACAACCCGCCTTGCGCGTCCAGGTCCATGAACGGGACTTTCTCGCCTTTCAGCCGCTTCGCAATATTGCGGAACGCCTGCCCCGCCCGGCTTTTGTTCTCCAGTGAGACCGGCGCGCCGCGGTTCGAGGCGATGATGACGTTTTCATCTTCGGGGACAATGCCGATGAGTTCGATGGCAAGCAGGTCGAGCACATCCTCGGGCGAGAGCATATCCTTGCTTTTTACAAGGGTTGGGTTCAAGCGGTTCAGGATCAGGGACGCGGGTCCCTTCTCCTCTGATTCCAGAATGCCGATGACCCGGTCCGCATCGCGCACCGCGCTGACCTCCGGGTTGGTGACCACCAGGACGCGGTCCGCGCCGGCGATGGCGTTGCGGAATCCGCGCTCGATGCCGGCAGGCGAGTCGATCAACACAAAATCACATTCCGAGCGAAGTTCCTTGACGAGGCGGATCATATCGGCGCCGGAGACCGCGCTTTTGTCGCGCGTTTGCGCGGCAGGGATGAGATATAACTCCGGCAATTTTTTATCGCGGATCATCGCCTGTTTCAAACGGCACCGCCCTTCGACGACATCCACCAGGTCGTACACGATGCGGTTTTCCAGCCCCAGGATCACATCGAGATTCCGCAAGCCGATATCGCCGTCGATGCAAACGACTTTCGAACCTTCAAGCGCAAGCGCGACAGCGAGGTTGGCTACGGCGGTGGTTTTCCCCACGCCGCCTTTTCCGGAGGTGATGGTGATGACTTGTGCGGGCATGCAATGATCCTTCAACTTAATTTGGGGTCAGGGAGTTTGCTCCCATTCCAGCGTCCAATAATTATCCGGGCGACCAGACTTCCGCCTGGAGTTTTCCATGTTCGTTGATGCGGGCGACCTCGGGTCTCGGCGCATCCGAGGGTTCCAGGGCGGCGGAGGCTTCGTCTGCGATCCTCAATTGAGTGGGAGAAAGGTCAAGCGCGCAGATCACCGAGTCGGTTTTTCCTTTCGCGCCGGCGTGCACCATCCCACGCAGGCGTCCCCAGATGATGACGTTTCCTTCGGCAACGATCTCTGCGCCGGGGTTTACATCACCAAGTACAACGACATGCCCGGGGAATTCAATCCGCGTGCCTGAGCGCAACGTTTTATTGAGAAATAACGTCGCCTCGTCGGTACTGTCTTCCACGGCAAACGGGCGGGGTTCTTCCGGTCTCGGTTTTGAAATTCGCGTGGCAAGACCGAGCAGTTGCGCGGTGTGTTCCGTGGTCGGCGATTCGCTCAACACCGCCCAGAGAAAGATGCCGCGTTCCGAAAGCTGGTCGCGCACTTCCACAAGCTCGTTGACGTGTAAAACTTGTGTCGCAACATCGAGCGCGAGACGCGCGCCATTAAAAAAGGCGGGCTGTGAATCAACCTGCGTGATCAACGCGGAGTGTTGTTGTTCCCACGGCGCATCGTCCAGCGAGACGAGCAAGCCGTCGCGTATGCCTTTGATCTGAAGGAGGGAGTTTGTCTCTTCCATGCGCGGTCAACGATGGCGAAATTATAGCATGAACCATTCAACGAAATTTCATCCGCCACCCTGCGCGAGGTCGATGGATTTGAGTTCGAAATATGCCTGCATCACACGCGCCACGATCGGCGCGGCAACCGAACCGCCCTCGCCGCCGTTGTAGGCAAAAGCAAGGATGATGATCTCCGGGTCGTCGAACGGCGCGTATGCGAGAGTCCAGGCGTGTGTGGGCCAGGCTCCGAAGCGGCAACGGTCCGCGGCGCGGGCAACATCGTCGCAATATTCGGCAGTTCCCGTTTTTCCCGCCACCGCCACCGGCAACGGGAAAAATTCATTGAACACTTCGTATAAGGTACCTAGCGGATTTTCCGTCACCGCCATACGCGTACCTCTACGCACTGCATCGATGGTGGAGGGCAATACGGTTTTTGTATTACCGGTCAGGTCGCAGTATCCCTCTTCACAACTCCATTCATTGATCAGCGGCTCCACGGTCACATCCCATTTCAGGTTGGGTGTGAACGGTGAGATCTGATAACTGCCAATTGGCGGCTGGGGCAGGATATTTGTTTCATCCGCCGCATCCACCCACACCGTGCGCGTCCGCCCGTCTTCGTCGGTGCTCTCTCGCTGTTCATACAGAAAAAAGGTCTCAGGGTCGAACCAGATGCGGACGACCTGTCCTTCCCCATCCTGCACTTCGCGGATAACTGTGGGCTGCATGAGTTTGCCGCGGTTGGCGATCGTCGCGCCGGACATCAACACCTGCAACGGGGTGGCGACCACGTATCCCTGCCCCACGCTGGCGATATATGTATCGCCCGTGGACCAATTTTCCCCGGTGTTGATGCGCTTCCACTGCGGGGATGGGACAAGTCCGTTCTCTTCGCCGGGGAGTTGGATTCCAGACGGTTCGCCGTATCCCAACGCCCGGGCGTATTCGCCAAGGCGGAAGATGCCGAGTCCTTCTTCGATCTCATCTTCAAACCCACCGCCAAGTTTATAAAAACACACATTGCTCGAGTAGGCGATGCAACGGAAAAAATCAAGCGAGCCAAAACCCGCTTCGTTGATCACGCCGTTGCGTTCGTAGATCCAATCGACGAACGGGCGGGAGTTCCGCTCTGTGCAGGGGTCGGTCGGGCGAAATCGCTCACACAGCAACAAGCGCCCCGGCGTTTCGACGATCTTCCCAATCTCCACAACTCCCTCGTTGAAAGCACCGGTCGCCGTGGAAAGTTTGAACGTGGAGCCCGGCGCCAATTCGGCGGAGATGGCATTGTTGACGAGCGGCGTGCGCGGGTCTTCGATCAGTTGTTCATAGTAATATCCAGGTATGAACCGAGCCATGCGATTGTTTTCAAAAGTCGGGTACGAGACCATGGCAAGGATTTCACCGGTTTTCGGGTTCATGGCGATCACCACCCCGCTCGAAATGCGGAGTGTGCCGTAATACGTATTCCAAAAGTTGATCTCGTCCACCAGGGCGGCTTCGGCGGCTTTTTGCAGGCGTGTGTCTATCGTAAGTGTGACGTTATAGCCCGGCGTCGGCGGGGTCGGCGCTTCGAGATTCCGCAATTCTTCGCCTGCCACGTCCTCCTGAATTACACGCAATCCATTTTTACCGAGCAGGATATCGTCCATGGAGGTTTCGATGCCGGCGTACCCGATCTTGTCGCGGTTGGCGACAAAACCGCGAGCTTCGTAAGCGGCTTGTTGGGCGGCGGAAATGGGTCCGAGAAACCCGATGATGTTGGCGGTCAGGGAACCCGTCGGATAATCACGCACTGGTTCGATCTCCAGCGAAACGCCGGGCCAATCCACTGAACGTTCACGGACAATCCGCGCAAGTTCTTCGCTGATATTGCAAATGATCTTGACGGGCACAAATGGCGCGATCGAATCGCCGAGCGCCACCATGTCGGCAATGCTCGGACCCGGCACGCAAGCCGAGAACAATTTTGCATTTTCCAGCGATGCGTCGGTGACCGGACCGCCCGCCGGCACGCCGGTCAATTCTGACACCTCGCGATAGATCTGCTGAATATCGCCTTCATCGTCCGGAAGTCCGGCAGGGGTAATGACCACGTTGTATGAGGCGATATTGCGCGCGAGGATGTACCCGTTGCTGTCGTAGATAATTCCGCGCTGGGCGGGGATGCTCACTTCGGTCACATAATTTTCGACAGCCTGGTCGAGCCATGCCTGCCCACTGAAAATTTGAAGGGTGACCAGCCTGACGATGATCGTCCCAACAACGAGGGCAATCACGCCATACACCAGCATCAAACGCCAGCGGGGTACCTGATATTTATTGTCTGACTGACGACTCATTCCAACTCCGGCGCAGGGTACATCCATCGCGCAAAATCACGCATCACAGCATACATGGGTGTGGCAAGCAACAAATTCAACAAAATGCTTGGCAGGGTGATCAACCCCAGCGAGTCTAACACGGGTAGAGAGATCCCTGTCAGGCGCAACGCGCCGACTGTAAGAAGGTGAAACACGAGGGTGCCTAAAAAGGTGACCACATACATCGCCAGAAGAGGAGTCTGCCACACCCGCTGTCGAAGCAGAAATGCCGCCAAAACAACCACAAGATATGCAATCAATGGAACCAAAAACGGCACCCCAGACACGAACCCAACCAGCAGTCCTACCGCTATTGCCCAATGCCAGGTGGTGTCCACGCCTTCTTGAAGCGCCCAAGCCGCAAGCAGCACAAGTGGCAGGTCGGCGACACCTGAAAGGAGTGGAATACGGCTTACTATCGAGGACTGCAAGACCACAGCCAGGATCATGACTGGTATTGCGAAAAGGTCGCGCATGGATTAAGGGTTGGGGAACAGTGGCGCAATATCCACCGGGGTAAAGTTGACGATAACCAGGACAATTTGCAACAGGTTAAAATCCACCACCGGTTGGACAGTGGCTTGTTGGAACAGGTCAAAATCCCGGGTGCGGATGTTGATCACCTGTCCGACGATCAGATCGGGGGGATACCCGCCGCCCAACCCGGACGTGAGAACAAGATCGCCAGCTTCCACGGAGGTTTCCTGTGGAACAAGCTCCAGCGTAATATCGCCCGTCACAGAACCGACGAGCGACGCCTCGGTATCTGCGTTTTGCAGGCGCACATTCACATTCGAAGCAGGATCGGTGATGAGTTGCACGCGCGCGGCGTCGGCGATGACGGCATCCACACGACCCACCAGCCCCTGGTTCGTCACCACGGGCATGCCGCGCAAAATTCCATCGTTCGAGCCGCGGTTGATGATGACGAAATGTAAAAACGGACTCGGGTCGCGACCGATCACGGCGGCGGCTTTGTATGTATTCTCTGGGTTCGTGCGCGAGAAGTCAACCAGCGCCGCAAGGATCTCTGTCTCACCCACCCTTTGTTGAAGTTGAATCACCTGCGCCTGTAATTCCGACACTTCGGCTTCGAGTTCCGCGTTCCGCTGGCGCAGGGACGCCACATCGCGCGGTGAGCTCAGAAATTCCTGCACCGCCACAAACCGCGAGGAGAACCATGCCTGCAAATCGACCAACGACCCTGTGAACACGTTCGACGCAGAACTGAAATATCCCCCCAACGCGAGCGCAATCACTCCACCCACGATCAGAAAAACGATCGTCGTTTGAAGTGTGCGTGAAAAGATGTTTCTCATGTTAAATGATCAAGTAGGATAGACCTATCAACAATACACCGGGCATTTTTAACGATTACACGCTATGTCGCGTGCTTCCACGCTCAAGGCCGACAAGATACCGGCTGAGATTATCGAAATCCTCGAACACCAGTCCCGCACCGCGTGCCACACATGTTAGCGGATCTTCCGCCACCCACACGCGCAACTTCAATTCATCGGTGAGGCGGTCGGCAAGTCCCTGCAAGAGTCCGCCGCCACCGGCGAGGCAGATCCCCGTGTCCATCAGATCGGAAACGATCTCCGGTGGGATTTCATCCAATGCGTCGCGAATTGTATCCACGATCACTTGCACTGACCCCGCCAGCGCCTCCCGCATTTCCACCGATGAGACCTCGATGCTCTCCGGCAATCCGGTAACGAGGTTACGACCGCGCACTTCCATGGTCTTTTCCGGTTGAAGCGGATACGCCGAACCGATCTTCCATTTGATTTGCTCCGCCACACCTTCGCCCACGAGCAGGTTGTATTTGTTGCGCAAATACTGAACGATATCCTGGTCCATCTCGTCGCCTGCCACGCGCAGCGACCGCGACGCCACCACCCCGCTCATCGACATCACCGCCACTTCGGTGGTGCCGCCGCCGATGTCAACGACCATACTGCCGCGGATCTCGCCGATGGGCAAGCCCGCCCCCAGCGCCGCCGCGATTGGCTCTTCGATCATGTACGCCGCGCGCGCGCCGGAAGCCATCACCGCATCGTACACGGCGCGCTTTTCCACCTCGGTCACACCGGTGGGAATTCCCACCACCACCCGCGGGCGAGGAAGCGGCACGATATTCTGCTCGTGGACGCGCCCGATGAAATACTCCAGCATCACCTGCGTGATATCGAATTCAGAGATGACCCCGTCGCGCAACGGACGCACGACTGCCACATTGCCCGGCGTACGCCCGACCATTTCTTTTGCCTCCAGACCGATCGCAAGGGGTTGGCGCAGGCGCTTATCAATCGTCACCCACGATGGTTCGTTAATGACAATCCCCTTGCCGCGCACGTTCACCAGGGTGTTCGCGGTTCCCAGGTCAATCGCAATATCCAGTGAAAATAAGCCCAACAGCCAATTAATCGGGTTGAACGCCAAGGCAGGTTCCTCGATTTCTGTTCTTCATTTATGCTTCGCCGAGTATTATACCTAACAATCAGGAACCCCGTAGAATCACGTATAATCGAGCTTATGAAGTCTCCGGACCCTCTTGTCATCGGCATCGCCGGCGGATCAGGCTCTGGAAAGACCACCGTAGCGCAGACCATCCTCCAGCGAGTCGGTCATGATCGGATCGCCTTCCTGCAACACGACTCGTACTATAAGGACTTGAGCGGGCTTCCCCCCGTGCAACGCGCTGAGATCAACTTCGACCACCCCAACTCGCTCGAGACGGAACTGCTGATCGACCACATCGCTTCGCTCCGGGATGGGAAACCTGTCGCCGTTCCCGTATATGATTTCTCCACTGACCGGCGCACCGACCAGACCTTCACTGTCCAGCCGCGAAACGTCATCCTCGTGGAAGGGATCCTCATTTTTACCGAAGCCAGATTGCGAAAGATGTTCGACGTAAAAATATTCGTCGATACCGATGCCGACCTGCGCTTCATCCGCCGCCTCGAACGCGACATCCACGAACGGGGTCGCACGACCGAATCGGTCATCGCGCAATACCAGACGACCGTGCGCCCGATGCATCTTGAATTCGTCGAACCCTCGAAACGCTATGCCGATGTCATCATCCCCGAAGGCGGCTTCAACGCCGCCGCGTTGGACATGGTCGTGGCGCGCATCGAGGCATTGTTGAAATAAATTGCAAGGGCGGGTTAACCCCGCCCCTCCAAAATAACCAAGGAGAAAACATGGCAAAACAATGGTCGTCACCACCCGCAATGCAGATTGACACTAAGAAAAAATACAAGGCTCGCATGGAAACCGATAAAGGCACGATGGTGATCGAATTATTCGCGGATAAAACTCCGAAGACCGTGAACAATTTCGTCTTCCTCTCCCGGGAGGGATATTTCGAAGGCGTGATCTTCCACCGCGTGATCGACAATTTCATGGCGCAAGGCGGCGACCCGACCGGCACAGGCACCGGCGGACCCGGCTATAAATTCGGCGATGAATTTCACCCCAGCCTGAAGCACGATAAGCGCGGAATCCTGTCCATGGCGAACGCAGGACCGGGCACGAACGGATCGCAGTTCTTCATCACCCACGGTCCCACGCCGCATCTCGATAACCGCCACAGCGTCTTTGGTCAGGTGGTGGATGGACTCGATGTGCTGATGTCCATCCCCGCGCGCGACCCGAACAACCGCAATGCCCCGGCCGTGAAGATCACCCGTGTCACCATCGAAGAAAGCGAATAAATCAGGCTCTACAAAAACGACAAGGAGCGCGCGGAAGAAAGCCTCATCACCTTCCGTGCGCTCTTCACGCGCAAAAATTACGCGCGCTTCAGCACCCGTTCCTGTTCCAACCGAGCTCGAGAAGCGCCCGAAAAGTAATCCATCCAACTTACAGACGAACGCGCTTCGAGTCGTTGCCCTGCTGGCTGTCATCGGAATCACTGCGTATGTCTTCAGCATCCGCGACCGCGTGGAGGAGTTTGCGGCGTTCGGTTATCCCGGCATATTCCTCATCGCCCTGCTGGCAAATGCGACGATCTTTATCCCTGCACCGGGCGTCGCCATCGTTTACGCGATGGGCGCGGTGTTCAACCCGCTTCTGGTGGGTCTCTCGGCGGGGACGGGCGGTGCGATTGGCGAACTCTCCGGCTATCTCGCCGGCTTCAGCGGGCAGGCAGTTGTGGAAAACACGAACGTGTACGATCGTATCAAACCGTGGGTGGATAAATACGGCGGCTGGACAATTCTCGTGCTAGCCGCGATTCCGAATCCTTTTTTTGATGTTGCAGGAGTCGCGGCGGGGATCGCGAAAATGCCGATGCGCACGTTCCTGTTTTTCATTTGGATCGGACAACTTATCAAGATGACCCTTTTTGCATTGGCGGGCAGGTATTCACTGGAGTGGATCGCCCGGTTTTTCGAATAACGCGATCAGCGAGGAGTGTTCATGAAATTTGAAACACTGGCAATTCACGCCGGGCAGGAGCCCGATCCCAACAACGGCGCGGTCATGACGCCGGTGTATTTCACATCCACCTACATGCAAGATGGCGTCGGCAAGCCGCGGCAGGGCTACGAATATTCGCGCACGATGAATCCCACGCGCAAAGCGTTGCAAGATTGCCTCGCAGCACTGGAGGGTGGAAATTTCGGACTCGCGTTTGCTTCCGGCTTAGCCGCCACCGATACCATCCTGCGGCTTTTGAGTTCCGACGATCATGTGCTGGCTGGCAACGATGTGTACGGCGGGACGTTTCGGCTCTTCGACAAAGTCCTGCGCCGCTTCCACCTTGACTTTACATTTGCCGACACCACCGACCCGGAATCCGTCGCCGAGGCGTTGACGCCGCAGACTCGCGTGGTCTGGCTGGAAACACCGACGAACCCATTCCTGCGCATCACCGATATTCGCGCGGTGGCAGAGATCGTCCACGCCCACGAGAACAAACCCCTGCTCGTCGTCGATAACACCTTCGCCACCCCGTACCTGCAACGTCCCCTTGAACTCGGCGCGGATATCGTCGTCCATTCGATGACCAAGTATCTCGGCGGTCACTCCGATGTGGTCGGCGGTGCTGCGGTCGTAAAAGACAAGGAGCTCGCTGAAAAACTTTACTTCCTGCAAAATGCGGTCGGCGCGGTACCGGGTCCGATGGACTGTTTTCTCGTACTGCGCGGACTCAAAACCCTCCCCCTCCGCATGGACCGTCATTATGAAAACGCGCAAGCCGTCGTGGAATTTCTTGATAATCATCCGAAAGTGGAGCGATTGATCTATCCATTCCACACCTCACATCCTCAACAAAAGATTGCGAAACACCAGATGAAAAACGGCGGCGGGATGATCTCGTTCATCGTCAAGGGCGGGCGCGAAGCGGCGATCCGCGTGGTGGAGGCAACGAAGATATTCATCCTTGCCGAATCACTCGGCGGCGTCGAATCGTTGATCGAAGTCCCGGCGGCGATGACCCACCTATCGGTGGCCGGCTCGCAATTGGAGGTCGACCCGGCTCTTGTCCGCTTATCGGTGGGCATCGAACACAAAGACGATTTGATCGAGGATATCAAACAGGCGCTGGAAAAGGCGTAAGAAAAAGCGGACGTTTTTCAACGTCCGCTTTGGATTTACGGTTTTGGGAGGAAAATCTATTTTGAATGGATAGCCAGCAAGGTCACATCGTCGTCCTGCTTCGCCCCGTTCTGATAATCCATCAACGTGCTGAAGAGTCGGTCGCACGCGGCTTGCGCGGAAAGCGAACGCAAATCTTTCATGGTCGTTTTGATCCGCTCCAACCCAAACGGCACTCCTTTGGGGTCGCGGCAATCGGTCATCCCATCCGTAAACATGACGAGCAACGAACCTTTCGCCAGGCGGATGCTGTTTTCATCCAGCGACATATCCTCCCATAAACCAAGCGCCATGCCCGGCTCATGCGGCAGGCGATGCACGTCACCGTGTTCGCCGATCAATAGCGGCGGCTCGTGCCCGGCGCGGGCGTACGAAAACTCCCCGGTCAGGGTGTTCAATACCCCGTACAACGCGGTGACGAACTGGGTGGATTTTTCCAGCCGGGTGATATGCGTGTTGACCATGCGCAACACCGCACCGGGCGAGGTTGCATTATCCGCCTCGGCGATGATAAGCGCATGCGCCCGCGCCATAAAAATGGCGGAAGGCACGCCTTTGTCTGAAACATCACCGATCAGGATCCCCATTTTCTCGTCGCCCAAATCGAACACGTCATAGAAATCCCCGCCGACCTGCCGCGCCGGCAGGATTCGTCCGCCGAAATCGAAGCGGTCGTGTACCGGCATCACATCCGGCAGGATGGACATTTGAATTTCCGCCGCGACCTGCAACTCCTTCTCAAGGCGTTCCTTTTCGATCAATTGCTCTTGAGCGGCTTTGAGGTCGTCGTATGCCTGTTGCAGTTGGCGATTTTTTTCGGTCAGGTCACGGAAGGTCGAAACGTTGGTACTGTCGAGGCGTTGGCTAAGCACGCTCACCATGGCGTTGGCAAGTTCGGAGTGACGATGCACCAAATCCTGAAATTGCGCCCGGCTCATGCTAAGCAACATCACATCGCCGCGCGCCCGCGCGCCGGCAGTGCGTTTGCCGCCGGGCATGATGATCCCCATCTCGCCGATGTATTCACCCTCGTTCACTACATTGAGAATTAGCTCATCCTCCGTCCCTGAAGCCATGTTGATTTCAAGTTGACCCTGAGCGACGATGTACAGATTGTCAGCCGAATCCCCCTCCCGGAACAGGATTTCGCCCGACTTCAGGCGGACGCGATCGAGCGCGTTGAGCAGTATCTTCAACTCATCAAACGGCAGGTGGGCAAACAAAGGAATCCGCGTCAGAAGAGTCGCGGACAGGTTGGTTGTCTTCAACGATGGGTCGGTCATCTTTTCATTATCGCACGAAACGGTCAGCATCGCAATTAGAATTCGACCACTTCCTTGCCCGAGAGTTTATTTTGTATGCGCTCGATGACCGTGTCCAAATGCTTCGGCTGGTGGACGTAGTCCAGGTCGTCGGTGCGGATGGTGAGCATCGGGCACATATCGAACGCGCCCAGCCATTCGTCATAGAACGTGTCGAGCAGGGATAAATACTCCGGCGTGATGCCCGATTCCATTCCCCGCGCGCGGCGGCGGATGCGATCCATCAACACATGCACCGGCGCCTTCAAGTAGATCAACAGGTTTGGGCGTGGCATACTGCTCACGACCAGCTCAAACAATCTGCGATACGCCGAATAATCGCGTTCGGCGAAATCGCCCATGTGATGCAACGCCCGCGCAAAGATGTGAAAGTCCTCGTAAATACTGCGGTCGAGGATCGCAGAGCGCGGGTCGCGAGCCGCCTCGAGATATTGGTCGGCGCGATGTCCGAGAAAAAAGACCTGCAAATGGAAGGACCACGAACGCATATCGCCGTAAAAATCCGCGAGATACGGGTTATCTGCCACCGATTCGTACCCCGTCCACCAACCGAGGCGCGCGCCGATCCGCTCAGTCAGCGACGTCTTTCCCACACCGATGTTGCCAGCCACCACCACGAGATATTTCGTCATTCGAGCCTCCGCATGAGATGACGCGAGTATAGGCGAGCGCGAAATATTTGTCGAGACTGATCACGGTTCCTGCCTCCATTTCTAATGGATTCAACCCGCGATGCGTTATCGCCGTTCCGGCATCTCAGCGCGGATAATCCTTGTTATAATTTCGCACAACACATCTTCTCATCACGGAGTCCCCCATGACTTACAAAATCTCTTTCGGCACCGACGGCTGGCGCGGGGTCATCGCCGAGGATTACACGTTCGATAACGTCCGCCGCGCTTCGCAGGGCTTTGCCTCGTACCTGCTCGAGCAGGGCTTCGCGGGACGTTGGGTCGTCGTCGGTCACGACAAACGATTCCATTCCGAAAATTTTGCATCGGCAGCCGCTGAAGTGCTTGTGGCGAACGGCTTGAACGTGTACCTCACGGATGGCGCAACGCCGACACCGGTCATTGCGTTTGCCGTGGTGGATAAAAAGGCATGCGGCGCGGTTAATATCACTGCCTCGCACAACCCCCCCACCGACAACGGCTTCAAGGTCCGCGACTCGAACGGCGGAGCGATCGACCCCGAAGGCTTGAAACGAATCGAAGCCTTGATTCCAGAATCCCCGTCGGAAGCGAAGCGGGTGTCCATCCAGGATGCAATGCGCGAGGGCAAGGTCGTCATCTTCGATGCGTCCGAGGGATACGTCCAGAATCTCCAAAAGCTGGTGGACCTTCAAAAGATCAAGGATGCGGGTTTTACCGTGATGGTGGATGCGATGTGGGGCAACGGCGCGGGCTGGTTCACGCGCCTGCTCGCGGGCGGAAAAACAAAGGTGATCGAAATTCATAACGAACGAAATCCATCCTTCCCTGAGATGAAGCGACCTGAACCGATCCGCCCCAACATTGACGTGGGACTCAAAGCCACCGTTGCGAATAACGCCGACGTGTTGCTGATCACCGACGGCGACGCCGACCGCTGCGGCATCGGCGATGAGAACGGTGAGTTCATCAACCAGTTGCGAGTCTATGCCCTGCTGGCGCTGTACCTGCTGGAAGCGCGCGGCGAACGCGGCGATATCGTGAAGACGCTTTCGACAACCACAATGCTGAACAAACTCGGAAAAATTTATGACGTTCCCGTCCACGAAACCGGCGTGGGCTTCAAGTATGTGGCGCCAAAAATGATCGAAACCAACGCGATGATCGGCGGCGAAGAAAGCGGAGGCTACGCCTTCCGCAATAACGTTCCCGAACGCGACGGCATCCTCGGCGGGTTGTATTTCCTCGATTTCATGGTCCGCACCGGCAAAAAGCCGACCGAATTGCTGAAGATGTTATTCGACAAAGTCGGCGAACATTTCTACGACCGCGTGGATACCCCCTTCTCCGGCGATCGCAAGTCGCGCGAACAAACGATCCTCGACGCGAACCCCAAAACCATTGGTGGATTGAAGGTCACTGAACTCGTCACCGTGGATGGGTTTCAATTCAAGCTTGAAGACGGCGGCTGGTTGTTGATTCGCTTCAGCGGCACCGAACCGATTATGCGCGTTTATTGCGAAACGACCCACAGAAACAAAGTCCAGGCAATCCTCGAAGATGGGTTGAAAGTGGCGGGGATCAAATAATTCGGTGTAACTGGATACACGAATACGCTACGCTGGTTTCGGCGAAGCGTATTTTTTTCACATCTTTATATGTTATAATTTTCACAAACAAAGTCAGATTATGTTTACTGACACGCATTGCCACCTGTACCTAGAACAATTCGCCGGGGATGTGGATGCAGTGATTCGCCGCGCGGATGAAGCGGGAGTCAAACGATTTGTGGTACCGGGCATGGATCTGGAAACCAGCCAGCAAGCCATTGCTCTCGCAGAAAAATACGAAGGTGTCTTCGCCGCCGTTGGATACCACCCCACCGATATTGAAAAAATGACCGTTGTGGATTTCGACAAACTCAGCCGACTCGCCAGCCACCCCAAAGTGGTCGCCATCGGTGAGATCGGGCTGGATTACTACTGGGTAGAGGAACCCGACCGGCGGGCAATGCAACGAGAGCGCCTCCTCCCCCACCTTGAACTGGCAGACAAGCTCAACAAACCGATCATCCTCCACTTGCGGGAAGAGCACGATGCGGAATCTGGTGAGGCGTCGAAGGATTTGTTCGGGATTCTCGGAGCATGGCAAAATTCAATCGCGGACAAATCAAAGGCGGGAGTTTTTCATTCGTTCAACGGAAATCTCCGAGCTGCGCAACGAGCCATCGAAATGAATTTTTTCATCGGTATCACGGGACCTGTCACCTACAAGAAAAACGATTCGCAGCGCGAATTCGTCAAACAACTTCCACTCGATCGCATCCTGATTGAAACTGATTCGCCGTTTCAGACCCCGCACCCTCATCGAGGAACGCGCAATGAGCCGTCATATGTCGCACTCGTTGCTGATAAAATTGCAGAAGTCCATCGAACCACACGCGAGGCGATCGCCGAGGCAACTACCGCGAACGCCAACCGCCTGTTCGGATGGGAGGCAAACGCTTGAGCACAACCACCTTTTTCACCTCGGTGCAAGACCAACTCGAATTCGTCGAACAGCGGATGCGCGACCAGGCTGGGGATGAGCAACATCCCGACTTGAAATCCGCGCTCGAGCATTTGCTCTCCGCCGGCGGAAAACGCATCAGACCTACGTTGGGCTTGCTCGTCGGAAACATGCTTGGCGCGCCCGAAGAGAAACTGGTCACCCTCGGCGCTTCGGTGGAGTTGCTCCACACCGCCACACTCGTCCACGATGACCTGATCGACGGCGCGTTGCTCCGCCGCGGCATGCCGACGTTGAACGCGCGCTGGTCTCCCGCCGCGACCGTGCTCACCGGCGACTTCCTCTTCTCGCGCGCCGCCAAGCTCGCCGCCGAGACGGACTACCTCCCCCTTATGAAACTTTTTGCCGAGACGCTCAGCACCATCGTCAACGGCGAACTCACCCAAATGTTCTCGTCGCACGGCGTCATCAACCGCGATAATTATTACAACCGCATTTATGCCAAGACTGCGTCGCTGTTCGAGATGTCTGCACTTGCGGCGGCGATGGTCGCCACTGACGACGAGGAGACCCGCTTGGCGATGAAAGCGTTTGGCTACGAGGTGGGCATGGCGTTTCAGATCGTGGATGATATTCTCGACTTCACCGGCGACCAATCCACGGTCGGCAAACCGATCGGTTCCGACCTGTTGAACGGACTCGTCACCCTGCCCGCGATTTATTTCGCAGAGGCGAATCCATATAATGAAGATGTGCAGTCCCTGCCCGAGGGTGGATGGAAAGATACCGCGCGCGTGCAGCGTCTGGTGGATGCGATTCGCCAGAGCCGGGCGATCGGCCAGGCGATGGATGAAGCGCGGAGCGCGGTCGGGCGGGCACTCGGCTCACTGGATGCCGCGCCAGCCTCCCCGGAGAAAGACGCGCTGGAAGACCTCGCGAAGTTTATTGTCGATAGAAAAATTTAGATATGGAGTCAGCCAGCTCGCTGGCGTATCACGGGAGCAAGCTCCCTGACTCCAAAACCTCCGCCATGTCCAACCCCCGCAAACCATTCCGAATCAATGTCGGCTTTATCGTTCATGAAGAGATCGGCTACAGCCACGAGATGCCGTTCGAGTTCGAGCGAGTCAAACTCGATGATTTCGAACTGGCAAACCTCGATGGGTCGGTTCACATCGGGCGCACCCCGCAGGGACTGATCGTGCAGGGAAATTTTTCCGGCGAGACCACCCTGCAATGCGTCCGCTGCCTGAAGGATTTCGCCCACCCGCTCACGTGGAGTTTTGCCGAACTGTACGCGTTCGACAAGGACTCAGCCAGCGAGACCGGCGTTTTGCTCCCCGAGGATCGGCAAATCGACCTCGCGCCGATGTTGCGCGAATATGCCATGCTTGAAGTGCCGATCAACCCGATCCACGACGCGGAGTGCAAAGGGCTGTGCATCGAATGCGGGCAGGATTTGAACCTGGAGGACTGCGGTCACAGCCAGCACTCGGACGATTCGCCATTTTCCGTTTTAAAGAAATTGTTGTAGTAAAATAGCGACCATGAACGCAAACCCCGCACACCTCCCGGTGACAATGACCATGGCCATGTCCCTTCTCCCCAAAATGGAAATGTCGAGTCGCGCCTGGGTCGCACGTTAGTTCATTATTCCTGTCACTAACGGGCTGTCCAGCAATACGGACAGCCTTTTTGTTTGAATTGTCACTGTCATTGCGAGCCCGAAGGGCGAAGCAATCTCCAACACGGTGACGGAGATTGCTTCGCTCGCTGACACTCGCTCGCAATGACGGATAGTCTTGGAGGTACGAATGCCTGAAAATATCCTGATCGCCATTGCCTGGCCCTACGCCAACGCAGAGATCCACGTTGGCAACATCACCGGTTCACACCTGCCCGGCGACATCGTCGCGCGCTACCATCGTTTGAAGGGAAACGAAGTGTTGATGGTCAGCGGCACCGATTCGCACGGCACGCCCGTCACGCTCGCCGCGGACAAAGAGGGCAAACCCGTCGAGGAGGTGTATAAAAAATATCACGACGGATTTCTCGAACTCTTCAAGGGTTGGGGCATCACGTATGACCTGTTCACGACCACGCACACTGAGAATCATTTCAAGGTGTCGCAGTCCATTTTCCTCGCTTTGCAACAGAACGGGTTCATGTTCAAACAGACCTCGAAGCAGTGGTACTCCCCCTCTGCGAAACGCTTCCTCCCCGACCGTTACGTTGAAGGGACGTGTTACATCTGCGGCTTCGAGGGCGCGCGCTCCGATCAATGCGACAACTGCGGCAACGTGCTCGAACCCGAGAAGTTGCTCAATCCGCGTTCACGCGAAGGCGGCGCGTTGGAACTGCGCGACACCGAACATTTTTATCTCGACCTTTCCAAACTCGAACCCGATGTCAAAAAGTTTCTCAAGGAACGCGCCGGCCACATGCGCGATACAGTGCTAGGCGAATCGCTCGGCAAGATCGAAGCCGAAGGACTCAAGCCGCGCCCGATCACGCGCGACCTCGATTGGGGCATCCCTGTCCCTGTGGAGGGTTGGGAGGGCAAATGCCTGTACGTGTGGTTCGAAGCGGTCATCGGTTACCTCTCCGCGCCGATCGAGTGGAATCAACTCACACAGGGGAGCGAAGCGTGGCGTGAGTGGTGGGTCAACCCGCACGCGCGTCAATATCACTTCATCGGCAAAGATAATATTTTCTTCCACACGTCGCTGTGGCCCGCGCAACTCATGGGAGCGGGCAAGGCGTTCGGCCAGATTTTTTCAGAGGAGGACTATTCCCTCACCCTGCCGTTCGATGTGCCCGCGAATCAATTTATGAATCTCGAGGGCAAAAAGATCAGCGGCTCGCGCAATTGGGCAGTGTGGGGACGCGACGCGCTCACGCGCTACGACGCCGACGCGCTTCGCTATTACCTCACCGTCAACATGCCCGAAAACAAGGACAGCGACTGGGATTGGGCGGAGTTCGTCGCGCGCAACAACAACGAACTTGTGGCGACGTGGGGCAACCTCGCGAACCGTGTGCTGGCGTTTTGCTACAAACATTGGGATGGACACGTCCCCGACGTTGACCACGCCTCGCTTCGGGACTCCGATTTGAGCCTGCTCACCACCATCGAAAGCGGATTCGCCACAGTCGGCGGGGAATACGAAGCCGTGCGCCTGCGATCCGCGCTGGGCGAGGCGTTGAAACTCGCCACCGCTGTGAACGTCTATCTCGATGTCAACGCGCCGTGGTCCGCCGTGAAGACCGACAAAGATGGCGCGGCAAAGACAATCTACACGGCGTTGAAAGCGATTGACTCATTGAAGATACTCTTCGCGCCCGTTCTGCCGTTCACGTCACAGCGGTTGCACGAATTCTTCAATTATGAAACTCCGCTGTTCGGCGAACAATACACCGAGATCGTGAAAGATTCGCTCGGAGAGCATACGGTGTTGAGGTATCGTCCCGTGGGGCGGGATGGTATCCTGCCTTACGAATGGAAACCCAGCGAGTTGAAACCGGGGCAGAAGTTGAATCAGCCGGGTCCGCTGTTCAAGAAGTTGGAAGAAAGCGTGATCGAGGAAGAACGGGCGAGGTTGGGGAGGTAAGATCAAATAATCGGATGCCTTTGGGGCATCCGATTATTTTCAATTCTCCAGTAGGGTGTCCTACCCATCCTCATGGATTACAATCACCCTAATCTTCAACGAGGAGAAACTCATGGCAACTGTAACGGTTGAAATTCAGGTCAATGCTTCCCCGAAAACGGCGTACCGCGCCTTCACCAATTCCACGGCATTGCGCGAGTGGCTGTGCGATGTGGCTACCGTCGAGCCGCACCCGCAGGGACGGATGTACCTGTGGTGGCGCGGCGATTTTTATTCCAGCGGACATTTCCTCGAACTGGAAGAAAACAAGTGCGTAAAGTTCCGCTGGTTCGCCAACATTGACCCCGCCCCCACCGAAGTGACGGTCAACTTCGCCGGGAAGGATGGCGGCACGCTTGTGAAATTGGACCATGAAATCCCGGATGACAAATCATGGGAGAAAATGGGCGAGACCTTCCGGGAAAACTGGGTGGAAAGTTTCGAGAATCTCAAGTCCGTGCTGGAGACGGGGATTGACTTGCGGATCGCGAACCGTCCCATGCTGGGGATCGCGCCGGGCGATTTCACCGAGGAACAGGCGAGCGCGCTTGGCGTCCCTGTGCGGGAGGGGATTCGACTCGACGGGTTGGTAGCAGGCATGGGGGCGGAAAGAGCCGGTCTGCAAAAGGATGATGTGCTCGTCGAAATGAACGGTCATCCTGTCAAGAACGATGCGAGCAGTCTTCCCAATGCGATTGCGGGCAGGAAAGGCGGCGACAAGATCGAAGTCGTTTTTTATCGCGGGTCCGAAAAGAAAACGGTCACGATGGAGTTGAGCAAACGCCCGATGCCGGACGTCCCGTTCGATGCGCTGGAGTTGGAAAAACGCGCCCGAGCTATTTACGAACCCGCGCTCGCCGAATTGGAAAAACTCTTCGAAGGCGTCAGCGACGCGCAAGCCATGCGACGCCCGGAACCCAACGAGTGGAGCGCGCTCGAAACCGTCGCGCACTTGATCCATCAGGAGCGCTTCAACGTGATCTTTCTCGCCAGCCTGATCGACGGGTACGAATCGGTCGCCGATGGGTTTGGCACGAACGTGAACGCGTACGTGCAGGCGACGGTGAAGGCGAATCCCTCGGTGGCGCTCATGCTATCGGCTCTCCACCGCGCGGTGGAGGAAGTGCTGGCGATGACCGCCCTCATCCCCGACGATTTCGCGCAAAATAATCGCGCCAGTTTTTACCGGTTTGGGTTTGGCTTGCTCCAGCCGAATTTCCACATCACGGGCCACGCCGAGCAGATAAAAGAAGCGCTGGCATCCGCCTCGAAATAGACTGCTTTTCGCCTCCATCAACCCATCAAGCGGCTCCGGCTTGGTGGGTTTTTTCGCGCCCGGAACGCCTTCCCCTGTAACCTTTTCCCTGTAACCCAAAGTAACAGACCTGTTAAGGAGCCGTCATGGTGGCATGCTTACAGCCTTGAAAGGTACAGGTAAATAAGATGAAATCCACTAACCGCCGTTTGATCTGGTCTGTTTTTCTCATTTTGACCGTCATTGTTAACTTATTGAACGTCAATGTCGCCCTGGCGGACGACACCACCCCACCCCCTCCACCCACCGAGGAGCCGACCGAGCCGCCCGTCGAAGCAACCGAGGAGCCTGTTGCCACGCCGCTCCCTGAGGCGACGCCAACCGCGGAGCCGACTGCGGAGGAGACCGCCACAACCGAGGAATCACAGGTATTCGAATTGGTCGCTGACCTCCCAGAAAACACCGATGTTGTCATCCTGGACGAGAATGGCAATCCGCTTCCGTTGGCAAGTACCGAAGCCGCCGCAATTCTAGTGGAGGCAGACCCGATCTGGTGCCCAGCCTCCCAGACCATACCCACCCCCGGGGCGAACGGCTGTACGACCAACCAGACCATCACCAGCCTGCTCACGCTGATGCGAACCAATGCGGGCGGAACATTCTCACAAAACGGCGTGATTTACCTCGAACGGCCGAGCGGCGCGGGTTTTACCACTCCGCTCATTCTCGATAACGGCGGCGCAAGCCTGGGCACCTCCTTCGCTTCCATCAGCACATTCAACCTGACGGTCCAGGGCGGCTGGAACGGGAGCAATCCCGGCTCGATCACCGGCGATACGAACTTCGGCACGAGCGGACCCAACCAGGGGTTTGTCCGAATCGGTTCCGCCGCGAACCCGTGGACCGGCAACATCACGCTGGCAGATATCACCGTCAACGACAACAATAGCGCGTCCAACCCGAGTGTGGCTGTGTACACCAACGGCGGCTCGGTCACCATGAACGATGTGGACGTGGACAACGCGGACAACTCGGAAAGCGTCCGCGTCGTCACCACTTCCGGGAATGTCACCCTGAACAATGTGGACATCAGTGATGCGGACGACGCCCATGGGATCAACGTCACCACCACGAGCGGAACGGTCAACATCAATAACTCCAGCGTGGACAATCACGATGACGGCAACGCGATCAACGTGGTGTCCAACAGCGGGAATGTGAACCTGACCAATGTGGATGTGGACGATAGCGGAGACGGTAACGCGGTAAACGTCACCACCACCAGCGGGAACATTTCCCTCTCGGATACGGACGTCACAAACCAGCAGGACGGTAACACCGGCAACCTGGTTTCAACCAGCGGGAACATCAACGTTTCCAATGGCAGCACACTCGACGGCGACAACACCGGCGGCGACACCAACCAGGGCTTTGTCGCGACGACCGCCACCGGCACGATCATCATTTCAAATACCACGTTCAACGACGCATTCGGCACCGGGACCGGTACGAATTACAACGGCGCCACCCTTAGCGCGCCCATTGTCACCCTGAACAGCGTAACCGCCAGCAACAACGACCTGAACGGCATCGCCATCTCGAACGTCAACCAGGTCACCTTGAACAATGTCACCGCCTTCAACAACGGCACGGACATTCCCGGCGGCACCGGTGGAGGCGCGTTCTCAAACGATGTCGGTTCGGGCGTCCGCATCAACGGTAACGCCGGGTCGTTCGTATCGATCCTCGATGGCGTCTATTTTTCAAATCAACGTTACGGCATTGAGGTGTTCGGCACCTCCGTATTCATCGGTTCAGCCATTGACCTGTGCCAGACGTCCATCGCGAGCGGCGGATGCATGAACACCACCGCCATCACAGATACTTCCGCGCCGGTCATTGCCCTTGTCAGCCGCACGCCAGCCAACGGTTTCGGCTGGAACAACACGGACGTAACCGTCGTGTGGTCATGCACTGATACGCAGTCTGGCGTCGTCTCAGCGACCATTACGCAAACTGTCACAACCGAGGGAACAAATCAATCCGTCACCGGAACGTGCGCCAACCGCGCCGGGTTGACCGCCTCCAATACACAGACCGGTATCAACATCGACAAAACCGCCCCGACGATCACATTCTCGAGCCGCCTGCCCGCCGCGAACGTCAACGGCTGGAACAGCACCGACGTCACCGTGACATGGTCGTGCACCAACTCCCTGTCGCCCATCGTCAACGGCACGATCACACAAACATTGACCGCCGAAGGCGCGGGGCAATCCGCCACCGGGACATGTCAGGATCAGGCGGGCAATACCGCTTCGAATACGCAATCCGGCATCAACATCGACAAGACCGCCCCGACGGGTGTCGCGCTGGTTCCCTCCGGCACGCTGGGCACGAATGGCTGGTATGTCAGCGATGTGACGATTACGACCACGGGAACTGAATCGGTCAGCGGACCCGCCACATGCACCGGCGTACAAAGCCTGACAACCGACACAGCCGGCGCGACCTTCAACGGTTCGTGCACCAACCTTGCCGGATTAACCGCAAACGCAACGTCCCTCACACTGATGCGAGATGCGACCAACCCGGTCATCACGTTCTTGAATCGAACTCCCGCCAACGGCAACGGATGGAACAACACCGACGTTACGCTAAACTGGTCGTGCACCGATGCCATGTCGGGACCGGTCAACGGGACGATCACGCAGACCGTCACAACCGAGGGCGCGAATCAATCCTCCACCGCCAACTGTGTCGATAACGCCGGCAATTCGGTGTCGGATACCCAAAGTGGGATCAACATCGACAAAACGGCGCCAGGCATACTGGCAGGAAGATCGCCCGCCGCCAATGCGAACGGCTGGAACAACACCGATGTCACCGTCACCTTCACCGGCAGCGACGGTTTATCCGGCATCGCGTCCTGCACCTCGCCGGTCACCTTGAGCGCGGAAGGCGCCGGGCAATCTGTATCCGGCACATGCGTCGACAACGCCGGGAACTCTAGCGGCACCACGGTCAGCAACATCAACATCGACAAAACCGCGCCGACGGCAACCGCCACCGCGCTACCCGCGCCGAACTCGAACGGCTGGAACAACACCAGCGTCACCGTCGGTTTTGCGGGAGCCGATGCGTTATCCGGAATTGAATCCTGCACAGCCAACGCAATCCTGAACACGGAAGGCGCAGGACAATCAGCCACCGGCACTTGCACCGACCTGGCAGGCAATGTGAGCGCGCCCGCCACGGCGAGCGGCATCAACATCGATATGACCCAGCCGACGCTAAGCCTGCCGGCGAACATCACCGTCGAAGCGACCGGAGCCTCCGGCGCCACCGTGAGTTACTCCGCGTCCGCCAGCGATAACCTCGACCCGTCCCCAGCGTTCGGTTGCACGCAAGCCTCCGGCACCACCTTCCCGATCGGCATCACCACCGTGACGTGCACCTCAACCGATCAAGCCGACAACACGAACAGCGGCAGTTTCACGGTGACCGTGCAAGACACCACCGCGCCGGCATTGACACTCCCCGCCGATATGACGATCGAAGCGACCGGTCCCGCCGGCGCAACGGTGAACTTCACCGCCTCTGCCATCGACATTGTGGATGGTTCCCTCCCTGTCACGTGCGTCCCGCCCTCCGGCAGTAGCTTCGGAATCACCACCACGACCGTAAACTGTTCCGTCTCCGACTCGCGCGGCAACACCACCAACGACAGCTTCAACGTGACCGTGCAGGACACGACACCGCCGGCGATCGACCCGATGGGTAACATCAACATCCTCACCACGAACCGACTCGGCGCGCGCGTATACTACACCTCCCCGGCGACCAACGACATCGTGGACGGACCGGGAGTTGCGACCTGTGTTCCGCCATCCGGAACCGCCTTCCCGCTCGACACCACCACGGTGACTTGCACGGCGACAGACAGCCACGGCAACACCTCCTTCATCACTTTCTCGATCTACATTGATTACGACCCGGCTCCTCTACTGGAAACGAACTCGGGCAGCGGCGCTTTCATCCTCGTCACCGGCGGAACTCCGTTCGATCTGGATTGCGCCACGAACGCGAACTTCTTTGGGATCACGATCAAGTTCTACAACCTGTGCGATTACCAGGCAGTGATCAACAACGTCGATGAAGATGCGCTCCCCGCGGCACTGCCGAATGGCTACACCCTCGTCAAAGGACTCGATGTGCAAATCCTCGGCGACGGCAAATTGGTCAAGCCGCTCCCCGGGAACACCGGCATCCAGATGGGTTTCCCCCTCCCGGTGGGCGATGCATCGCAATACACCGTCCTGCACTGGAACAACGGACAATGGGAAGAGATCGTCCAGCCCTTGAGCGATGCCGCCATCGATAACGCGCTGGCAACCAATGGACTGGTCGAACTCTACCTGCTGACCTCCTCCAACAACAGCGCGACACAGGTACTCACCACAGAACTGACCGGCACCTTCGTGATCGTTGAAAAATAAGGGGTAAAGAGAGATACAATTCGAGGGACGGCAATGCCGTCCCTCGAATTTTTTTAACGGCACAAGGAGAACGCCATGCTCCGACTTATTTCCCGCATCGTCCCGCTATTCATCCTGCTCCTCAGCGCGTGCGGAGCGCCCCCCGCCTCCACAGACCTGCCCTCGCCGGCAACGACAGCCGACCCGTGCGGCACGGAGTCCATCAGCGAAACCGTCAAACCGGTCAATGACCTGATGCGCGAATTCGATGATGCCTCGGCGCTGGCATCCAACCTCCCGCTGGAACAACTTCCCGAAGCCATCTCCAACCTGCAACGGATCCGCCGACTCGCGCAGGATGTCACTCCGCCGGACTGTCTTGTCGCCCTACACAGTTACGAACTCGCGCACATGAATGCGGTCATCGAAACTCTGCTGGCTTTCCTGAGCGGCGCAGACACTGCCACCCTCAGCCAGGGGTTGAACCTGGCGCGCGAACAACACGATCTGTACTCGGTGGAACTGGTGCGCGTGCTCGGAGTAACGCTCGTCCCTGCCACAGCCGCACCGTAATCAACGAGAATCTTTTTTCAGGAACAGCAAAAAACCAACAAGGCGGATTCCCGCGCTAAGCCAGAGCGCGCCGCCCAACCCGATGAAGCCCGCCAGCCAGGTACCCAGCAAAGGCGCCACGATCAGGGAAAGGTATTGCATGGACTGGGCAAGCGAAACAAACATTGCACTATATTCCGCAGGGACGGTCTTCATCAACTCGTCGAAGAATACCAGGTTAAGCCCTCCCTCGAAGAATCCCGCCAAACCTGCAAACAGAATGAGGAGATCGATGCGGGTCGTGGAGGCGCTAAGTGCGGGATGCAGGATCATCCCGAACGTGGTTGCCAGCAGAACAATCCGCCCGCCCCACCGCTTCGAGACCCTGGGCCAAATGTAATAGCCCGCCAGCATAACGAGGTTCATTGCCATGCTGATCACACCGATCTCGGAATCGGATGCCTTCACTTCACGCACCAGATACAAGGGTAGGATCGGCAGGCTGAGCACCAACGCGGAAAAATAGACGAACCGCTTCGAGGCAAATGAAACGAACGCGGGGGTCTTGCGCAGCAGGGTGAGATAGTTCCGAACCGTCTCGCGCGCCGATTCGCTTTTTGCAAGGGGCGCCGGGGATTGGTCGGGCACGACGATGCGACTCGAAAAATAATAACTGAGGAAGCCTCCCAGCGAGAGAGTCAGGAACATCACTGCGTAGTTCAACGGGAACGTGATCAAGTCGATGAGGCGCGTGACGATGAATGTGCCCACCGCGCCGGTGAGGCCGAAGATCGCCCAGCGTCGGCTGAGCAGGGCATAACGTCCCTCGGGACCAGCCACGGCATTCATCACCACCGAGAAGGCAACGGCGAGCGCGGTTTGCGGGATGGTCGCCAACGCCCAGATCACCAGCGTGGAGACGATCATCGTCTCGGGGGGCGCAAGGAAGATCAATCCGCCGGTCAACGCAAAACACAGGATGACCAACAAACGCGAGAGGCTGTACCACGGCACAATGTTGCGGCGCGTCTGCAAAAAACGGCCGACGACGATGGCGAGCAAAAGCCCGGTCACCCCGGGCATGGAGGAAAGCAAACCCACCTGGAAGTTCGATGCACCGAGGCGGGTGAGGAACACCGGCAGGAACGGCGACGCCACGTTCGAGATGCTCACCCCGATGCCGTCGATCTGGACGTAGCGGAAATTCTTCTTTTGAATTTGTGATTCGTTTTCGGTGAAAGGACTCATCCCGGCTCCAACGCAGGGGATTATAATGCCCGCCCGAGAACCCACCCGATGATCGAAATCCGCCCCATCCAGCCGCATGAGTGGAGCACCGCCCGGCGCCTGGTCTATCGCGTGGCGCACAGCACCTTCCATGAGACGCGCCCGCTCGAAGAGATGATCCGCGACCATGATGCGCGCGGCACACTTAACGATCTGCTGGACATACAAGCCAGCTATTTCGACAACGGCGGGACGTTTCTGGTGATGACCGACGCCGGGGAGATGATCGGCACCGGCGCCATCCGCAAACATGAGGAGGGTGTCTGTGAGTTGAAGCGTGTGTGGTTTCTGCCCGACCATCACGGCAAGGGACTGGGTTATCGCATGCTTCAAGAATTGTTCGGAATCGCCCGGACGATGGGATACAAAAAAATATACCTGCAAACCGACCCGGTGACACAGAAGCGCGCCTACGATCTCTACAAACGCATCGGGTTCACCGACCTGCCTCTCGGCGACAACGATTCCGAAGACTCCCCCATGCAAATGGACCTATAACTTCACCGCGGCGAGCCAGCCCGGCAACTGCGCGACCAACCCTTCCATGATGGTCTTCGCGCGCTCATTGAAGACCTCGATGTTATCGTAGGCTTCCCCTTCTTTTTCATTGACCAGGTCACTGACCGCGCGCAGGATGAGCAGGCGCGCGTTGTTTTTCTTTGCCACCCACGCCAGCGCCGCCGACTCCCAATCGGCGGCGACCGCGCCTTTTGCCTTGAGCGCGGGAATCTTGCCGGGCGGCAGGTCGCTATCCGCCGAGGCGATGAGCGCGCGGCGGGCGGGATACGGCAAAGGGTCGGCGAGCCAGCCCAACTCGAGAGTCGAGGCGTAGTAGTTGGCGATGTCGAGGTCGCCCATCAACTCCACGATGTCGTACACCATCGTCCGTTCGACGAGGATGATCTCGCCGCGCGCGACCACACCTTCGAATCCGCCGCACGTGCCGAGGTTCACGATGAGGTCCGGCGCGTGATGGTCGATGATGTATTGCAACGCGCCCGCCGAGGCGATCTTGCCCCAGCCGGTGTGAAAGAATTGAAGTTCATGCCCGCCGACGCTGGCGGTGAGACATTCGCCGTAAGGATAGGTTTCGATGCGCGAGGCGGGGAACAGCGGTTTGACGCCCACCCATTCAGCGATGGCAGAGACGATCACGACAGTTTTCACAAGAACTCCTCTACATGGTTAGCCGGGATTTAATATTTATTCAACTTAACCCAAGTTGCCACTATCCATATTTCGTGTCATGCTGAGCGTAGCGAAGCATCTCAGACTCGACGAGCGAGACCCTTCGGTCGCTGGAAACCGCTCCCTCAGGGTGACACATTCTTGGTTCTTTGTAATGGTCGCAACTTGGAAAACTTATTCAACGTGCAAGAATATCTTCGATGGCCTTGCGGTCCAACAGATCGGCGGGGAGCGCATCGATATTGTGGACGTTCCAGGTTTCGGTGTGCACCACTTCGGCGTTAGGGGCGAGGTCGGCCAGTGGCGCAAGCGACTCAAGTTCCAGTGTGTGACCATCCGCGTAGAGCTCGGCGTTACAGCCCTGGTCGGGGTAGGTTTCGTCGCGGCGCACGCCGAAGTGTTTGACGAACATCACATCATCGTAAAGATAGCCGAGCCAGCCCGCGACGACGAGCGAGCCGATTTTGAACGAGCCCGCGGCGGCGTCGGTCCTCACCGCAATGAGGTCGTCGCGCAGGATCAGGCGCGAATCGTCGAGGCGCGAGTAGTGCCACAGCGCGATGCGACGGTTCGGTTGCATGCCATCGGCATCAGACTTGCCGGTAGGCAGGGGCAGGATGCCAACCCCGCGAGTCCGCATCATGGTGATACCCCACGGCGCAAGGCGAACCGTGGAAGCGCCGAGGTTCTCGATCTTGTGTTTGACGATGACACCCGGTTCGCTCGAACTCATTTGCAGGGTGATCGTCTTCCTCAGCCCGTTCGCCGCATCGACGGGACCCGTCAGGCGCACGCCGCCTTGCACTTCTTTCACAACCACGCCGGTGGAATCGGGCACGTGCGAGAGGCGCGCGGACTCAGGAGCCGTCCACAGGCGATGACCGCCGAAGAAGCGATACTCGCCGTATGGGGTGGGCATGTTGTGGCGCGGCAGTTCGGCGAACAGGTTCTCTCCCACCCACTGCGGAATGAACCGCACCACGCGCGGACCCGCCTCGGCGAGACATTCGATACGAAAGAATTTATTTTCCAACACTATGGTTTCAAGCCCGTGAAAGTTGCCGCGATTCATGGGCGCAATCTTAGCCGGTTACCATCAACTCGTAAACACGGAATCGAACATGTTTGGTTACATGGAATATAATTGCCTCATCCACACACGGAGAACCTCATGATCACTTCCTACCATCGCCCCGCCACGCTTGATGAAGCCTTGAAATTGTTGAATCAGCCGAACACTGCCCCTCTCGGCGGTGGGACGGTTCTTTCGCACGGGACAGCGGATTCAATCATCGCCGTCGATTTGCAACGCCTCGGCTTGGATGCGCTCCGCGCCAACGGGAACAGCCTCGAGATCGGAGCGACGCTGACCTTGCAAGCCCTGCTGGAGTCGAGTCTGTGTCCGCTGGCGATTCAGCCCGCCCTGAAAAATGAAGCGCCGCTCAATGTGCGGAATTCCGCCACCACCGCCGGGACGATCGTCGCGAGCGACGGCCGCTCGGCGTTCGTCACCTGCCTGCTGGCGTTGGATGCGAAACTGCACGTTCGACAATGGACCGCGGACGATCATCCCTCGTCCATGGTTCATGGTCTGGGAGATTTTCTGCCCCTGCGCCCGCGCGGACTAATCACCTCGATCTCTTTGCCTCTCAACGCGAAACTTGCTTTTGAATACGTGGCGCGGACTCCCTCCGACAAGCCGATCGTGTGCGTGGCGTTGGCGCGTTGGGAATCGGGGCGGACGCGCATGGCGGTCGGCGGGTTCGGCAAGAGTCCGATGCTTGCCATGGACGGCACAGCCTCCGACGATTTCGCCACTGCCGCGCGCAATGCCTGCCACGAAGCGACCGATGAATGGGGTTCCGCCGAATATCGCATGGACGTTGCCGCGACGCTGGCGAAGCGCTGCGGGGATAACCTACCTCACCACATTGACTCGTAACTCTGCGAAGCCGCCGCAATCGAGCGCTTCGTGCCCGGTGAAGATCAACCACATCCATTGACCCACCACCTTGGGCTCCACATGCACATCGGGGTCGGGAGTCCCGTCGAGGCGGACCGTTTCTTCGTAGACCAGTTCATCCGCCGCGTTGTACACCTGCACCACCACTTGACCAAACCCATATCCGGTACGGAAGTCCTCGACTTCATGTTCGCGGTTCGAGACCAGGTCGATGGAGGCGATGAAATCCTCCCGCACACCCGTCCACACGAAGGTGGTGGTGCCATCGCCATCGGGACCTGCCGAGAACCAGGAGGTGGTCAGGTCGCCGTCTAACACCAGATCCGTCGGGGTGTTCGAGTCGTACACGGACGAAGCATCCACCACGCCTTCCGAGGCGACCTCCGCGTTGGGTTGCGGCGCGGACGTGGCGGTCGCATCGACAGCCAGCGGGGATTCCGATGCCGGTAAGATGGTCTCGTTGATATTTTCCAGCGCGTTGTTTAATTCGGCTTCACTCTTCGCATCGTAGTACACGCCGCCTGCCGCATCGGAGATCGCGCGGAGTTGCGCGGCGGTGTTCACGTCCACATCCAAGCCGATGACGTGGATCGCAAAATCAATGCCGATCTCTTTGAGGTATTGCACCACAGTGGCGGGCTCGTCGCCGCAGGTCTCTTCACCGTCGCTGATGAGGACGATGAAGTTCCGGCGCCCGGGTTCAAATGTAAAATCGTTCGCCGCCTGTTGAATGGAAGCGGACATGGGCGTCATCCCCAGCGCTTGCATGGACGGCAGAAAAGCGATGATGGCTTGCGCGCCGTTCGCCTGAATGGGCACCGCCAATTCGATATCTTCACAACTTTCGGATTCGCGCCCCTGAAACGGAACCGTATGACCATACACGCGCAGACCGACTTGCGCGTTCGGGGGCAATGCGTTGAGGCGCGAGGTGAGCACGCGTTTAGCAATTTCCAGACGCGTCGTGCCTTCCATGGTTTGCAGCATACTGCCCGAGGCATCGAAGATGTATTCGATGTAGGTGGTACTCAACCCCACAGGGACGAACTGTGTGGCGGGGACATCCGTCAGCGCGATTTCCGGCGTGGAGGAGGAGACAGGCGGCTCGGTGGCAGAGGCGAGCGGATTCGGTATCAGCCCGGTGGCGAACCCGCCAACCAAGCCGATACACAGGCAGAGCGCGAAAGCGAGTCCGCCCATGCCGAGCAGACGCGGCAAAGCGGATTTCTTCGGAGGCGGCGCGGCGGGGAAACTCGGAGGCGCGTCCATCCGTGTGGGAGCAGAAACAGCTCCACGTTGGGAGGGAGGCGGCGTGAAAGAGTCGAACGATTCGATCACCGTACCGGGCGTCTGCTCGATGACAGTCCCTTTTTCTGAGAGGGTGCCGCGATCTTGTATCGCTTGCGCAAGCGCGGTCGCGGTCTGGAATCGTCGCGCGGGATCTTTATCCAACGCTGTGCGGATGACGCCTTCGAACGCGGGAGGCAGGTCGGGGCGGCGGTCCAACAAACTGGGCACGGGCTTTTGAATGTGCGCGATGGCGACGCCCATCGGCGTATCGGCATCGAAGGGAAGTTCGCCGCTGAGCGCCTCGAACAACACCACGCCGAGCGAATAAATATCAGTGCGACCCGTGAGATTCTTTTCACCCTGCGCCTGTTCGGGACTCATATACGCGGCGGTGCCGATCATGGTGCCTGTGCCCGTATACGCGGACGTGGCTTCGGCGATCTTAGCGATCCCAAAATCGGACAGGCTCGCCTCGCCCTGCGCATCGAACAGGATGTTACCCGGCTTGATATCGCGGTGGATCACGCCTTTGCTGTGGGCATAATCGACGGCGGGACCGATGCGCTGAAACAGCGCGGCAATTTCATGGACCGGCAATGCGCCTCGCGCGATGCGGTCTCCCAATGTGCCGCCGGAGAGGTAGCGCATGACGATGAACGGCTGGTCTTCGTGCTCGCCGAAGTCGTAGACCGGCACGATGGAGGCGTGTTCGAGCGCGGCGATCACCTCCGCTTCGCGTTGGAAGCGCGTGCGGAATTGCGGATCGTGCGTGAACTGCCGCGGCAGGACCTTGATCGCCACCTG
>CAZGSB010000014.1:0-53721 GCA_964528275.1 uncultured Anaerolinea sp. | reverse complement strand
TGTTGCATCAAATTTTCTTTTTGCGCCCCGCGCCGCAATGGGCAGACTTCCGCACGCCGCTCAAGGGCTACTACTTCGGCGCGAGCGGAGCGCATCCCGGCGGCGGCGTGATGGGCGCGCCCGGAATGTTGGCGGCAAAGGAGATTTTGAAGGATGGATTTTAGAGAATTGAAGAAATTATCCAATGACAGGAATCTTTTATGACAAATCACTACAACAACCTCATCATCGGCGCGGGGCATAATGGACTGGTCGCCGCCGCGTATCTCGCCAAACAGGGCAAAAAGGTTCTGGTTCTCGAACGCCGCGCCATCGTCGGCGGGACGGTGGTGACTGAATCGTTTGTCGAAGGTCGCCTTCAGGGGAGCGACAATTTCACGGTCGATTCTGTTCAAACTGGTGGGATGTTACGACCTGACATTATCAAAGATTTGAAATTGTCTCTTCCTACAGCGACAGAAAGACCGGCTTTTATTTCTCTTCTGCCTGATTCTAATTCTCTAATTCTCGATTCTGACTCTGCCAAAGCCGCCGAAGCGATCAAGAAATTCTCCGAAAAGGATGCAACGCGCTGGGCTGAATTCGTGCGCTTCATGGATAAATCCGCGAGCATCCTCGACGCCGCCTATGCCACCCTCATGCCGCGCCTGCCGATGAACTTCGGCATCCGCGAAGGGTTTGGCTTGCTCGAACTTGGGTTGGAGTTGCGGCTTGCAGGTCGCAAGGATATGCTCAACTTCATCCGCGCCCTGCCGATGACCGCGCAAGAACTGGCGGAGGAATATTTCGAGTCTGAAATCCTCAAAGCGGCAATTGCTTCGGTGGCGATTCACGGCTCCACGCTTGGACCCATGTCCGCAGGGACGGGCTACACCCTCATCCACAACTGGCTCAATCGCGGCGGACTATCGCATATAAATGTCGGCAAGGCGGGTGAGATCACGTCCGCTTTGGCAAATGCTGTGAAATCTTTTGGCGGTGAGATACGAACAGATACCGAAGTTTCCAAAATCAAAATAGAAAATCAAATCGCCAAAGGCGTTGTGTTAGCGAATGGCGAAGAGATTTCTGCGGATATTGTTCTCTCCTCAGCGGACCCAAAACACACCCTGCTCACACTCGCCGGTGCGCAGGATTTGCCGCCCGAATTCGTCTGGCAGGCACAATCCATCAAAATGCGCGGCTCGGTGGCGAAGGTGCATTTGTTGACCGATGGCAAACATGGAATTCCCAAAGGTACAGCCGTCCTCGCCCCGTCCATCAAATATCTCGAACGCGCTTACGACGCCGCGAAGTATGGCGAGATTTCCGAGAAGCCATATTTGGAAATGACAATTTCAGGCAATGTGGTTTCAATTCATTTCCAATTTGCGCCCTACGCTCTGAAAAATGGAAACTGGAACGACCAGCGCGCAACTCTCGAAGATTTGGCAATCAACACACTCGTGGAACACTTTCCCAATCTGAAATCCAAAATCGTAAATCGTAAATCCATCACGCCTCTTGACCTCGAACAAACCTACGGTCTCACCGAAGGCGATATCAACCATGGCCAACTCATGCTCGATCAATTCCTGTTCATGCGTCCGATTCCCGGCTGGTCGAATCACAGAACGCCGATTGATAATCTCTACCTTTGCGGAAGCGGCATCCACGGTGGAGGGGGAGTCAGCGGGGCGGCGGGACGGAATGTGGTGAAAGGGTTGAAACGTTGAGCCAAGAAAATTTGCGCGGCAAACTTGTTAGCCTCCGCCTCTCCACACTGGCGGATCGGCGACTCGTTTATGATTGGTTCGCCCATTCAGACGTCACCTCCAGCATGGCGGGCGAGCCGCTTTTCCCCGATGAACCGCCCGCCACGTGGGAGGAATTCTGCGAAGACCACACGCCGCATTTCTTTGAGGGCGAGATCACCGAACAGGGACGGTGCTTCATCATGCAAGTCACCGGGGAAGATGTGGGACAAATTTATTTCAACGACATCGAGACTAAAAATGGAATCAAACGCGTCGAACTGGATATGTGGATGCGCGCAGAAAAATTCTGCGGCAGGGGCTACGGCACGGATGCCATCGAAACGCTGTGTGGCTTTCTTGCCGAACGCTTCGGGGTGGAACAAGTCATGGTCCAGCCGTCAGGTCGAAATCCGCGGGCGATACGGGCGTATGAAAAAGTTGGGTTTGCGAAGTTGAATGTCCCGTTGGAAGAGGCGGTCAGCGATTGGGGACCGAACGATTATGACGATAGTGTGCACATGGTGAAGACGATAAAAAAATCCCGAGCGTGAGGCTTCGGGATTTTTTGAAATTATTTTGCGACGCGCAACACAACGCCGTTCTGCGATGGATCGTGCAATAGCAGTCCCGCCTCGGTCATATTCGACGGGATGCCTGCCGCGTCCACCCGCGCGACGACCTCATCGTACGCGGCTTGGGTGGGCAGGTCAATCGTGTAATAGCGCAGACCCACCGCATCGGGCGGAGGAGGCGGGGCGCCGCGTCCCTGCCAGGTGTTGAGACCCAGGTGATGGTGGTATCCGCCCGCAGAAACGAATCCCATCTGGAAGGGCTTGGAAACGCCCATGATGTCGAAGCCGATCACGCCGTGATAAAACTCCACCGCCTCATCCACATCCCGCGTGTGGAGATGCACGTGTCCGATTTTCAACTCAGGCGGGACGGGAGAATCGAGGCGGTCGCCTTCGTGGATGTGCTTGAACAATGCCTCCACGTCGAGAGGCTCGCGCCCGTCGCTCCACGAGCCGTCGGTGCGGCGCGATTCGAACTTTCCGTTCGAGAATGACCATGTGCCGTCTTCAGGCGATTCGCAGTACAACTCGATGCCATTACCTTCCAGGTCGTCGAGGTAGGTGGTCTTGGTCATGATGTGATCAGTGGGCGAGTTGGGATACTTCAGGGCAAACAGGCGCGCCATGGCAATGGCGAGTTCGCGACGGTTGGGGAAGAGGTACGCCACGTGATACAGCCCGGTCACACCGCGATATTTTTTCCGCTCGGGTTCTTCTGTCAGCAGAAGTAAATCTGCGCCTCCCGTCGCCAGATCCCCAGAGGGGGCGCCCAGCCCGGCTCTGTTCCCATCCCGCCAGTGCAGTTTGAACCCCATCGCCTTCTGGTAAAACTCGAGTTGGTTATCGAGATTCGCGACGGTGAACGAGATCGTTCCCATCATGGTTTTGGGGTGGATGGAAAATTCGGTTTTCTCGGCGGGTGCAGTTTGTGTCATTCTTCCTCGAAATAAATTATTCCTGGTGGTCGAGTAATCCCGCGAAGCTTGTCGTGGGATGTATCGAGACCACCAGGTCCAGGAATATTTTGCTCACTCGACGGCTTGATCCATGTCGCCAACGAACGGCGCACTACTCGACCGTCGAGTTCTTATTCTACTACGCCACAATCTTCAACGCACTACCCCAGTTCGTGCCAAGCGCGCCTTGCGTGACGATGTGCAAGAGTTGCATCCCTTCGATCTGGCGGGCGCGGCTCAATGGACCGGTGTCCACGGCACGCATGCCGCCATCCGTGACGATCTGCGCAACCCTGGTTTTGGCGTCCGCGTCGTCGCCGGCGATGAACACATCCAGGGGCTGACCAGCCACACTTCCGGAAAGAAGCGTGCCGGCGTACGTCGTGTTGAACGCCTTGACGACCTTCGCTCCCGATGCGATCGCCTTTGCCAGATCTTCCGCAGAGGATGAATCCGGGGCGGTGGCGAGTCCGTCGTAGGTCGAATTCAGCGGGTTGGCAATATCCACGACAACCTTGCCCGCGAGTTTGTTTCCGAGTTGCTTCGCCAATTCGATGTTCGTGCCGTACCACACCGCGAACACGACCACATCGCCGAGTTGTGCCTCGCCGAGACTCGCGGTGGAAACTTTCGCACCGTTCTTTGCCGATGCTTTCACATCTGCCGCGGTCTTTTCAGCGACTTCCGGATTCGCATCCACGAAGGTGACGGAATGTCCGCCAGCCACCGCGCGCGTTCCGATGCCACGCCCCATGTTGCCTGCTCCGATAATTGTGATGTTCATCTTGACTCTCCTTGTTGTGAGTGATAATATACAGTTGTTCTCTAAACAACAGATGTTGTGTAGTGTATCAACCTTCCCCTGAAAGTCAACCAACAAAGGTTTTGAATTGTTGGATAAACAACACTGGAGCGAAAATGTTGCCGAACCCCGAAGCAAAACTCGACCCCCGCGTCAAACGGACGAGAAGCCTGATCCTCGAATCTTTCAACGGGCTTCTCGCCGAGAAGGGCTTCGAAACCATCTCGGTGCAGGATGTGACCGGCAAGGCGCAGGTCAACCGCGCCACGTTTTACGCGCACTTTCCCGATAAGTATGCCCTGCTCGATTACTCGATCAGCCAGATGTTTATGCGCGAGATCGAAAAACGGACTCTGAATGTCTGTTCGTATTCCCCCGATAATTTGCGCAATCTGATCCTCGCCGTGTGCGAGTTCCTCGGCAGTCTTCATACAAGTTGCGCCCAGCCGCATCAGCAATTCGAGTCGCTGGTGGAGGGCACGATCAAGAAACAATTATTCGACCTGCTTTCCTACTGGCTCAGAAATTCAAAACTCCCCACTGAAATTCCAGCCACGGTCGCCACATGGGCGATCTACGGGCTTGCCTCGCACTATAGCCATATGAAAAAACGGCCTGCCTTGGAGAAGTTCGTGAACGAGGCGTTCCCGCTGGTGGCGATCAACTTGGAACAGTTTGCCTGAACGAGAAGACCTCCGAGATTTTCAAAATCTCGGAGGTCTATTATTTACTGCACCGTCAACGGCGCGGCGATGAACGGCACACGGAACGGCTGGCACCAGATCACCACCGATTTGAACTGACTCAAATCCAGATCGGCGGGGATGTCGTAATTCTGGTCGCCAAGATTTCCCTTGAGTTTGCCGAGGTCAACCGAACCTGCGATTTCGCTTCCAACCGAAGAAGGCACGGGGTCGATCGGCGCGAGATACACATGCAAATCGGGACCGTTGTCCACTTCGAAACCATCCAGGCGCAGGATGCGCGAACCGTCGGCGAGCTGATACACCAATGCCTGACCCGCACCCACGTGGATGAGATCGTAGAACGCGCCTTGCGCCAGCAGGGTCATCCCCGCTTCGGGCATCGCTTCTTCCATCATTTTGGTAGGTTCCGCCATGGCTGTGGACATCGCCTGTGTGGCTTGCGCGCTCACGTCGGCGGGCATCGCGGTGGGGAACGATTCATCCACCTGCACGTTGATCCATAGCGGGGAGAGCAGGTAATAGGCAATCGGTAGTCCAACGATCACAGCGAGTGCAATTCCAACATACAATACATTTCTGTTTTTCATTTCAATGTTCCTTTCTTATTTTACGCTGTTGGTTGAGTAGTGCTGTGTTCGTCGGCTCGTATCGAAACCAACAGGGAGGCAAAGCGATCTTGTTACACAGGATGAATTTGGTACTGGTGGTTTCGACTGCTTGCGCTCAACCACCGACTAGACAAGGACGATGAGATTATTTTTACTCCGAACTACTTACGAAAGGATTAACGGTGAAGCAGGCGGGTGATACAATCGTGGAAAATCCCACTGCGATCAGGTCAGGTCATGGCAAAACCGGTCATTTTTTCAATAGACGACGACCCCTCCGTGTTAAACTCCGTCGAGCGCGACTTGCGCGCCAAATACGGCGGAGACTATCGCATCCTGCCGATCAACCAGCCCAAAGCCGCGTTGGAGTATTTGAAGAAGATGGAACAGCGCAACGAAACCGTCGCGCTGTTTTTGGTGGACCAGCGCATGCCCGAAATGACCGGCACAGAATTTCTCGCCGAGGCGATCAAAGCGTATCCGCAAGCCAAGCGTGTGCTACTCACCGCCTACGCCGATACGCAGGCAGCGATCGATTCGATCAACGAAGTGCGGCTCGATTACTACCTGATGAAGCCGTGGCACCCGCCCGAGGAGCGGTTGTACCCGGTGTTGGATGAACTGCTCGACGACTGGAAGGCGCATGCGCGACTGCCTTACGAGGGCATCCGTGTGGCTGGGACGTTATGGTCGCTCTCGAGCCATCAGGTGAAGGATTTTCTCACGCGGCACCAGATTCCCTATCAATGGCTGGATATTGAAAAGGACGCATCGGCGCGCGCATTGGTGGAGGGTGCCACCAGCGAAACGAAACTACCGGTTATCTTTTTCCCCGATGGTAAAACGTTGATCGAACCTGATCTAAAACAACTCGCCGACATGGTGGGTTTACAGACTCAAGCCGCGCTTCCGTTTTACGACATCGTCGTCATCGGCAGTGGACCTGCCGGTCTTGCCGCGGCGGTGTATGCCGGCAGTGAGGGATATAAGACCCTCGTGATCGAGAAGACCGCGCCGGGCGGGCAGGCGGGGTCCAGCCCGAAGATCGAAAATTATCTCGGCTTCCCGGCGGGGATCTCCGGCGACGACCTGACGCGGCGCGCGGTCTCGCAGGCGAAGCGCTTCGGGGTCGAAATATTGTCGGCGCAGGAGGCAGTTCAAATCGGCGTGAAGGACGCGTATCGCATCGTCCAGTTAAAAGATGGGACGGAGATTTCATCTCATGCGGTGCTGGTCGCCACCGGCGCATCGTTCCACATGTTGAAGATGCCGGGCGCCGACGCATTGACCGGCGCGGGGATTTATTACGGCGCGGCGTACACCGAGGCGATGAATTACAAAGACCAGCCGGTGTTTGTCGTAGGCGGCGCGAATTCGGCGGCGCAAGGCGCGATCTATCTCAGTCGTTTTGCGAGCAAGGTCACGGTGTTGATTCGCGGGCACGAACCCACCGCCTCGAAATATCTCGTGGATGCGATGCTGTCCAACCCGAAGATCGAACTGCTGACCGACACCGACCTGCTTGCCGTGAAAGGTTCCACCACCCTGGAGCAGATCACGATCAAGGGTACAAAACGGGATGAAACGCAAACGCTCGATGCGGCGGCGTTGTTCGTGTTCATCGGCGTGCGCCCGCAAAGCCAGGTCGTTGCGGGATTGGTGCGGTGCAGTGACAAAGGGTACGTCTACACGGGACCCGAAGTAACGGCTGACAAGCATCCGCCTCACGCCTGGACCTTGGAGCGGGTTCCGTTCCTTTTGGAAACCTCCACCCCCGGCATTTTCGCGGCGGGCGACGTGCGCTTCGGTACCAATCACCGCGTTGCGTCCGCGGCGGGTGAGGGCGCGATCGCCTACGCGTTGATGAAGGAGTATTTGAAGTCTCACTAATGCGCCGCTGGTTGAGTAGCCCCGTGATCGTCGGGGCGTACACCTGCACCCACCGCAGGTGCGGTGTCGAAACCAGCGATATTCAGGATTTACCTTGTAACAAGAATTGCTTTTATGCGATGGTGGTTTCGATACGGGGCGGAACATCACCGCCCCTACTCAACCACCAGCGTGTAAATAGAATTATGAACCTCCCCGATCTCCGTAAGTCCCCCCTCTTTGAAGGCTTGTCCGATGCCGAGTTACAGCAACTCATGGACAATGCCAAGCCGGTCTCTTTGCGCGCGGGTGAATATTTGATGAAGCAGGGAGATTTCGGCGATTCGGCGTTCGTGGTCTTGCAGGGCGAGTTCGAGATCCGCAAGCAGTCGGGGCAGTCGGTGATCAAGATCGACGTGCGGAATCCCGGCGACGTGCTGGGCGAGATGGCTCTACTCTCGCGTTCGCCGCGCTCGGCTTCGGTGATCGCCGTGACGGATTGCGAAACGCTGTGCATCTCGCAGGATAATTTCGAGAAATTACTGTCCACGAGTTCGACCGCGGCGCTGGCGGTGTTGCATTGGGTGATGAGCCGTTTGAGCCAGAACGACGCCCTGCTCCACCAGCAGGAACGGATGGCGGCTCTCGGTACATTGAGCGCGGGGCTGGCGCATGAGTTGAACAATCCCGCCGCAGCGGCGCAACGAAGCGCGGCGGAGTTGAATAAGGCGTTATTGAAGTGGCAAACTTTGACTCACGAGATCGAGTCAGTTGCCCAGCGTGAGAACCAATCGGCTTGGTTGAGCGACTTGATGAAGGATGCGACGCGGCGGTTCGAGTCGCCGGTCAAGTTGGAGGCGTTGGAGAAAATTGACCGCGTGGACCAATTGCAATCGTGGCTGGAGGCGAGCGGAGTCGAATCCGCGTGGGAGGTGGCGCCGGCGATGGTCAAATTCGGATGGGAGCCTGAGTCGCTTGAATCCCTGAAACATACGGCGTTCTTCAACCTGGCGGTGAACTGGCTGGGGACGAGTTGCCAGATGATGGAGTTGTTGTTTGATGTGCAGTTGACCACCTCGCGGCTTTCGGAGATCGTGCGCGCAATGAAATCGTACACGTATCTCGATCAGGCTCCGTTGCTCGAAGTGGACGTGCATGACGGGCTGGAGAATACGCTGGTGATTCTGCATCACAAATTAAAGCAGGGCGTGACGGTGAAGCGCGAGTATGCCCCCGACCTGCCGCATATCGAAGCGTTTGCCAGCGAGTTGAATCAGGTATGGACGAATATCATCGATAACGCGGTGGATGCGATGCGCGGGAGCGGCGAGATCGTCCTGCGGACGTTTGCCGAAGATAACCATGTGGTGGTCGAGATTACGGATAATGGTCCCGGTATTCCTGAAAATATTTTGCAACGGATCTACGAGCCGTTCTTTACGACGAAGCCGCCCGGTCAGGGCACAGGGCTGGGGTTGCACATTTCGCATGATATTATTGCGAATAAACACCGCGGACAGTTGCTGGTGAGGTCGAAACCGGGCGAGACAGTGTTCAAGGCGGTGCTGCCGGTGAAACCAGCCAAATAATCATATGTCATTGCGAGACTCCGCGGAGCGGGGTCGTGGCAATCTCGTAATGCGACAATATCTTCAGTTGCATACATGAATACACTTGAAGGTATCCGAGACTGCAACGGCGACTTCGACGCCTCGCAATCACACAAGACACGAGGAGAAACCATGAACAACGATAGCGAAATGAAGGATATTCTCAAAACCGCGAAGACGATCGCAAGTTTTGGGTTGTCGTCGAACCAGGAGAAGGAAAGTTATTGGATCGTTTCGTATCTGAAAGACCAGGGATACAGGATCATCCCGGTCAACCCGACCGCGACGGAGATCCTCGGCGAGAAAGTGTACCCCGATCTCGAGTCGATTCCCGACAAGGTGGACGTGGTGCAGGTCTTCCGCAAATCGGAGGATGTGCCGCCGGTGGTCGACTCTGCCATCAAGATCGGCGCAAAAGTGGTGTGGATGCAGGAAGGCATCAGCAACGAGTCTGCGGCTCAGAAGGCGCGTGAAGCGGGGTTGAAGGTTGTGATGAACGCGTGCATGCGCGCGACGCATCGCCGGTTGTTGGGGATGAAACCAATGGGGTTGTAGGGGATTGGGGTAGAATTGCTCCGATGAAATTCGCAAAGCAGGATGTTTTTTGGATACTTCCCACTGCCCTCGTTTCGGGGGCAGTTTTGTCGTGCCTTCAGGGCGGGGGCTGGTTGGGATTCTCTTTCCTCTTCCTTCTCTCATTGTCGTTGCTAGCCGCGTCCACACACTGGGCGGGTCGCGATTCAGGGCGCGAGGACCGTGCCCCTACGTTGGCTTGGATTGTCGCACTCGCCTTCGCTCTGCGGTTGGCGGGCGGTGTTGCCGCGTATGAATTACTTCCCGTTTATGGCTATCCAGATTCCAAAGACGGTATGGCGGGCTACACCTATACCGATGCGCACCGGCGCGACGAGCAGGCGTGGATGTTGGCAAATTCGGGCACGCCGATCGTGGATGCGTTCAGCCGGGAATATTCCTCCGACCAGTATGGCGGTTTGCTTGCCCTGAGCGCATTCGTCTATCGTTATCTTTCGCCCGACGCGCATCGTCCCTTGATGATGATCTTGCTTGCCGCGTTCGTTGGTGCTTTTGGGATTCCGTTTTTATGGAGGGCGGCGCGCGCAACCTTCGGCGAAAAAGTGGCGTGGGCATCTGCGTGGATATTCGCGCTGTATCCCGAATCCATTTTATTGGGCGGCTCTGCCATGCGTGAACCGTATTTGATGATGCTGTCCGCGATTGCGTTTTGGGGTTTCGTTTTTGGAGTGCAGGAGCTTGCTCCTGCAAATAACGACAGCAAGCTGTCTGAGTCCAAAGCATCTCCGCGTATCACTCTCGGCTTGAGCCTGCTCGGTATGTTGCTGTTTTCACCGTCGGTAGCGGTTTTCACCCTCATCATCCTTGCAGGCTGGATGTTCTTCTCGCGTGAACGAGCGGCGATCTCATGGCGAGGCGTCATCCTCTTTGCAGTTGTATTTCTGATCGGTTTGTTTGCGCTGTCTTCGTCGTTGAATCGCAACGGCGTCTTCGATACCTCCTCGCCGATGGCTGTGCTCAACGATTGGATTCAACTTTCGGTCAAGTGGAATGTGTATCAGATCGAACGCGAGTCGGGTTGGGTGCAAAAATTATTCGATGAAATGCCCGGGGGGGTTCGGCTTCCGTTCGTGGCGGTGTATGGGTTGCTTCAGCCGGTGCTTCCGGCGGCGCTGGTCGTGCCGACGCTCCCGATTTGGAAAATCATCTACGTCCTTCGCGCGCTGGGATGGTATGCCCTGCTTCCCTTGTTGATCCTTTCGACGGTGGCTGGACCAGGTTCCCATTTGGGGATGAAGCGGAATCTCTTCGTCTGGCTCTCGCTTCTTGCCTGGACGTGGATCCTGCTTGCCGCTCTTCGAGGCGGCGGCGACCAGTGGGATAATCCCCGCTATCGGATGTTGTTATTCGTGTGGGAGGCGTTGGTGGCGGGACAGGTCTGGGTTTGGTGGCGTGAAACTCGAACTGCCTGGTTGGCGCGTATCGTTGCCTGTGAGGTGATCTTTGTGCTGGTCTTTGGGCAGTGGTATGCCAGCCGGTATTTTTATCTGGGCGGGCAGTTGCCGTTCGCCGCGATGGTGGCGTTGATCGTCGGTTTGTGGGGGGCGATTCTGGGTGGTGGCTGGATAAAAAGCATGCGTTGACGCGCCCGATGTAGGTTATAATTCAGCCACTGAATTTTGAATGGAGATGAACGAATGCCCACTGCTCTAATTACCGGCATCACCGGTCAGGATGGCTCGTATCTTGCGGAGTTGTTGCTTTCCAAAGGCTACCGCGTGGTCGGTGTTGCGCGCCGCTCGAGCACCATGACGAATGAACGCATCAGCCATTTGCTGGATGACATTACTGTCATTCAGGGCGACCTGCACGATCAGGGATCCCTGCTCGCATTTTTGGAGGAGTACAAACCCAGTGAAGTGTATAACCTTGCGGCGCAATCGTTCGTGCCGACCTCGTGGAATCAGCCTGCGTTGACCGGCGATATTACTGCCATCGGTGTCACGCGCATGCTGGAGGCGATTCGGTTCGTCAACCCGAAGATACGCTTTTATCAGGCATCCTCCAGCGAGATGTTCGGCAAGGTGATGGAAGTGCCGCAGCGCGAGACGACGCCGTTCTATCCGCGCAGTCCGTATGGGGTGGCAAAGGTGTACGGGCATTGGATCACGGTCAACTACCGCGAGTCGTATAATTTGTTTGCCGTTTCAGGAATTTTGTTCAACCACGAGAGTCCGCGCCGCGGGGTGGAATTTGTCACGCGCAAGATTTCGGACGGCGTGGCGCGCATCAAACTTGGGCTGGCAAAGGAACTCCGCCTCGGCAACCTCGAAGCGCAACGCGATTGGGGCTTTGCGGGCGATTACGTGGATGCGATGTGGCGCATGTTGCAGCAGGAACAGCCGGATAATTACGTGGTCGGCATGGGCGAAGATCACTCCGTGCGAGAATTCTGCGAGATCGCCTTCGGGCATGTGGGGTTGGATTACAAGGAATTCGTCGTGCAGGATGAGCGCTTCTACCGTCCCGCCGAAGTGGACCTGCTGATCGCCGACCCGTCGAAATCGCGTTCCGTGCTGGGCTGGGAACCGTCGGTGAGTTTCAAAGAGTTGGTCACCATGATGGTGGATGCGGATATGAAACGGCTGGATGGCAAAAATACGAAATGAGTCGCGCAAGGAATATCCCGTACCTTGTCGAGGGCGTCACCCTGCTTGGGATCCTCCTCTACATCGTACGGTCGCTGTACTTTGCCAACTCCGCCCTTTCCATCGGTGATGAAGGGGCATATCTTTATAAAGGCTTGTTGTATGCCCGGGGGAACTACGACCTTTTTCAAGAGTATGGCTTGTGGACCAACAAGGCGCCTCTGGCGTTCTTAATTCCCGGATACATTCAACGATGGTTCGGGCCGGGCTTGCGAGAGGGTCGGTATTTTGCCGTACTTGCCAGTCTATTGATGCTGGCAGGGTTATGGATCTCCGCAAACCGCCTGGGCGGGAAGCGATGGGCGGCGGTCGCGGTATGGGTGTATGCCTTGTCGGATCTGCAGACCTCCACCTACAGCCTTGCGCTTTCCCAGGGATTGGTTGCTTGCATGTTATCCTGGGTTTTGGTGTGCGTGTTGGGTGAACGCCAAAAACCCTGGCAGGTGATTGTGGGAAGTTTACTGGCGGTGTTGATGGTGATGACCCGCCAGAATATGATCTTTTTCCTCCCGATGCTGCTTTACTATGTCTTCTGGCAATACGGAAAAAGAGCGGGGATAATTTCGTTTGCAACCATCACGATCTCGTTCATCCTCTTTCATGCTTTCTATTGGCCCAACATCCTGCAACTGTGGGTGCCGTGGATTCCCGAATCCATAACCCCATGGTTGGAGCCATTTCGTCTGCATTTTATTACCGGGGTGGACGAATGGACGGTAAGCCTGGCAAGCCGCATCCAATCCCTGGCGAACGGCATGAGGGACCTTTACTTTATATTGTGCGGAACACTCCTGGCTTGGGTCTTTTTTCCGCCACGCAGAGACTGGCATAGCCCGGCGCGCTTGAAGTCCGCTGTGTTTCTGGGCGTGACCTTCCTTGTGTTGTTTGCCATGCATACCTGGGCGTCCTTGTTTAAGGATTATTGCGTACAGTGTTTTTCATCCTATCAGTTGTTCTACTCGGTTGCGGGGATGTTGTTCGTAGTGGCTGTATTTTCCCATGGCATCCGCGAATCCAAAGGTCGTCGAATGGCGGGCATGCTCGTTGTACTAATTTTTGCATCGGTTGTAGGGACGTCCTATTTTCAGTCCCTTGGGGAGTGGGGGTTGACCCAACTCCGGTTCCCTCGCCTCAGCACAGTGTTTTCTCAGGGAGGGTTGAACTGGGCGACCCTGGGCGAGGTTCTCACGCATCGCGTTGACCTTCAGCTTGATTCGCAAAAGCGAATTGCCGCTACGCTGGTGGGCTTCCTTGCGGGGGTGGCATTGATGGGCGCGACCTGGTTGGTCCACCGATATTGGATGCGGGGAACGCGGGCAGGCGAGGCGCACATGAGCAGGGTGGTCCTGACCGTTTTTCTCATCGCCGGTGTGATCATCCCTCCCGCCGTGTATGCTGGTGTATACTCAGCGCCGTGCTCCAGCCGGTTTCTTTCCCATTATGAAGAGGCGGGAAGATCGCTGGCGGAGGTGATCCCTGCGGACAGCCTCGTGTATTGGAAGGGAAGCGGCCGTCATCTTGCCCTGCTCCTGTACGTGGAAGAAATTCGAGTATTCGCCCCGCAGATCACCGCCGGGGGCGGGTATGTTGTTTCCGGGGAACGCGATCACCTTCTTCGCTTTGGCTTGTTCGACGATCCCATCGATGCCGATTGGAGAAAGACCGCTGATACCTTTATTTTATGGCGGGGTTACCCAAATCTTGTCATGAGCGATTTTGAAGGGAACGAAGCATATCTTCTGCAACCCTTCGATATGCACAGTCTTGCACAGTGTGAAGAAAAGTTATTCATTTTTACCAGGCACCCATGAACCTATCTCTTGTCATACCGGTGTATAACGAAGAGGCAAACCTGCCTTTCCTCTTTGATGCCATCCAACAAGCCTTGAAGCCGATACGAAAAAAGTGGGAGGTTATCTTTGTAGACGATGGCAGTAAAGATCAAAGCCTGGAGGTGTTGAACGCGCTTGCCGCCAAACACCCCAGCCAGGTCCGGGTGGTGGTGTTCCGTCGCAACTTTGGGCAGACAGCCGCAATCACAGCGGGAATCGACCATGCGCAGGGTGAGATTATCGTCCTGTTGGATGCCGACATGCAAAACGACCCGGCCGATATCCCAAAATTGCTCGCCAAGCTCGATGAAGGCTACGACCTTGTCAGCGGCTGGCGCAAAGACCGCAAGGATAACTACCTCACCCGCACGCTGCCTTCCAACATGGCGAACTGGTTGATCTCGACGGTGACCGGGGTTCATCTTCACGATTATGGGTGCACGCTCAAAGCGTATCACCGCGAGGTGTTGGGCGGGTTCCGTCTGTATGGCGAGATGCATCGCTTCATCCCGGTTTTTGCGCATTCTGTCGGCGCGCGGATCGCCGAAATTCCCGTCAGCCATCATCCCCGCAAATTTGGCAGGGCAAATTACGGGCTGGATCGCACCGTCAAAGTATTCCTCGATTTGTTCACGGTGAAGTTTCTCCTCGAGTATTCACACAAACCGATTCGCCTGTTCGGCGGGGCTGGGGTAGGGCTGGTGGCTTTGGGGGCGTTGGATGGTGTATACCTGTTGATCCGTCGAACGTTGTTCGGCACGCCTGTGTTCAGTTCGCCGTTCTTTTTAATCGGGGTCATGTTCATTATCATCGGGTTCCAATCCATTTTGATGGGGTTGATCGCCGAATTGTTGGCGCGCACCTACCATGAGTCGCAAGCCAAGCCCACATACACGATCCGCCAAACCTTGAACATCAAACGAAAGAATTGATGCGCATTCTTGTTTTAAATCATGAATTCCCCCCGATCGGGGGCGGGGGTGGGCGCGCCGCAGAGGGAATTTGCCAGCACCTTGCCAAACGCGGGCACGAGATCAAGGTGCTCACCTCCCGCATCCATGGCTCACCTCATCGGGAGCTACGAGACGGGTTCGAGATCGTTCGGATTCCCGCCCTGCGGACGAAACCTTTTCAGGCAGGTTTCCTTTCGATGGCAACCTACGTTCTTACCGGACTGTGGAGCGGCTTCCGCCTCATCCGCCGCTTCAAGCCTCAGGTGATCCACGTACATTTTGCGGTGCCGGCTGGTGCGCTCGCCTGGATGCTCTCGAAACTAACGGGCATCCCGTACATCCTTACCGCGCACCTGGGGGATGTGCCGGGGGGAGTCCCGGAAAAGACGCGGGATTGGTTCCGCTGGGTCTTCCCATTCACCCGTTCGATCTGGCGTGATGCCGCCACGCGAGTGGCAGTCAGTGAATATACGCGTGAGTTGGCTCTTCAACATTACCATGAAGAAATTCAGGTCATTCCCAACGGCGTGGATGCCGCAGCGCTCAAACCTCGGTCGTTGGAAATCCAGGATCCGCCAGTGATCGTATTTGCCGGACGGTTTGCAACCCAAAAGGCGCCGGTGCAGGTGGTGCGCATCCTCCACGAGCTCAAAGACCTGCCGTGGAAGTGCGTAATGATCGGCGACGGTTCGCTGATGCCCGCCGTGAAGAAGACGATTGCCGAGCTGGGCATCGAGAATCGCTTTGAATTGACGGGTTGGGTGACGCCGGATGAAGTCATGGACCGTTTCGAAAAGAGCAGTATTCTGTTCATGCCTTCGCTCTCTGAGGGATTGCCGGTTGTGGGCGTCCAGGCGCTGGCGAAGGGGCTTGCCATTGTTGCCAGTCGCGTGGGTGGGTTCGTAGACCTTGTCGAAGAGGGCGGGAACGGATCCCTCCTCCCTGCGAATGACGCGCAGGCGATGGTGGAGGCATTGCGCAGATTCCTGACCGATCGTGAAAAACTGTTACAGGCGCGGGCGCGCAGTTTGGAAATTGCGCGGCGGTTCGACCTGGCGTCCATTTCAGACGCGTATGAAAAATTGTATGAGGGCGTGAAGAACTCACGCAGGAAACGACTCCTCATCATCAACAGCGAATATCCTCCCATCGGCGGAGGGGCGGGGAACGCCAGCGCGAATCTGGCGCAACGCCTCGCTTCGCTGGGCCAGCAAGTGACCGTTGTGACGGCGCATTTCAAGGGTCTGCCCCGCAAAGAGACCGGCGAAAACCTTGAAGTGATTCGCATCCCTGCGTTACGAAGTCGGCAGGACCGCACCAGCGCGTTCGAACTGATCCTCTTCATCTTGTCCGCCTTGTTTTGGACATTGTTTCTGTTTGCCGGGGGCAAATCCCGCAAACCCTATGCCACGATCGCATTTTTTGGTTTGCCTTCCGGGGCAGTTGCACTGATGCTCAGGTTCTTTTATAAAATTCCCTATATTGTTTCGTTGCGCGGCGGCGATGTGCCGGGCTTTCGCCCGTATGATTTTGGGGTGTATCATAAAATCATGCGACCCCTGCTGCGGACGATTTGGAAACACGCCTCCGCGATCGTTGCGAACAGCAGGGGTTTGCGCGATCTCGCCCTCCAGTTCGATTCACGCTTCGAGATTCCCATCATCCCCAACGGTGTGGATGCGGACCTCTTCCACGCCACGGCACAGGAAAATACGACCGCGCGCATATTTTCGGTCGGACGCATCGTCCATCAAAAAGGGCTGGATCTTGCCATGCAGGCGCTCTCCGGTTTGAAAGACCTGGAGTGGGAGTGGCGTATCGCCGGCGATGGTCCGCAAGTGGACATGCTTAAATCTCTGGCGTCGAATCTCGGCATGGAAAACCGCGTGCGCTTCCTGGGCTGGCAATCTCACGACCTGCTGACCGGGCACTACGCATGGGCAAACCTCTTCCTATTCCCTTCGCGCCATGAAGGCATGCCCAACGCGGTGTTGGAAGCCATGGCAAGCGGACTTCCCGTGATCGCCTCGAGGATCTCCGGTAATGAAGAACTGGTCGTGGACGGCGAAACGGGCTTGCTGATTCCGACCGAAGATGTGGAAAGTCTGCGCGCCGCGCTTCGCCGCCTGATCCTCGATGCGCCTCTGCGCGGACGCATGGGCGCCGCATCACGCCGGCGGGTGGAGAACAGCTACAATTGGGAAAGCGTGGCGCAGCAATACGCGCTCCTGCTTGAACGGGTAGAATAACTCCCATGTGCGGCATCTGTGGAATTTCCCATTCCGACAATCGAATCGCGGAACGAACCTCGCTCGAAAGCATGACGCGGGCGCTCATCCACCGCGGACCGGATAGCGACGGATTTTACATCCATGAGGGCATCGGCTTGGGGATGCGACGCCTTGCCATCATTGACGTGGCTGGGGGCAACCAGCCGATTCCCAACGAGGATGAATCGCTGTGGATTGTTTTCAACGGTGAATCGCATAACTTCCCCGACCTGTATGCCGACCTTGTGAAGCGCGGGCATGAGTTCCGCACCCACTCCGACTCGGAGTGCATCCTGCATCTGTATGAGGAATACGGCGACGAGTGCGTTCATCATTTACGCGGGCAAGCCGCTTTCGCGTTGTGGGATGCGAAAAAGAAACGCTTGCTCCTCGCCCGCGACCGTATGGGAAAAAAACCGCTGTACTATGCGATTCAAAACGGCTCATTGTATTTCGCTTCGGAATTGAACGCGTTACTCGCCGCGTTGCCTCACAAACCGGAAATCAACCTCGAAGCGATTGATCTTTACCTCAGCCTTCAATATATCCCCGACCCGTTGACGGTATATCGCGACGTGTATAAACTTCCGCCGGCGCATCGCCTCGTGTGGCAGAACGGCGTTGCGAAAACGGAGCGTTATTGGGATTTTTCGTATCAGCCGAAACACACGCAGGGCGAAGCGGAGTTGATCGAAGAATTGCGCGCCCTGCTCAAAGAGTCTGTAAAGATGCGCTTGATCTCCGAAGTGCCGCTGGGAGCGCACTTGAGCGGCGGACTCGATTCAAGCATCGTCGTCGCGCTCATGGCAGAGTTGAGCAACGCGCCGGTGAAAACCTTCTCTGTCGGGTTCGAGGAGGAAGCGTTTTCCGAACTTGAATACGCGCGCGCGGTTGCACAGCGGTATTCGACGGACCACCACGAGTTCATCCTCAACTACGACGATATCCCCGGCACGCTGGGGAAAATTTCAAGCCACTTCGGCGAGCCGTTTGCCGATGCGTCAGCGATTCCGCTGTATTACATTTCAAAGATGACGCGCGAGCATGTGACGGTCGTGCTCAACGGGGATGGCGGCGACGAGGACTTCGCCGGGTACCAGCGCTACTGGCTCGACCCGCTGGCGAACCGCTACCTGCGCGCGCCTCGATTCCTGACGCGGGGACTGGTCCCGTCCATGGCGGGCTTTCTCCCCGCTTCATCAGATCGCCCCGTAGGGCGGAGCCTCATGGACGGGTTGAAGCGACTGCATCAGCTCCCGGAGATCGATGCGCGCGCGAGCATCCTGCGCTGGGGCTCGTATTTTTCGCCGCGTCAGCGCGCGCAACTCTGGAAGCGCGAATTCCATTTCGATGCGGATAATGCCCAACGTTTGCTCGCCGAAAAATTCGACTCTGCCGAAGGCTCGTTCCTCGATAAAACCCTGTACACCGATTTACATACGTATCTGCCCGGCGATCTGCTCGTCAAAACCGACCGCATGGGCATGGCGGCATCCATCGAGCCGCGCTCGCCGTTCCTCGATCACAAAATGGTGGAGTGGTCGGCTCGGGTGCCGGACCAGTTCAAAGTCCGCGGGAGAAGCGGGAAGGTTCTTCTGAAGAAGGCGTTTGCGAGTCATCTTCCAGAAAATGTGTTGAAGCATTCCAAACAGGGATTCGGGATTCCCGTCGACGCGTGGTTCCGAGGTCCGTTGTACGATTGGGCGCGCGAGTTGTTGACCGTTCGTGGAAATGGATTGAACGATTGGTTCGATACCAACACCGTGTCGGGTCTGTTGGAAGAACATCGAATGAGCCGCGCGAACCACGGCAAGAGAATTTATGCGCTGGCGATGCTGGCGCTCTGGAGGCAGGGCAGACATGTTTGAGTTCGGGAAGAATTGGGCTTCGTTCTCGCGTCAGTTGGACGAGCAACGAATCGAAGAGGCGATGCGTTCGCTCGAGTCGCTTTTTGGGCGGGGCGCTGTCAAAGGGAAATCGTTTCTGGATGTCGGCTGTGGAAGCGGTTTGTTCTCGATCGCCGCGGCGCGACTGGGAGCGAGCAGGGTGCTCGGGTTGGACATCGACCCGGTCTCGGTTTCCACCTCGCGAGCGAACACGCGCAAATGGTTGAGCGGTGATTCAACAACGATCTCGTTTGAACAGTCCTCGGCATTGGATACCGAACATATGAACACACTGGGCGGGTTTGATGTGGTCTATTCGTGGGGGGTTTTGCATCATACCGGGAATATGACGCTCGCCCTCGAGAATGTTGTCAAGCGGGTGAATCGTGACGGCATGTTGATGATCGCGATCTACAACCAACACTGGTCTTCGCCAGCCTGGAAAGCGATCAAATGGTTGTACAACAAACTGGGAGGATTTTGGCGGAGAGTGCTTATTGCAATATTTACCCCGATCATCTTTGTCGCAAAGTTTCTGGTCACGTTCAAAAATCCGCTCACGATGACGCGCGGCATGGACTTTATGCACAACATCACGGACTGGGTGGGAGGGTATCCGTATGAATATGCGAGCGTGGACGGCATGAGAAAAATCCTGGAGGGCTACGGTTTTTCGGTGTTATCGGTGCGCAAAGCCACTGTGCCAACGGGGTGTAATGAATACGTGTGCCGGCTGGCGGGGGCGGGCAAATGACCGAAAAACTTTCCGCCGCAGCGGCGCACGCCCGCGATGCAGTGGCGGATGTGCTTGCGCATTGGCTCAAAGGCGTCGTCCAAACCGATTTTCATGAGGTAGCCGACACGCACCTGTCCTTGAAACATGTCGAAGAGAAATTGCAGGTGATCGAAGGATATCTGCCGGGCTTTTTGAAGCCGGGCATCAAGGTGTTGGAAGTGGGAAGCGGGTTCGGGGCATTTACGGTGTTCAGCCGCGCGCTTCACGGCTACGATACCACCGGGGTGGAACCGGATACCTCCGTGCGGAATATTGCCTTGAAACTTGCAGAAAAAAGCGGTGTGGATTGCCCGTTCGCCGATTGCCCGGGCGAAGCGTTATCCTTTGCCGATGAAAGTTTCGACATGGTGTATTCCTCCAACGTCCTCGAACACGTGCAAGACCCGGCGCGCGTTCTCTCCGAAAGTGTGCGCGTGCTCAAGCCTGGCGGGTATTTGTTCTTTACCTATCCCAATTACTGTTCCTTCTGGGAGGGGCATTACGGTATGTTCTGGATTCCCTGCATGAACAAGCCGGTCTCGAAGGTATACGTCCGCCTGTTTGGGAGATACGCTGGCTACATTGACGGGCTTCAGTTGATGAACGTAAAATTTACGAGGCGTATCCTCAAACCTTTGCTGAACCAGGTGGACGTGCTCGGGCTGGGCGACGATCTGTGGGCGGAGAGGATGCGCACGCTCAAATTTGGGGCGTGGGGGCAGTCTTCGAAACTCAAGCGGGTTTTGTCGCTCATCCAAAAAGTTCCATTTCTTGTTGACCTGGGGATACTCATCGGAAGACGGATGAACTGGTACTACCCAATCATTGTCGTTTTGCGGAAAAAGCAAAACGCCTCCTCCGCCGATTGAAGCCGGCTTCACCGCCTCTGCCCGCTCACCATGGACAATTCAAGAATCGCATCCCGGAAAAGGAAGATCCTGAACACAGGCAAAATGATCCTTGCCTTGCTCCTGATCTGGCTTGTGGTTTCGCAAACGGATTTCGCACAACTGCTTGAAACCCTGAACCGGATATCGCTCCCCTGGCTGGGCATGTACTTTATCCTTTTTTTACTCGCCGTCATGGCGAAGGCGTTGCAATACAAGATCGTCATCGGGCGGGAGGTGACGTACGCGCGGGTCTTGAATGTTGTCGCCATGCAAAATGTCGTATCCAATTTTCTCGCCGCCAGCGCGGGGGTGGCGTCGTATGTCGCCTTGTTGCGGGTGGAGCACGGGGTGAAAGTAAGCCGCGCCATGATCGCGTTCATCCTGACAAAAGTTGGCGACTTGACCGCGATCTTCATCCTGCTTCTTGTATCCCTGTTGGGGGTTTGGTCAGACATCGAGGCGGTCCAATGGCTGACCCTTGTTGTACTGGCGGGTATGGGCGGCTTTTTGTCCTTGTTCGTTCTCGTTGTGCTGTACCGTGAGAGGTTCGTCATGGTTTTGACCTCCCTCCTCGAACGATTGCGCCTCACGCATTTCCGCCTGGCGCGTCAGGGGTTGGACATCCTAGACGCGCTCGCAAAACAGGATCAGGCGATCATCCTGCGGACGTTGGCACGGGTGTTGTTGAGTTCGTTCCTGTATCTTGCCGTGACCCTGCCGTGGCTGTATTCGGGCATGCGGATGTTCGACATTCACTTGAATATCTGGGAACTGGCGTTTACAAGCGCATTCTATTACCTCGTCACCTATGTGCCGGTGCAGATCTTTGGCGGGCTTGGGGTGACCGAAGCCAGCATGATGTATATCTACCACCTGTTTGGTCCATCGCTTGCTGAACTCGCCGCAGTCCTGATCGGTCTACGGGTGATCTCTGCGGTGATGAATTTATCCTTGCTGTTATACTTGCCGTTGTATGGAATGCTGTATGGATCGCAGGGTGATGGACCCTGAAGTATTGTGTAAATCAAGCCCCAAAGCGGGGAGGCGCCGGTGACCTTCACGCCCGATTTTTACAACGAAGGCTGGCACCATTGGGATGATATGAAAGTGTATGGCGCCACGGCGCGGCATACGCGGCGTTTCATCTTTTCCCTGCTCAACGGAGTGCGGTTTGAAACTGTCCTGGATGCCGGCTGTGGAACGGGGATCCTGTTGCAACAGATTTCTGAGGCGTATCCGAAGACGATTTTGACAGGGTCGGAATACTCTTCGGAGGGGATCGAATTCGCCAAAAAACGCCTCCCAGACGCGGATTTTCATGTGCTCGATCTGTCGAAGGATTCCCTCCATCGAACTTTCGATCTTATTACCTGCATTGATGTGATCGAACACATCCCCGATGATCGGACTGCCTTGAAAAACCTGAGGTCCATGACCGGCGGGCATTTGGTTGTTTCCGTGCCCTTGGGGAAATTGTTCAAAGTGGAAGAGGAGCGGATGGGTCATGTGCATGGCTACACCCGCAAAGAGTTTGAGGAGAAACTCCGCGAAGCCGGTTTCGAGATCGTAAAGGCGATCCATTGGGGCTTTCCGTTCTATAACCTGCACCGGCGCTTTGTCAATGCCATGCCCGCCGAAACATCTGCCGGTACGTATGGACCCAGGAAGAAACTTCTGGCGAATGTGATCTATACATTGTTTTACCTGAATCTCCCCTTCGCCGGGGAACGGTATTATGCCTTGTGCCGCCCGGCTCGTACTGGGAAATCATAGCAACTCGTATCTGAAGGATATGTTATGCCCACGAAAAAGACACTGCTCCTGACCGGCGGCAACGGATTCATCGGCACGAACCTTGTGCGGATGCTCGTAAAAGGCGGGCAATACCGCGTTGTCAACCTCGACGCGTTGACCTATGCCGCCAACCCGCTCTCGCACGCGGAACTGGAGGGCAATTCCGATTATGTGTTCGTGAAGGGAAGCATTACCGATCGCGGTTTGGTTTCATCTTTATTCGAGACATACCAGCCTCAGGGAATTCTCCATCTTGCGGCAGAGTCGCACGTGGACCGTTCGATCGTCAACGCAGAGGATTTCCTGCAAACGAACGTCATCGGCACGTTTACATTGCTCGAAGCCGCGCGAGCGTACTGGAATGAATTGCCTGCGGACCGCAAGCAATCGTTTCGTTTCCTGCACGTTTCCACGGATGAAGTATTCGGTTCACTCGGGGCGGATGGCTATTTCACCGAAGAGACACCGTACGCGCCGAACTCACCCTATTCTGCCTCAAAGGCGTCGAGCGATCATTTCGTGCGCGCCTTTCACCACACCTACGGACTTCCTACCGTTATCACCAATTGCTCGAACAATTACGGACCGTATCAATTCCCCGAGAAGATGATCCCCCTGATGATCCTCAATGCGCTTTCGGGAAAACCGCTCCCGGTCTACGGCGATGGCTCGAACGTGCGCGACTGGCTGTATGTGGAGGATCACTGCCGGGCGATCCACCTCGCGTTTGAAAAAGGCGTGCCGGGCGAAGTGTACGTTGTCGGCGGGAGCAACGAACAGAAGAATCTCAACCTTGTGAATCAGATTTGCCATATCCTTGATGAGATCGCGCCTCCCGAAGAAGTGAACCAACTCCGCGAGCAGGGATTGAAGAGTTACAAGGAATTGATCCGCTTTGTGACGGACCGCCCGGGGCACGATCACCGGTATGCGATCGATTCGGCGAAGATCCAGCGCGAGTTGGGCTGGCAGGCGGAGGTCGGGTTCGAAGCAGGGTTGCGTCAAACGATCGAGTGGTATTTGTCGAATCCGCAATGGGTGGACCAGGTCAGCAAAGGCGCGTACGGCGAATGGATTCAAAAAAATTACGCGTGGCGCGCAGAGAAGGAAACGAAATGAAGGGAATCATTTTGGCGGGCGGCAAGGGCACGCGCCTGTACCCGTTGACGATCGCCACCAGCAAACAGTTATTGCCGGTCTACGACAAGCCGATGGTGTACTATCCGCTTTCGATGTTGATGCTGGCGGGCATTCGCGAGATTCTCGTCATCAGCACGCCGGAGGCATTGCCCGCCTTCCGCGAGTTGTTGAAGGACGGGTCGCAGTGGGGGATGAAGTTCGAGTACGCCGAGCAAGCCGAGCCGCGCGGGCTTGCCGACGCGTTTCTGGTCGGGCGCGAGTTCATCGGCGACAGCCCGGTATGTTTAATTCTGGGCGACAACATTTTCTACGGCGAGGGCATGATCTCGCTGTTGCAGAAGTGTGCGTCGTTGAACGAAGGCGCGTTCATCTTCGGCTATCGCGTAACCGACCCGGAGCGCTATGGCATTGTGGAGTTCGATGAACAGGAGAACGTGTTGAGTTTGGAGGAGAAACCCGCCCAACCGAAATCGAATTTTGCCGTGCCCGGCATTTATTTCTACGATCATCACGTGGTGAAAATGGCGGAACAAGTGAAACCCTCCGACCGCGGCGAGATCGAGATCACCGACCTGAACAAGTTATACCTTGCGCAGGGACAGTTGAAGGTGAAGGTCTTTGGGCGCGGTGTGGCGTGGCTGGATGCAGGCACGCATGAATCCCTTCTTCAGGCGGCTACGTTCATCGAGGCGATCCAGAACCGGCAGGGGTTGATGATCTCGTGCCCCGAGGAGATCGCGTTCCGCATGGGGTTTATTGACCGCGACCAATTGAAAAAACTTGGCGAGGCGTTGCGCGGCAACAATTATGGGGAATACATCCTCGAGATCGCCCGCAAAGGATGAGCTTGGAGGCAGGCATGCCAAGGGAATTTCTATTCAAAGAGGGCGACGCGTTTTCGTTCGAACGGTTCATCTCTGCGGACGATGTGAAGCGGTTTGCCGACGTGGTCGGCGATTCGAACCCGGTTCATCTCGACGAGAAATTTGCTTCCGCCACCTCGTTCAAAAAGCGCATCGTCCACGGCGCGTTCCTGGCGGGATTGATCTCGAAGGTGCTGGGCATGGATTTTCCCGGCGAGGGCACGATCTACATCTCGCAGATCTCCACTTTCAAGCGTCCCGTGTTCGTTGATTCGAACGTACGGGTCGAGGTCAAGGTGACTCAAGTGATTGCAGAGAAACGCCGCCTCATCCTCGATACGACGATCTCGAATGCCGAGGGCAAGCCCTGTCTCACCGGCACTGCCGAGGTATGGATTCCCGAATAGAAACTGCATCCACTGTGAAAAAGATTGCATCCATCGTTGGGGCAAGACCCCAGTTCATCAAAGCCTCGGCGGTATCGCGCGCGCTCGCCGGGAAATTCACCGAAGTGATGATTCACACCGGTCAGCATTACGATGCGGAGATGTCCGGGCAAATTTTCACGGAATTGGAAATGCGCGAACCAGACTTCAACCTCGAGATCGGCAGTGGGATGCACGGAAAACAGACCGGCTTGATGTTGATCGAACTCGAAAAGGTCATTGCCGAAATCCAACCGGATTGCATTCTGGTGTATGGCGATACGAACTCCACGCTGGCGGGCGCGCTGGTGGCGGCGAAGGCGGGAATCAAACTTGCCCATGTGGAGGCGGGCTTGCGGTCATTTCAGCGGGCGATGCCGGAGGAAGTCAACCGCGTGTTGACAGATCACGTCTCGGATATTTTGTTCTGCCCGACCGATGCGGCGATTCAAAATTTGAAGGATGAGGGAATCACGAGCGGCGTGCATCGCGTGGGCGATGTGATGTACGACACGTTGTTGCACAACCGCGCGCTTGCCCGGAATCGCATGTCGGTGTTGCCGCAGTTGAACATCAAAAAAGGGAAATACGCGCTGGCAACCGTTCACCGCGCGGGGAATACGGATGATCGTGCCCGATTGAAATCCATATTGGATGCGCTGAGTTCTCTGCCTTCGCCGGTTATCTTCCCGGTTCATCCTCGGACGCGGAACCTGATCGCCGAGTGGAAATTATCCGCAGGGTCGAATGTGACTCTCACCGCGCCGCTCGGTCCGCTGGAGATCGTGGAATTGCTCGAACATGCCGACTGCCTGTTGACCGATTCAGGCGGCATGCAAAAGGAGGCGTATCTCCTCGGTGTGCGTTGCATCACCCTGCGCGAGGAGACCGAATGGGTGGAAACGGTCGAGGCGGGGTGGAACAGGCTGACGGGGGTCGATGCGAGGCTCATACGAGAAACATTTGAAGGGTGGCGTCCGGCAGGGGGGCGGATCCCGTTGTACGGCGACGGTCATGCCGCCGAACAGATTTGCACGATCCTGCTGAGTGAGTTGAAGTAACGCTTTTGTACACGGAACACACGGACGACACGGTTTCTTCCGTAGGGAACGGAAAAAACTCCGGTTGATCCGTGAACTCCGTGTACAAATATCCTCATTTTCGGTTCTTGAGAAAGCCATGCATTTGTGAAACCAATCACTTGACAGGGCGGATTTTCTGTGTGAGAATTCAAAAACTGAATGCTCAGATGAACGAAATCAAACCTCACGAATATTCCCTGCTCAACGAAATCGCCCAAGACTCGATGGTGACCCAGGCGAATTTATCCGACCGCCTCGGCATCGCCGTCGGGAGCGTCAACTGGTATATCAAGCGCCTCATCCACCGCGGATGGGTCAAGGTCACCCACCTCGACCGCACACGCCTGAAGTACGACCTCACCCCAGACGGGATGGCTGTCTTCACCCAGCGCGCGTTGAACTACGCCCGCGATTCGCTGAAGGTGTACGGAAGCCTGCGCGGGCGAGCCAAGTCCATCGTCGAAGAGTTGAAGCGGCGCGGGATCGATCACGCCTACGTCGAGGGAAACGACGAGATGGTGGATATCCTGCGCCTGACCTGTATCGAGGCGGGCATCCGCCTGACCGAGTCGCCGAACGGGGTTGTGCTCAAAACGGTTGGTCAGGATTATCGTATCGTTGTCACCAACTAAGCCAAAGGAGTGTCCATGGGAATCCGAATCCATCCAACCGCGGAAGTTTCAGACAAGGCGCAGATCGGCGAAGGTTCGAGCATCTGGCACCAAGCACAGGTGCGCGAGGGTGTGACGATCGGCAACAATTCGATCATCGGCAAGGGCGTGTACGTGGATGCCGGCGTGCCGATCGGCGATAACGTCAAGATCCAAAATTATGTGTCGGTCTATCACGGCGTCGCCATCGAGGATGGCGTTTTCGTGGGACCTCACGTGTGCTTCACCAACGACATGCGCCCGCGCGCGGTCAACCCGGACGGTTCGCTGAAAGCCGCGGACGATTGGGTGTTGAGCGAGACACGCATCAAAAAAGGCGCGGCGCTCGGAGCCAACTCCACGATCCGATGCGGCATCACGATCGGCGAGTGGGCAATGGTCGGGTCGGGGAGCGTGGTTACGAAGGATGTCCCCGCGCATGGCTTGGTGTTCGGCAACCCGGCAAAACTGCGCGGGTTCGTCTGCGCGTGCGGCGAGGTGTTCGAAAAAGATTCGCAGTCCGCTGGGGCTGTAACGCTGAAGTGCCCGAAATGCGGGCGAACGCACGAAGTATCTGTGCAGGAATGGGAGATGATTTAATGATCCATATGGCAAAACCACAAATGGGGGCGGAGGAAAAACAGGCGGTGATGGAGGTGTTGGACTCAGGCATCATCGCGCAGGGACCGCGCGTCAAGGCGTTCGAGGAGGGGTTCGCGGCGATGTGCGGCGTGAAGCACGCGATTGCCTCGTCATCGGGCACGACCGCGTTGCACCTCGCCATGCTCGCGCACGGGATCGGCGCAGGCGACGAGGTCATCACTTCCGCGTTCACGTTCATTGCCTCGGCGAACAGTGTGTTGTTCACCGGCGCGAAACCTGTGTTCGTGGACATTGACCCGCGCACCTTCAACATGGACCCGGCGCAAATCGAAGCCGCGATCACAAAAAAGACAAAAGCCATTTTGCCAGTCCATCTTTATGGCTTGTCGTGCGACATGGACCCGATCATGAAGATCGCCGAAAAGCACGGGCTGGCAGTCATCGAGGACGCATGCCAGAGTCACGGCGCGGAGTACAAGGGTAAAAAGGTCGGCTCGTTCGGGACCGGCACATTCTCGTTGTACCCGACGAAGAACATGACCTCCGCCGAGGGCGGCATGATCACGACCAACGATGCCGCGATTGATGAACTGAGCCGCGTCCTGCGCCAGCATGGGATGCGTGTGCGCTACTACCACGACATGCTCGGCTACAACTTCCGCATGACGGACATCCACGCGGCGATCGGGCTGGCACAGCTGAAGAAGTTGGAGACGTTCAACGCTCAACGGCTCGCAAATGCCAAATTCTTGAGCGCCAACTTGAAGGGCGTCCGAACGCCGTTCGTCCCCGAGGGGCAGACGCATGTCTTCCACCAGTACACCGTCCGCGTGCCGGACGGCAAGCGCGACGCGCTCCGCGCATATCTCAACGAAAACGGAGTCGGTTCCGAAGTGTATTACCCGGTGCCGATCCACAAGCAGAATTTTTACGTGAAGGATTTGGGGTACGACCAACGCCTGCCCGAAACTGAATTTGCCACCACCGAAGTGTTGTCGTTGCCGGTGCATCCCGCGCTTTCACCGTCCGACCTCGAAACCATCGTCGGGGCGGTCAACGACTTCATGGAGAAGCGCGCATGAAGGTCGCAGTCATCGGCGTGGGCACGATGGGCAGGCACCACGCCCGCGTCTACAGCGAACTGCCCGAAGCGGACCTCGTTGCGATCTCGGATTCCGATTCGATTCGCGCGGAATCCACCGCGAATAAATTCGGCATCCGCGCGTACACCGACCACCGCGAAATGCTGGAAAAAGAAAAACCCGATGCGGTTTCGGTGGTGGTGCCGACTGCCCTGCATGAAAAGGTCGGCATGGACGTGCTGGATGCCGGCGTGAATATTTTGATCGAGAAACCGATCGCCGCAACGATCGAAGAGGGCACGCGGCTGATTCAAAAAGCGCGCGCGATGAAAAAACAATTGATGATCGGTCACGTGGTGCGCTTCGACCCAGCCTTGCAAGCCCTCAAACAAAAACTGGATGCCGGCGAACTGGGGCGCATCTACCAGATCTTTTGCCGCCGCGCCGGTCCGTTCCCCACGCGCATCCAGGATGTGGGCGTGGTGATCGACCTCGCCCCGCACGATGTGGACATCATGCGTTTCCTCGCGGGCACCGACCCGACGCGCGTGTATTCCGAAATCGAAAAACGCATCCACACCGACCATGAGGATTTATTGTGGGCGTCGCTTCGTTTTCCAGACGGGGTGATCGGCGCGCTCGAAATCAACTGGCTCACGCCTACAAAGATCCGTGAAGTGCTGGTGTTGGGCGAGCGCGGCATGTTCCGTGCCGACGCGCTCACGCAGGATTTGTATTTCTACGAAAACTCGCTTGTCAACGACGTGCAATGGGCAACCCTGCAAACCATCAAAGGCGTGAGCGAAGGCAGTATGACGCGCTACGCGATCCCGCGTTTCGAGCCGTTGAAAGCGGAACTGCAATCGTTCCTCAAAGCGATTCAAGACGAGAAGCCGGTTCCCATCTCCGGGGAGGATGGACTCGCCGCCTTGAAGATTTCCCTCGCCCTCGTCGACTCGGGACAGCGACACCAGGTAGTTGAGTTGTCATGAACGTGAGTGAACTCCGCGCCGGCATCGAAAACAAGACCGCCCGCCTTGCCGTTATCGGGCAGGGATATGTCGGCTTGCCGGTCGCCGCGCTGTTCGCCGGGAAGGGGTTCGACGTAAAAGGCGTGGATCTCCGCGCCGACCTGGTTGAAAAAATCAATGCTGGCATCAACCCGATTGAAGGAAAAGAACCGGGGCTGGCTGATTTGTTGACGAGCGTTAGATCCTCCGGTCGTTTGCGCGCTACAACAGATTACAACGAATTGACCGACCGCGATATATTCCTCATCGCCGTCGAAACCCCGGTGGACGACAACCACGTCCCGCGCTATGAAGCCTTACGTGCGGCATTGACCAGCCTCGCAAAAGTGATGAAGGATGGGGCGCTGGTCATCGTTGAATCCACGATCGCGCCGCGCACCATGCACGACCTCGTTTTGCCGTTGCTCGAAGAAAAAAGCGGAAAGAAACTGAACAAGCACTTTTATCTTGGTAATTGCCCTGAACGTGTGATGCCCGGAAAACTTTTGAAGAATTTGCGAACTATGAGCCGCGTGGTCGGCGGGATGACCTCCGAAACATCGGAAGCGATGGTCGCCTTGTACAGGCACATCGTCGAAGCCGATCTCGACCCGGCGGATTGCATCACTGCCGAGTTGGTGAAAACGGTCGAGAACGCCTACCGCGATGTGCAGATCGCGTTTGCCAACGAAGTTGCGCTGGTTGCCGAAGCGGCGGGCGGCGACGCGTGGAAGGTGCGTGAACTGGTGAATAAAAGTCCCATGCGGCAGATGCATCTGCCCGGCGCGGGAGTCGGTGGTCATTGCATCCCGAAAGACCCGTGGTTGCTCGTCCATGGGGCGGCAGAAAAAGGCGTTGCGTTGCGCTTGATCCCTGCCGCGCGCGAGATCAACAACTCGATGCCCCTGCACATGGTCAAACTGCTGGAAGATGCGCTCGCGAAAACGGGAAGACCCATCCTCGACGCGCGTATCGCTGTGCTGGGCTATGCCTATCTCGAAGACAGTGACGATACGCGCAACAGTCCCACCCGCTCATTGGTCGCCCGGTTGTATGAACTCGGCGCGCAGCCAGTAATTCATGACCCATGGATTCCCGAATACAACGGCGACGTGTACGAACGCGTCAAAGGATGCGACGCGGCGGTCGTCATGGTGGCGCACAGCGCGTATAAGGAATTGGATTTGAAGAAGTTGAAATCCGCGTTGAGGCTGCCGGTACTGGTGGATGGGAGGGGAGTGTTTGAGGGGGAGCAACTTCGTGATTCAGGGTTGACTATTCAACGGGTGGGCTCAGCCGCATGAGGCTGTGATTCATCACCATGTTAAAGAGCAACATTATCGCAAATTTCATTGGTCAGGTATGGCCAAGTTTGTTGGGCATTTTGCTGGTGCCTGTTTATTTGCATTATCTGGGCGTGGAAGCCTATGGGCTGATCGGCTTTTTCGTTTCCCTGCAGGCGCTAATTAGTTTTCTCGACTTGGGTTTAAGCACAACTACGAATCGCGAGGTTGCCTGGAACCTGACACTTCGGGAAAAAGTGGTGCAGACGCGCGACCTCATCCGCACGCTTGAAGTGATCTATATGCTTACCTCCGGCGTAATTGCGTCAGGCTTCTTCCTTGCGGCGGACTGGTTTGCAACCGAATGGATCAATTTAACCGATCTGTCTCCGGATACGGTTCGGCTTGCTGCCATGATCTTTGGGGTATCGCTCGCTTTGCGCTGGCCCGTGGCATTGTATGGCGGCGTGTTGCGGGGCTCCGAGAAGCAGGTTTTGTATAACGTTTTGTATGTGACGACAGCCACTCTGCGCAGTGGGGGCGCGGCGGTGGTGGTGGCTTTCATTTCCCCTACAATTGTCGCGTATCTGGTCTGGCAGTTGGTTGCGGCATTGATCGAGCTTCTGGTAATGGCCTGGTCTGCATGGAGGACACTTCGGCTGGATTCTGCCCAAGCGCCTCGCATCGACTTTTCCTCCTTGCGAGGTGTCTGGAAATTCAGCGCCTCGGTGGGAGTAACCTCCCTGCTTGCTGCGTTGATCAAACAGCTTGACCGTATCCTCGTCAGCAAACTGCTTTTGCTTCTCCAAGTGGGTTATTACACGACAGCCAGCACAGTATACTCGGCGATTTCCCTCGTTACCGCGCCGTTCGCCTCGGCTGCATTTCCCCGTTTCACTTCGTTAATCGCGGAGAAAAAAGATGTTGAACTTGCCGCGCTGTATCACAAAACATCCCAATATGTTTCATTTGTGGTTGCCCCGCTCTCCGCCATTTTGATGTTTTTCTCATACGATATCCTCCTGTTGTGGACGCGTTCAGAGGAGGTGGCGGTCCATGCCGCGCCCACCCTGTCCATCCTTGCATTTGCCGCCCTGTTCAACTCGATGATGCAATTACCGTTCATGCTGCAACTGGCGGCGGGCATCACCTGGATCAGCCTGTGGAATAATTTCATCAACCTTGTCGTTCTGGCGCCCGTCATGTTCCTTCTGATCAGCCGGTACGGGATGGCGGGTGCGGGCATCAGTTGGGCGTTGTTCAATGTGTTGTATTACTTGATCATCCCCCATATCATGCACCGTTATATTCTTCCCAACGAAAAGACCATCTGGTTTCTCAAAGATACCCTGCTCCTTATGGTTCTAGGATTCCTGCCTTTTTGGGTTGTATACCTGGCAGGCTACGCCAACCCGATAATGCTATTTATAGAGGTTATTTTTGGTTGCATTCTTTATGTTTCTGTTGTTTTGCTCCTGTATCCGGTCATCAGAATGGCAGTAATCGATTTGATCCTGAAAAACCCTCTCGCTAAAAAATTTCACGGGAGGAGAAATGCCATCGCCGGATAGATCCCTTCTCGATTGGGTAAATCATACAGTCAGAAACAGTGCGAAATCCCTTTTGCCTCGCCGCTCCCAACGCTATCAAGAACTGGCTCGGCTGGTCGCTCAATTTGATTCCAAGTCTCCGCCGGATATCTTGCTTTTAGGCGACTCGGTCACAGAAAGGATATCGCGACTCGATAAAGATAAACGTTCCCTCGGAGATCTGGTAACCGCAAAGTTCAAGGAATGGCATCGTCTGTTATGTATCTCCCACTCTGCATATCATATGGAAGTTTATCGGGCTCTGCTGGATGTTTTGCGAACGACACAACATAAGCCAAGCCTTGTCATCCTGCCAATTAATATGCGAAGCTTTTCCCCGCAGTGGCACCTGGAGCCTTCGTGGCAGTTTGACTCTGAGTTAGGCCTGCTGGAGAAGTACCTGTCCGACTCGCATCGCGCCATTCCGTTTCTGGACTCGATCGATACAACGTCTGAACAATATGAGGCATTCGATGCCACCGACGTTGAATATCCTTGCACCTCGCTCGATCGCATCGGGCAATTCCGTCTCGTGATTAGCGCAAAGCCGCAAACTGCGGAACAGTTTAATTTCAGAAAAAAACAAATATTTATTTTTCATTACCTTCATAAACTCAAGACGTATCATCCCCGGGTAAGATCATTAGCCCAAATTTCACGTATGTTGCGCGAGATGAAGATTGCACTTTTGTGTTATGTGACACCATTGAATTATCAAGCCGGGAACAGATTTGTAGGGGGAATGTTTTCAGAATTAGTGCAAAAAAACGTGAAGGTTATTTCTCAGTCTCTACCATCCAACTTGGGCCGAGAGACTCAGTGGCTCGATTTGAGCATGTGTCTGGGGTCGGATCAGTTCTTTAACCACGATGACCCTACAGAACATTTGAATGAGCATGGGCGCGACTGGTTATCGTCCGAAATTTTCAAGGCTGGTATGGAGATGCTGGCGTCAAAAGGAAACCGCAGTTTATGAACAAGTATGTCAAGCAGGCTGGGAGGCTGACTCAATCCGCTTTTCGGCGGATGAGATTGGATATATTTCCCTTCAAGCAAAACCATCACTACGTACCGGATGTCTACGGACATGCCGCTTTCAAACAAATCCCTCTCGATAAACTGCCAGAGTTCGGCATGCTGGCAGACGAAGTGATCCAAGCTCGCCGCTCCTCGCTTTATTATGATCGACTGCATGTGATCTACCAGGCGCTTGCCCATCTGCGGGCGCAGTTTGGTCCAGCGGAACTCCTTAACTCGGTGGAGGTCGGTGTCTATAAAGGAGGCACGAGTTATTTCATTGCCTCTGCATCGAAGCATTTCGGGTTGCCGGTCACTCATCACTGTTTTGATACCTTCGAAGGGCATGCCGCACAGGATATCAACTCAACGATGGATACGGACCATCTTCCCGCCATGTTCAGCGATACACATTACGAAGCGGTGAAAGAATACCTGAACGGGTTTGAGAATGTACGGGTTATCAAGGGGCGGTTTCAGGATACGTGCGGCGAGCTAAAGGACAGAAAAATCCATTTTGTCCATTTCGACGTGGACATCTACGACCCAACCCTATTTGGGCTTCAATTTTTCGATAGCCGCCTCGCGCCCGGCGGCGTGATCGTCGTGGATGATTACGGGTTCACCACCTGCCCCGGCGTAAAAAAGGCGGTGGACGAATTTGTTGCGGCAACGCCCGGGTATTTTTCATTGTCATTGCTCACGGGTCAATTTTTGTTGGTCAAATTGGGCAAATAGGAAATCGAACATGTCTAGATCCCTTACCATCGACTCGTTCACCATCTCCGACGACTCGGATTGCTACGTCATTGCCGAGATCGGGCACAACCACCAGGGGAGCCTCGAAAAAGCGAAGCAGTTGTTCAAAGCCGCCGCGGAATGCGGCGTGAACGCGGTCAAACTGCAGAAGCGCGACAACAAGACGCTGTTCACCAAAGCCGCGTACCACAAGCCGTACGAGAACGAGAACAGTTTTGGCGATACGTATGGCGCGCATCGCGAAGCGCTCGAATTCGGGCGCGCTGAATTTGTGGAGTTGAAACAATACGCGAAGGAACTCGGCGTGACCATGTTCGCCACCGCCTTCGACATCCCCAGCGCGGACTTCCTCGCCGAATTGGAGATGCCCCTGTACAAGATCGCATCAGGCGACCTGAAGAACACGCCCCTGCTGCGGCACGTGGCGAAGTTCGGCAAGCCGATGATCATCAGCACCGGCGGCGCAGACATGCGGGACGTCCAACGCGCCTACGATGCCATCATGCCGATCAACCCGCAACTCGCGATCCTGCAGTGCACCTCCTCGTATCCTGCCGAACACCACGACCTCAACCTGCGCGTCATCGAGACCTTCCGCGCGCAATTCCCCGACAATGTGATTGGCTTATCCGATCACGAGAACGGTATCGCGATGGCGACCGCCGCGTACGTGCTGGGCATGCGCATCGTCGAACAGCATTTCACCATCAACCACACATGGAAGGGCACCGACCAGGTCTTCTCGCTGGAACCGATCGGCATGAAAAAACTTGTCCGTGACTTGCTCCGTGTGCGCGAGGCGCTGGGCGATGGCGTCAAACGTGTGTACCCTAACGAAGTGGGACCCATTTCCAAAATGAGCAAAAAACTCGTCGCCAGCCGCGACCTGCCCGCGGGTCAACCATTGACCGAAGCGGATATCGCCGTCAAATCGCCGGGCGATGGATTGCCTCCGTATGAGTTCGATAACGTTCTTGGCAAGACTCTCAAACGTCCGCTTGCCGAGGATGAGGATATCAAATTCGAGGACCTGGCATGATTCCTGAAACAATACCCAACTGGATCGGCGGCGAGGAACGCCCCGCCGCTGCCGCTGAGTGGTTCGATAAGGTGAATCCCGCCGATGGACGACTCCTCACACGCGCCGCCCGTTCACGCACCGACGATGTGACTGCTGCCGTCCAGTCGGCGCGACGTGCCTTCGACGGTTGGTCATCCACACCCGCCGTCCAGCGCGGACTCCTCCTGCACAAACTCGTCGTCGCGATGCAGGATCATCAGGAGGAGATCGCGCGCATCGTCGCGACAGAGACCGGCAAATCTCACAAAGACGCGCTCGGCGAGACCGGCGGAGCCATCCAATGCGGATTGTTCTATGCCAGCGAAGGTCAACGGTTGTATGGGCGCACCACCACAAGCGGAACGCCGAACAAATACGCGATGACCATTCGCCAGCCGATTGGAGTTGCGGGACTCATCATCGCGGCGAATACGCCAATTGCGAATGTGGCATGGAAAATTTTTCCTGCGCTGGTGTGCGGCAACACCGCGATCCTCAAAGCATCCGAAGATACTCCCGCAACCGCGTGGATCGTCGGCAAACTTGCAAAAGAAGTGGGTTTGCCAGATGGTGTGTTGAACATCGTGCAGGGATTCGGCGAAGAAGCTGGAGCGCCTCTTGTAGAGCATCCCGATGTCGGTGTGATTTCGTTTACCGGTTCGACGGAAGTGGGGAGGTTCATCCAACGCGCCGCAGGCGAACGGTTCGCGCGTATCTCGCTCGAACTGGGCGGAAAGAATGCGCTGGTCGTGTGCGACGATGCAGACTTGGAGAATGCCGCGAAGTGGGTCTTGCTCTCCGCATTCAGCAACGCCGGGCAGCGCTGTGCCTCTGCCAGCCGCGTGATCATCTTTGATTCAGTGTATGAAAAATTTCGCGACCTGTTGGTGGAGAAGACGAAGAAACTCCGTGTGGGAACAGCGGACGAGGATGATTTCGGTCCCGTGATCAACGAAGGTCAATTGAACGGGATGTTGAGCGCGGTAAAACGCGCAAAGGAAGGTGGGGCAACCGTACTTGTCGGCGGCGAACGAATGACGGATGATTCGCATCGCGCCGGCTTCTACCTGTCTCCCACATTGATTGACGGTGTTGCCCCGCGCGATGAAATATCCGAGTGCGAGTTGTTCGGTCCTGTCGCCTTGCTGTACCGCGTCAGGGATTTCGACGAAGCGCTTGCCCTTGCCAACGACTCGCCCTACGGACTGACCGCCTCGATTCACACCAAATCCATTCATCGCGCCATGCGCTTCTGCGAAAAAGTGCAGACCGGCGTGGCGGTCGTCAACGCCGGTACATATGGCTCGGAGCCGCACATGCCCTTCGGAGGACGCAAGCAATCGGGAAACGGCTCACGTGAACCGGGCACCGAGGCGTTGAATATCTACTCCGAGTTGAAAGACTTGTATATCAATATTGACCCGTCGCAGTTATAACCATCCGACGCCGAGGGTTGAGTAGCCCGAGTGATGTTCGAGGGCGTATCGAAACCCGATGTACCGAGTATCAAACATGTCTACACCTACTGTCATAGCCCTCATCCCCGCCCGTTCTGGCTCGAAGCGCGTTGTGGATAAGAACATCCGTCCGCTGGCGGGACATCCGGTCATGGCGTACACGATCGCTGCGGCAAAGCGAAGCGGAATCTTTTCCGCCATCGTGGTGTCCACAGATTCGGAAGAGTATGCCGAGGTCGCGCGCAAGTACGGAGCGGAGGTTCCGTTTCTGCGCCCCACGGAAATCTCCGGCGATGTTTCACCGGATATCGAATGGGTCGAATTCACACTTCAACGCCTCAAAGAGTTGGGACGCGAATACGACTGCTTCAGCATCCTGCGTCCGACGAGTCCGTTCCGATTGCCGGAAACCATTCAGCGCGCGTGGAAGGAATTCCTCGCCGAAGAGGGCGTGGATTCATTGCGCGCAGTCGAGAAATGCAGCGAACACCCGGGCAAGATGTGGGTGATCCGCGGCAGGCGCATGACGCCGTTATTGCCGATCAGCCCCGCAGAACTGCCATGGCACAGCACGCCGTATCAGGCTCTGCCCGAAGTTTACACACAGAACGCCAGCCTTGAGATCGCCTATTCGCGTGTCGTCTTCGAAGGTCGCACGATCGCCGGTGAAGTCGTCATGCCGTTCCTCACGCAAGGATACGAAGGGTTCGATGTCAACCGTCCCTACGATTGGCAACTGGCGGAGGAACTTGTGAAAACTGGGCAGGCAAGGTTGACAGAGATTTAATCCGTCGTTTTGGAATCTGTTGGTCGAGTAGTCCCGCGATGCTTGTCGCGGGACGTATCGAGACCAACGACTCTCGAAACGATACAAGGAAACTATGGTTGCCATCAAACTCATCCCATTTGAAGAATTCCAGCGCGTGCGGAACGCGCCGTTGGACAAATACCAGAAACTTGCGCTCGTCGCGGACATGAACCGTGCCAACACATTGGCGGAGGTCAAACGCGCGGGGTCGGGTCATCTCGGTTCGTCGCTCAGCGCGATGGATATCGTCACGTGGCTGTACCACGAAGAAATGAACGTCCTCAATGTAGGTTTCGACAACCCAGAGCGTGATATTTACTTTTCATCGAAGGGCCACGATGTGCCCGGACTGTATGCCACGATGTATTCCCTCGGCGCATTGCCTGAAGAGAAACTGCTTAAACTTCGACGCCATGGCGGGCTGGACGGTCACCCCGATCTCAACATCCCCGGTATCGAAGCCAACTCCGGGTCGTTGGGCATGGGCATCTCGAAGGGGCGCGGAATGGCGTGGGCGAAGAAACACTTCGGGCATGGCGGGCAGGTATACGTCCTGACTGGAGACGGGGAGTGGCAGGAAGGTCAAAACTACGAGGCGCTCCAATCCACCGTCCAGCAGAAAATTGACAACCTCACCGTCATCGTGGACGATAACAAGGTTCAGTCTGACATGCTCGTCGAAAGCATCGTCAGCCTCGGCGATACCGAATCAAAATACCGGGCCTTCGGCTGGCATGTGCAACGCATCGATGGGCATGACTATCGCCAGATCGAACGCGCGCTGGCGGAGGCGAAACAAGTGAAAGGCAAGCCGCACATCATCATCGCCGATACGATCAAGGGACGCGGCATCTCGTTCATGGAGCATCCCGCCGCGCTCGAACTGGGCAAGGGGCTCTACCCGTGGCACTCCGGCGCGCCGGATGACGACTCGTTCGAACGCGGCCACAACGAACTCATCGGACGGATCAACGCCTCTCTCGCGGACCTTGGGCTTGACTCGCTTAACCTGAAAGACATCGCCCCCGAAGAAAAACGCCCGCCCGCCGAAATGCTCGCCGGCGAACCGTTGAGTCAAGCCACGCAGGAAAAACTCACCGCCAAAGTGACGGATGAATTCGTGGCGCGCGCGTACGGGCAGGCATTGGTCGAGATCGCCGCGCGTCGAAACGATATCGTCGTCCTCGATGCCGACCTGTCCTCCGATTGCAAAACCCGCGACTTTGAGTACGCCTTCCCCGAACGTTTCATCGAAAACGGGATCGCCGAACAGGATATGGTCTCGATGGCGGGCGGGCTGGCGCAAAAAGGATTGTTACCCATCGTCAACTCGTTCGCCAGTTTTCTCGCCTCGCGCGCGAATGAACAAATTTATAACAATGCCAGCGAGAAGACAAAAATAATTTACGCTCTTCATTACGCCGGGTTGATTCCCGCCGGTCCCGGCAAATCGCATCAATCCCTGCGTGATGTTTCCTTGTTCGCCGCGCTCCCGAATTGCACCATCCTCCAGCCTTGCAACGCGGACGAAACGCGCATGGTCGTGGAATACGCCGTGGACGAAGCCGAAGAAAACGTCGCGTTGCGGTTCATCATCGGTCCCTCGCCGCGCAAGATTCAACTGCCTAAGAATTACAAACTCACGTTTGGCAAAGGCGTCCCGCTCACCGAGGGCAGGGATGCAATCCTCTTCGCCTACGGACCCGTGATGTTGCACGAGGCACTGCTCGCCAGCGAATTGCTCGCCGAGCGCGGCGTAGCGTTGAAAGTGATCAACCTGCCCTGGCTCAACCGCGTGGACGCGAAATGGCTGGAAGAAACCATCAAGCCGTACGAGCTCGTGTTTGTCCTTGAAGATCATCATCCCGCCGGTGCGCTATACGAGCACATGCTCGGACTGCTGGCGTCGAGCCGCAATCAGCCATTGGCGAAGCGGCGCGTGATGCAATTTGCCGTCGAAGGCTGGCCCGCCTGCGGCACTCCGCAAGAGGCGTTGAAGCATCATCGTTTGGACGGCGCCTCACTGGCGGAACGAATCCTGGAAGCGAGCGATTGATTTCCCGTGCGTGAAGTGGATGTGGTTTACCTGTATGAGCATGCGGCGCGCGAACTGGATGTAGCGTGCGCGGTGTCTGCGTGCCTGAGGAACGCCGGGGTGGAAGTCGAGATCGTCCACTGGCCCACCGGCTTCCCGGTCACGGTGACGCGCCTCCGTCCGCAGCTGGTCATCCTGCCGTTCTGCTACACGGAGGATAGTTACGAAGCGTTGCTCGCCTACTGGCGAGAGGCGATCTTTCTCAACCTTTCGTGGGAGCAATGGTTCTACCCGGGCAACCAGAAAGCCAAAACCCCGCGCGGCGAATTTGCCGTAAACCACGTCATCCATCAGGCTTGGAGCGAAACCTACCAGGATTTTCTTTTGCGGAATGGGTTGGCGGAGAAAAACATTTTCCTCAATGGGCAACCCGCCTATGCCTTGTACGACGAGCCGTATCGCGGTTACTTCCCGTCCCGCGCTGAACTGGCATTGCTTCATGGACTCGACCCCTCGCGCCGATGGGTCTTCTTCCCTGAAAACTACAACTGGGCGTTCTATTCCGAGGCGACGATCCAACAATTCATGCGCGGCGGGCAATCGCTTGAAGAGATTCGCGAGATGATCGAGTATTGCAATCGCTCGCTCGCCGATGTGCTTCAGTGGTTTGCTCACATCGCGCAAAAAGAGAATGTGGAGATCATCCTGCGCCCGCGTCCATCAGCCACGCTGGAAAATTTTCAAGAAACTGTGAACAAAATTCTGCCGGAGGTCCCTTCGCACCTGCGCATCATCCAGCACGGGAGCGTCCGTGAGTGGATTCTTGCCAGCGATGTCATCCTCTCCTCGCACAGCACCAGCCTGATCGAAGGCGCGGTGGCGGGCAAGCCGGTGTTCATGGTCGAGCCGCACCCGATGCCTGCCGCGCTAAAAGTGGAATGGCACGATCTCGTTGGTCGTCTCAAAACCTGCGAGGATGTTCATCGAGCCTGCGCAGGCACATTCAACGTTGAAGATAGCCGACTCGGTGACTGGGCACGTGGAACGATGATGAGGCGCGGCGACGCGATTCGCAATCTTGCTGACTTCATCACTACATTGCGCTCCGGCAAAAAGGATGCGCCGCCTCCTCCGCCCCGTGCGGTTGCCACGCCCTCCCTGAAATGGATTCCACCTGCGATGGCATGGTCGCTCTACCGCCGCGTGAAGCAAAGCCTGCGCTTCCGCGCAACGGACGGTATCGAACCTGAATTTGTGAAGGATGTGGTCTCGCGCGAGGAAATTGAGGCACATATCCGGCGATGGACGAATGGTTTCGCCGTTTCGGGATGACACCATGCCACGCGCGTTAATCACAGGAATCTCTGGTTTTGTTGGTGATCACCTTGCCCGTCACCTGTTGGATAAAGGATGGCAGGTATCGGGGTACGACCTCCGCCCGCCGCGTGTGGATTGTGATTTTTATTCGGGCGATCTTTCGGATTTGCCCGCCATCGAAGCCGCGGTGAGAAAATCCGCGCCCGAGGTGGTGTTTCATCTGGCTGGCATCTTGAAGTCCGATTCACACGAGGAATTGTACAAGGCTCACGTATTTGGCACGATTTCCTTACTGGATGCGCTTGTTGCCTCGGGACAATCTCCACTCGTGGTGGTTGCCAGTTCGAGCGCGGTGTATGGTTCTGGAAAAAATGGAAAGATGATCACCGAAAAATCCGAGTTGAAGCCGCATACTCATTACGCGTTGAGCAAAGCCGCACAGGAGATGGTCGCGCTGCGTTACTTTCACGTCCATGGGTTGCGGGTGATCGGCGTGCGCACGTTCAATTTGCTGGGACCGGGTCTCTCGGCGGAGATGGCTTGCTCATCGTTTGCCCGCCAGATCGCGCTTGCCGAAAAGTCTGGCAAGCGCTCGGTCATCTCGACGGGCAACCTCGACGCAAAGCGTGATTTTGTGGATGTGCGCGATGCCGTCCGCGCGTATGAGATGATTGCGCGAAAAGGCAAGTCCGGCGAAATCTACAACGTCTGCGCAGAGCGGGCGGACTCCATCGGCGAGTGCCTGTCCATTTTGTTGAAGCAGGCGGAGGTGCGGGTCGAAGCGGTTGTGGATCCCGCAAAAATTCAAAGGAACGATGTCCAGATCCAAATCGGGAGCGCGATGAAGCTGAAGGACGCCACAAAATGGAGTCCGCGAATCAGTTTGAAAAAATCGTTGTCGGATCTGTTGAACGATTGGCGCAAGCGAGTCAAGGAATTGGAGTGAATATGGATTGGCAGGGTAAACATGTGTTGGTCACGGGCGCGGGCGGGTTCATCGCCAGCCATCTGGTGGAGCGGCTTGTCGCCGAGGGTGCGCGCGTGCGCGCGTTCGTGCGCTACAACTCGCGCGGCGACGTTGGGATGTTGAAACTGATTCCAGCCGACGTGTATTCGCAATTCGAGATCATGCAGGGCGACTTGCGCGACAATGAAGCCGTCCGTAAAGCTGTGCAGGGCATGGATACGGTGTTTCACCTCGGCGCGTTGATTGCCATCCCGTATTCGTACGTGAACCCGCGCGAAGTGGTGGATGTGAACATCATGGGCACGCTGAACGTGTTGATGGCGGCGCGCGATTTCAGGACGCGGCGCGTAGTGCATACTTCAACAAGCGAAGTATACGGCACAGCGCAGTACGTGCCGATTGACGAGAAACACGCTCTACAGGGACAATCCCCCTACTCGGCAAGCAAGATCGGCGCGGATCGGATTGCTGAAAGTTTTTACCGTTCATTTGAAGTGCCGGTAGTCACGTTGCGCCCGTTCAACACGTTTGGTCCACGTCAATCGGCGCGGGCAGTGATTCCCACGATCATCACGCAGGCGCTGACGCGCGACGAAGTGAAATTGGGGAGTCTCGACCCATCGCGCGATTTCACCTTCGTTGCGGATACCGTGGAAGGTTTTCTGCGCGTCGCGTCTGCGGATAACGTGCTTGGCGAGGAGATCAACCTCGGCAACGACAATACCATTCGCATCGGCGATCTTGCCGAAAAAATATTCGGCATCCTTGGCAAAACTCTGAAATTGACGGCCGACCCCCAGCGCGTCCGCCCGGGAAAAAGCGAAGTGATGAAGTTGTGGGCGTCGAACCAGAAAGCAAAAGAGTTGATCGGCTGGGAACCGCGCGTCTCGCTGGAGGAGGGTCTGCGCCGCACCATCGAATGGATCCGGTCTCATCTTGACCTGTACAAGCCCGACGAGTACACGGTGTAATATGCGCGCAGTCATCCTTGCCGGCGGCAAAGGTACCCGCCTCGCCCCGTACACCACCGTTCTGCCCAAGCCGTTGATGCCCATCGGCGATATGCCGATCCTCGAGATCGTCATTCGCCAACTTGCTCATCACGGATTCAAGGATGTCACGTTGGCGGTTGGGCATTTGGCGGAATTGCTCATGGCGTATTGCGGCGATGGTGAAAAGTTCGGGATCAAGATTGACTATTCACGCGAGGAAGAGCCGCTCGGCACAGCGGGACCGATCTCCCTTGTGTCAAATTTGAACGAGACTTTTCTCGTAATGAACGGCGACCTGCTCTCCACGCTCGATTATTCCGCAATGTGGAAGTACCACAAGGAACGCGGCGCGCTTGCCACGCTCGCATCCTATCGCCGCGACATCAAGATCGACCTCGGCGTGATCGAGTCACAGGATGGCTGGGTGAAGGATTACATCGAAAAACCAATCTATCACTACGCTGTCAGCACAGGCATCTACATCTTTGAGCCTGGCATCCTCAATTTCATCGAACGCGGGAAGCGACTCGACCTGCCTGAACTGGTTTTGCGTTTGCTCAAAGCGAATCAAAAAGTGAATGTGTACGAGTTTGACGGATACTGGCTGGATATCGGACGTCACGACGACTATGAAACGGCGATGGAAAAGTTCACCGCGCATCGCACGGACTTTTTGCCGGGAGATGCCGGTTGACGACCCTGTTGTTGTTCACCGCCTCTTACCCGTTCGACGGCAGGGCAGAGCAGACCTTTCTCGATACCGAGATCGTTCACCTGCGGAAGAGGTTCGATCGCGTGCTGCTGGTCCCGCGCAAGCGCGCGGGGGACCGTCTTTCCCTCCCTGCCTCGGTGGACGTGGACGAGAGTTACTCGGCAAAACTGGACGGAGCGAATCCGCTCACTGCCATTGCCCATGTTCTATTTTCGCGTTTATTTTTCATGGACATCCTCTCCCGACAATCCTTGTTGTTGTATCCGCAAGCCATCAAGCGCCTCGCCGCGTTTGTCGTCGGCGCGCAGTTGACCCGCGATTGGGTGCAGGATTGGATCGCGACAAACAACGTGAACCCCGCTGACTGTATTTTTTATACCTACTGGTTCGATCAGGCGGCGCTGGGCATTGGGTTGGTGAAAAGAAAGCATCCGCAGATTCGCCTCGTTTCGCGCGTGCATGGATATGACTTGTACGAGGAATATTATTACACTCCGCCGTACTGGCCCCTTCGTCCGCTCGCGTTGTCCCTGCTGGATCGCCTCTTTCCGGACTCGGAGGCTGGTCTGCGCTACCTCAACGAACGCTACCCCGGATACACCTCCCGCTACGAAACCGCCCTGCTCGGGGTGACCGACCCGGGCTTTGTGAATCGCCACTCCACCGATGGCGTGTTTCGCATTGTTTCGTGCTCCATGCTGGAACCGGTCAAACGCGTGGACCGGATCCTCGAAGGGATTCGGACTGCTGCCGTGCAAAACCCGCACCAGCGGTTCGAGTGGACGCACATCGGCAACGGCGCGAGAAGGATGGAATTGCAGAAAATGGCGGATGAATCATACCCTCCCAACGCGACAGCTTGTCTGCCGGGCTATACCAGCAAGGAAGCCCTAATTTCTTTTTATCGCGATACCCCAGCGGACGTTTTCATCAACGCCAGCGAGACCGAAGGAACGCCGGTCGCAGTGATGGAGGCGGTGAGTTGCGGCATCCCGGTGATTGCCACCTCCGTCGGCGGGAACAAAGAAATCGTCGGCGAACGAAACGGCATCTTGCTGGGCGAGAATCCCAGCCCGCAGGAAATCGCAGATGCAATCGTCAATCTTCTCGAAAACCAAACCGTATCAGATATGCGACGGGAGAGCAGGGCGATGTGGGCGGAACGATATAATGCAGACGCCAATTACGAAGCCTTCGCAGAACGATTGATGGCGATCAGAGAAAAGGTGCAGTAGACCATGTGCGGCATTGCAGGACTGTGGAACCTCAACGGCGAACCTGTTTCGTCGGAGCCATTAAGAAACTTTATTGATTCCCTCGCCCATCGCGGACCGGACGGGAGCGACATCTATATTGATTCCAATGCAAACCTCGGTCTCGGTCACCGCCGCCTCGCGATCATTGACACATCCGACGGCGGGCGCCAGCCCATGTCGTACGCCGATGGGCGATATTGGATCGTGTTCAACGGCGAGATGTACAACTTCCTTGAGTTGAAAAAAGAACTGGAGGGGTTGGGGTATCAATTCAAAACGGAGTCAGACACCGAAGTGATCCTCACCGCCTACCATCACTGGGGCGAGGACTGCCAGTTGAAATTCAACGGCATGTGGGCGCTGGCGATCTGGGATTCTGAGGAGCGAAACCTTTTCGTATCGCGTGACCGCTTTGGCGTCAAGCCGATGATCTATCACTTCGATGAAAATCATTTTGCGTTCGCGTCGGAGATGAAAGCCTTCCTTGCGTTGGATTGGTTCGAACCGGAGTTTGACCCTGCCATGGTCGCGTTGGCGTTGACGGACGAACGCCTGATCGAAGGCGACGAGCGTTGCATGTTGAAGGGGTTGAATCACCTGCTGGGCGGGCATTGCCTCACACTGCGACAAGGCGAAACGCCGAAAATTCGCCGCTGGTGGAACACGCTCGATCATCTCGAAACTGTACCGCAGAAGTATGACGATCAAGTCTCGCGTTTCCGCGAACTATTTTTGAGCGCGTGCCGCATCCGCATGAGGAGCGACGTCCCGATTGGAACAGCCCTGAGCGGCGGACTCGATTCGAGTTCCATTCTGTGCGGCATGACCTACATCCGGGACACAACGGACGCCTCCGACCGACTCGCGCGCGACTGGCAGAAGGCATTCGTCATGACCTATCCCGGCGCGGTGATCGACGAGCGCAAATACGCCGATGAAGTCATCAAACAGACAGGCGTCACACCGATCTATTCCACAGGGGATTCGGATCTATATCTGAATCACTTCGATGACATTCTCTTTCAATACGAGGAAATTTCCGACATCCATCTCGGTCCGTGGTTGGTGCATAAACATCAACGCGAAAATAACGTCGTCGTCACCATTGACGGGCACGGCGGCGATGAACTGCTGGGCGGCTATCCGTGGCACGTGACCGCTGCGTTCAAAGATTCGATCTCAAAATTTTCAATTCGCCGAACGCGTGATGTGGTCGCCATCATGAAAGGCTTGGAACTTTTTCCGCAAAACCAGTTTTACATCAAAAGTGCGCAGGCGTTGTTCTCGAAAATGACGAAAGAGAATCAGCAACCCTGGCTCGTGCAACCCGCGGCGGACTTCCAATCATCGCCGTATCAACACGATCTGTCGCTCATCAAAGACCGCGATGCGTTGTTCAGATCGCTGTACGTGGATTATCACTTCACGCAATTGCCGATGAACCTGCGCGACTTCGACCGGCTCTCGATGGCGCACGGAGTCGAAGTCCGCTCGCCGTTCATGGACTGGCGACTCGCCTGTTTCGCCTTCTCGCTTCCCTCCTCCGCCAAAATTGGTTCCGGTTTCACCAAGCGGATTCTCAGGGACGCGTTGAAAGGCATCCTGCCCGAAGCGATCCGCACGCGCACGCGTAAACTCGGCTTCCCCAATCTCGCCGAAGCATGGACGTCGCCGCGCGCGCAGGAATTTATCCGCGATGTCGTCCATAGCGCGGAGTTCCAACAGTCCGCGATCTGGGATGGGAAGAGAGTGGCGGAGGATTTATCCGTTGCGATTCGCACTGGTGATAACGATCAACTGCACCTCGCATGGATTTACGTGCAAGCCGCGCGGTTGATGCAGTTGTTCCGCGAAAAACGGAGGGTGTACGCATGATCGTCATCGTGGACTACGGCGTCGGCAACCTCGGCTCGATCAAGAACATGTTCAAGAAGGCTGGCTTCAAAGCCGAGCCATCCTCCGACCCTGAGGTGATTCGCGGCGCGGAGAAGTTGATCCTGCCCGGTGTCGGCGCGTTCGATGCGGCGATGCGGAAGTTTCGAGAAACGGGATTGGCGCCGGTGGTCGGCGAACTCGTGCTGGAGAAGAAAATCCCCGTGCTTGGCTTGTGCGTGGGACTTCAACTGATGACGAGGGGATCCGAAGAGGGAAGCGAAGCAGGCTTGGGGTGGTTCGACGCGGAGACCGTCCGCTTTAAATTCGACGCGGAGCACGCGCATCTCAAGATCCCGCACATGGGTTGGAATGAGATTCACACGCGGCGTCCGCATCCGCTGGTGGATGGGTTGCCCGCTGATTCGCGTTTTTATTTCGTCCACTCGTATCACGTGGTGGCGAAGGATGCGGAGGCGGTGCTCGCGGAGACCGAGTATGGCGTGACCATCCATTCGATTTTGGGCAGGGGCAACATTGTCGGCGCGCAATTCCACCCGGAGAAGAGTCACAAGTTTGGGTTGCAGTTGCTGAAAAATTTTGCGGAGCGTTTCTAAATGACCAGCGTTACACATTTTTGCTCACAGGCAGTCTGCGACTGCCGTGTTTTATTGAACAAGCCGCAGGGTCACAGACCCTGCGGGAGCGTGACTCGGTACGGTGTTTTATGATTCGCCCGCGCGTGATTCCGTGTTTGTTGTTGAAGAACGAGGGATTGGTCAAGACGGTCAAGTTCAAAGACCCGAAGTATCTCGGCGACCCGATCAACATCGTGCGCATCTTCAACGACAAGGAAGTGGATGAGTTGATTTTCCTCGATATTCTCGCCACGACCGAAAAGCGCCGCCCGAATTTCGAGTTGCTGAAAAAGATCACCAGCGAGTGCTTCATGCCGTTGGGCTATGGCGGCGGCATCCGTGATATGGACGATGTGAAGCAACTGCTCTCGATCGGCGTGGAAAAGTTCGTGTTGAACACCTCGGCGGCGGAAAACCCTTCACTCATCCGCGCCGCGGCAGACCACGCCGGGAGTCAAGCAGTGGTCATTTCGATGGACGTGAAGAAAACCCTGTTCGGCAAATATGAAATCTTTACTCGTGCGGGCAAAAAAGGGACAGGACTCGACCCCGTGAAATTTGCTGTTGACGTGGAAAAGCAGGGCGCGGGCGAAATTTTCGTCAACTCGATTGACCGCGATGGCACGATGCAGGGCTATGACCTCGACCTCATCCAGCGCGTGGCTGAAGCAGTGACTGTTCCCGTCGTTGCCTGTGGTGGGGCGGGAAATATTCAGCATTTAGCGGAGGCAGTGAAGGCAGGCGCGTCCGCCGCGGCGGCGGGGAGCATGTTCGTGTTTCAGGGTCCGTTACGCGGCGTGTTGATCAGTTATCCTTCACAGGAAGAGTTGAAGAAAGTGATGCCTTAGCCCTTTTGGACACGGACGACGCGGATCACACTGGGTTTCACGGAAAAGAACAAGATTTTTCCGTGTTCTCCGTGAAATCCGTGTACGAAAAACGAGTTGGAGATTGAATGACTTCTGAATATCGAATCTGTACGCGCTGTTTGATGGACACGACCGACCCCGACATCGTCTTCGACGAGAACGGGGTGTGCAATCATTGCCACGACCATGACCGGTTGATGAAACAAAAAGTGATTACGGGTAAGCCCGGCGAAGAATATCTGCAAAAACTTGTCGAGCAAATGAAGCGCGACGGGCGCGGCAAGCCGTATGACTGTCTCATCGGCGTGAGCGGCGGCGTGGATAGCACGTACGTGGCGTACCTTGTCAAGAAGATGGGGTTGCGTCCGCTGGCAGTGCACATGGATAACGGCTGGGACTCAGAACTGGCTGTTAAAAATATCGAAGAGACGCTCAAGCGCCTCGGCATTGACCTGCATACCGAAGTGCTTGATTGGGAAGAGTTCAAGAGTTTACAGGTCGCGTTCCTGAAATCGTCCACGCCTGATTCGGAGATTCCCAGCGACCATGCCATCTGGGCGGTGCTTGGCGATCTGGCAGATAAACTCAAAGTGAAATATATCATCTCAGGGTTCAACGTGCGGACAGAAACGCATTTGCCGCGCGCCTGGTCACAGGGACATTTCGATTGGAAGTACATCCGCAGTGTGAATCAACTCTTTGGGCGCGGCAAACTGAAGACTTTTCCGCACATAGGTTTCTTCACCTACTATCGCCGCCTGCTTACGCATCGCCGCGTGGATATTCTGAATTACATTGATTTCAACAAGACCGAAGCGATGAAAATTTTGGAACAGGAACTCGGCTGGCGATACTACGGCGGCAAGCATTACGAGTCGATTTATACGCGCTTTTATCAGGGTTACATCCTGCCGACCAAGTTCGGTTACGACAAACGCCGTTCGCATCTCTCCAGTTTGATCTGCTCCGGCGAGACAACGCGCGAGTCCGCCCTGAAAGAATTAGACAAGCCAACATATCAGCCCTCGATGCAGGAGGAAGACCGCGAGTATGTCGTCAAAAAACTTGGACTCAACGACGACGAGTTCGAAGCGATCCTCAACGCGCCGAAAAAAACGTTTTGGGATTATCCGTCCTATGGGCGCATTGTCGAAGGTCCCGCGTTGAAATTCCTGTACAACCTCGGGCGCGATTGGTATCGCGCGCGCCAGAAACGCACGCACCAGGCTGAGGCGTAAATGCGCATCGCGTACGTCAGTTTGCATTGGGCGCGCACGAAACATTCAGGCGTGGGGAAGAAGATCCAAAACCAGCTCGAAACGTGGCGCGGCATGGGGCACGAGGCAAGGGTGTTCATGCACGCGTCCACGGGCGAGCCAGCCGAAACGTTGATCGAAGCGCAGGTCATCCCATATCGCACGAGCGGAAAACTCCAGACGGAATTCAACCGCATCCGCGCGGCGCATCAACTTGTCGAAGCAGTCGAAGCGTTCAAGCCTGACATTATCTATTTGCGATACGGAATTTACGTCTACCCCGCGCATCGGCTGATGGGAATCGCGCCTGTCATCGAGGAGATCAACACCAACGACTTGACTCAACACGAGGACTTGGGCGGAGTGTACAGCTTGTACAACCGATTTACGCGCGGACTCTTTCTGCGCCTTGTCCGCGGACTTGTGGCTGTTTCGCGCGAATTGGAAGTTTCGCCCGCCTTTGCCGCGTACCGCAAACCGACGCGCGTCATTGCCAATGGCATTGACCTCCACGCGTTCACGCCCCTGCCCGCGCCGTCGAACGAAATTCCGCGGCTGGTTTTCATTGGAAGTCCCGGTTACCTTTGGCACGGCGTGGATAAACTCGTGGACTTCGCCCGCCGCTTCCCCGATGTGCAACTCGACATCGTCGGCTACGATAAATTGCCCGAGTTCGAGCCGCTGCCCTCGAACTTAAAATTGTACGGGTATCTTTCTTCTGACGAGTATTTACATGTGCTTGCTCGCGCAGACGTAGCGATCAGTTCGCTGGCATTGCACCGCATCCAACTCGAGGAGGCTTCGACGCTCAAGAGTCGCGAATGTCTTGCGCTTGGGCTTCCGCTCGTGGTCGCTTACGCAGACACCGACCTTGACGATGCGAGGTTTGAATTCCTGTTGAAGATTCCCAACAAAGAGGATAACATTCACACCCACGGCGAAGCCATCCGAGACTTTGCCCATCGCATGCGCGGCAAACGCGCAGACCGCGCATTGCTCGAATCGCGGATCGACTCGAAACAAAAGGAAATCATGCGTTTGAAGTTCTTCGAAGAAATTTTGCAAACCAAGGCTGGGAGTCGTTGATGCCGACAAGCAAAGCGTTATTCCAGCGGCTTCTCATCATTGCCCTCTCCACGGCGTTGTTGACTGCTGCTGGATACGAGTTTTACAACATCACTTGGGGGACCGGTGTATGGCTGGGCGAGTTTTCGCTTAAGTGGGGCGCGGCGTTCTTTTTATATCTCCTGGTCGCCGTTGCTATTTTAGAATGCATCATTCTTATTCTTTGGGGAAACGAAAGGCTCTTATCGGTCATTTCAAGGGTTGCAAACATTCGCGGCAGGTTCGGCGTGTTCCGTTGGGCGCTCGTCGTTGTCCTGCTTCTTCTGCCGGTCTGGTTGCTTCAATACTCGGCTTGGGGGCTCGTCCTGCGCGGACAATACCTGCGCCTGCTGTTGTGGGCGGATCTGGGGATGTTGCTCGGTTGGCTTCTCACGCGCTCGCGCGAAAAAGCGATCGCGTTCAATGGGCTGTTCTCCGGGTTGATCCTGATCTCTGGAACGATCGTCTTCGCCAGCTCACTGGCAGACGTGACCGCCTATCCGTTTTCGCTCGGCTGGTCGGAGGGCAATCGCTTCTGGGATTACTCGATCCTGTTTGGGCGCGATATTTACATCTACCCTGAAGACCAACCGATCACCGTCCTGCTCGATGTGGGACGACAGTTCATCGGCGGGGTTCCCTTCTTGTTCCCTGGGTTGACGATCTGGCAAGAACGCCTGTGGATCGGGTTGGGCAACGCCGTGCCGTATTTCATCCTCGGCTTGGTTGCGTTCAAAACCAAAGACGCGATTCGTTCGCACTGGATGCTTGCCGCCGTGTGGACGATGCTCTTCGTCATTCAGGGACCGATCCATCCGCCGTTATTGTGGTGTGCCATCTTCGTTGCATTCGCGTGGGGGAAGCCGCTATGGCTGGCGGTGCCGATCATCTTTGCGACGAGTTATTTTGCCGAAGTCAGCCGTTACACGTGGTTGTTTGCGCCCGGCATGTGGGCGGCGATGCTGGAGTTTAGCGGCGCTTCACTCGAGGGCGGGAGGCTGAGTCGCTTCACGTGGACGCGCACGCTCTCCGTCGGCGTGGCAGGCATACTCGGCGGATATGCCGCGCCGTTCTTCCTTCCCGCATGGATTGCCGGGGTAACGTCTTTTCTAAGTGGGCAAGCCGCGGACATCTCTAGCCTCGGCGGCGGGGTGACGCTGGCGGGAGTCGGCTCGGAGGCGTCGTCGCAGGCGTTGTTGTGGTATCGCCTGTTCCCCAATGCCACCTACAAGTATGGGATATTGCTGGGTTTGCTCCTCGCCGTCGGACCGCTGATCGCAGTGTTGATCTATCTTTCCTCGACGCGGCGGTGGACGTTGACCATGTTGCAAAAGCTCGCGATCATCCTGCCGTTGCTGGCGTTCCTCGTCGTCGGCTTGATCGTCAGCGTAAAGATCGGCGGCGGCGGCGACCTGCACAACATGGATATGCTCATCCTCGGTTTGCTGTTTGCCGGGGCGCTCGCCTGGAACGCCGGCGGCAAAGAATGGGTAACGAAAACCGACGGGACTCCGTCATGGGTTCGCGTTGCGCTCGTGCTGGCGGCGTTGATCCCCGCGTACATCCCGTTCAAGGTGATGCGCCCGGCGCAGGTCGCGGAGGAGGATATGGTCTGGGTGATGACCCTCGCCGACATCCCCCCGCAAGGACCGTTCCCGGAACTGCTCCCGTACGAACGCGATGCGGACAAAGCGCTGGCGGATATTCAACGCGCGGTCGCAGAAGCCGCTCCGCACGGCGACATCCTGTTCATTGACCAGCGGCAGTTGCTCGCCTTCCGTTACATCGAAGGCATTCCTCTCGTGCCGGAATACGATAAAAAAGTATTGATCAATCAAGCCATGAGCGCGGACGAAGCGTATTTCAAATCTTTTTACCAGGACCTCGCCTCGCAACGCTTCTCGCTCATCATCAGCAACCCGCTCCATGAGCGCATCCAGACCGAGGCGGATAACTTCGGCGAGGAGAACAACGCCTGGGTCGAGTGGGTCTCCGCGCCGGTGCTGTGTTTTTACGAACCGCTGGACACGTTGAAAAAGGTCAGGATCCAATTGCTCGTCCCCAAACAGGACATCTCCGCCTGTTCGCAATATCGGTAGTTCGCAAACCCGTAGTAACCGCTTCGCGTCAGTCGTTCTCAAAAAAGCGACGAATGTCGCAACTACAAAACTCCATAGGAAACACACATGCCCATCCCGTTCAACAGACCCACCCACGTCGGCACCGAACTCGAGTACATCAAACAAGCCATTCAATCGTCGCACCTTTCTGGCGATGGTAGTTTTACCAAAAAATCGCATGCCATTCTCGAGCAGGCGATGAACACGCCCAAGGTGTTGCTGACAACCTCCTGCACGCATGCGCTGGAAATGTCCGCGCTGTTGCTGGACCTGCAAGCCGGAGATGAAGTCATCGTCCCCTCGTTCACGTTCGTTTCGACGATCAACGCCTTCGTCCTGCGCGGCGCGAAAGCGGTCTTTGCCGACGTTCGACCTGATACGCTCAACCTCGACGAATCCAAACTGGAGGCGCTCATCACCCCGCGGACGAAAGCCATCGTCGTCGTGCATTATGCCGGCGTCGGCTGTGAAATGGACGCAATTATGGAGATCGCGAACCGCCATAACATCCCCGTGGTGGAAGATAACGCGCACGGCTTGTTCGGCAAATACAAGGGCAAGGACCTCGGCACCTTCGGCGTGATGGCGACGCAATCCTTCCACGAGACGAAGAACCTCACCTCGGGAGAGGGAGGCGCGTTGCTCATCAACGACGAGAAATATTTCGAGGATGCCGAAGTCCTGCGCGAAAAAGGGACGAACCGCAGTCGCTTCTTCCGCGGGCAGGTGGATAAATATACGTGGGTGAATCTCGGTTCGAGTTATCTGCCCTCCGAGATCCTTGCCGCACATCTGTTTGCCCAACTCGAAAAGCGCGAAGAGATTCAAGAATCGCGCAAGAAAATTTGGGAGACCTACTACAAGGAACTTGGCGATTGGGCGGAGGAGAACCACGTGCAGATGCCGTTTGTCCCCGCGCATTGCGAACAGACGTATCACATGTTCTACATGCTCTTCCCCAGTCTCGAAGCGCGGACGAAAGCCATCGCCCACCTGAAGGCGCGCGGCATCACCGCGGTCTTCCACTACCTGCCCCTGCACCTCTCGCCGATGGGCGAGAAGTACGGCGGCAAACCCGGCGATTGCCCGGTCACCGAGCGCATCAGCGACCAATTGATCCGCCTGCCGTTTTACACCAACATGACCGCAGACGAGCAAAAGACCGTCATCGCCGCGTTGAAGGAATTTAAAGCTTAATCCGTCATTGCGAGGAGGGCTTTAGCCCGACGAAGCGTCGCCGTGGCGCCGTGGCG
>CAZGSB010000013.1:0-54443 GCA_964528275.1 uncultured Anaerolinea sp. | reverse complement strand
ACCTCAACCCGAAATGCGATTCGGGCGCGTTCGAAGAAAAAGGCGGATGCGGCGTATTCGCCCGTGAGCCGATCCGTAAAGGCGAGTTGATCTGCCTGTGGGGAGGGCGCATCGTTGCCGAACACGAGATCGACCCGAACATGGAGTTTTTCACCCAGCGCATTTTGCAGATCGAGGAGGGGTTGTACCTCGAAGCCCCGCTCCCACTCGAACCCACCGATTGTTTCAACCACTCGTGCGACCCCAACGTGGGCTTCACCGGGCAGATCGGTCTGATCGCCATGCGCGATATTCAGGCGGGGGAGGAACTCAACTTCGATTACGCCATGTGCGACGGCTCGGACTACGACGAATTCGAGTGCCAGTGCGGTAGCGCGAACTGCCGCCGCCAGGTGCGCGGCACAGACTGGTCGCATCCCGAACTATGGGAAAAATATGACGGCTACTTCATGCCCTACCTTGCGCGGCGCATCGAAGCCCTCAAGGCGAAGGCAGTGCCGGCTTAACAAGCATACAGCGTAGGAAACGGATTGCACGGTACAATTGTGCAATCCGTTTTATGTTTAACCCGCTTCGTGTTGAAATGTTGAAATCCTTCGCGTTCAAAATTTACCTCATTGCATTGATCCTTCGAGTGATCCCCGTTCTCGCGGCGCGCGGTCTGGGCATCGGGCTCGACGACATGTTCCAATACGACATGCTGGCGCGCAGTCTCGCGCAGGGGAACGGATTCCGCTGGTACGCGGAGGCGGATTTAAACCAACTCACCTCGTACGTGGATTTCGACCTGTCCACCGCCCGTGACTATGATCCCCTCCTCGGGGTTACCACATCGTTCCGCGCGCCGTTGTATCCCGCGTTTCTGGCGGTTGTTTATTTTTTCAATGGGATCGATTTTTCCCGCTTCTTTGCCGCGCGGCTGGCGCAAGCCGTCTTCCTCGGCGCGCCGCTCGCGCCGCTCACGTATTGGGTTGCTAAGCGGCTTTTCCCTCTCCCCTCGGGAGATCGCGAAGCACCCCGGAGGGGAGGTAGGGTGAGGGGAGAGTCCGCCTCACGAGTTGCCGCATGGCTCGTCGCCGCGTATCCGCTCCTGCTCGTCTACCCTCTCGGTCTCGGAACCGAGAATCCATTTTTTGTTCTCCTCCTCGCCTCTTTCTTTTTTCTTCTTTCCTCCATCGAAAGACCGACAACGTTCAATTACTTCGCCTCGGGAGTTTTCCTCGGGCTGACTGCGCTTACCCGCTCCGTCATTCTAGCATTTGCGCTTGCCGCTTTCTGCCTTCTGTTTTACCTGCACGGCAAACGCGCATTTCTCACGATTCTCTCCTTCTCGCTTGTGATCGCTCCGTGGATCATTCGCAACTCCCTGCTTCATCATAAACTTACCGGCATCGAAACCTCGATGGGCTACAACCTCTACCTCGGCTATCACCCGCAAGGGAACGGCTCGTTTGTGTTCGGTCCCTCGCTCGACCTGCTGACCATCCTTGACGATGCCGAACGGGACCGCATCGGTACCGAGCAGGCGATGGAATTTATCCAAGCCCAGCCGGAGCGTTTCATCCCGCTGGCGATCAACCGCCTCGGGTTCTTCTTCGGGTTGGAGAAGCGCGTGCTGATGTATTTCTACGGCAACAACCTGATCGGGTTCATCCCGCTCCCGATCCTTCTCACGATCTCCGCGATCCTGCTATTGCCATTTGTCGTGATTTCCATGTCTGCCGCGCTCAGCCTTCCGCTCCTGCGCCGGGCGCCGGGACACATCCTGTTGGGGTTGCTCTTTGTCGGTTACGTCACGCCGCACGTGTTCATCCTTGCCGAAGACCGCTTTCACCTCGCGCTGGTGCCGTATCTCGCCATCCTCGCCGCGCAATTTTGGGCAAATGGATTTGGCGCTCTGATGGCTCGCTGGCGGGAGTCTCGGACGGGAAGAATTCTCTTCATCCTTTCCATTCTCTTGGTTGCTCTCCTCGTAACCAACTGGGGGCTTGAACTCGTCCGCGACTGGGATAAAATCACGCAACTGCTTGGACCCACAGGCAACCAATCCCACTTCCCTTACTGATCACTGCTTACTGCTTACTATGAATTTCCTCCTCGGCGAAAAACTGAAGTTCGATTGGAAGATCGTTGCCATCACGGTCGCCTCCACCCTGCTGTTTATGGCGGATTATTACCATGGCTCGTATCTCTTTCAAATATTCGGGCATTGGTTTCGCGTCGTCCTGTATCTCGCCGTTCCGTTGGCGTTCATCCTTTTGGTTTTCAGGGAACACCCCGGGCAATACGGCTTCACCTTCGGCGATTGGAAGGCTGGGCTGGCGATCACCCTGTTGGGCATTTTGTTCATGATGCCGGTGATCTATTTCCTGGGGAGCGACAACCCGTCCATGCAGAAGTATTACCAGCCGTATGTGAAGGGCTTACCCTGGACGACGTTCCTCGACCTGGTCGGCTGGGAGTTCATCTTCCGCGGTTGGATTCTGTTCGGCTACGCCCGCAAGTTCGGACCCGAAGCGCTGTGGGTGCAAGCCGTCCCGTTTGCGTTGATGCACAACGGCAAGCCCGAAGTGGAAACGCTCTCGACCATCTTCGGCGGGTTCGCCTTTGGCTGGGTGGCATGGCGGACGAGGTCGTTCATTTATCCGTTTTTGATACACTGGTTCATTGGCACATTTATCATCCTCGTTGCATCCGGAGTCGTTGGTTGAGTAGCCCGAAGGACGTATCGAAACCAACAGGAACAAATCAATGAGGAATTACATGTTGCGCCCCGCGCTCGAATCAGAATCCCGCCAAATCAAGGATTTGATTCACAGGGTGGGGATCAACCCGATGGGGCTGGATTGGAAGCGTTTCATCGTGGCGGTGGATGCCGAAGGGCGCGTCGTCGGCACGGGGCAGTTGAAGCCGCACGGCAAAGACATCCTTGAACTCGCCTCCATCGCGGTTGACCCGTCGCGCCGCGGCGAGGGGATCTCACGCGCCGTCATCGAGCAATTGTTGATAGACAGCCCGCGCCCGTTGTACCTCACGTGTGTTTCGGCGATGGGAGCGCTGTACGAAAAATTCGGTTTTGTGCGTTTGGAATACCGGGATATGCCAAAATATTTTCAACGCCTGAGCAAACTGGCGGACGTGATGCTGGGTCTGACGCGGGAAGGCGAACACTTGCTCGTGATGAAGTTGCAGTAAAATTACATCTAATGCAGACGATCAAATCCATTCTCTACACAATATCGGGTGTGCTGTTCGGCTTGTTCATTGCCGCGCTGGTGTGGGTGGTGGCGCGCAACCCCAGCGGTGATGCCGTGACCCTGCGCCCCGTGCCCACCGATGCGCCGATCGTGGTGCACATCACCGGCGCGGTGCCGCGCCCGGGCGTGTATGCCCTGCCGCAGGGCGCGCGCGTGCAGGATGCGATCTCTGCCGCGGGCGGCTTTCTGGCAGACGCCGACAAAACCGGCATCAACCTCGCCCGCCTGATGGATGACGGCGAGCGCCTGGATATCCCGTTCGGCGGGGGCGGATCGGATTTCGTCCTTCAGCCTGCTTCTACCGAGCCGCCACTGGTCGCTGTCACCGAACTGGTCAACATCAACACCGCCTCGCAAGCCGAACTCGAAACGCTCCCCGGCATCGGTCCCACCACCGCGCAAAAGATCATCGTCTACCGCACCGATAACGGACCTTTCCAGACGACGGAAGACATCATCAACGTATCGGGCATCGGACCCGGCACGTACGAACGCATCAAGGATTTGATCACCGTGGGGGGGTGAGTTTGCCCGTCAACCCTCAATCGATATTTTCGAACGTCCCGTCGAGATTCAGGTAGTACAACTCCACGTTCAGGTGGGGGAATAGCAAGTTGATCTTTTGGCGCGCCTTGCGCAGGTCTGCTTCGTGGCGTTCGTCGGAACTCTCGAAGCCGTACGCACCGCAGTCCTCGTGGTTGATGAAGATCACCTTTCGGATGTGGTGCAGTCGGTCCGCAATATCCACCTGGCGGATGACGTCGTATACATCATACACGCCGCCCGCGATCGAGCACAGGTCGTAACTCTTGACGGGCAGGTTGGCTTCGAGCCAGTGGTTCAAATAGGTTTGCAGACGATAGTCCATGCAGTGGACGACGATGGTTTCACATCCCTTGGACATTATTTCTCCTCTTCATTTTGATAAAAGTTGAACAGCGATTCGTACACGGATTCACACGGAAGGCACGGAAAAATTCATCCATCCATCCATAGAAGTTCCGTGCAGTCCGTGAATTCCGTGTACAAAAAGAATCCCAGACTATTCTATAGAATCTCGCCCTCGCCGCGTTTCAAAAACCGACCGTCGCCTGCCTTGCCCATCCACGCGTCCCCGTCCACGATCAGCCTGCCGCGCAGAAACACCTTCTCGGGGTAGCCGGTCAACTCCCAGCCTTCGTACAAGTTGTAGTCTGTGCGCTGGTGCGACACTCCGACGCCGTAATTCACTTTTTTCTCCGGGTCCCAGATCGCAATATCCGCATCGGAGCCTTCGAGCAGGGCGCCCTTGCGCGGGTACAAGCCAAATATCTTCGCGGGGTTCGTGCTCATATACGCCACAAACTGGTTCTGTGTAATTCTTCCCGTGCGCACGCCGGTCGTCCACAGCACGGGCAGGCGGTCTTGAATGCCGGGCAGTCCGTTCGGGATTTTGGTGAAGTCGCGCGCGCCGAGTTCCTTGCCGGGGATGGCAATCGGCTTACCCTCGTAAATGATGGGTTCCGTGCCATCGAAGAAGAACGGACAATGATCCGTGCCAACGGTTTGCAGGATTCCCTCGGTCAATCCTTCCCACAGACGGGCGTTATCGTCCTTCGTGCGCATCGGCGGCGAGCAGATCCACTTCGCGCCATCGGGTTTGCGCAAATCATCCATCGTGAAAAATAAATATTGCGGACAGGTCTCGCCCATGACCTTGACGCCGCGTTCGCGCGCGTACTTGAGCATGTCCACTTCGCCGCCTGTGTTCATGTGGACGATGTAGACCGGCGCATCCGCCGCGGACGCCATGCCTGCCACTCTCAACGTGGATTCCACCGCCCCCCACGCGGGACGGGTGAGCGCGTGCCATTCGGGTTCCCAGTGACCTGCTTCGAGGGCTTGCGCCGTGAGTGTTTCGATCACGTCGCCGTTCTCGCAGTGCGCCATGACGAGCATCCCGTTGTCTTTGGCGATCTGCAACGCCTTGAAGATGCTCCCGTCATCGAGGCGCAACCGTCCGTTGTAGGCGGTGAACACTTTGAGGGTTTGAATCCCCACTTTCATCAATGACGGAATTTGTTTGGCGATTTGTTCGTCGAACTGCGTCAGATTCATGTGAAAGGAGTAATCGATGGCGGCTTTTTGCGCTTTCTTCATCCACAAATCAACGGAATGTCCAAAGCCTTCCTGTTCAAGAACCACGAAGTCCATGACCGTGGTCGTGCCCCCAAACGCGGCGGCTTTGTGACCGGTGTAGTGGTCGTCGGAAGAGACCGTGCCGAACATCGGCAGGTCGAGGTGCACGTGCGGGTCCACGCCGCCGGGGAGAATCAGTTTGCCTGTGGCATCGAGCGTCTGGACTGAGTCAACTTGAAGGTCCGGCGCGCTTGCGTTGAGCGTAGTCGAAAGGATGCGAAGAATCTTTTCATCCTGAATCAAAATATCTGCCTGAAACGTTTTTTCAGCAGTGACGAGCGTCCCGTTTTTTATCAAGAGCGTGCTCATGGGGTTTCTCCTGCGGCTGGCGCGAGGGCGTACAACCCGCCCTCCGACGACGCCACGTACAATGCGCCGGGCACGAGCGCGCCGCCGATGGGTCGGGAGGCGTCCTCGAGATGGATTGTCCATTGCGGGTCTTCGGCGCCGGGCATTGCCATCACGCAACGGATGCGCGCGCCGGTGGGTCCGCAAAGGTAGGCTTCGCTGTTTTCGCCGATCGCCATCAGGCGCGAGTTGTTGAGCGGGAATTCAAAATTGCCCACGAGGCGGCTTTGCGAATCGAGCCAGACTACGCGCCCATCGCTGAACTCCGAAGTGTAGAACATCCAGGCGAGGTCATTCGGCGCGACGCCCTGCTCGAGCGGGTTGAAGATGACGAACGATCCGAACTCCCACGTGCGCGAAGGTTGCACGTGCAAACCCGATTCGTCGCGCGTCCACTGCATCACTTCGTGCCCGTTACGGAAATATGCCAGCCCATCGGAGCCGGTGAAGAACGCGGGCTCGGTGAACAGCAATTGCGCTTCGGGCATCACTTGAATTTCTTGAATTGCGCCGGTGGATGCATCGAGTGCAGAGTCTTTGAGAAATATGAGGGTTTCATCGGCGTTGAGGCGCGGCGGCGATGAAACGAACACATCGGCGGCGGTCTTTCTCCAGACGAGTTTGCCATCGGGTGAAATGCCGGCGAGCGCATCGATGAGTGTGAGGTAGATCATGCCGTTCGACCCGACGACCGGTCCTGAGGTTGCCTGCCGGGTGGACGAGGCTTCCACATCCCACAGCCGGTTGCCCTGCGGATCGAACGCGGTGACATGTCCAAGAATGTTCGCCACGAAGATGCGTCCCTGCGCGTCGAGCGCGGGCGCGCCGATGGGTGTGCCGTCGAGCGGCGATTGCCAGAGCAACTCGCCCTGCGGAGAGAACGCCATCAAAATATTTTCTTCGCCCGCGATGACGATCGTGCCGTCGGCGAAGACGGCGGGTCCGCCCGAGGCACCGCCGGGGATTTGCGCGTGCCACAGTATCTTTGGCTCGGTTGTCATGCTGACCGGCGCGTACAGCGTCCCGTACGCGTCGTGCAGTTCGGTTGCCCACAGGTGATTGCCCGGTGTTTGCAAAACGATCTCGGTTTGCGCGAACACATGGCGGTTGCGCTGGTAATACACGCCGCCACCGACGACCAGCGCGATCAACAACGCGCTCGTCCATGCGAGGCGTTCGTGTCTTTCGAGCCAGGTGCGAAGCGGAACGAACACACGCGCATCGAGCCAGTCGCTGATCTGTTGTGGGATGAATCCCGCGCGTCTTCCAAATTCTCTTTCGGTGAGTTCGACCCGCAACCCTTCGCCCAATACATTAAACCCGAGCACGCCGAGAAAAATGATCGAGCCGATCACGAGCAAACCGCTGGGGTCTGATAGTTTCACCAGCGCGCTCGAAAGCATCTGCCCGAGTTCGGGCAAGCCCTCTACATTCACGGCTTGAAAATCCTGCACTTCGATCCAGATGCCGCCGCCGATGAAAATGCCGAGGAAGCCCAACTCCGCCGCGACGAGCAATGTGCCGCTCACCTCGAACGCCAGCAGGACCCACACCAGCGACATGATCTGCCGCAAAATGTGGTTGAACAAAATGAGACGTTCGCCCGCCCCCAACGCGCGTGCCGCTTCGACGTACACCTGCCGTTTGACGATGCGGGTCTGTTCGCTGACCATTCGGGCTGTTTCCGCCCAGCCGGTCAGTCCCAGCCCGAAGATGAACGCGGCGAGTCCGCGGTCCACGCCGATGGCGTAGATGCCGATCATCGCCGCGATCAACACGGGGATCGAAAGCACGGAAGAGAGGAACGAATCCAGCCGGCGCGCGCGGCGTCCCTCCGCCCAGCCGATGATGAGCCCGAAGAGGATCCCAACCACGAGGCGGAATCCTGCCACGGCGGTGACCATGATCATGGTCGGGCGCACGCCCCAGAGGATGCGGCTCAACAGGTCACGCCCGAAGCGGTCGGTGCCGAGCGGGTAGCCGGGGACATCGCCCGGGTGATATGGCGGCGTGCGGATTTGCCCGTCCACTTCGAGGGCGAAGTTTTCCTGCATCGGGTTGTGCGGCGCGAGGGACGGACCGATGATCGCGATGAGCATCATCAACGCGACGATGGACGCGCCGATCCACAATGTGGGGTTTTGCAGGCGGAGTTTTTTCACGCCGCCGCCTTTGCCGGGTCGCTGAACACGTCCATGCGGAGGCGGGGGTCGAAGATGCGAGAAATGCCGACAGTGGCGAGATCAATCAAAAGGAAGATCAGAACGAGCGCGGTGAGCAGTCCCGCCATGGTGGCGGGAGTCATCACGGTATTGTCGAAAAACCCGACCGGCTGTAGGACGGTGCCGATGAAGCGTCCCAGCCCGGGCCAATTGAACAACCGCTCGACGATGATGAGTTCGGCGATCATCAAACGCGCGGAGTAGGCGATGGCTTGCAACACGGCGGCTAGCACATTGCGAAAGGCGAAGCGATTTTTCATGGCGTCGAAGCTGTGCCCAAGCCCGATGCCGGCTTTCACGTATGGTTTTTGCAGTTCGTCCGACAACGTGCGCCCGGTGACCTGCGCGATCTTCACCGTGGGTTGCACCATCAGTACGAGGGTTGGCAGGATCAAATGCGCATCCCAGCCGAAGCCTTGAAAGGGGATGATGAGACCGGGTCCGTAGATGGTGAGGAGCAGGAAGGCGCTGATCAGCAAAATGGCGATGTAAAACCCGGGCGATGCCAGCCCCAGCGTCGTGAGCGCAGTGAGCCATGCCGAGACTTTCATATCGTCGCGGCGCACGGCGAAGCGGCCGAGAAAGATACCGAGGAGGATGCTCAGCGTCAGCGCGATCGCCACCAAGCCAAAACTGTTGAGGCTCAATCGAGCCAGCGTGATGTGAACGGGTTCGCCGTTATAGGTCACACCGAAATCGAGCGCGGCAAATTTTGAAAGATACGAAAAATATTCAGGGAAGATGGGCGGCAGGACGATCTCTCCGCTGGCATAGGGGTTACTGCTTGAGACCACCGGCTCGAAATAGAACGCGAAGGCGAAGCCAACGAAGTTGGCAACGAGGAGGATGAGCGGGAAGGCGGCGAGGCGGCGTAGGAGGAAGCGGATCATTTTTAAAACACAAAGGCTTGTGTTGAGTTTATCGAAGCGACATGAAGGGCACTAAGGATTTATGTTCAGAAGATAAAGGTTTTGACCCAAGGGATCATTCACGGCAGATTCAAGATTCGTAACCTTCCTGCATTTCCTTTATTCCGAGCAAGGCGATCAAAACTTCGGGAGGAATATCGGCTTCGGGGAGGTCGGTTTTGTAGAGTTGATTGGTCTCCGCCCGCTCGCGCAGGGATTTCCACAACACTTCGCGTTCCTCGGCATGGACGACCAGATCGTTGAGCAGTTTCGCGTTGAGCAGGTATTCCCCGGTGGTGTAGAGGAAGGTGAGCCGCTTCCACTTGTCGGAGAGGATCGGTTCTTTCAGTTTTTCGAGCGAGCCGAGTTGGATTTTAAAATATTCCTCGTTTGCGCGGGGATGGTCGGCTTCGTCTTTGAGCAGTTCGCCGCGAGTCGTTAACTCGTGCCCTTTCACTTGCGCCACAAATTCAATTTGTCCGCCGCGATCGCCGAATGCGGAAGGCTGGTAGAACGCGAGATAGTCCACCGCCACAACTTTGGGCGCGGTGCGAAGCGGAATGCGGTACCATCCAAGGAGCCGCGCGATTTCCAAGTCTCGAGGAGTTGGGAGCAGACAGACTAGAATCAAATCCGTCGGTTTAATCATGAAGCAATTATAAAACACCCATTAAAGCTCTGGGCGGAGAGTCTAAAACTCAAAACATAAAAAACATGTCACCCTGAGCGCCAGCGAAGGGTCTCTGAGACAATCGTAGAGATTCTTCGCTTCGCTCAGAATGACATTAATCGGGTTTGTCCTCGAAGTTAGACCCGCCCAGAACAACTCATTGTTTCGTTCCACACTCAGCGCAGAATTTTGCGTCTGCTTCCATTTTTGCGCCGCAGTTCTTGCAGAACTTTTCCGCGGCTAGCGGCTTGCCGCATTCCTGACAGAATTTTCCTCCGCCGGCTTTTGCCCCGCAATGCGGACAGGTCGTTACGATGGTTTGCTTGAACTGATCGGCGGAGACGTAATCCACTTGATTTGCTTTCTCGCGCGCATCGGTGATGGCGGCTTGCACTTGAATCGAAGACATTTCCTCCTGCATATCGGGCGCGCAATCTTTGCAGAGACCACGCTGATTGTTCCAGCAATCGCCGTCCACCCAATGACCGCACCGCTTGCACTTGTGGAAGTGCGGTTTGGCTTCCTCCACCGCTTCGGCAAAGGCATTATCGTGCGCTTTTTCCCATCCCGCCGAGCGGACTCCGCGAGCCACGTTCGCGGCTTTTCCGAGCACACCCCCGAAGAGGTTGCTGGCGGCATCGAGAACGTTTGTCGCTGTCCCCAACGCCGAGGCTTGGAATTCGGTCTGGTAGCCGTTGCCGCAACGGTCGCAGTAGAACTCGAATTGAAAGCCCGTGTCGGTACTGAGGTCACGGTAGTTACGGGTGAATTGAATCAGCGCCATGGGTCAGCCTCCGTAGGTGGAATAAATGGATTGTAGCACCAACCTTCTATGACGCAATACCAACCTCCCTGTTGAACTCCACGATCAACTCATCAATTTCATCGGCTTGTTTTTGTACATCGGTCCAGTAGGTTGGTTCGTACCATTGTTGTTGGATTTCATCGTACGTGCGTCCCTGCTGTTCGACCCACGTGTAGTATTTGAGGTTGTGCACGCGGCGACGGTCGGGGTAACGGAGTTCGAGCATGTTATCCGTGGATTGACCGTGCAGGTAGTGGGCGAAGTCGGCGGCAGCATCGCGCTCGGTGTATTCGCCAAATTCCTGATGCATTTCGTGCAAGCGCGAGCGGTAGAGTTCCATCGAGTCGGTGAGGACGGTGAGCATGATGTCGTTCTCGTCCATTTCATAGTATTTGGCGGTTTTGATGCAGGAGAGAACGTTCGAGATACCGGAGAAACCCAACAGATCGAGATTGGCGATCAGAGATTCGGGGACGCCTTGTTCGACCAAGTACGCGCGTCCGTTTTCTTCGTTGAAGAGGCGGGCGATGTTGACCACGGCATTGTCGTCAATGGCGGTGACCACGTCGGTGTTTTTGACATTGTGAATCCATGGGACGTGTTTGTCGCCGATGCCTTCGATGCGATGCGCGCCGAACCCGTTTTCGAGCAGGGTGGGGCATTGCAACGCCTCGCTGGCGACGATCTTCGAATCGGGGAATAATTTTTTCATGTAATCGCCGCTGGCGATCGTCCCTGCCGAGCCTGTGGCAGATGCCATGCCGCGATAGCGTCCGTGCTTGCCCGCCGCCTGTTTGAAGACTTCCTCCATCGCATGACCAGTCACTTCAAAGTGCCACAAGTAATTTCCCATTTCTTCGAATTGGTTGAAGATCATTAAATCCTGCCCGGACTTGCGCAACTCCCAGCATTTATCGAAGATTTCCTTGACGTTCGATTCGGAGCCGGGGGTTTTGATCGTCTCACCCGCGACTTTTGCCAGCCATTCGAACCGTTCCTTCGACATGCCTTCGGGGAGGATCGCAATGGACTCGCACCCCAGCAACGCAGAATCATACGCGCCGCCGCGGCAATAATTCCCCGTGGAGGGCCACACGGCTTTTTGCGTAGTCGGGTCGAACTGACCTGTGACGAGTCGCGGCACGAGACAGGAAAACGCCGCCCCAACCTTGTGCGCTCCGGTAGGGAACCACTTTCCCACGATGGCGATGATGCGGGCTTTGACTCCCGTCAACGCGGAGGGGAGTTCGAGGGTGTTGACACCGCCGAACGTCCCGCCCGAAGCGGTGGATTGGTTGTGCCAGTTGATGCGGAAGAGATTGCGCGGATGAATATCCCATAATCCAATATCCTTTAGTTCATCCTTCACCTTTGCAGGAATCTTCGCAGGGTCTTTCATCTGCGCGTACGTTGGGATGATGATGTTGCGTTCCTTCGCGCGTTGAATGGCGCGGGCGCGGCGGTCTTTTTGTATAGTCAGATCAATGATGGTCATTGCAGTGCTCCTAAAATTATTTGTTGACTGTATTATACTCTCGGCATATTTCAAGGAGATGACAAGATGAAACAAGCCGCGACAGGAACGATGTCGGGATGCCTCGTGTGGATCATCGCATTTATTGTGATCAGTACGTGCCTTGGACCGGTGGCGATGGCGGTCGGCAGTTTCACCTCATTCACCGATGTTGCCATCCAACAAACGGGGCGATTCATCTGCCCGGAGAACAGCACCCCCGATGTGCGTTCGTACGCGACCACAACTACGGATGAGTTCGGGAATGAACAACCCTCCACGGCTTACGTGCTTCAATGCAAAGATGCAAGCGGCGAGGTGGTGATGGAAGACCCGGTCGGCTACGCGTTTTTATGGATCGGTATTTTTGTCGTTGTTGGGCTTGTGCTTTCAGGCATTCTCGCGTTCGTGCTCGCCGCGCCGGCCGGGGTGTTGATTGCCCGATTGTTGAACCGCATCCAGAAAAAATCATAATTTCGTTCATCTGTTCGATGTTTCAAAATTTAACGAAAACGTATGTTGTTTTTAATGCAAGATAACGTGTTCGGGAGTAAGATGTGTGCAAGAGAAAGGAGTAGCCAACGATGGTCCCGCCTGAAATACATTCCCGCGAAGGAACGGGTGCGTCGTAAACTGCTCAAAGCAAGGCTTTGAGATCAGACGTCCGCCTGACGATTACTAGGCAAGACAACTCCCGCTCCCTGCGCGACAATCCATAATTATTTATTTGACGGATGGGTCCTCCCCATCCGTCTTTATTATTTCAACGCCCGGCTCATTCTCCTCAACCCCTCCTCCAGCCGCTTACGCGATGTGCCAAAATTCAAGCGGATGAACCCTTCGCTCCCTTTCCCAAATTTTTCTCCGGGGCTGAGCGCCACCTTCGCCTGTTTCAAAAAGAATTCGTATGCTGATGTTTTCAAACCCAGCTCCGAACAATCGAGCCACATCAGGCTGGTGGCTTCGGGTTTGGTCATCCGCACAGCGGGCATGTGCTCCTCGATGAACTGAACGGCAAAATCGCGGTTGTCTTTGAGATACTTCAATAACGCGCGGAGCCACGCGTCCGCTTCGCCTTGATATACCGCGTATGCTGCGGTCAAGCCCATGATCGAAACCTCGAGCGACATGTTGTTCAAGGTCGTTTGAAATTTTGCGCGGATATCATCAGCGGGGATAATGGCGAACGCCGCCGCCAGCCCGGGCACGTTGTATGCCTTCGACGCCGAGACAAGCGTGATCGTGTGTTTTTCGACCTCGCGCGAGATTTTCGCCATTGGGGTGAACTTCCCACCATCGAGCAACAACTCGCTGTGGATCTCGTCCGAGATGATCGTGACATTGTTCTCGATACAAATCTCCGCCATGCGTTTCAAATCGGCGCGCGTAAAGACCTGCCCGATCGGGTTATGCGGATGGCACAACAGGAACATCGCAGACTGCTTCGCCGCTTTCTCGAACGCATCAAATTCGACGGTGTAACTGATCCGCCTTCCCTCCACTTTTTTCGCCAGTGCAGCGACTCTCTGCCGCGCCCCGGTCTTCTTTTCCGCGTCTGAAAACTCGTTGTACACCGGCGTTTGGATGAAATAGCCGCGTTTCGCATTGCACAAAACCCGCGCCGCAATGTTGTACGCATTGTTGACCCCCACCGTGTAGACGATGTGCTCGGGGTTCACATCCCAACCGTAGAGTTTTTTCAAGCGCGCCGCGATCACCCCGTACAAACGCTGATCGGGCAGTTCATAGCCGAGTACGCCAAAGTCCACGTGTTTGCGCAACGCGCGCTGGATCGCCGGGGCGACGGGGAAATCCATATCCGCCACCCACATGGGGAGCACATCTTTGGGGTAGGCAGTCCACTTGTTGAAAAAGGGTTGCAAACGACGGGAGGGAAGGTTGTCGAAGTTGAAGGGCATAAGAGTCCTCAAATGTCCTGTTGGTCGAGTAGGGCGAAGCCCGTATCGAGACCAATGATGTACGAGAGTATATGTGTAACAGATATTTCTTTGCTTATTGGTGGTTTCGATACGCTCGCAACGAACGCTCGCTACTCAACCACCAACTAATTCTTATACGCCACGATCATCCCATCCCTGATGGGGCTGAGGGAGACGATCCAATCGGGATCCGTCGTCACGTCGCGGGTGAAGCGGCGGATGGCTTCGGTGGATTTCTCGTGGTCGCTTGCATCCAGGATCTGCCCATGCCAGATCATGTTGTCGATGATGAGCAACCCGCCCGGTCGGAGTTTGGATTTGATGATGGGCAGAGAGTCTGGGTAGCCCTCTTTGTCAATGTCGTTGAAGATGATATCGAACGTCCCGGCGGTCTTGCGGAGAGTCCCCACTGCCTCGGCGTTGTGATACTCAACCAGATCGTCCAGCCCGAGGCGGGTGAGATATTCTTTCGCCATCGCTGAAAGTTTGTCGTCCCACACGGTGTGATGGACGACCCCGCCGCCGTTCTCGCGCACGGCTTTTGCAAACCATGCCGTGGAGTAGCCGTATCCCGACCCCAATTCGAACACGGATGTGGCGCGAAGCATCCGCGCGAGTTGATAGCAGTAATATCCGCACACGGGACCCAAGGCGGGGAAATTATTTTTCTCCGCGTATGCCTCCATCTCTTGCAAAACCGGCTCACGCGGAGGGACAAGGGTGGTTAGATAATCTTGCAATTTGTCGTAGACGATTTTGGGCATGAGGATTCTCCTTTGGGGTTGTAGGGGCGAGGTCATCTCGCCCCTACAAAAATTATTTCACAATCTCCAACACCACCGGTAACGTCAGTTCCACCCACATGGCGTACATTTTTCCAGAGGGGTGCAACCCATCACCGGCAATGAGTGAGCGGTCATTGATGGCTTCGCGCGAAATGGCAGTAATGTAGATGTAATGTGCCCCCGCTTTTTCCGTTTCGATTCTGTTGACCTCGTTGAATTCATTGATCGCTTCCGCGATCTTCCTGCTTTCGTGACTCCCTGCAAACGGCGTCACGCCCCAATCGGGGATGGATAACACAATGACTTTGTGCGCGTCTCCGCCGGCGTATTCGATGGCTTTCGTGAGGAGGAAAGCAAATTGCTCGCGATATTCTTCGAGATCGCGCCCGCGATATTGATTATTGACCCCGATCAGCAAAGAAACCAGGTCATACGGCGGAGTGATGTCACCCGCTTGTATTCCATCCCATAATTCGTCGGTGGTCCAGCCGGTGCGGGCAATGATGGTGACTTCGGTTGCGTGTCCCTCCTGTTTGAGCTTTTCCGCCAGTTGCATGGGCCAGCGCTCGGATTCATTGACACTCTCTCCGATGGTGTAGGAATCCCCGAGAGCCAGGTATTGCAAGGTGGACATGGATTCGTCTCCTGAAACAACTGCAGGTGTGGGCGAAGCGCATGCAGTCAAAATAAAAAAGCACAACCAAAGGACGCGCTTCATGGGCTGAATTATAGCCGCAAAACAAAAGCGGACGCTGTGACGTCCGCTTCGATTCGCCCTTCAGGTTGATCTTGCCGTAGGGAATTATGCCACTCTTCGTTGTTGGGTCAGGCTGTAGACCGCGAGCGCCAGCATCAGTCCCGCGCTGACCCACGCGGTAGTGACAACATCGGGTGCAATCGTTTGTTTGACGGCAATGCCGATGAACGACCAGACGAGCACCAGCAAATACGCCACGTCACGCCGCATCCGCGCCATGGCAATACCGAGGAGAGACGCGACGGCGATCATGATCACCGCCCACGATTGCGCGCCGATCCCGAATCCATTCCACTGGACGAGATACAACCAATCCGAGATATTCGCCACGGTGGCGACGGTGATCCAGCCGAGATAAATGCCAAACGGCACATCCACCGACCAACGTTCGGAGCGCGAAGCAGGAACCTGGTTCACACCGAGCCGCAGGTAACTGGCGATGAGCAAGCCGAGCAGGGTCAACATGATGAGGACGCTCAACCCGAACAGGTTGTAATGCCAGGCGAACAGCCATGCGGCGTTGGCAAGGTTGCTCAGGGCAAAGAGATACCCCAACCGTTGCAGGCGCGGATTCTCCCGTTGCGCGGGCTGAAGTTGAAACAGGGAAAACGCGACCCAGCCTAGGTAGATGATGCCCCAAATGGCAAAGACGTACCCCGCCGGGACGAAGTAGACCTGGAAACGATCCGAGATTTCTCCGGTGTTCTGTCCGTTCAAGGGCAGGGCGGAGGCGAGGATGTTTACCGCCAACGCCAGAATGACGGTGGCGAGATTGGTGATCTGTCGTGCTGTGTATTTCATTAGTATTTATTCCTTTAATGATCGTTGGCGCTCTAAAACGAGGGTTATGCCGATCTCAATCTCACCCACAAGGAGGGGATGCGGGCGACTTTCGCGAACGCGCTCAACGAAGCGCGGCGAGTGAATACATTGTAGTCGTTCCTTTCGATCTGGTGGAGGATGCCCTGATAAAACACGGATGCGGCGCCGATGGCGAGTTGCCCCTCGCGGTCGAGCATCTTCACGCCGTCCCACGAAGCCTCGTAGAGGTGGCGGGTCCGTTCGATCTGGAATTTCATGAACTGCCGCCAGTTTTCGGTCACATGCGCCTCGGCAATATCCTGCTCGCGGATGCCGAAGAAAGCAAGCTCCTCGCGGGGCAGGTAGATGCGCCCGTTGCGAAAATCCTCGCCCACATCGCGCAGGATGTTCGTCATTTGCAGGGCGACGCCCAGTTTGATCGCGTAGGAAATCGCGGCATGACTTTCGAAACCCACAATGTACATGCTCATCAAGCCGACGGTAGACGCCACGCCATAACAGTAAGTGGCGAGTTCTTCGAAGGTTTGGTAGCGTGTTTGGGTAAGATCGCGGGCGACGCCGTCGATAAGTTGCAGGGCGTAGTGGCGCGGGATGTGATAGCGGGTAAGCGTATCTGCCCACGCTGTAGCGACAGGATCCCCGTCGGAGAATGAAGCGTGCTCCACCATTCCGCGCCAGTAGTCCAATTGGCCGTCGCGGTCGGTGTCCGGGTCGGTTTCATCTACGATGTCATCCACGGTGCGGCAGAAAGCGTACAGCGCGCGGACGGCATGCCGCTTCTCTTCGGGGAGCAGGCTGGATGCAACATGGAAGGATTTGCTGTGCGCCTTTGTGATCTGTCCGGCGCGGCGGTATGCCTTGTGCAAGGATGCATCGCCCGCCCAATAGGAAAAGAAGGGTTTGGTTGCGGGGTGGGGCAGTGTGCCCGCCAGCGCCAGTAGTTGACTTTCCCAGTTTGCTTGTGCCTGCATTTGAATTGTCTCCTTGTCGTTCATTTTCAGGTGTTGGCGAGATTCTACGAGTTTTCCAATATTTGTCAAGGTTTTGCAAAGATAATCTTGACAAATTATAGACAATGTGTATAATGCCTATTATAGAAAAGGAGATCGTTGTGACACAGAAACCAACCGCAATAGTTATTGGCGCCGGCATCGGAGGGATCGCCACCGCCGCCCGCCTTGCCAAAAACGGTTACGAAGTGACCGTGCTCGAAAAGGAACCCACGCCGGGCGGGCGCTGTAATCAGATCGTCCGTTATGGGCATCGCTTCGATATCGGTCCGACCCTGTTCCTTATGCCCGAAATTTGGGAGGAAACCTTCGCCGCGCTCGGCGAGCGGATGAGCGACCACCTCGACCTCAAACGCATCGACCCGACGTACAAGGTCCACTTCGATGATGGCTTGCAATTAGAGTTGACCTCGGACATCGGGAAAATGCAGGCGCAATTGGAGCGCGTGGAAAAGACCGCTTTCACCGGCTTTCTGAATTACATCGCCGAGGGAAGCAAACATTACAAAATGTCGGTGGAAAAATTCGTCGGGCGGAATTTTTACAACCTCTTCGAGTTTTTCTCGCTGGGGAATCTCCCCCTGCTTTTCAAGCTCAAGGCATTGGTGAAGCATCATGCCAATGTGGGTAATTATTTCAACGATGAGCGGCTCAAAGCGGCATTCACGTTTCAGAACATGTACCTTGGGTTGAGTCCGTATGATGCGCCGGCGACCTATTCGTTATTGCAATACACCGAACTTGCCGAGGGAGTGTGGTACCCGATAGGTGGGATGTACGCGGGGATTCAAGCCCTGGTGCGGATCGCCGAGAAACTGGGCGTGAAATTTATTTACAGTGCGCCGGTGAAGCGGTTGAAGGTTGCAGGTTCAAAAGTTGAAGGAGCCGCATTGGAGGATGGGCGAGAATTCACAGCCGATATCGTCATCGGGAATGCCGACCTGCCGTACATCTACAAGGAACTCCTGCCTGATGCGCGCGAAGCGAAGCGGCTGGAGGATAAAAAATACACCTGCTCCACGATCATGTTCTACTGGGGTGTGGACAAGCCATACGCGCAGATCGCGCATCACAACGTCTTCCTCGGCGGCAATTACAAAGCATCCTTCGATCAGATCTTTGAAAACCACACCCTGCCCGATGTGCCGTCGTTCTACGTGCATGCCCCGGCGCGGACGGATGCCTCCGCCGCCCCCGAGGGGCAGGACACGTTGTATGTCCTCGTCCCCGTCGGTCATCTTGATGCGCGCAACGAGCAGGATTGGGATGCGCTGATCAATCGGGCGCGCGAGACCGTCCTGGCGCGGCTCGACAAGGAGCTGGGAGTGAAGGACCTGAATGCGCATCTCAAATTCGAGATCGTGTACCAACCCAAAGTGTGGGAGGAGCGTTTCAACCTCCAAAAGGGATCGGCGTTCGGGCTGAGTCATAACTTTGCGCAGGTCGGGTATCTCCGTCCGCAGAATCGTCACAAAAAATACAAGAACCTGTATTTCGCTGGCGCATCTACACATCCCGGCACGGGCTTGCCCATCGTGCTCCTCTCGGCTAAACTCACCACTGAACGAATCCTCAAGGAGCAGGGCATACCCAGGCGCGTCGAAACCATGCAAGCAAGCCTGCAACCCGCCAAACCATAATGTTCCAGACTTCTCCCGCTTTCAATTTGAAAGTCGTGCTCAAAGAAACGGGTCTTGCCGCAGACACCTTGCGCGCCTGGGAACGCCGTTATGGACTGCCGATGCCGCAACGTACTGAAGGCGGGCACCGAATGTATTCGGAACGCGATATCGAGATCGTCAAATGGTTGAAGGCGCAGATCGAATCCGGGATGAGCATTTCACGCGCCGTGGATCGCTTTAATGACCTGAGTGCCTCGGGCGCCGACCCTCTGACGGTTGTATCACCGGGCGTTGCCTCCGCGGCGGCTTCCGTCCTTCCATCCGCTTCGACACTCGCCTCCCTGCGTTCGCAATGGGTGCGTGCGTGCTCCGAGTTCGATGAAGCGTCAGGTGAACAAATATTGAACCAGGCGTTTTCGCTCTTTTCCGTCGAAGATGTGTGCCTGGAGGTGATCCAGAAAGGTTTATCGGAGATTGGCGATCTTTGGTTCGAGAACCGACTGAGCGTGCAACAGGAGCATTTTGCCTCGGGCCTTGCCATGCGCCGGCTGGATGCACTGCTCAGCGCCGCCCCGGCGCCGACGAAGCGGGGAGCCATCCTGGTCGGCTGTCCAGCCGACGAGTGGCACACGTTCCCGTCGCTCCTGGTCGCCTTGCTCTTGCGCCGCCGCGGATACCGCGTGATCCACCTTGGCGCGAATGTGCCCACCGAACGACTGACAGAATCGGTCAACGATACGAAAGCCGAACTTGTTGTGTTGGTAGCACAGCAACTGGTCAGCGCCGCCGCATTGCAAAAGACCGCGCAAGCACTCGCCGTCCATGGCATTCATATCGCGTTTGGAGGCCGCATCTTTAACCTGCGCCCCGGATTGCAGGAGTACATCCCTGGTGTTTTTCTTGGGCACGAAATGAGGGCCGTGGTCGGTGAGATCGAAAAAACCCTCCAGGCGAAGGGTGTGCCCGCCGCTTCAAGATCTGCGTCGCGCAGCCATCTTGCCGCGCTTCAATCTTTCACAGCCAGGCGCGCGGGAATCGAATCGACATTCAAGGAGATGCTCCCGCCGCTTGCCATTTCGCCCGAGGATATCGACACGGGACTTCATTTCCTCGGCGATCACATCACCGCTGCCCTGCAGTTGGGCGACATGTCTCACGTTTCCGCAGAGATCGACTGGCTCCAAAAACATCTTTCCCTGCACGCCTCGCAACCCCGGCAACTCATCCGATTCATGGAGTTGTATGCCCGAGCTGTGGAGAAGAATATCAACGGGCAAGGCAAGCCCATCTTCGCGTGGCTGGATTCCGAGAATCAAAAACTCAAGGCATCATGACCGTAATTTGGTGGATTCGCCGCGACCTGCGGCTGACGGATAACCCAACGCTTCACTCCGCGCTTGCAACTGGTTCTGTCCTCCCAATCTTCATCCTCGACCCAGCCTTTGACTCATCGTCCGCCCGCCGAAAGGATTTTCTCTACGAAGGTCTGCATGCGCTCGATAAGGATTTGCGTGAGCGTGGTTCGTATCTCGTATTACGTAGAGGCAAACCGCTTGAAGTCCTGCGCAAGTTGGTGACAGAAACAGGCGCAACCCAAATCTTCGCCGAGGAGGACTTCACTCCCTATGCCCGCAAACGGGATTTGGAGATCGAACATCATCTCTCCCTCCATCTCGTCAGCGGACAAACCGTCCACCACCCGAATGCAATTCTCAAGGCAGATGGCAAACCATACACGGTTTACACGCCATATTCAAAAACATGGAAAGCAACACTTCCGTCAAAGTTAAACCTGTACCCTGCACCTGAAAGAATCGATACGCCGTTCGTGATCAACAACGAACACCTGCCGTCATTCATGGTCAACCCACTCTTTCCCGCAGGAGAAAAAGAAGCCCTCGTCCGTCTCGAACAATTTACCACTTACTCAATTACCAATTACGCCACCAACCGCAACCGCGCGGACTTGGACGGTACATCGTCACTCTCGCCCTACATCCGCTTTGGGATGATCGGGCTGAGACAAGCCGTCCACGCAGTACGCAATACGCAATACGAAATCTGGCTCAACGAACTCATCTGGCGTGAGTTCTACATCCAAATCCTGTATCACTTCCCGCATGTGGCAAAGACTGCGTTTAACCCGTCGCTGGCGAACATCCCTTGGCGGAATAACGTGTCAGAGTTTGAGGCGTGGAAGAGGGGCGAGACAGGCGTCCCTGTGGTGGATGCGGGGATGCGTCAACTCAAAGAGATCGGCTGGATGCACAACCGCGCCCGCATGATCGTCGCATCCTATTTAGTCAAAGATTTATTGATCGATTGGCGTTGGGGCGAAGCATGGTTCATGGAGAATCTGCTCGATGGCGACATCGCCGCGAACAACGGCGGCTGGCAATGGACGGCAGGCACAGGCACCGACGCCGCGCCCTATTTCAGAATTTTCAACCCGGTGTTGCAAAGCGCAAAGTTCGACCCGAACGGCGATTACATCCGCAAATGGATTCCTGAACTGCGCGGTCTCGAGGCAAAAGACATCCACGCGCCGTGGGAAAAGGGAATCAAGCTGAAGGGTTATCCCGAACGACCGATTGTGGAACGTGACAAGGAACGAACGTTGCAGGCTTACAAATTATCGAAAGAGGAAATCAAGGCATGACAGAAGCTACAAAATTAGAGAACCCAAAAAATACACAGATCGCCCTCTGGAGCGGAATCGCAGTCTCTGCATTGTTCACCCTTTTGATCTGGCTGGCGAATCCATTATTGGATCGTTTCATGCTCGACCCAGGTGATGGGACAGGCACATTTTACGATTGGCAACTTCTTCCGCCTTCCGCATGGAGCCGCGCCACAGCATGGGGTTTGTATGCCATTCATCAAGTGGCTTTGTGGTCTTTGATCTACTATGCCCAGACGCGCGTAAAAACCTACAGCAAAGGATTGCATCCCGTCAACGTTTGGGCATTCGGCATCAATGCGTTTTTCATCGTTGTCCATCTCGTCCAAACCCACCTCTGGTATGACGGGTTGGCACAGGATGTCAGTTCGTTCACATCGCAGGGATCGGTCGTCCTGATGTTGTGTGCCATCCTCGTGATGGAGAACAAACGCCGTGGCATGTTCTTCGGCGCGAAGGCTCCGCTTTCGGAACGCGTGGTCGCCTTTGCACGAAAATATCACGGCTACCTGTTCGCATGGGCAATCGTGTACACGTTCTGGTTCCATCCGATGGTCAGCACACCAGGTCATCTCGCTGGTTTCTTCTACATGTTCCTGCTGATGATGCAAAGCAGTCTGTTCCTCACGCGCCTCCACGTCAACAAATGGTGGACGATCGTGCAGGAGGTGATGGTCTTGATCCACGGCACGATGGTCGCGGTGTATCAGGGCAACGACCTCTGGCGCATGTTCGCCTTCGGCTTCGCTGGAATGTTCGTCATCACGCAAATGCACGGACTCAAACTCTCAAAGCTCACGCGTTGGGTTATCGGCGCGGTGTATGTCCTTGCTGTGTTATTCGCTTATAACGGCGATTGGGCGCAGTTGAATCAGATCATCCGCATCCCGATCATCGAGTACCTTGTCGCTTTCATTCTGGCAGGTCTGGCCGCTTTGGGGCTTTGGATCGCAGGTCGTTTTCAGAAATTGTCTCCTGTCGCCGCAGATGATTAAATCCATAACGCCAAAAAATATTTCTGCGGAAATCGGGCGTGCGGCATTGCACGCCCTTTTCAAAGAAAGGTCCCCGCTCGGACCGTTGAAAATCATGGCGAAGCATGTGGGATATTTTTTTCAAATCCCATTGCCGATGTTCAAGCCCTATGTTGTTTTTGGATCGGAAGCGAATCGCAAGGTACTCGTCAGCGAGCGGGATAAAGTTCTCTGGCGCAACACCGATCCAGTTACAGACTTATTGCGACGCGGCGTTTTGGTCGTGGATGGCGAAGAGCATGACGGCTATCGCAAACTGATGGAGCCTTCGCTTCATCCCTCCCATTTGTCTGAGTACACCTCTCGATTCCTTTTCCACACGGACAGAGTCTCGGTCCAATGGCAGGACGGTGCAGCCGTTGACATGCTCATTGAGAGCCGCAAGATCGCACTGCTCATCATCATGGACACCTTGTTCAGCAAAGACGTCTGGGACGACCTGCCCCGCATCTGGAAACCGATTCTGAAATCCATCGAATACATTTCCCCAGGCGCGTGGATCATCTGGCGTAAGATGCCGAGGCTTGGGTTTCGGAAACATTTGAAGATGTTGGATGAGTATTTGTATGGAATTATTGACGATAGAAGAAAGACAACGGACGATGGTCAATCGTCAATGGTCTATGGTTACAATGATCTACTCCAACACTTGATCGATACAGGTCTCTCCGACGATGTCATCCGCGACCAGATGTTGACGATGCTCATCGCGGGGCACGACACATCCACCGCCCTGCTGGCATGGGTGTTCGCATTGCTCGGGCAACACCCTGATATTCATCAACGCGTGATTGAAGAAGTTGACACAACGGAGAAATCTCCGCTACTCGACCATGTCATCAAAGAAAGTTTGCGCCTGTATCCACCCATTCACATCGGTAACCGCCGTGTTGCAGAAGAGATGGAATTCTGCGAAGGGAAAGTCCCTGCTGAGGAGAGAATGTTCTACTCGATCTATCTCACCCACCGCGACCCGTCCATTTGGGAGAACGCCGACTCCTTCTGCCCAGAACGTTTCGCGCACGGAAGAAAGACTCCCCCATTCTCATACGTGCCGTTCGGCGGAGGTCCGCGGGCGTGTATTGGCGCGGCGTTCGGTCAGGCAGAGGCACGGATCGTCATGTCGCATTTACTGCGAAATTACAAGTTTGAATTTACCAATCACAAAATCCACCCTCACATGGGCGCGACGTTGGAACCGCGTCCAGGGGTGAGGATGAAGGTGACAAAAAGAAATAACAAACAAAATCTGGTGGTTGAGTAGCCCTGAGCGTTTTTTGCGCAGGGCGTATCGAAACCACATGTAAGCAAAGTACTTTTGATTAGTGGTGGTTTCGATACGGCGGCTACCGCCGCCTGCTCAACCACCGAGTTGGATTGAAACCATGACCTACTTCGGATTTTTACTTCGCTTTTTATTCATTCCCATTCTAATCTTCCTTGCCATCACGCTATGGGACAACAAAAACGGCAGGCAAATGACTGAATTCAAAAACGGACGTGCTGTATGGATGGCAATTGGGATTCACATTCTGCTTGCGGTTTTATACACCACTCCGTGGGATAACTATCTCGTCGCGACAGGCGTCTGGTATTACAACCCTGATCTCGTGACAGGCATCGTGCTTGGATATGTCCCCATCGAGGAATATACTTTCTTTGTTGTGGAGACGATCCTTGCAGGGTTGTGGTGGTGGTTTTTGGCAAGGCGGCTGAATCCCCCTCTCCCTGCGGGAGAGGGGCTAGGGGTGAGGGCGGGATTCTCGCCCAACAAACAACTTGTTTACCTGTCTTCGTGTGTCCTTGCCTTGCTTTGGATTTTCTTCACCTATCTCTTTTTCTTCGGCGCGGAAAAGTGGACGTATCTCTCCATCACCCTCTTTTGGGCATTGCCCGCGCTTCTCCCCCAATTTCTTTTTGGCGCGGACATCCTCTGGCATTATCGCAAATTGGTGTTTTGGGCGATCCTGGTGCCCGCCGCATATCTCTCGCTCATGGATATCGTCGCGTTGAGCGAAACGACGTGGTCAATATCTCCGAGTCAAACAACGGGCGTCTTGTTTTTTGGAATTCTCCCGCTGGAAGAAGTTGTTTTCTTCTTTATTACGAATGTGTTGATCGCGTTTGGGATGACGCTTCTGCTGGCAAACGTCAGTGTGGAGAGGGCTGAGGAGATCAGGAAGCAGTTTCAGGCGTGGAAAGAGGCGGGGCTTCGTCCGCGTTGACGAGGTCGTGAATCCACTTGCGGGAGAGATAACGTCGCGTGATGATGATCGCCTTGGCGATCTCTTCCAACAGGACGAGCGCGTACACGTAGTACACAGGAAGGTGCAGAACGAACCCGCCGATCAACGCGACGGGCACGCCGATAATCCAGATCGAAAACAGTTCAGTGAACATGGCGTAGCGCGTATCGCCGCCCGCGCGCAACGCGCCGATGAACAACATGAAATTGAACACGCGCAACCATGCCGAACAGGCATACACGAGCATGATGCCGCGCAGGTTGAAAGCGGCGGCGGGTGAGAGGTCGTACGCGCTGGCGACAAAATCCCGCGCAAGGAAAACCGTCACTCCGCCGAGCATGGAGAACATCACCGCCAGGATGGTGAAGCGGCGGCTGTATTCGAAGGCGGTCTCTTTCTTTCCTTCCCCGATCTTGTTGCCGACCATCACCGCGCAGGCGTTGCCCAACCCGATGAACAACACGAACATCAGCTCTTCGATGGTGGCGTTGATGTTGATGGCGGCGATCGAGTCGGTGCCGATGCGGGCGTAGACGGCGGTGTAGAGGGTGATGCCGAACGACCAGATGACCTCGTTCATGGTGGCGGGCATGGCGGTGCGGAGCACGGTGACGAGGAAAGCGCGGTCGAATTGGAACAAAGCGAGCGGGTTGACCGCCAGCGGGGTCTTTCGGGCATACACGAGCGCGAGCAGGGCGAAACATTCAAAGGTCCAGCCGAAGGCGGTGCCGATCGCCGCGCCGCGCACGCCCAGAGCGGGTAGACCGAAATGACCGAAGATCAGCACATAACCGAGGGCGGTCTTTAGCGCCAGCGACACCACCGATACGACGACCGTCATTGCCACCTGGGTGATACTGCGCAGGATGGAAATGTACGAGACCGAGATCGCCATTGCCACATAACTCAACCCCACGATGCCGAGATACTCACTGCCCAGGCGAATCACTTCGGGGTCTTCGGTGTAAAAACCGAGCAGGGTTTCGGGAATTAACGTTGCGGCGAAGGTGAACAGCAACGCCGCCGAAACCGCCACCATCAGGCAGATGCCCAGCACCTTGCGGATGTTTTTCAGATCGCCCTTGCCCCAATACTGCGCCGTGAAGATCGCTGTGCCGCTTGTCACCCCAAACAGGAAGAGAATCAACAAAAAGAAGATCTGGTTTGCCAGCCCCAGCGCCGCGATGGATGCCTCCCCCAACTGCCCGACCATGAACACATCGATGACGTTGAGCGCGGCTGTGATCAATTGCTGGAAAGCCACCGGCACCGCTAGCGCCAGCGCCGCCCGAAGGAACTCCTTATCGCGAAAGAAGGAAAGTGACATGGCAATTTACGCGATACGGAGTACGCCATACGTACTGCGTACTCCGTATTTGGCTTTGGGAGATTATTTCACTTCTCTTCCGGCGCTTCGCGGGTGATATAAAGCGGACGCCCTTTGGCTTCATCGTACAACCGCCCGATATATTCGCCGAGGATGCCGAGCGAGATCAATTGCACGCCTCCCAGAAATAACACAAAGACCAGGGTGGTCGTCTGCCCCTCGAAGAAGTGCGTCCCTGCGAGACGAAGGATCGCAACCACGGGAATGGCAATGATCGCCAGCCCCGCCGAGCCGAAACCAAAGAATGTCGCCACCTGTAACGGAAAGTAGGAAAACCCGGTGACGGCATTGATGGCAAGGCGCAGCATCTTGCGAAAGGGATATTTCGTTTCGCCTGCCGTACGTGCGGCGCGTTTGTATTCCACGCCGACCTGTTTGAAGCCGACCCATGACGACATACCGCGCAAAAAGCGATGTCGTTCCCGCATGCGATTCATCACATTGACCACCTTGCGATCCATCAGGCGGAAGTCGCCGGTATCGAGGGGAATCTTCACATCCGTAATGCGGTAGATCAACCGATAGAACACGGATGCCGTCCACAACTTGAAGAAGGATTCGCCTTCGCGTTCGGTGCGCACCGCGTAGACGACCTCGTATCCCTCCTCCCATTTTTTTGCCATCTCGTGGATGAGTTCCGGCGGATCTTGCAGGTCGGCGTCGATGATGACGACCGCCTCGCCGCGCGAATAATCGAGTCCCGCTGTCACCGCCACCTGGTGACCGAAGTTGCGGGCAAAGATCACCGTGCGGATTCGTTTATCCTTTTTGGCAAGCGCGCGGATGATGTCGGCGGAGCCGTCGGAGGAGCCGTCGTCCACGAGCAGGAGTTCCCAGGTTTTGCCGGTCCGTCCCATCACTTCGGTCACGCGTCGATGGAGTTCGGGCAGGTTGTCTTTTTCGTTGAAGATGGGGACGATGATCGAATAAGTGATTTTCATTGATTCCTTTTCATAACAATTTTTTCACGGCATTCAAAGTAGGTTCGATGATCGGCGCCTCGATAACCGCCTGCATGGCGGCGCGGATATCCTTCAATCCGCTCCCGGTGTTCAGCACGAGGACGGGATCCTCGCTTCGCACCACGCCCGTGGAAACTGCCTTCACCAGCCCGGCGTATGCCGTCGCCCCGGCGGGTTCGGCAAAGACGCCGACCCTGCCAAGTTCGGCGATGGCGTTGAGGATTTCACTGTCAGATACATTAACGTACGTGCCGCCGGAATCCTTCGCGGCGCGGATGGCTCTCACGCCATCGCGCGGCAGGTCCACCGAGATCGAATCGGCGATCGTCTTTGCAGAGACGGGCGTGATCGTTTCCGTGTTCCCATGAAACGCATTCGAGATCGCCGCCGAGCCCTCGGCTTGCACGCCAACGATGCGCGGGATACGCGCCATCCACCCCAACTCAACCAGGTCCTTGAACCCCTTGTGGATTCCTGAAATGATGTTGCCGTCACCCACTGAAACGAACACGGTCAACGGCGGATGGTCCAGCCCTTCGCCGAATTCATCGTGCCATTTGGCGTGCGCCTCCTGCCACCATTCCCAGATCTCGAAGCCGGCGGTCTTCTTGCCCTCTGCGGTGAAGGGGTTATAGCCGGTGTTGCGGCAATACCAGCCGAATTCCGCCGCGCATTGCACGGTGAGGTCAAAGGCATCGTCGTACGTGCCGTCCACCAGGATCACTTTCGCGCCGAAGATGAGCAACTGCGCCACCTTCGCCTGCGGCGCGGACTTTGGGGCGAAGATCACGGCTTTTTGTCCCACCGAAGCAGACATCCCTGCGAGAGCCGCGCCGGCGTTGCCGGTCGAAGCGGTGACGATGACCTCCGCGCCAATCTCATGCGCGCGCGCGACAACGATGGCTGAGGCGCGGTCCTTGAACGATGCGGTCGGGTTGCGCGATTCATCCTTCAGCCACAGGTTTTGCACACCGAGTTTTTTGGCAAGGGGGGATAATTTGAATACGGGCGTCCCACCCGCAGTATGAAGCGGGGTGGCATCGCCCTCGAGTTCGTTCACCGGCAGGAGCGGCAGATAGCGCCAGAGCGAAAAATCGCCGCGGCTGGTAATATCCTCGGCGTGGAATTTCTTCTTGAGCTTTTTATAATCGAGCAGGATATCGAGGTTGCCGCCATCCTTCGGGCAGGTGTATGCGACTTCGGTGGGGGAGTATTCCGACCCGCACAGCGAGCAACGATAGCCGAGGAATTTTTCCATGGCTAGATTTTACCCGATTGCGAACAAAGCGAATTTCAACGGAGTTCCAGCGGCAACGATCGCGCCTCCCCGCTGAGCCGGTCCGTCAATTCCCAATCCAAAATACATTCTGCCACAGCGGAGCCATCTGCCCGCGCGATGCCGACGTAGCGCGAACCGCCTGTTTCGTGGATTCTCAACGGGTGCGTGGATATGTTCAGCGTTTCACCCCAATTCGCAATCGACAAATATTGGATGTGAACGCGCCTCGTCACCACGGTGAAACCTGCTTCCGCCATCCTCAGCGGACTCCACCCCTGCGCCGCCAACGCCTGCGCGGCGCTCTCCTCGGCGTAGTTGACATAGATCACGTTGTTGACGTGCTCGTACGAATCCAAATCCATCCATTCCACTTGCCGTTGCAGGGTGAACGGATCGTCCACAGGCGCGATCTTCGGGAATCGTTCGAACGGAAACGCGCGCGGCTCATCGAGGCGGAACTTTTCCACTTCCTGCTCGGGCAATGGAGTGGGTCGCCCGGTCTTCGCATCCATGTACACGATGTGTTGCGTGCCCTGCGCGATGACCTCGCCGCCGTCCTTGAACGTCAACTCGAAGCACCGCGTCCCGCGCACCTTGTTCCAGTTCACCATCCAGATCGTGAAATCGAACACATCATTGTGTCGCAACGGGCGCAGGAGTTGGATTTCCGTTTCGCGGATGACCCAGAACACGTCGGGGTTCCTGCTGTAGTTCACATCCATGCCCGCCGCCACGCCCCAATCCCAGGCGGTTTCGACGAGGTAGCGCAAATAGTTCGCCGGGCTGACGACCCCGCTGGGGTCGAGTTCCCCCCAGCGCGCGCGGAAGGTACGAGTAAAGATTTTAGACATTGCCCGATTTTACTTGAGGAAGAATAATTTAGCCCATCCTATTCGCCACTCCCCTCATCCGTAGGAAATAATAGGATGCCCAAGGATATGCTAGAATCGTTTCATGAATTGCCCGAACTGCCAGACGGCAAATCCTGAACAGGCAAAATTCTGTATGAATTGTGGAACATCCCTTGCGGAGGTCGTCGGCGTAAGGGACGGGAGTCGTTTGGCTATCGCCGATGCGAACGCGGGGGGAAAATCGCAATTCAATCTGGATCGTTATCTCCCCAATGAATTGATCACAAAACTCGAAGCCGCGCGTTCGCGCAACACGATGGTGGGCGAACGGCGCGTGATCACCATGTTGTTCTGCGATGTGAAAGGTTCCACCGCCGCCGCCGAAAAAGTGGACCCCGAGATCTGGACCGACATCATGAACGGCGTGTTCGAGTACATGATCCGCCCGATCTATAAATATGAAGGGCTGGTGCCGCGCCTGATGGGTGACGCCATCCTCGCCTTCTTCGGCGCGCCGATCACGCACGAGGACGATCCCCAGCGCGCCGTGCTGGCGGGACTCGAAATCCAGCAGGGGATCAAATCCTACGCGGAGGAGATCCGCCTCCAGCACGGACTTGAATTTGGTCTGCGTGTGGGAATTAATACCGGCTTGGTCGTTGTCGGCGAGATCGGCTCGGACTTGCGCATGGAATACACCGCCATCGGCGACGCGATCAATCTTGCCGCGCGCATGGAACAGACCGCGCAAGTCGGCACCATCCAAATCTCGGACGAAACGTATAAACTCATCGCGCCGTTCTTTGACGTGGAGCCATTAGGCGATGTGGAAGTCAAAGGGAAAGCCGCCCCGATAAAAACCTATCGCGTGCTTCGGGCAAAGGAAAAAGTTGGGCAGTTGCGCGGGCTGGAAGGGATGACAACTCAGCTGGTCGGCAGAGACGCGCAATTAAGTTTACTGAATACGAAATTGGAAAATCTGAGAGACGGGGTGGGATCATTCGTCACTGTGCTTGGTGAGGCGGGGCTGGGAAAATCCACGTTGATCGCTGAGTTGAAGAAATCGCATGCGAATCAAGAAACTCGCTGGCTGCGAGGCGACGCGGTATCGTACGCCCGTTCGATCAGTTACTACCCCTGGAGACAGGTCATGCGACAGTCCATCGGCGCGCAGGAGGCGGATTCGCCCGCCGACGTGCGCGGCAAATTGCATTACGAGTGCGATTGTTGTAAATTGCCGGGTGGTGACATTCCATTTTTAGAAGCCGTGCTTGCGGTGGAAAGCGAAGAAAGTTTGCAAGTGGTCACAGGCTTTCAAGGCGAAGCGTTGATCCAACGGATGGTCGAAGCCGTGCGCGGTTACCTGTGCGGACTTGCCGCTGAAACTCCGCTGGCGATCATCTTCGACGATTTGCATTGGGCGGATGAAGCATCGCTGAATTTACTGCTCAGCATGGCGGACCTGGCGGAATCACAACCCATCCTTTTCATTTGCATGTCGCGGCCCGAAAAAGCCGCGCCGAGTTGGGATTCGATTCAAAAGGTTCAACAAAAGCTCGGTGAAAAATCTTCGATGATTTCGCTCGAGCCTTTGCAAGCCGAACAAACCGACTTGATGCTGGCAAACCTGCTCGGCATGAAAGATATGCCAAAGAATATCCGCGATCTGATCGTCGAAAAAGCGCAAGGCAATCCATTCTTTGTCGAAGAATTGATCCGCTCCCTGATCGAAACGAAGCAGGTCGTGCGCGAAAACAGCCATTGGAAGGCGGTACACGAGACCGCGCACGTGTCCATGCCGAACACGTTGCGCGGCGTATTGAGCGCGCGCATCGACCGCCTGCCTGAAACCTCCAAACTCGTTCTGCAAAATGCATCTGTGATCGGGCGAGCTTTCGACCTGCGCGTGCTGAAACGCCTCACCAGCCTGAATGGCGGGTTCGATTCGCACATCCAGTATTTGCACGAGGCGAGCATGATCGAACCCGCGCGCGATGAATATATGTTCCGTCATGTGTTGATTCAGGAAGCCGCGTACGAATCGATTTTACTTAAAAAGCGGGCGGAACTTCACAAGCAAATCGGCGAAACGTTTGAAGAACTTCACGCGATTCGTATCGAAGAGCTTGCCCCTCTGCTTGCCCATCATTTTTACTCCGCGAACGATCCGCGCTCATTGAAGTATGATGTTCTTGCGGGCGAAAAGTCCGCGCGGTTGTATGCCAACGTCGAAGCCGCGACTCACTTTCGCCGCGCGCTCGAAGTGGCAAAGCGGACGAACGCCGAACTCGATCAAATCTCCCGCCTGCATACCCAACTTGGCTCGGTCCTCGAACAGAATGCGCAATATCAACAAGCCCTCGACAATTACGATGACATGCTGTCGTTTGCAAAGGAGCGCGCCAACCGCGCAATGGAACTATCCGCGCTGATGGCAAAAGCCACTGTCTATTCCACGTTCACGAATGTGCACAACCCCGAACTCAGCGAAAAAACTTTAATTCAGGCTCTGGAAGTTTCACAGGAAATTGGCGATATCGCCGCGCAAACCCGCCTGAATTGGAATCTCATGCTGACGTATTTGTTTTCCAAGCGGCTCCAACACTCTCTTCGATACGGTGAAGCCGCGCTCGATCTGGCGCGAAAAGGGGAAAACCTTGAAAATCTGGCATTCGTTTTGAACGATTTGTGTCGTGTTTATACATGCCGAGGCGAGTTTGAAAAGGCTCATGCGTCCATCCGCGAAGCGCGTGAATTGTGGAGATCAATGGATAACCGCGTGATGCTGGCAGACAGCCTCGGCTCTGAGTCGGAGTCTTATTTCAATGGCGGGGAGTATGAGCAGGCATTGGCATGCAGTCGAGAGGCGCTGCAAATTAATGAGGAGATCAATAACTTATGGGGTCAGGCGTATGAGAGTATGCTCATCGCGTTTTCGTATTTTCAATCGGGGCGGTTGGGGCAGGGTATACAATTCGCCGAAAGAGCTTCGGTGCTTGGGGATCAGGCAGGCATGATCGCCATCAACACCATGCGTTGTGAATTGGCATGGGTCTACGCCTATTGCGGCGTATTCGAAAAAGGAATTGAGCTGATCGACTACTCCCTGGAGCAGGCGCGGAAGCATCAACGTGCCTGGGTGACGTTTCCACAAGCCGTAAAAGTACGGATGCACCTGCTTCACGGGGATGTAGCATCCGCCGAGAAGACGGCGGGAGATGAAATTCTCAAACCCATTTCGATCCCGTATGCGCGCTTCACCATTTTTCTTTGCCTGGCAAACATCGAGCTCGCCGTCGCGCAGAAGAAATACAGCGATGCGCTCGCCCTCGCGGAGGAATTACTAAATGAAGTCACGCCTTTGACTCGCGTGGATGTTCCCGAAGCCCTGCGCTGGAAGGGACGCGCACTGCTCGGACTCCATCGCCTTGACGAGGCGCTTCGCATCCTGACCCAAGCCTGCTCGCTGGCTCGGGGAACGGATTCCAACCTTCATCTTTGGGCGCTCCTCGTGGATTTGGCTGACCTCCAATCGGAACTGGGGAACAATGTAGAGGCTGAATTAAATCGCGCAGAAGCGCGAACCGTTGTGGAGCGTATCGCCGAATCCCTGCGTGAGGTTGGGCTTGCCGAATCGTTTTTGAACCAGCCTCACGTCAAGAAATTGATGCGGTAATTTTGGAGTCAGCCAGCTTGCTGGCGTATTTCGGAAGCAAGCTTCCTGAGTCCAAACTACAAGGAGAATCCCCATGTCCCTCGAAGAGAACAAAGCCATTGTCCGCCGCTATCAGGAAATCTACAACAGCAACAATCTGGATGCGCTCGAGGCTGTCATGTCGTTCGATGTGCTGACTCCCAAGATCATGCCGAACATGCCGTCGGGTTTGGAGGGCGCGAAAGCCGTGCACCAGAAAACCCTTCTGGGTATGCCGGATTTCCATACCGAAATTCAAGATCTGGTTGCGGAGGGCGATACAGTCGTGGCGCGGGTCTTGATGACCGGCACGCACACGGGAGATTTCTACGGCATCCCCGCCACCGGCAAGCGCGTGGAGTTTACAGGCGTGTTCATTGCCCGCATCGAAAACGGAAAGATCGTCGAACACTGGGGCGAGGAAGATTCGTATGGTCTGTTATTGCAACTGGGTATGAAATTGAAGGCGGAGTAGGTGAGTTACTCACCGTCGTCATCATCGTCGAAGTCGTCGATCTCCTTATACCCGATATGAAATATCTCTTGACAAGTCTTCGAATAATCTAACGTAACGCACCGCCATCCGCACATGACTTCTGGACAGTTGATGATGTGGAATAACCAGGTTGAGCCTCAAGACCAAACGGCATCTCATCTTGAAACCTTCAAAGTCCGTTTTCCATCCCTTCGACAAGCTCGGGACAAGCCTTTATCATTGCAGTTCTTCCCTCTCCCAAATCTCCCTCGCGATGACTTCCTGATCCACGGGTAATCGATCCACCCTGACGCCCACCGCGTTATAGATAGCGTTCGTGATCGCAGGCGTGGTGGGGATACTGCATATCTCGCCGACGCCTTTCGCTCCGTACGGACCCGCTTCCACGGGATGCTCCACGATGATCGAGGTGATCTCAGGCGTGAGCATAATGCCCGGGACGCGGTAGCGCGCCAGCCGGTCGGTGACCACGTACCCGTTCTCGACGATGAATTCCTCGGTCAGGGCGTTGCCGAGCCCCATCATCACCCCTCCTTCGACCTGTCCCTGCAAGCCCAGCGGATTGACCGCCATGCCCACGTCGTTGGCAGAGATGACTTTCAGCACGCGCACTTCGCCGGTCGATTTGTTCACCTCCACTTCCGCGGCTTGCACTCCGAACGAGAAGGCGAAGTGCATGTCGCCGCCTGTGCCGAGCGGTTGCGTCTTCGGGGCTTCATATTCGAACAAGGCGCGCGGCTGTTGCCCCACGGACTTCATCTCTCTTGCCGCTTCGGCATACGTCAGCGAATGACCGTTGGCGTGGATAACGCCGTTCTCAAAGCGAATCTGTTCGGGCTTCACGTCATATTTTTCGGCAAGAGTCGCCGTGATGGCATCGCGCAGTGTTTTCGCGGCGTAGCGTGACGCATTACCCGTAACGAACGTTTGCCGCGAGGCAGTGGTCGGTCCGCCGTTCGGGGTCAGGTCCGTATCCATCACCAGCACTTTGACCTGTTCAGGCACGACCGACATTTCTTCCGCAACAGCGAGTCGCATCACGGTGACGAGGCCCTGTCCCATTTCAGCGGAGGAACTACGCACTTCAAAGGTCCCATCATCGTACAGTTCCACTTCAGCGCCCGCTTTATCCGGCGCGCCGCCGCCGAGACCGGTGTTCTTGTACGCGGCAGCAAAGCCCCAGGCACGTACCAGATGCGGTTGAGAAGAATCAATCGTCGGCTTGAAAGGAAGCGGGTTGTTCTTCCGCATCTCTGCATCCACTTTGTCGATACACTCCATGAGTCCCACCGACTCGCGCAAGACTTGCCCTGTGTTCGTCACACTGCCAACGTGCAGGGCATTCATGCGACGCAATTCCACCGGCTCGATGTTCAATTTCTCGGCGAGCATATCCATCATCGATTCGACCGCGAACGCCGATTGCGTCACGCCGAATCCGCGGAACGCACCCGCAGGCGGATTGTTGGTGTACATCGCGTAACAATCGGCGCGCACATGCTCGATGTCGTACGGTCCCGCCGAGTGCGTGGTGGCGCGGGTCATCACCTTTTCACCGAGCGACGCATACGCGCCGGTATCGCCATACAACTCCGACTCGCACGCGATGATCCGCCCATTTTTCTTCGCGCCGATCTTCACACGGATCTGCGTGGCGTGGCGTTTCGGATGCACGAGCAGGCTTTCGTAACGGTCGAACAACAACTTCACGGGTCGTCCCGTTGCGTTCGCCAACAACGCCGCATGGATCTGCCCCATGATGTCCTCCTTGCCGCCGAACCCGCCACCCATCAACTGCCCAACCACACGCACGCGCGACTCGTCCCAGCCCAGCGCGCGCGCCACCTGCGTCCGATCCTGATACGGGATCTGCGAACCGCAGTAAATATTCATCTTTGAGGTGACAGTCACTTCCGAAGTGACGGTCACCTCTGGAACCGCAATACTGCACTCCGGCTCGATGAACGCGTGGTCAGTGATCGCCGTATGAAACGTATGTTCAAGGATCACATCCGACTCGGCGAACCCTTTTTCCATATCGCCCTTACGCACCTTGATGTGCTTGAGCAAATTTCCCTTTTCATGGATCTGCGAAACTCCCTCCGCGCGCGCCTGCACCGGGTTCGTGATCACAGGCTGGAGGTCGAACTCCGCTTCGATCAGACGTTCAGCCTGCTCGGCTACCTCAAGCGTTTCCGCCGCGACGATTGCGATCGCATCCCCCACATAACGGACACGCTCCCCAATGCCCACCATCACGGGCCAGTCGTAGACGACGAGTCCGTGGTTGTGTTCGCCGGAGATATCGTCGGCGGTCAGCACCGCGACCACGCCGTTCAACGCTTTCGCCTTCGACACGTCGAGCCGTTTCAAGAACCCATGCGGGATCATCGCCCGCTTTGCTTTGGCGAATAACATGCCATCGAATACAAGGTCATCGGTGTACATCGCCGTGCCGATGACTTTATCCACGCCATCATGCCGCTTGTGCGAATGACCCACGGACTGATGCGGATGGATCGAATCGGGGATGTGCGTTGGCTTCCGGACAGGCTCACCTGTTCGCAACGATTCTGCGGCGGCAAGGATCGCATTCTCGATGGTCGGGTATCCCGCGCAACGACAGAGCGTGTCCTTCAACGCAAAACGAATTTCATCCTGGGTCGGGTTCGGATTGCGCTCGAGCAGGGCATACGCCGTCATGATCTGCCCGGGGATGCAGAACCCACATTGCACTGCGCCATGTTCAACGAATGCTTCTTGAAGGGGATGGAGTTCCCCTCTCCCCGCAGGAGAGGGGTTAGGGGTGAGGGCAGAAGCCAAACCCTCAATCGTCACAATCATCTTCCCATCCGCTCGCTCGGCGGGATAGAGACACGAGACCACCGGCTCGCCATCCACAAGGACGGTGCACGCGCCGCACTCGGCTTCTTCACAACCGATCTTCGTCCCCGTCAGGCGCAGGCGATAACGCAACAGGTCCGAGAGCATTTCATTCGGCTTGGCTTCGAGAATGCGATCCTGCCCGTTTACAATAAGTGTGATTTGGTTGGTCATATTTCACTTCCTAAAGTACTCGGTGGTTGAGCGCAAGCAGTCGAAACCACCAGTAAGCAAAGCAACTTTGGTTACATACTTACTTTTGAACCTTGTTGGTTTCGATACGTTCCGCGAAGAGCATGCGGAACTACTCAACCAACGAATTATGGATGAAATTATTTTGCTCTTCCCCACGCAATTTCAAGCACATCTCTGAACAAACCGCTGACGATATGCCTGCGGTAATCCGAGCTGGCGCGGCGCGCGCTGGTTCGGAAGTGGGCTTGGGCGAGCATGACTTCGAGCGCAGATTCGAATGTCGTTTCGTTGAGGGATTTGCCACGTAAAAAATCTTCGGCTTGCGTGGCGCGGAAGGGCATCCCGCCGCCGGGACCGATGGCAATGCGAACCTCGTTGATCGTGTTGTCTTCGCGTTCGAGCCAGACAGCACAGTTCAAGATCGGCAATGCCACGCCTTGCGGACGCATGATCCGTTGAAAGCAGGAGGCTTGATGTGGTTTGGAAAGTGGCAGGTAAAAGCCAACGATCAATTCTTCGCCGTGCTTGATGGAGGATTTGCCGGGACCGAGGAAGAGTTCTTTGAACGGAATGCGGCGCGTACCCGTTGCGCTCGCAATCTCAGCCATCGCGTCCAACGCGAGGAGGGCAATCGTCCCGTCCGCGGCGGGGAGGGCGTGGGCGACGTTACCGCCGAGGGTGGCGACATTGCGGACTTGCGGTCCGGCGATCAGGTTGCAGGCTTCGACCAGGGCTTGGGCATGGCGGGCAGTCCGAAGGTCCGATGCGACGCGGTTGACCGGGACGGCGGCTCCGATGAAGAGTCGGTCATCCGCACTTTCGAGGCGGGTCAGCTCCTCGATGGAGGTTACGTCAATGAGTGTGCGTACGGATGAATGCCGCCCCTGTTCGAGGTCGAGCAACAGATCTGTCCCGCCTGCGATTGGCGCGAGAGGTTTGGGCGCGTTGGCAAGCGCATTCATCGCCTCTGCGAGGTTTTTTGGACGGAGGTAATTTTGCCAGAGGATCATTCTATTTAAACACAGTGGACACGAATTGCACAAAGGTTTTAATCTTTTCCTTCGTGACCTTTGTGTCCTTTGTGGTGAGAATCACTTTCCGCGTTCGCCGCGGATGTACGGGTTACCCAACGCGGCTGGCGCGCCGAGCCGTTTACGGATGGATTCACGCGAACCGATCACCAGCACGATCACCGTGAAGGCGTACGGGAGCATCTGCAGGAAGAATCCCCAATAGGGGTTGTAATAGAACGGGTTGTCGAAACCGAGGAGCGTGAGCGGGGCTTGAATATCGAGTATGAGACGGCGGAGCGCGCCGAACGCGTAGGAACCGAACGCCGCGCGGACGGGATCCCACTGCGCGAAGATGACGAGTCCGACCGCGATCCATCCCTGCCCGCCGGTGGTGAGTTCACTAAACCAGCCGGGCGCAACGGCAAGGCTGATCGTCGCGCCGCCCAGCCCCGCCAGCATGCCGCCGACGAAAACATAGGCATACCGCAGGCGGAACACGTTGATACCCAGCGCATCTGCCGCGGAGGGGTATTCACCCACCGCGCGCAAGTGCAAGCCCGGGCGCGTGTGGTTGATGTAATACCATGCCAACGGTGTGAGCAAAAACCCGACATACACGAGCACGCTTTGATTTGTGAAAAAGATCGGTCCAATGATCGGGATCAGGGAAAGCACGGGGATCGAAAAATTCGGCAGGAGCGAAACCGTGCCGGCTTTGCTCAAGCCCTCACCCAGCACAAGGCTGATGCCAGCGCCGACCAGCGTAAGTGCCAAACCACTGACGACCTGATCGGCTTGCAGGGTGATGACGATAAAGGCATGGATCTGGCTGAGCAAGCCTGCCACGATCATCGCGGCGAGCACGCCGATCCACGGGTTGCCGGTGGAGATGGTCACGCTGAAAGCGGTCATCGCGCCGATCAACATCATGCCCTCCACGCCGAGGTTCAACACGCCCGAGCGTTCTGCCAGCACCTCGCCTATGGTGGCGAAGAGCAGTACGGTCCCTGTTGCCACACCCGCTTGAAGAATAATGATGGGGTCCATGGCTATTCCACCTCTTCCCGTGCAAAGCGCACGCGATACCGCAGGAGGTAGTCGCTCGCAATGAGACAGACGAGGATGATCCCCTGAATCATCTTTGGGATGCCCGAGGGTTGAATCTCGCGCCCCGCCAAAATCAACGCGCCAAATAAGATTGATACCAGGATGATCGCCAGCGGGTTCAACTTTGCCAGCCACGCCACGATGATCCCCGTGAAGCCATAGCCCGCGTTGAGGGGGGAGGTCTGCAAACGGCGCACCACCCCCGCCACTTCGCTCATGCCGCCCAGCCCCGCCAGCGCGCCGGAAAGCACCATGACGAGGATCGTGTTTTTTACGATACTCACCCCGGCATACTGAGCCGCGTGCGGGTTATCGCCGATCAAGCGGATTTCATATCCCCAGCGACTGCGATACACGATGAACCACAGGACGATCGCCGCAATGACGCCGAAGATCAAGCCTGCGTGCGTGGTCAACCCGCGCAGGATGGGAACGCTCGACGCGTAGTCCGACAGGCGCGGCAGAGACGCGGCTTCGGGAAATTTCGGGCTCATCTGAAACCCGCCCTCGCTCCACACGCCGAAGATCCAAAAGTTCACCCACGAGACGGCGATGTAATTCAACATCAACGAACTGATGATCTCGTTCACATTGAACTTTGCCTTGAGATAGCCGGGGATGAATCCCCACAACCCACCGAAGGCAAGCCCCGCCAGCGCCATGACCGGGATAAAGATCCAGCGCGGTGTTTCGGGCGCCAGCACCGGCGCAAGCACGATCGCGCTCGCGCCCCACGCGCCCATGATGAACTGTCCCTCCGCGCCGATGTTCCACAACTTCATGCGGAAGGCGATCGTGCACGCCAGCGCGGTCAGGATGATTGGTGTCGCCTTCACGATCGTATCCGACAGCACGCCGACATTGCCGAACGAGGCGCGCGCAATATAAAAGTAGGAAAGGAACGGGTTGCCTCCGACGACGGCGATGACGATGCCGCCCAGCGCCAACGCCACGACCACCGCGCCCAGCGTGATCAACAACGATTGCCGGACGGTGGGCTCGTCGAGTCGCGGCTCGAGTTTGATCCGCCACGCGCCGCTTCTTTTTTTCATCATGGATTCAGCCATGGGTTGCCGCTCCCTCGTTCTGGATTTGGTCCTGCCGTGTGCCGGTCATCATCAAGCCAATCGCCTCGATCAACCGTTCGTCTGGTTCGCCGCCGCCGACCTGTACCTCGCCCATGATCTTCCCCTCGTACACCACGTAGACGCGGTCGCTTAACGCCAGCAATTCTTCCAACTCCTCTGAGATCAGCAGGACCGCCGCGTCCGCTTCGCGCTGGGTGAGCAACAAGCGGTGGACTCCCTCGATGGCGCCCACATCCAGCCCGCGCGTGGGTTGCACCGCCACCATAAAGTTGGGGTGACCCGAAATCTCACGCGCCAGGATCACGCGTTGTAAATTCCCGCCGGAGAGCAGGCGTACCGGTGTTTCGACCTTGGGTACGATGATGTCGTACGCCTCTTTGAGTTGCTGCGCAAATTTCGTCGCCGCGGTCATGTCGATCATCGAACCCTTCGAGATCGGCGGTTTGCGATAATTCTTCATGATCACGTTGTCGGTCACGCTCAAATTGGGCGAGCTACCCACATGCGTGCGGTCCTCCGGCACATACGACATGCCATGCTGGATGCCGTACAACGTATCGCGGTTGCTCACGGTGTCGCCGTTCAGGGTCACCTCACCCTGCTTGCAGGTCCGAAGCCCCGCGATCACCTGCGAAAGTTCGATCTGCCCGTTGCCAGCCACGCCGGCAATGCCGACGATCTCGCCCGCACGGACGTGCAACGAAAGCCCACGCAGGGCTGGCAACCCCTTGTCGTTCTCGGCATGCACATCCTTCACGTCGAGGATGACCTTCCCCGCCTGTTTGGGTTTCTTATCCACCAGGAGCACCACATCGCGCCCCACCATCATGCTGGCGAGTTCCTGTTTGCTCACCCCCCTGGCAGGCACGCCCGACGCGGTGGCAACCCCGCGCCGCAACACGCTCACGCGGTCGGCGATGGCTGTCACCTCTTGCAATTTATGGCTGATAAAAATAACCGACTTCCCCTGCGCCACCATCGAACGCAGGGTATCGAATAAGCCGTCGATCTCCGTCGGCGCCAGGACGGCTGTCGGCTCGTCCATGATCAGCACATCCGCGCCGCGATAAAGCATTTTCAATAATTCCACGCGCTGTTGTTCTCCCACCGAGAGTTGCCAGATCTTCGCGCGCGGGTCAACTTTGAGTCCGTATTGGTCGCCGAGGTCGGCGATCTTTTTATCGTATTCAGTCAACCGCATGAGGAAACGCGGCTGGTCGAGACCGAGCAAAATATTTTCGGTCACCGTCTGCGAAGGGACGAGCATGAAATGCTGGTGCACCATGCCGATGCCCGCCTTGATGGCGTCGCGCGGCGATGCGAACTCCAGCGTTTTCCCCTTCACGTTGATATAGCCTGCATCCTGCTTGTACAGACCCGCCAGCACGTTCATCAGCGTGCTTTTGCCGGCTCCGTTTTCCCCCAGCAGGGCATGGATCTCCCCCGCGCGTAACTCGAAATCGACATGGTCATTGGCAAGCACGCCGGGAAAGCGTTTGACGATGCCTTTCATTTCCACGATCAGAGTAGAGGGTGTTGAGTCGGTCATGGGGCGTCACCTGCGTGTTGAACTAAAAACGGGGCAGAACCACGAAGAGTCCTGCCCCGAGCGTCAAATTCCATTTACTCCGGCAATTCAGCGGTGATGCCTTCAGCCCACCACTTCATGCACACATCGATACTGCACGGCAAGCCGAACTCAGGGAACGCGTCGAGGTCCACCTGTTCGAGGCTCTGACCCGCAGGCAACACCTCATTGCCCTTGTTGTCGTTGATGGGTCCGGTGAACACATCGAAGCGGGTGAATTCGCCAGCCTGCATCTGGGCGAGGATATCGCGGACTTCCTGAATCACTGCGGGGTCGAGGCTCGCAAGACCCGGGGTCAACGATTCGCCTTCCATGAAGCCGTACAAGCCCAGGGCGCCGGTATCCGCATCGAAGTAATCATATCCGGGCTCATAGGTACCGGCGATGATGCCTTCAGTGATACGGGCATACTCCGTCCCCCACAGCCAGTACGGGGCGGTGAGACAGGCATCCACTTTGCATGAACCGTACCAATCGTAGGTCACGCCGTATTTGCCCTTTTCCTGCGCCACATCGGCAACCGCGGGGGTATCCGCGCCGGTGAAGACCACGTACGCACCGCCGTCGAATAATGAAGCGGCGGCTTCCTTTTCGATGATCGGGTCATGCCAGGTGTTGATCCAACGCACATCGAGCGTGCATTCCGGGCAGGTCTTGCGCATGCCCAAGGCGATCGCGTTACCCAGGCGGATTTCCTCCGGGATCGGGAAGGTCGCCATGTAACCGAGTTTGGTCTCGCCATCCTGCTTGGCGCGCGCACCCGCCAGCATGCCAGCCAGGAATTTCATATTTTCCATCGCGCCCATCAGGTTGCCAAAGTTCGTGAAATTGGACTTGATACCGGTGAGGTGGATGAACGTCGAGTCCGGGAACTCGCCCGCCACAACCTCCATCGGGTCCATGTAACCGAACGATGTGCCGAAGACCAGGTCGAAGCCTTTGCGAGCCAGCGCGCGGAAAACCTGTTCCGAGTCGGCGCCCTCGGGAACGTTTTCAATGTAGGCTACATGGGTATTAGGCACATTTTCTTCGATGTACAGAAGACCCTCATAATGCGCCTGCGACCAGCCGCCATCGTCATGCGGTCCGATCAGGACCATCGCCACATTGAACTTGCCCTCTTCAATGGCTGGGATCTGAAACCCGCCAACTTCTTCCACGGCGGGCGCACATGCCGCCAAGACCAATGAAAGGACAATTAACAAACCGAAAACCTGCAAAAGTGACTTACGCATTTCTCTACTCCTTTGGATAGTGTCGAATCGGAAAATAACGTTAGGCAAATCGGGATTGATTCAGCAACCTCCTTTCAAAGTCATCTATTCAATTGATAACAAAGGCAACCTTCACAGTCTATTGTAGAGCCAAACAATGGCTTTATCAAGGATGATTCTCATATCTCATGGGGTACATTTGAATCGCATGTGGATGAGATCGACCGCATCGCTTCGCCCCCCACTTCCATCTGTTTCGGCTTGGATGCGTTCCCACAGCCTGCACAACGGAGCGGCTAATTCTCCATTCGATTCATCGAACGATTGTTGCGACATTTCCACCGCGCGATCCCACTCGCCTGCATGAGCAAACCCTTCGATAAACACGAAATATTCCGCGGGATCGCCGGGCTGGAGATTCGCATCCAAGGCTGTGTTCGCCAGCGCAACGACTTCATCCCACTGCCCGAACTGCCGCGCCAATTCGGCGGTCTCGAAGAAATAGCACCAGCCATGCGCAGGTTCGGGATGGTAAATGCGGGGAAGGCGTGACGATGGCTCAGGGAGGACCAACTCCAAGTTGGTGAGATGCGAAGCGAAGCGCATCAACGATTGTTCGGGGATCGTCCGGTTGACGCGGTCCACGTCGGGGTCGAGAATCCGCAAACAACCCGGCGGCTGGAAGTAGATCGCCAGCACCCGCGAAGTATTCCCGTTGAACGTGCCGGCGATGTAGTCGGTGAAGATGGGCAGGTCGGGTTCGAGTTTGGGGAGCGCGTCGCTTCGCAGGCGCGTGGTGGGATACAACAACACGTAGTTGATGTGCCCGCCGAGCTGGTCCGGCGCGTAGATCCAGTTGACGACGGGGCTGAGGGAATTATCCGCGTAAAACTTCAACGCGCCTTCGTTCATGAGCAGGGCGGTATCGGGCGCGATGCCCGGCGCGCGCCAAGAGAGTTGCCAGAATAATTCTTTTTGGGTTTGCCAATCCTGCTTGTATTCGTTCGACCACAGGAATTGCCTGCCTGCCGCGAAGCCGACGAGCGCGAGGAGGATGACAGCCCTCACAATTTGCCACGGAATCAAATTCACGATGCCCGCGAAGAAAAACGCGACGCCCAGCATGAACGGCAGTGTGAAGCGACTGGCGGGCCACGCCAGCGACGGGGTGAACTCGATCAAATAGAACGGACCGCCCGCGAGGAGCAGGGCGAATATCCCCAGCGCGATTGCCCACAGCGAATCATTGCCACGCCCAATAAAGTTGCGAAATAATACCCGCCATCCCGGTTCTGATTTTGTCGGCGCGTCCGTTTCATCTTTCTTCATCGATGACAGCACATCTTCAAGCCGGCTGACATCCACGAACGCCCGGTCTTTGGGGAGCAGGAATAAGCCGGCGAGCGCAAGCAGGGCAACGCCGCCGAGGACGAGATAGTACAGGTTGATATCCGAACCAAGGGAGATTGGGTCGGGGAGTCGAAACGCCTGCGCCCACGCCTCGCGGAGGACGAGGTCGAGGCTTTGTCGTACGGTTCGGACCAGGTTGAGAACCGTTTCCTGCGGCGCGGAGGCGAGGCGGTCGGCAAGACCAAACCCATAAATTTGATTGTTGAAGATGAACAGGCGCGAGAGGACGGCGAGCACAAAGACCACGAGGTAGGGAGCCCAGAGTTTGACGGTTTTGACGATACGCTCGCGGAAGGTGTACAACTCCGTTCGCAGGGCGGCAAGGACGAACCCCACCCGCATCAGTTCCAGCACGTAGAAATATTCCGTCATCCACAAGTTGAGCGCGGAGAAGGTCACACCGAGCAGGGTCCAACGCAAGAATCGTTTCGGCTCCTCGAAGGCGCGCAACATGCAGTAATATGAATATAAAAAGAAGAATAGGACGATGTAGAAGTGGCTGTACAAAAACGATGCCCAGTGCTGGTTGAACCCCGGATAGACAACGAATAACGCCGCCGCGCTGAATGCAAGGCGCGGTTTATCCTTCCATAATTTTTGCGCCATGGCGAAGACCGTCACCGCGCCGAGCCAGCGCCAGAACAACGCGAAGAGTTGCCAGAAGAGCGGCTCGTGCGGGATGACGCTCGTGGTGAGTTGATACAACATTCCCCAGATCGGGCGGTTCGTGGAAAAATATTTCGTCAATGCCTCGGGTCCGAGTTGATAGCGAATCCACGAAATGGGCAGGTCGTCCCAGTAGAAGCCGAGTTGCGGGAGGAAGAGTCCGTAGGCGAGGACGGTGATGAGGAGAAGAATGAGTGACGGGCGGAAGAGTTTCATGTGTCTATTCGGTTACCGCAGGTGGTATCGCATCCATTCGGGTAAAGGGATTTCGATTCTGCCCGCCCGACGGTGAACCATCGGGCTAGTATTACAAAGCCGACTGGAAGTCGGCTCCCATTCGGGAGCCCCGAGTCCGCTTTAGCGGACTTTGTACGAATAGCACGGGGATTTATCTCCGTGCGGGTGAGGAATGGCGAAATATTCGTTACGGAATTGAACACTCGATCACCTGTTGAATTTCATTTAGGGTGTCGTCTTTCTGTTGACTGGTTTGTGTTTGCAGATCTATCCGCTTCCACAATTTGCACAGCAACGGGTCAACGTAACTCTTCGAGACCTGCCGCGCTTCTCTCGAAAGTTTTATCGCTTCCTCCCAATCCCCGGCGTGAGCGTACCCTTCGATGAAGACGAACAACTCTACGGGATTGTTGAAATGCTCGTCGAGTTGGAACGCGGCGTCGGCGAGACGGTTGACCTCGTCCCAATCGCCGAACTGGCGGGCGAGTTCCGCTTTTTGGAAGTGGTAGCACCATCCGTGCGGAGGTTCCGCGCCGTAGAACGCGGGCATGGACGCGGACGGCTCGCGCAAAATCCGCTCGGGGTTGGACAATGCCGACGCCTGGCGCATCAGGCTGTCATCCAGAATGAAGCGGTTGTTCGAGTCCAGATCGTGGTCGAGCAGGCGCAGGCAGTAGGGCGGCGAGTAGTAAAACGCGACCGTATCCGAAGTATTCCCGTTGAAATCCCCGGCAATGTAACTGTAGTGGATCGGCGTGTTCGGTTCGAGCGAGGTCAGCGACTTGCCGAGTCGGTTTGTCGGGTAAAACAGCACGTAGTTGATGTCGTCCGCGTTGGGGTTGGATTCGTACATCCAATTGACGCCGGCGCTGATCGAGTTGTCGGCGTAATACGCAAGTTCCTCGTTCATCAAGACGAGCGTGTCGGGTTGGAGCGCGGGCGCGCGCCAGCGCATCTGCCAGAAAAGATTCGTTTGCGAATCCCAATCGTTGAGGAACGTATCGCCGATCATCACCTGCCGCCCGGCAGACAGGGCAACGAGGACGAGGGCGAATGTCGCGCGTATGTTCGCTGGAAATAATTCGATGACCCCCGCGACGAGTAAACTCGCTCCCAGCATGAACGATAGCGTGAAGCGGCTCGCGGGAAACGACAGGCTGATATCGAGCGTCGCCAGCCAGTACGGACCTCCGCTCATGACCAGCGCGGCAAAGCCGATAAGTATCGCCCAGTATGCAGGCTGTTTGGATGTTTGAGTTTCGGAGCTTTTGAAAGCAAGGAAAGCCAATACGCCAACAGCAACCACGACCGCCGCGTACATCAACGCCGTAAGCGGACCATCCACCGCGAGGTTCGGAAAAATAAAGAGCGTGCCGAATGCCTGCCCAACTGCCAGCCATAGGTCTGCGAGAATATTTTGAAGCAGGTTGAAGATGGCGTTGAACGGGTCAGTCTTCAACTCGGCAAAGAACACATTTTGATACGCCACGTTCGTAAAGACAAACACGCGATAAAAGATATTCGCGATGAAAACCAGCAGGTAGGGGAGCCATTGCTTGAACGTTTGCCACGCAATTTGCAAAAACCGTTCCCCCTGAGTGGAACTGCGCAAGACAAAAAAGAGAACGAGGACACGAACCAATTCGAGCGAGTAAAAATATTCGAGCATCCACAAATTGAGCGCGGAGAGGATCATCGCTCCGAGGGTAAACAACCAATACCGCGCTGGAGTGTTGATCGCTTTCAACATCCACAAAAACGAGAGCAGGAAGAAACACAACACGATCCAAAAATGAGTCGTGAGAAACGAAGCGAATTGCAGGTTGAAGCCGGGGTACAACAAAAACAACAACCCCGCGAGCAATGCCATCGTCTTGCGGTCGCTCCACAACGCGAGGATCAATTTCCAGAACAGTACCGCGCTGAGCCAGCGGCAAAGGATCGAGAAAATCTGCCACGCGGCAGGGACGGGCGGCAGGAAGGTCGTCGTTGCCTGGTACAACACCGCCCAGACCGGGCGCGCTGTGGAAAAATATTTCGCCATTGCCTCGCGCCCCAGTTCGTAGCGGATCCACGTCATCGGCAGGTCGTCCCAGTAAAAACCGTGACGCCAGAATAACAAGCCGTACGCAAGGAACGCGACAGCCAGAAACAGCCACGGCGCATTGCGCGGCGATGCGAAGGTTTCGATTTTACGCAGCCAGGTCATTGGAGAATCAATTCCATGCGGTGACGGTCGAATGCGCCTTCCTTGAACGAGCGCGCAATTCTAAAACCAGCCCTAGTATACATTGCAATCGCGGCGGCGTTGTCGGCTTCCACGCTCAACTCGACGGATGTAAATTTTTTCTCCCGAGCGGCTTCGATGAATGCGTTCAACAACTCGCGCCCCAACCCCTGTTTGCGCGCGGATTTGTCCACGCCGATGTATGTCAATTCAACGGCGCCATCTTTCATCGGGACAGATGCTGATCTAGATGAGATCGACGCCTGCCAGACCGCTTTTGGATTCGTGAACAGGACGCGCAACATTTGGACGATGAACCACCTCTTCGCCTCGGTCAACCGCCCGTTCAGCTGACCCGGCTGTGGCGACCCCACCGCCCACCCCATGGGATTCCCGCCTGCGCCCAACGCGCACACGCCGACCACTGACGAATCCGCGCGGGCGAGACGGTAGTAACGCTCGAGGAACGGCAAACCGAGGTCGGTCAACAATGAATGCATTGTGCGTTGATGAAGCCTTGCCAAATCCCGAACCTGATCGTCTGTGAGGCGGGAGAGTGGAACCATTGTATCGTCCATGATCTCGAAGGTTATAACATAAATGTGGGTCCCCCGTTTCAGACGAGATGAATGAACCTCGCAAGTTTTAGCCGCGGATACTTCGACACGGTGAGCGAAAGACGAACCGTCAGTACAAGTTTCACTGATTTTCACCGATTTTTAAAAACCATCCGTGCGAATTCGTGTAATCCGTGGCAAAGGTTTTACAGTTTCTGGTTAAGAACGGTAGAGCCATAAATATTTACCCCCGAGTGTTGCAAAGGATAGACCCGTCGCCTCAACAAAACGCCGACCCGTTCAAAACAGGTCGGCGTTATCGTACGTTGTAAATTATGGGAATCAGTCGGGTTCGGTAACGTGAAGCACATTCACGCTTGAGTTCTTCACGGCAATGGGACCATGCCTTACCCAAACATCTTCGTAGTACGTGGCGACTGTATACGTGCCAGCCGTCACCGAGAAAGACACGTCACCCTTGTCGTCCGTCCTGCCTTGCGCGACGAACCTTCCCTGCTCGTCGTAAACCACCACGCGCACATCGTCTTTGGTTTCCTGTTTTTTATCTCCCTTTTTGTTGATCACCACCTTGATCCTCATCGTGACCTTTTCTACAACCTGTGTCGGAGTCGCCGTGGGCTGAAAAACCACAACTACTGGCGGACGGGTGGGTTCCGGGTTGACTAAAACGGCGGTGGGAGTGACGGTCGGCGGCGGGGTGGGCGACCCAACCGCCGTAGACGTGGCGACAGCCGCTTGCGCCGCCACGGTCGCAGGCTGGCTCTTCGCCGCCTCGCAATCCGAGTTGCCCAACTCGGCGCACACGTTGATGAAACCTTGTTTGACCGACCCGCCTGCCAATTCCAACCCCGCGATCGCAATGACGGCAATGAATCCAAGTAAGATCGCATATTCGACCAACCCCTGCCCGCGCGCGTCTTGCTGAGGCGGGAGACGAACAAAACCTGTCTTGTGCATACGATACCTCCGATCTATCTACTGGCAACCCAGAGCCAGCCCGGTCAGCGGCGTCTCGTCCGGCAAATTGAGCAAATCATGGGTTTGCACCCATTCGTCTTTCATCGCCGCCACTGCCTGTTCAAAGACATTGCCAGCCATCTGGCATTCACCGGCATAATAGGTCGCCCAGCCCAGCGCATTCAACGCGTCCACGTTGTTGGGGCTGATGCCGACCCATAAGTTGAAATCATAGCGCGCCGCTTCGAACTGACCCTGTCGGAGCGAAACCCAGCCGGATAAGGCGAGGTATTCCTGCTGAAAGTTCGATGGCAGTGACGTTTGCACCGAAGTCAGAAGGTCGCGGGCTGAGTCATACTCTTCCAGCAGGTACAACGCGCGCGCCAGCGACAACTTCACCTCCACGCGGGATGGGTAAGCGTTTTCTGCCTTTTGAAGATCATTGCGCGCCTGTTCGTACTCCCCAGCCTGCATCCATGCCAGCCCGCGCGCAAACTCAACAGAACCAAGGTCGAAGCCCGATCGTTCCGCTTCGTTGAACCGTTCAACTGCCACTTGCGGTTTGCCTCGCACAGCGAGGAGTCTCCCCAAATAGAAAAGGGTGGTGCCGTCGTTCGGGTCGTACACCCATGCTTCGGTAAGGTGCTCATAGGCGGGATCCAAATCGCCGAGGCGGTATTCAGCGAGTCCCAAATATTGATAGGCGTCGGCGTGTTCAGGTGAAAGCGTGACGGCGCGGCTCAAGTGTTCGACCGCGACCTCATACTTGCGGAGTTGATATGCGGCAAGCCCGGCGCCGAACAGACTCGAGGTCCGGTCAGAGTCCAAGCGGAGAGCGGATTCGAAATCCGCCAGCGCTTCGACATCACGGGCAAGCTGATACTCCGCCCAGGCGAGTTTTTCGTACGCCTCGGCGTCTTGCGCATCGACCTGCACAGCCTGGCGGTAAAAGTCCACGGCGGAGGCGGCATCCCCTTCGGCAAGGACGCGGTCGCCCGAGGCGATGTAGTATCCGCTGGAAAGTTGCCGGACGATGAGCATCCCATACGCGCCGAGGGCGAACGCGACAGTCACCAGCACCATCAACACATTGCGCGGATGCAACAGCCGGCGGAGCGGGCGGTTGGGGATCGCCCGGTTGAGATCCACCTCGATGGTTTCCTCCAGCGGTTGTTCACAATGCGGGCAGGTTGCGGCTTGCGCGTCGACGGGCTTGGCGCAATGCGGGCAGGAGCGGACGCCGGTGTCCACCGCGTTTCCTGTGTTTGGGGTCTCTCCAAAATCGCCGTCTTCAAATTCGAGCATGAGATTTTCCTTGGTTGTCGGTTCGATATTTTTATTATATGGATTCCCCCGCCGCGTCGAGATGACATTTCTGTCAGATAACATAAACGTTAAGCAATGAAACGGCAATGCCAGAAGATCACGAAAGCGTAGTAACGACTTTAGTCGTTCGGCAAAAAAAGCGACTGAAGTCGCCACTACGAAACCCTTTCATGAAGTACTGAATATCTATTTTTGGGTAATGGGGCTTGAGGAGAGGTACTGCGTGTTGCGTGAGGCGATCAGAAAGTTGAACCGGGAATTACGAATCTCTTTCGATCAAATCCCCTGTTGTTTCGCGCCGCATCATCACCGTTGCTTTTCCCTCTTCCAGCATCAACACCTCGGGGCGGCGCGCGCCGTTGTAATTGGACGACATGCTTAAGTGATACGCCCCGGATACGGGGATGGCAATCAACTCGCCCTCGTTCATTTCCGGCATCGGCAGGTCTTCGATGACCACATCGCCTGATTCGCAATACGGACCCGCGATCGAAACTCTCGCATTAACCCCCCGGTTGAGTCTCGTCACAGGTAAACAGGAATACCTCGCCCCATACAACGCAAAGCGCGGATTGTCCGCCATGCCGCCATCGGTGAGGATCCAAATCTTATCGCCGCGCTGTTTGATCGCGCCTACGCGGTAGATCGCTACTCCCGCCCGCGCCACGAGACTACGCCCGGGTTCGAGGTGCAACACCGGCAGGTCGAGTCTGCGTGATCTGCAACCTTCGACTACTGCCTCTGCGATTCCGCGCACATAATTTTCGATGGACGGGTTGGGTAGTTCATCCTCGTGATACGCCACGCCCCAGCCGCCGCCGGGACAAAAATGCCACTCGCCGCGGAAGCCGATCTCTTCGGCGAGGTCGAGGGCGAGGTCAATGGCGGGGAGGAGCGGCTCCGGGTCGCGGAAGTTCGAGCCTTGGTGAAAGTGGATGCCGGTGAGCGGGAGGTTGTTTTCTCTACAAAATTTCCCCGCTTGCAGGATTTCTTCGCGCGTCATTCCAAATTTGCTGTCGTGTTGACCGGTCTGCGTGTGGGTGTGGTGGGTGGATACGGAAACGCCGGGGAGTAAACGCAACCAAATTTGTGTGTCATTCTGAGGGAGCGTAGTGACCGAAGAATCTCCCTCATCGTGGAGGAGACTCTTCGCTTCGCTCAGAGTGACACGGATGGTGTTGAGTTCCGTCAAATTATCAACGACGATCGTGCCGGCGTGCAGGAATGCGGATTTTATGTCCGCCATTGATTTATTCACCCCATGCACGAGAATCTTTTCACGCGGCACACCACCGGCGATGGCGATCCCGATCTCGCCTTCGCCGGTGCAATCCACCATGAGGTTATGAGTTTGAGACCAAGCGGAGATGGCTTTGCACAGGAAGGCTTTCCCCGCGTAGGTGATGCGCGACTCGCCCGGATAGTGCGCGCGCAACGCGGATGTATATTCCGCGACGGCGAGGTCGAGGCTGGTGCGATCATATACGTAAAGCGGAGTCAGGTGTCGGTCGGCGAGGGAGGCGAGGGAATGTCCGGCGATGAATAGGGAATCGTCGCGCACGCGAGTCGACTCGGGGAAGAGCGCGAGTCGGTTTGTCGTCCAGAACGGATCAGTGTTCACCGAAGAACAGGTCCCACCAGGTTTGCGGGTTCGTCATGGGGGTCGCCGTGGGGACGGGGGTGACAAGTTCGATGGGCGCCGCGCCGGGCTGGCCGATCGGCACCACCGGCAGGTCTCCCTCCTGGATCTGATGACCGTCGGTGCGCGCCCATTCCTCCACGGCTCCATCGGAGGAGGCAAATGCCACTTTGGTTTGCAAGGCAACTTGTGTTTGCAAGGCGTGTGTTGCCTGTTGTTGCACGAGTTCATACTGCTTGTCGAGCAGGTTAAGTTCCTCGAGGCGGCGGTTGAACTCGAGTACGATGAACACGAGCGCGATGATCCCGATCGTCATCGCCACGCGCCGCACGTTGAAAGGCAGGGCAGGCATGTCTCTATCTTAATCGCTCTCGGATTCTCTGGCAAGCGGATATAATCCGACATACAGGTGACAGTCATTTTCAAAATGACTGTCACCTCTACTGGAGAAAACATGCCTTACGTCAAACAGATCAACCACATCGCTGTCGTAGTGGACGACATGGACAAAGCCCTGTCGTTCTGGCGTGACGCGCTGGGCATGGAGTTGCACGAAATGCGCGACGTGCCTGCCGAGAAATCGAAAGTGGCATTCCTCCCGCTTCACGGCTCGGACGTGGAACTGGTCCAGCCCACCTCGGACGATTCGGGCGTTGCGAAATACCTCGCCAAACGCGGACCCGGCATGCACCATCTCTGCCTCGAAGTGGACGACATCGACGCGATGCTGATGCAACTCAAATCGAAAGGCGTACGCCTGATCAACGAAGAACCGCGCACCGCGGCGGACGGAAAAAAATACGCGTTCATCCACCCCGAGAGCACGGCGGGGGTGCTGGTGGAGTTGTATCAACTTTGATGTGTCATTGCGAGGGCGCTTCAGCGCCCGAAGCAATCTCGTCTCACCTTCAAACAATTGTTGGATGGTAACTTGAGATATCATCCCCTTGCGGGATTGCCACGCCGCTTCGCGGCTCGCAATGACATCGTGAAAACCCATGCTCGAACACCTCGCAACCACCCTCCGCGAACAATGCGGACTGAATAAAGAAAAACCCGTCATCGCGGGCGTCTCCGGCGGACCCGACAGCCTGTGTTTAATGGACGTCCTGCGGCGGGGCGGATATAAAGTCATTGTCGCGCACTTCAATCACAAACTGCGACCCGATTCCGATGCCGACGCGAATACCGTCGAACAGGCGGCGGGGCGGCTCAACCTGCGCTGGGTGATCGAAAACGGCGATGTGCGCGCCTTCGCCGAAGCCGAGAAACTATCCATCGAAGAAGCCTCCCGCATGTTGCGCTATCGCTTCCTCATGGCGCAGGCTCGGCGCTTCGGTGCGCAAGCCGTGGCGGTCGGTCACACAGCAGACGACCAGGTGGAAACCGTGCTCATGCATTTCGTGCGCGGCGCGGGGCTGGCTGGGCTCAAAGGCATGACCCACAGCACCATCATTCACATGTTCGATGCCGGGATTCCCGTTGTGCGGCCCCTGCTCGATGTCTGGCGCGAAGAAACCGAAGTGTATTGCGCCGCGAACGGATTCCGCCCGCGCCACGACCCCAGCAACGCCTCGCCCGATTTTTTCCGCAACCGCCTGCGTCACCTGCTCATCCCCGCCCTTGAATCGTACAACCCGCGCTTCCGCGAAACGATCTGGCGCACCTCCAAATCGCTGGCGGGCGACCACGAGATCATTTCACAGATCATCGCCGATGCGTGGAAGGATGTCGTTGCGCAGGAGACCGCGGACTATGTCGCCTTCGACGCCTCTGCGCTGACCAGCCAACGCCTCGGACTCCAACGGAACCTGATTCGCCGCGCGATGGAGCGCCTCCACCCCGGCAACCCCGACATCACTTATGCCGCCCTCGAACGCGCCGCTGATTTCCTCGTGGACCCCTCCCGTCCCACGCGCATGGACCTGACCCGCGGCTTGCATCTCCTGCGCGAGGGGGCGCTGGTCTACGTGGTGGCGGGCAATATCACCCTGCCCATCGAGCGCTGGCCCCAACTTTCCGAATCATCAACGGCAATCCCGTTGATGATTCCCGATCATGTGGAACTGGCTGGCGGTTGGAAGTTCAGTTGCGAACGCTGGAACATTGCCTCGCTTGCGATGGAGCAGGCGCGCTCGAACGACGATCCGTTCCAGGTATGGCTGGATGCGCGGGAGATTTCGAATGGGTTGGAGATCCGCGCGCGGCACGACGGCGACCGCTTCGAGCCGCTCGGCATGGACGGTCACGAAACGAAACTGTCCGATTTCTTCATCAATGTGAAATTACCCCAGCGCGCGCGAGACCGCTGGCCCCTCTTGTGTATGGGTGAGCGCGTCGTGTGGGTGCCCGGCTACCGCCCGGCGCATCCATTCCGGTTGACCGAGTCCACGCGGCAGGCGTTGTATTTTTCGTTGACGCGCAGTTAAAAGCAAACGGTGGTCGAGACGCAAGCAGTCGAGACCACCGCTTTTTGTGTCATTGCGAGACCCGCGAAGCGGGTCGTGGCAATCTCAAGTAACTATCTAACAATTGTTGGAAGATGCGTTGAGATACCATCCCCTTGCGGGATTGCCATGCGATGACACTTCTACACTTTACTTCCCGCCAATTTCTTCAACTTGATGAATAACTCCCGCCATTGAATCTTCGACACGCCGAGTTTCTGGCGGATCTTATCGGGGTCTTCACCGGCGCGGTAGTCGTTGAGGGCGCACGTCCAGCGGCACATGTCGAAGGAGAGATGTTTGGTGAGACCCGCCTCGTTGCTGATGTCTTCGAGCAGATATTCCAACCGCCGCGGCGACCACGGGAAGAGTTTCTCCTCAGGTTGGTACTGTGCCCGGTAT